>CAWEPP010000016.1:0-129539 GCA_963810985.1 uncultured beta proteobacterium
ATCGACGTCCTCTGGACCTGTATCTGTCGGTACTGAGCGGAAGAGGAGCGCCGCTGGCAGCAGTGCGACACACCATCAGCAACGCGAATTCGAAAGAAAAAGTCTTTCAATTACCCATGCCCGAATCGCCCGATGGCAAGCGACTCCTCGAACTGAGGCCATCGCATTGCTACGTCCCGCTCAATCTCGGCATTACCTATGACCCTCGGCGCCTCGGCGTCCGCGTGAAACAGCTGCGCTTCCTTACGGCGGCCGGCGTCGAGATTCGCTGACGACAAGCCGAACCGGAGTTTTACGAGGATCTGTAGTGACGAGGTCCCGGCTGCCCGGCGGACCACGACTTGCGAAGGCTCTCCGAAAAAGAAGTCAAACTATCAAATCAGCCAGAAGCGAATTTCCGAGGAACGACAAACTCGGCGAGTGGCCGCTGCGCAATGCGGTCAGGTGGAACCGGGCTGGCTGATAGAACTGCGACGGTGCATAGTAGAAAACCGTTCGGCCAAATCTTCGCGGACGAAGAAAGCATTGGTCCCTGCCAGGTTGCAGGTCACAAGCCTATAGCTTGGCTTGAGCCGCTCAACCCACGCGGCAAGGGATGCGCCATGGTAGTCGTCACGCGCCCAACGATGATGCGGGTCGTAGGTCACTTCCTGCTGCATCGGATAGGGAAACTTGGCGTTGTATTCGCCGATGACAACTTTTGGCGACCACGCCCTGATGGCTGCTTCGGCAATCGCAAGATCATTGCCGTCGATATCCACCGAGAGCAGGTCCAGCGCGCCGAAGTCGGGTGATCCCGCGGCACGTTGGATGGCGGCCACGTTGTCGCGCTCACCATCTGCTCGACGAGCCGAAGTCGTCCCTCGAGCGGCAGTGCCGCGCGAATGGCAGCAATGTTTTCCGGGTCGCCATCGACCCAGACTCCTCGCCAGCCCTTAAACAACAGGTAGTGCGAATTGTTCTCGCGGCCGTCACCGGGCGATTCGATGAAGTGACCACGATCGATGCCGATGCGGCGGGTGATCTCCTCAACAATGCCGTCCTCGTCCGCCTGTGAATACACCTTGAACCCACAGGCGGCGGGGTTCTCAGGCATGGCCGTGCGGACTTCGGCCTGGAGCCGCGCCAGTTCCTTCGACAACTCGAGTTGCAGCAACGCATCCAGGGAGGCTGCCGCTGAATTCGATGTGGAGGTCAGCACCGCGCGTGCGGTGTTCTTTAGGCGTTCGAAAATGGCCATGGTTCAGCGTGGTGTCTTGTGGTCCGACCCGCGCTTCAGCCATGGCTGCGGCGCTGCGAAGAATCGCTGCAGGAACTCTTCTTCCTCCGGTGTCAGCATGGCGATAACGGTACGTACGAGATAAAAGCTTGCCCATGCGGCCGCGCCAAGCGCGAGCAACCCGAGCCAGCCGGAAACCCGCGGTCCGAGCGCGGCGACAAGTGCGACTTGCGCGATGCAGCCGACGCGAGCCCCAGCCAGAATCGACCCCGGCGCTCGGCGGGAGGTATACCCAGCGTGCGCCGCGCGCTGGCGGAAACAGCAGCGATGTCGAGTAGCCGAGAAGGATCGCGCCGGCAGCGCCGATCAGCCCAAACCGTGGCACTGCGAAGCTCATCGAACCGAACACGACCGCAACCGTGAGCCAGGAATAGCGGGCAGACATTCCTGACTTGCCGCTGGCAACGAGAACATTACTGATTGGTACAGCAAAGGCCAGGATGGCGAATGCGACCAGAAGTATGCGGAACGTTACCGCCAGTTCCGGTGTGGCGAAGTCGCCCAGCCACAGCCGCAGGAACGTACCTGCCAGCAGCAGTCCCGGCACCAGCACGGGAACGAGCAAGGCGGCGACGGCGCGATCCAACGCGTGCACAAGCCCGATCGTCGCGTCCTGCTGACCGAGGACTGCAGGCCAGCGACATGCGGAAACACGAACGAGGTGATGGCGACAACCGCCGCGACTGTCTTGTTTGCGATGTTGATGCACAGCGCGTACAGGCCCGCCATCGCGGGTGAGCCCAGGGCGGCCACGAGCATACGGTCGCCCTGATTGACCAGCGTGCCAGCCGCCTGGGCCGCGAACATGCCGGCGGAAAAGCGCGCATCCTCCGTCATAGCTCAGGTGCAAAGCGTAGCGGGCTGCTCCAGTCGATCTGCCGCCGCATGGCCACCAGCGTCGCGCCGGCAGCGACGATCGTCAAACCCAGACCGAGTTCAACGATGCTGAGCAGCGGCGAACCCTGTTGCAGCAGCACCCAGGCGCCAACCCAAAGTGCCAACGCGGACAACGTCTGCACGATCGAGATCAGGACCAGGGCCTGGGCGGCCCGCGCCACCATACCGGGAACCAGCAAAGCGAGACTCAACGCGACCCAGACGGCACATGCCCTTACGAGTTCCGGTCCTTGCTCGGGTCCGAGTGTCTCGGCGAAGCCAAGCGTTGCACTCACAGGGCCTGCGGCCACCCAAACGACCGCTCCGAGCACCAAGCCGAGGACCAGCAAAGTAATGAACAGCGTGAACAGCGTCGTCCCAGCATCGACCTTCCCAGCCTGAAAGCGTCCGGCATACCGCCGAACTGCAGCCGAGGTGATACCGAAGTCGAGCTGGCTCGCGACCAGCGGTGTCACGAGCGCAATCATCAACACGCCGAACCGTTCTGCGCCGAGCAGGTGCAGCAGCTTGGGCGAAACGACGAAGACGACGCCCAGTGGCAACACCCAGCTCGCCAGGCCCCAGAAGGCGCGCGCCGACAGTCGTCTCGGAGGACTCAACGCCGCTCCCGCTAGCGCAGGCCGCGAACGCGGGCGAGGAACGAGGTCGTGGAGCGTTCGTGTTCGAACGCGATGGCCACGGACCGGCCGCCCCAGCGCGCGACCGCCGCAGCTTCGGGTATCGCGTTCATGTCGTAGTCGCCGCCCTTGACATAGATGTCAGGACGGACGATCTCCAGGGGTTTCAGCGGCACGGCTTCATCGAAGATCGTCACCAGGGATCACGGATTCAAGCGCAGCCAGCAACGCGGCGCGGTCGGCTCGGCATTAAGCGGCCGATCGTCGCCCTTGCGGAGCAAACGGACCGACGCGTCGCTGTTGACCGCCACGACGAGCGAGGCCCCAAGAGTCCGCGCCTGCGCCAGGTACGTCACATGGCCTCGGTGAAGAATGTCGAACACCCCATTGGTGAAGACGATCGGCCGCGCGAGTTCGGCAGTCCGCGACCGCAGCGCTTCGCGGCTGGCGATCTTGCGTTCGAAGCCGGGCGCGGGCAGCCTCATCCGACCACCGAACCAGCGGTGCTCGCAGGCGCCAGTAATTCGGTATCGGCGGTCGCGTCAAGCAGGCCGCGAAACGCCGCACTGGCCAAGCCGGTCGCCGAAGGCATGGCGGGAGCTTCGCGCGCATCGGTTCCGAGCAGCACGCGGATCGGCACTCCTGCAGTGCGCGCAGCCTCGAGGTCGGACGCCTTGTCACCGAACATCGCCGAGGACCTCAGATCGATGCCCAGGTCATGCGCGGCAGCGAGCAGCATGCCGGGCGCCGGCTTGCGGCACTGGCAGGTGCGTCGGTACTCACCGAGCGCCTCAGTCGGATGGTGAGGGCAGAAGTACACACCCGCGAGAGGCGCGCCAGCGGCCAGGAACTCATTGCGCATCCACGTCGTCAATGCGTGGAACTCGTCCTCCGTATACAGGCCGCGACCGATGCCGGACTGATTGCTGGTGACCACCAGCAGGAATCCCAGTTCGTGCAGTCGGCGCGCCCCTTCAAGCACACCCGCAACGAACTGGAAGTCCTCGCGCCGAACCACGTAGCCGCGGTCGATGTTGATGACGCCATCGCGGTCAAGGAAAGCGGCACGTCGGAGGGCGGTGCCGGACGGGTTCATCGCGGATGTTGCAGCAGCCAGCGGACATAGCTCGCCGTGCCGTGTTCGACGCTCTGAAGGGCTGGTCATATCCGGCGCCACGCAGTTGCGTGAGGTCCGCCTGCGTATAGGCCTGGTACTTGCCCTTGAGCGCTTCGGGAAAGGCGATGTACTCGATCAGCCCCTGCCGAACAGCGTGCTCCAGCGGCATCGGCGCCTGACCGTCATGCTCGCGCAGCGTGTTCACGACGGCCAGTGCCACGTCGTTGAAGGCCTGTGCACGTCCGCTGCCGAGGTTATAGATGCCCGAGACAGGACGGTTCCAGAAGTGCAGGTTCGCCTGAATGACATCGTCGACATGAATGAAGTCCCGTTGCTGCGCGCCGTCGGCGTAGCCGTGACTGCCTTCGAAGAGGCGCACCTTGCCGTCGGCACGGAACTGATTGAAGTGATGGAACGCCACCGATGCCATGCGGCCCTTGTGCGCTTCGCGCGGGCCGTACACGTTGAAGTATCTCAGGCCGATCACGGGTGCCTTGAGCCTGGGCAACTCGCGCCGCACGATCTGGTCGAACAGGAACTTGGAGTAGCCGTAGACGTTCAGCGGGTGCTCGTTCTCGCGTCCTTCGACGAACTTGGGACCGAGCCCATAAACGGCTGCCGACGACGCATATACCAGCGGCACGCCCTCATCCTGGCACCAGCGCAGCAATGCCATCGAATACCGATAGTTGTTGTCCAGCATGTAGCGCCCGTCGGTTTCCATCGTGTCCGAGCAGGCGCCCTGATGGAAAACGACTTCGGGGCGGGGCAGGCGGCCGCTGCGGACCAGCTCGAGGAAATCGCGCTTGTCGAGGTAGTCGGCGATTTCACAGTCGGTCAGGTTGCGGAACTTGTCCGCCTTGGTCAGGTTGTCGACAGCGATGATGTCCGTCAGGCCCTGGTCGTTGAGTGCCTTGACGTTGTTGGACCCGACGAAGCCGGCCGCGCCGGTGACGATGATCATGCGTGGTCCCCGCCGAAGAGTTCCTCGTAGTTGACGGTGGCCGTGCCGAGCTTGCCAACCACGATGCCGCCGGCACGGTTGGCGATACTGACGGCATCCCGCAACGGCGTACCGGCGGCGAGCATCGCGGCCAGCACGGCAATGACGGTATCGCCGGCGCCCGAGACGTCGAACACTTCGCGCGCCTGCGCCGGCACCGACCACGCGCCATCGTCCGTATAGAGCGTCATGCCATCCTCGCTGCGGGTGAGCAGCAGGGCATTGAGCCCAAGGTCGCCTCGCAGTGCCTGGGCACGACGTGTCAGATCGGCCTCGTCCTTCCAGCGACCCACGACTTCGCGTAGCTCGGTCCGGTTCGGTGTCAGCAGCGTCGCGCCCTTGTAGCGCGTGTAGTCGTCGCCCTTGGGATCGACCAGCACGGGCTTTCCCGCGTTCCGGGCCTGTCTCGATCATGCCGGCGATGTGGGCCAGCCCGCCCTTGCCGTAGTCCGACAGGATCACGAGGTCGTAGCTCGGCAGCAGCGAGGCGTAGTTGTCGAGCAGCGCCGCGAGGGTCTCCGCTTCCGGAACGTTCTCGAAATCCACCCGCAGCATCTGCTGCCGGCGGCCGATCACGCGCAGCTTCACGGTCGTGGGCAGATTCGGGTCGAGATGTACCTGCGGCTCGATGCCGGCTTCGGACAGCAGCCGGCTGACCTTGTGTCCGGCGTCGTCATCGCCAAGTACGGTCAGCAGCGACGTGCCGACACCCACGGCGGCGACGTTGCGCGCCACGTTGGCGGCGCCGCCGAGACGCTCTTCGCGACGCTGGACCCGCACAACGGGGACCGGCGCTTCCGGCGAAATCCGCTCGACGTCACCAAACCAGTACTGATCGAGCATTGCGTCACCCACGACCAGCACCCGGCAGGCGGACAGGGCTTCTCGGGTGGGCTTCATGACGTCAGATTGGTGGCAGCGACAGCGGACAGGTCACGCCTGGGCCGCGCCCGTTGGCGAGGCGCGTCCATAAATGTCGTCGAAACGCACGATGTCGTCCTCGCCGACGTAGTCGCCGCATTGGACCTCGATCAGCGTCAGCGGAACGCGCCCGGGGTTCTCCAGGCGATGCTTGGCGCCCACCGGGACGTACGTCGATTCGTTGGGTGCCAGCAGCACGACCTTTTCGTCGACCGTGACCCTGCCGGTGCCGCTGACCACGACCCAGTGTTCGCTGCGGTGGTGGTGCATCTGCAGCGACAGCGACGCGCCTGGCTTCACTTCGATCCGCTTGATCTTGAAGTTCGGGCCTTCCTGCAGCGTCGTGTAGGTGCCCCATGGGCGCGCAACGGTGCGATGCAGCTTGTGCGTATCGTGTCCGCGCCGCTTGAGCTCGTTGACGACATCCTTGACCTTCTGCGAGGCATGCCGGTCACAGACCAGCACGGCGTCAGGCGTATCCACGATGACGACATCCCTGAGGCCCACCGCGGCGACCAGCCGGTCTTCGGTCTGGGCGTGCACATTGTGGCAGTCGGCGAGCACGACTTCCCCGCTGGTCGTGTTGCCGCCCGCGTCGCGCTCGAACTCCTCGGCGACGGCCTTCCAGGACCCGATGTCGCTCCAGCCGAAGTCGCCCGCCAGCACGACGACGTTCGACTCGCGTTCCATCACCGCGTAGTCGATCGAAATGTCCGGCGCCGACTGGAACGCGGCGCGGTCGAGTTGCAGGCGCTGTGGCTGCAGCGCCGACGTCGTTCCCTGTTCGACAGCCGCCCGTGCGGCTGTCAGCACGGCCGGGGCGTGCCGCTCCAGCGCGGCCAGCATCGTGCTGGCCGTGAAGCAGAACATGCCGCTGTTCCAGAGATAGTTCCCGGCGGCGACATACTCGGTCGCCTTTTCCGGCGACGGCTTCTCGACGAATCGACGCACGGGCTGCGCGGCATCTCCGACCGGCACCGCCGCGCACTCGATGTAGCCGAATCCGGTCTCCGGCAGCGTGGGATGGATGCCGAACAGCACGATGCGGCCTTCGCCGGCCAGCCGCGCGGCATGGCCGGCAACTTCAGCGAAGCGGGCCTCGTCCTGGATCAGGTGATCCGCCGGCAGGATGATCAGCGGCTCTTCGGTGCGGCCCTGCTTCTCGAGCAGGCAACAGGCGGCGGCGATGGCGGGAGCCGTGTTGCGGCCGACCGGCTCGAGCAGCAGCTGCAGGTCTGCCGGCGCCTTGTCGCCGAGCTCGGTGAATTCCTCGATCGTCTTGAAGGTGTACTCGCCGTTGGTCACGACCAGACACGAGTCGGCGCCGAGCCGCTTGGAGCGCAGGGCCGTGCGCTGAAGCAGCGACGGGCCGTCGCCGATCCGCATGAACGGCTTGGGCATGGCTTCGCGCGAAACCGGCCATAGCCGCGTTCCGGATCCGCCGCACAGAATGATCGCCAACATGTTTCCGTTCGCTCCCGTTGGCCGCGTCGGTCTCATGTCGAGCCTGCCGCACTCCGGCGCTAGATACAATCCGCCCCAGTCGGCATTCTATCGACGGTTGGTGCTCTGGCAGGCAAGGCCAGCCGGCTGACTGACCTTCGATTCGATGTGGTTCAGGGACGTGCTGAAGAGCCGCCCGCGAGTCTGGACTTCAAGCAACCTACCACTTCACAAGCCTCATCCATGAACACGCACAAGTCAGCAGTCGTCACCGGCATCACCGGCCAGGACGGCGCCTACCTGGCGCAACTCCTGCTTGCGCAAGGGCTACAGGGTCTACGGGACGTTTCGCCGCACGAGTTCGGTCAACTTCTGGCGAATCGAGGAACTGGGCATCCAGAACCATCCGAACCTGCGAGCTGGTCGAATACGACCTGACCGACTCGGTACCAGCATCCGCCTCCTCGAGAAGCACGAGCCGGACGAGGTCTACAACCTCGCCGCGCAGAGCTTCGTCGGCGTGTCGTTCGACCAGCCGACGACGACCGCGCACATCACGGGCCTGGGCGCATTGAACCTCCTGGAGGCGATCCGCCTGGTCAACCCGAAGATCCGCTTCTACCAGGCGTCGACCTCGGAAATGTTCGGCAAGGTGCAGGCAATTCCCCAGAACGAAGACACGCCGTTCTATCCGCGCAGCCCCTATGGCGTCGCGAAGCTGTATGCGCACTGGATGACGGTCAATTACCGCGAGTCGCTACGGCATCTTCGGCGCAGCGGCATCCTCTTCAACCACGAATCGCCGCTGCGCGGCCGCGAGTTCGTCACGCGCAAGATCACGGACGCGCGTCGCGCAAGATCAAGCTCGGGCAAGCTGGACGTCGCTGGAACTGGGCAACCTGGACGCCAAGCGCGACTGGGGATTCGCGCAGGAGTACGTCGAAGGCATGTACCGGATGCTGCAGGCGACGGAGCCGGAACCTTTGTGCTGGCGACCGGCCGGACCGAGACAGTGCGCGACTTCGTCGGCGATGGCATTCCGGGCGGCGGGCGTCGAGCTCGAATTGAAAGGCAGCCGGAGTCGACGAACAGCGGCGTCGACGCGAAGACCGGCAAGACGCTGGTGCGCGTCAATCCGGCGTTCTACCGGCCGGCGGAGGTCGAACTGCTGATCGGCAATCCGGCGAAGGCCAAGCGCGAAGCTGGGCTGGGAGCCGACGCACGACGCTGGAAGAACTGTGCCAGATGATGGTCGAGGCCGACCTGCGACGGAATGCCCGTGGCGCTCGTTCTGACGGCTGCGCGCGTGCCTGGTGACCGGCATGCGCGGATTCACCGGGCGCTAGTTGCGGGGCGCTGCGCAGGCCGGCCTATGCCGTCGTCGATGCCGAGAACGCCGGCGCGCGCTTCGACCTGACCAACCTGCGTCGGTACGCGGCCGTGCTGCGGAAGCCGGCCGGACTACGTGATTCACCTGGCGGCCTTGAGCTTTGTCGGGCACGACGATGCGACGGCGTTCTACGCGGTCAACACGGTTGGCACGACGAACCTGCTGGAGGCCATCGTCGCTGCGAAGCTCAAACCGCGCCGGGTCGTGCATCGCCAGCAGTGCGAACATCTACGGCAATGCCACCGTCGAGCCGATCACGGAAGCGACACCTCCGGCACCGGTCAATCACTACGCGGCCAGCAAGCTGGCGATGGAAGCGATGGTGCGGACCTACGCTGACCGGCTTGTCCATCGTGATCACGCGTCCGTTCAACTACACCGGCGTTGGCCAGACGTTGAACTTCCTGGTGCCGAAGATGGTGGCTCATTTCGCGCAGCGTGGCCATTCATCGAACTGGGCAATCTCGATGTCGTGCGGGATTTCTCGGACGTGCGATCGGTCGCCAGGCGTATTTGCGCTTGCTGACGGCGGAAGTGCCGGAGGGCGTGACCAACCTGTGTTCGGGCATGGGTCGATCGCTGCGCTGGATCCTCGAGCAGTTGACGGAGCTGTCCGGGCATCGACATCGAAGTCCGAGTCAATCCGGAGTTCGTTCGGGCAAGCGAGGTGCATCGCCTTGTCGGCAGTTCCAGCAGAATGGAGGCTGCACTCGGCAGCCTGTCCGTACCGCGACTTTCGGGATACCCTGGCGTGGATGCTCGGAGCTCCGTCAGCGCCATTGCCAGGCTTGAGCGCGAAGCGCTTCGAGTTCCCGCGTTGTCCAGCAAGAAACCTCCATGTCCGCAGTCCAAAGTCGCTCCCTCGATCTTCAAGGCCTACGACATCCGCGGCGTCGTCGACACCGCGCTCACGCCGGATGCGGTGCGCCTGATCGGCGCGCGCTCGGCTCAGAGGCGGTCGAACGCAAGGCTCGCCGCGATCTGCGTCGGACGCGACGGCCGGCTGTCCGGGCCCTTTGCTGCGCGATGCCCTGGTCGCCGGCATCGCGTCGACCGGCACGCGACGTGATCGATGTCGGCATGGTGCCGACGCCGGTGCTGTACTTCTCGACGGTTCACCTGGATACCGGCTCCGGCGTGGAGATCACCGGCAGCCACAATCCGCCCGAATACAACGGCCTGAAGATGATGCTGGCCGGCGACGACGCTGCACGGCGAGGCGATCCAGGCGCTGCGCGCCGCATCGAGCAGCGGCAATCTGGTCCGGCGGCGAAGCGCCGGGCGAGGAGCGCATGGCCGATGTGCTGCCGGCTATCTCGAGCGCATCCGCACGACGGTGAAGCTGGCGCGTCCGATGAAGATCGCCATCGACTGCGGCAATGGCGTGGCCGGCCCGACGGCCGTCGCGCTGTTTCGAGCGATCGGCTGCGAGGTGGTCGAACTCTTCACCGACATCGACGGCACTTTCCCGAACCATCATCCGGATCCGGCGCATCCGGAGAATCTCGAGGACCTGATCCGTGCGCTGCGCGACACCGATGCGGAACTGGGCCTGGCCTTCGATGGCGACGGCGACCGGCTCGGCGTCGTGACCAAGGACGGGCAGATCATCTATCCCGGACCGGCAGATCATGCTGTTCGCGCAGGACATACTGGCCGCGAACCCGGGCGGCGAGATCATCTTCGACGTCAAGTGCACGCGGCGGCTTGCGCCGTGGATCCGCGAGCACGGCGGCCGCCCGACGATGTGGCGCACGGGCCATTCGCTGATCAAGGCCAAGCTCAAGGAGAGCGGCGCGCCGTTTGCCGGCGAGATGAGCGGGCACCTGTTCTTCAACGACCGCTGGCCGGGGTTCGACGATGGCCTGTACGCCGGTGCGCGGCTGCTGGAGATCCTGTCGCGCTGCAGCCGATCCCTCTGCGGTGCTGAATGCGCTTGCCCGCGGCGGTGTCGACCCCGGAACTGCACTTGCACACGGCCGAGGGCGAGAACTTCGCGTTGGTCGAGCGCCTGAAGACCGCAGGCGACGTTCGCCGGCGCCGAGCAGCTGATCACGATCGACGGCGTGCGGGCCGAGTGGACCGATGGCTTTGGGCTTGCGCGTCCTTCGAACACGACCCCGGTCGTCGTCCTGCGCTTCGAGGGCGACACGCCGGAGGCGCTGGCGCGCATCCAGGCGTCGTTTCGCGCGGCGATCCTCGGCGTGGCGCCGCAGGCGAAGTTGCCCTTCTAGGCGTATCGACCACCGATGCAGAACTCGGCTCACCCTGGTGAGAACGACCGCGTTGCAGCTGCGGATCTGCTGAGGCGGCGACCCGCCGTTCTGCCGCCACCGCTCTCGTCGTCGGCACGCGTGGCGCTCGAGGCCTGCGGCATTCGCCTCGATCTGTCGGGGCAGCGCCTCGGCGTGTGACGACCTGGCGGCGCTGCAACGCTGGGCGCTGGACGCGGATGTGTCGTGCTGTGCTCGCGGCGATGGTGCGGGGCGAAGTAGTCAATCCGACCGAACATCGCGCCGCATTGCATACGGCGCTGCGTGCGCGCCCCGGCGACGAGCCCGCCGCTCCGGCCTCGGTGCAGAAAGCGGTGGCCGCGGAGCGTCGAGCGACTGCGCGACTTCGCGGTGGCTGTCCGCTCGGGCGCGTGGCGGGGCGCGGGCGGTCAACGCATCACCGACGTGATCAACATCGGCATCGGCGGCAGCGACGCCGGGCCGCGGCTTGTGTGCCAGGCACTCCGGCATGTGGCCGATGGCCCGCGCGTGCACTTCGTCAGCAACGTCGATGGTTCCGCGCTGGCGCGCCTGCTGCCGGAGCTCGATCCGGCGACGACGCTGGTGATCGTCTCGAGCAAGAGCTTCTCGACGCGCGAAACGCTGCTGAACGCGGATGCGGTCCGCGCGTGGCTGGAAGCGGCTGGAATCGTCGGCGCCAGGCTGTCGCAGCACATGGTGGTGGTCTCCGCCAAGCCGGGCGCGGCGGCGTCGCTCGGATTGCCCCCGGCGAATCAGTTCTTCCTCTGGGACTGGGTCGGAGGGCGCTTCAGCGTCTGGAGCGCGGTCGGCCTGCCGGCGCTGTTGAGCCTCGGACCGGAGCGGTTCGATGCGCTCCTCGCAGGCGGCCACGCGACATGGATCGCCACGCGCTGGAAGCGCCGCTCGAACACAATTTGCCGGCGACGCTGGCGCTGCTGGAGATCTGGAACAGCGCGGTGCTGCAGATGCCAACGCTGTGTGTTCTGTCCCTACGATGACCGCCTCGCGCCGATGCTCAGCTGGCTGCAGCAGCTGCAGATGGAAAGCCTCGGCAAGAGCCGGCGGGTCGACGGCGCGTATGTCCGATATTCCGACCGGCCCGGTCGGTATGGGGCGGAGTCGGCACCGATGCGCAGCACACCTTCCTGCAGGTGCTGCGCCAGGGCACAGCGCGTACGGCGGTGGACGTGATCTGCGTCGAGCAACCGGACCACGGCTATGTCGAGCATCACAAGGTACTGCGTGGCCAACGCGCGCGCGCAGGTCGAGGCCCTGGTCGCGCCCGATGCCGATTCACTGGCCGCCAATGCGGTCAGCCTCATCTCGATCGACCGCCTGACGCCGGAGCGCCTCGGCAGCCTGATGGCGCTGTACGAGCACAAGGTCGTCGATGGAGGCGGCGCTGCTCGGCATCAACGCCTTCGATCAGCCCGGGGTCGAGCTGGCGAAGGCGCGTGGCGCGGAGGCTCGAGCGCGATGAGCCATAACCGCACCGTGCTCGTGACCGGCGGTGCCGGCTACATCGGCTCGCACACGATGGTCGAGCTGCTGGCGGCAGGATTCGACGTCATCTGCCTCGACAACTTCAGCAACAGTTCGCCGGAGGCGGTCGAAGCGGGTCGAGAAGATCGCTCACGCGAAGTTGACGCTGGTCAATGGCGACGTGCGCGACCGCGAGGTGCTGGCGCGCGTGTTCCACCGCCCGATCGATGCCGTCGTGCACTTCGCCGCGCTTGAAGGCGGTCGGCGAATCGGTCGCGCGCCCGGTGGAGTACTACGACAACAACGTCGGTGGCACGCTCGCTCTGCTCGAAGCGATGGACGCCAAGGGCGTCGGTCGCATCGTGTTCAGTTCCTCGGCGACGGTCTACGGCGTGCCCGAGCAGCCTGCCGCTCACCGAGGAGGCGCCGATCCGGCCGGTGAACCCCTACGGCCACACCAAGGCGATGGTGGAGCAGATCCTGCGCGACTGGTGCGCGGCCGGCGCGGAGCGCAGCGCCGTGTCGCTGCGTTACTTCAATCCGATCGGCGCCCATCCGAGCGGCGCGATCGGCGAGGATCCGCAGGACATCCCGAACAATCTTTTCCCGTACATCGCCCAGGTCGCGGTCGGCAAGCGCGAGCATCTCAACGTCTGGGGGCAGGACTGGCCGACGCCGGACGGCACCGGCGTGCGCGACTACCTGCATGTCGTCGATCTGGCGCTGGGCCACCTGGCCGGCATCGAATACGCGCAGCGGAGCACCGGGGTTCATGCCGGTCAATCTCGGCACCGGGCGTGGCACCAGCGTGCTGGAAATGCTGCACGCGTTCGAACGCGCGGCGGGGCGTTCGATCCCCTACGCCATCGGGCCGCGGCGCGAGGGCGATGTCGCGGCCTGCTGGGCCGATGTCGTCGCGCGCCGGACGCTGCTCGGGCTGGGCAGGCGACGCGCACCATCGAGCAGGCGATGCGCAGACGGTTGGCGCTGGCAGAGCACGCAATCCCGAACGGCTATCGTCACTGAGCGCGGGACCTCCGCGGCAGGCCGTCCTCGCCGCAGCCGGCACTGCGGCACAATCCCGCACCGTGCGGATCCTGATCGTCAAGACGTCGTCCATGGGCGACGTCGTGCATGCGTTGCCCCTGGCGGCCGATCTGTCGACGCGGCTGCCGGATGCTCAGGTCGACTGGCTGGTCGAAGAGTCCTTTGCGGCCATTCCGGCAATGAGCCGGCACGTTCGGCGTGTACATCGCGTGGCGCTGCGGCGCTGGCGCAGGAGTCCGTTCCAGGCAGCGACGTGGCGCGAGATCGCAGAGGCCAAGCGCGAGCTGCGTTCCGAGCACTACGACTGGGTACTCGACGCACAGGGATTGCTCAAGAGCGCATGGCTGGCGCGCTGGGCACGCGCCCCGGTTGCGGGCCTCTCATCCGACGCCGCCCGCGAGCGCATCGCTGCAGTGTTCTATCAGAAGCGAATTACCGTGCCGCGCGACGCTGCATGCGGTCGAACGCTGTCGGCGGATCGGGGCGGAGGTCTTCGGCTATGCGCTCGACGAGCGGCCGCGCTTCGACCTCTCGGTGACGTGCTGCTGAATCTCAGCTTGCAGGTCCGCATGCCGTGCTGCTGGCCAACGCCAGCCGTGCATCAAAGCTCTGGCCGGACGAATGCTGGATCGGCGTCGAGCGCTGGCTTGCCGAGCGCAGGCCTGCAGAGCGTGCTGTTCTGGGGAACGACCGAGGAAGAGGCGAGGGTCCGCGCGCCTCGCTGCGGCAATGCAACGCGCCATCGTCGCCCCGCGGTCGTCGATCGAAACGATCGCAGCGACACTTGCGCAAGCGCAGGTCGTGATCGGGCTCGACACCGGTCTGTCGCATCTGTCGGCGGCCCTGGGTCGCCCGACGGTCGCCATCTACTGCGACTACGATCCCGCACTGGCCGGCGTGGTCGGCGACGGGCCTGTCGATCAGCCTCGGTGGCGTCGGGAAGCCGCCGACGATGGAGGCCGTGATCGAGGCTGCGCAGCAGGTTCTGGAAGCGCTCGCGGTGAGTCTGGCCTCGATTCGCCTACACGCTGCTCGTCTGGCTGGTCATGCCACTCGCCGCGCTGTATCTGCTGTGGCGCTCGCGCCGGCAGCCGGCGTATCGCGCGCACTGGGGCGAGCGTTTCGGGTGGACGCGCTACACCGTGCCGCGCGACCGGCCGATCATCTGGATCCACGCCGTGTCGGTCGGCGAAACGCGGGCGGCGGAGCCGTTGATCAGTGCGCTGGCGCAGCGTTTCCCTCAGCATGCGTTCCTGCTGACCCACATGACGCCCACCGGTCGCGCGACCGGCGCGGAGCTCGCGGCGCGCTGGCCGGGGCGCGTAAAGCAGGTCTACCTGCCGTACGACATGCCGTTTGCCGTGCGGCGCCTGCTGCGCGCCTATGCCCCGGTGGTGGGCCTGGGGATGGAGACCGAAACCTGGCCCAACCTGCTGGCGGAAGCGCGTGCGGCCGGCCTGCCGATGGTGCTGGTCAATGCGCGCCTGTCGGAGCGATCGCTGGCGAAGGCGAAGCGGCTGCCGCGGCTGATGCGCGAGGCGGCGCAAAGCTTCGCGAAGGTGCTGGCGCAGACCGATGCCGACGCCGCGCGGATGCGCGAGGTCGGCGCCGAGGACGTCGTTGTCATTGGCAACCTCAAGTTCGATTTCACGCCGGACCCGGCGCTGGTCGAGCGCGGTCGAACGTTCCGGGCTGCCGCGGGTCGCCGCAAGGTTCTGTTGTTTGCGACCACGCGCGAGGGCGAAGAGGCGATGCTCCTCGACGCCCTGGCCGGGTCCGACGACACGTCACTCAGAGAAGCGCTCGTGATCCTGGTACCGCGTCATCCGCAGCGCTTCGACGACGTCGCGCGCTTGATCGCGGCGCGCGGCCGTCCGGTCGTGCGACGCTCGACGCTGGCCGACTGGAGCGCTGCGGCAGGCAGCACCAATGCGGCATCAGTTCTGCTGGGCGATTCGATGGGTGAAATGGCGATGTACTACGCCTCGAGCGACGTCGCCTTCATTGGCGGCAGCCTGCTGCCGCTCGGCGGTCACAACCTGATCGAGGCGTGCGGCGTGGGGGTTCCGGTGGTCGTCGGACCGCACACTTTCAACTTCGCCCAGGCCACCGACGATGCGATCGGAACAGGCGCGGCGGTTCGTGTCGATGACGCAAGGTCCGCCGTCGAGGCGATGCTGCAGATCGCCAACGATACGGATCGCACCGCGCTCATGAGCGGCGCGGCGCTTCGCTTCTCACACCAGCACCGCGGCGCCACCGAGCGGGCGCTGGCTCACATCGTGCCTCTGATCGAGGCGCGGACCCGGGCCCGCTAGACGCGTTTGGTGGGTTTCGACTTGGTGGACTTGGGCGCCGTTGTACTGGTCGGCGTTCGGCGGGAGCAGGCGCGGCCGCCGGCAGCGGGGCGGGCGGCACGGACGACGTCGGACCGCGCACCGGAGTGCTAACGTCCGGCACCGTAATCGCTTCAGCCTTGTCGAGCAGGGCATTGATGCCGGCGATGTCGTCCTCGGTGAGCGCCCCGGACGACGCCTTCAGGCGCAGTGCGGCCAGGAGAAAGTCGTAACGTGCGCGCTTCACATCGCGCTGGGTCTGCACCAGCAGGGTCGTCGCATTGAGCACGTCGAGCAGGATCCGGACGCCGACCTGGTAGCCGAGTTGCGTCGAATCCAGCTGCGTACGGGCCGAAACTTCAGCGGATTCCAGCGCTCGCACCTGCGCCAGGCCGAAGTTCACGCCGGTATAGGCGTCGCGCGCGGCGTTGGCCGAGTTGCGGCGGGCCGACTCGAGCTCGGCATTCGACCGGTCCTGCAGCGACAGTGCTTCACGCACCCGGCTTTGTACCAGTCCGCCCTGGTAAATGGGCACGTTGAGCTGCAGGCCGACGGTTCCCGCATTGATGCGCGGGTTGATGAACTCGCTCGACTGCGTGCCATTGAACTTGTTGACGCTGTAACCGCCCACCAGGTCGAGTGTCGGCTTGTGGCCGTCGCGCTGCCGCTGCACCTCGCGGGTCGCGATTTCGTAGTTGCCGCGTGCGATCTGCACCGCGTAGCTCGTGTCTTCGGCCGATCGGACCCACTGCCCGAGGTCAGACGGTTGCGGCGGCGTCAGGTTCGGCCGGTCGCGCAGCGGCGCCAGCGTGCCGAGGTCGCGGCCGATGATCGTCTGCAGTTCGCTGCGCCGAACGAGCAGCGTGCCCAGCGCCACCTGTTCCTGCGCCACGATCTGGTCGTAGCGGGCCTGCGCTTCGTTGGTGTCGATGATGGTCTTCGTGCCGACCTCGAACTCTCGCTTGGCCTGCTGGAGCTGCTCGAGCGTGGCCTTCTTCGCGGCCTCGAGCGCGATCAGCTGGTCGCGCGCCCCCAGCACATTGAAATACGCGGTCGCCACCCTGAGCGCCAGGTCCTGGTTCGACTGCTGCAGCGTCAGGTCCGCCGTCATGACCGAGATCTTGGCCTGCTCGAGCGCTTCCCAGTTCTGCGGGCGATAGACCGGTACCGTCAGGTTCACGCCGCCGCCAAAGACGTTGTAGCTGTTGGTGATGTCGGGTTCGGTCGACTCGTAGCGGTTGAGGTCGGTACGGCCGGTCAGCCCAACGTTGGGCAGCAGGCCCGATCGCGCCTGCGGCACGCGTTCCTGTGCGGCCTGCTGCTGGTAGCGCGCGGCCGCATAGGTGGCATCGTTTGCGAGTGCCTCACGGTAGATCTGCAGCAGGTCATTGCGTGGCGCGCGCTTCGCTGCGTCCAGCATGGCCTGGGTGTCGGTGCTCGGCGGCGGCACCTGCGCCACGGCCGGCAGGCTCGCGACGAGCGCGATGGCGGTGGCGCTGGCCAGCGCGGCGGCGATCGGCCGCAGCGCGAACATGCGCGAGGGTTGGCTCATCGTGAACTCTCCGGCTTCTTCAGTAGGTCGGCATCGCGGTGTCGACCTGGCGGGCCCAGGCATCGACGCCGCCGGTCAGGTTGAAAACACTTTCGTAGCCATGGCGCGCGAGAAACATCGCGACATGTGCACTGCGTCCGCCATGATGGCAGATGCAAACGACCGGCCGCTCGGGCTTGAGATCCGGCAGCCGTGCGGTCAGCGCCTGCATCGGCACCAGTTCCGATCCATCGATGCGGCAAATCTGCGTTTCCCAAGGCTCGCGCACGTCAAGCAGCAGCGGTTTCTCACGCCTATCGTCAGCCAGCCACGTTGCCAGCTCGCGAGCGGAAACCGCTCTTCATCAGAAGCGGAAGCTCGAGGGCTGCTCGACATTACGCAGCGGCGTGAGCCAGGTCTCAAAGAGCCTCACCGTGTCGAAACTGGTATCAGACACCCGGGTGACGATCTCGGCCGACATCACCGGACCGCTGCCCACGATCGCAGCCAGGCGACCGCCGATTTTCAGCTGGTTGCGCAGCGCCGACGGAATCACGGGCAGCGAGCCCGTCACGACGATCGCGTCGTAGGGCGCCCGCGACACCCAGCCGCGGCTGCCATCCCCAGCTTCAAGCCTGACGTTGTGAACCCCGGCGCGCGCCAGGTTGGTCGCGCCGAACGCCTCAAGACGCGCATCGATTTCGACCGAGACGACGTGATGCGCCTTGTGCGCCAGGAGCGCCGTCAGATGCCCGGAGCCGGTTCCGACTTCCAGCACGTTCTCAGGCGGCTTCAGCGCAAGTTCCTGCAGGATGCGCGCCTCCAGCTTGGGCGACCACATGCATTCTCCGGTGTCGACACCGTCGATGCGCAGTGGGATCTCCATGTCGGAAAACGCCAGTGCCCGGTACGCGGGCGGCACGAAATCCTCGCGCTTGACGACGAACAGCAGGTCGAGCACGGACTGATCGAGCACGTCCCACGGCCGTACCTGCTGCTCGACCATGTTGAAGCGCGCTTTTTCGAAATCCATCGGCTGCATTGCGTGTCCCGTCGCCTGTTCGCTGCGCTGTGCCCTGGTCACAGCCGCGCGAAAGTCTATCAGTGCATCTTTGCGTTTCTGCTGCTGTTCGACCCGCGATTCATGCGTTCTGTCGCACGTATCGCACGTTCAGGCTGGCCGCAAGGAGGACAGCACGATGTCCAGATGAGTAGCAAGATACTCATTGGCGTCGAGCGGCTGGTGGCTGCAGGCGCCGAATGAATGCTTCCACAGCGAAAGCATCACCAGAGGACCCGTCACGACGCGAGCGAACATGTCAGGCTTGACGGTACGAAATTCCCCCCGCTCGGCGCCGCGCTGGATTACGGCCGCGAGCATCCGGTGCCACGGCTCGATGACTTCTTCGAGGAAGAAACGCGCGATCTCCGGGAAGTTGCCGCTTTCGGCCATCATCAGTTTGCCGATTCCGCCGGCGGTGTGGCTGCCGTATTCCTCCCACCAGGTGGTCATCAGGCGACGCAAGAGCTCCGCACTCGATCCGTCGTAGTGCAGGATTTCGTCAGCGCTCTGGCTGATGCGCGCAACGATGTTCTCGCGCACAACGGCCTTGAAGAGTTCTTCCTTGTTCTCGAAGTAAAGATAAAGCGTGCCCTTCGAGACCCCGGCGCGGGCGGCCACGTCGTCGAGCCGGGTACCCGCATAGCCTTTCTCGACAAAAAGCTCGAGTGCCGCGGAAACGAGTTCCGCCGGCCGCGCTTCCTTGCGGCGCTCCCAGCGGGGCTTGGCGATGGCGGTTTCGGCAATGGTGCTCATGGCGGCATCCAGTACAAGGAGCGGGGCGCCTTGGGGGAGGGGGTACAGCAACTCCCCGCTCCTGCACTGGAATCGGAGCAGTTTAAATGACTGACTGGTCAGTAATATACGGGTGCGCTTCCGACCGTGTCAAGCTTGGGCCCGGCTTCCTTCCCGATGCATCGCCCCATGAGTCGTGCGGTACCCAACATCCTGAGCATTGCCGGAGTGGACCCGTCTGGCGGCGCCGGCATCCTGGCGGACGTCAAGGCGATCAGCGCACTGGGTGGGTTTGCGTGCGCGGTCGTGACGGCACTGACGGCACAGAACACCCGGGCCGTCACGGGAGTGCTGCCGACGACGCCGGAGTTTGTCGGCGAGCAGCTCGATACGCTCCTGGCTGACGTGCGCATCAGTGCGACGAAGATTGGCATGGTCGGCCGTGCGGCGGTCATCGCCAAAGTCGCCGAGCGGCTGTCGCACTGGCAGGTCACGCCCATCGTGCTCGACCCGGTTATGGTGGCGAAGAGCGGTGACACGCTGCTGGACAAGTCAGCGACCGGAGCGCTGCGCGAAGCTCTCGTGCCGCTGGCGACGGTACTGACTCCAAATCTGCCCGAGGCGGGCGTCCTGCTCGAGGCTCGACCCGTCGAGACGGTGAAGGAGATGTATCGCGCCGCCGAGCGCTTGCGAGTGCTGATGCACGGTGCCGGCGAGCGCTGGGTCTACCTGAAGGGAGGTCACCTTCCGGGCAGACGAAGCGACCGACCTGCTGTACGACGGCGATCGCATGATCGAACTCCGGGCCGAACGCGTTGCGACGCGCAACACGCATGGCACTGGCTGCACGCTATCCGCCGCGTTGGCGACGCTGTTGGCTCGCAAGCTCCGATGTCACGACGGCCGCGCGCCACGCCAAGGCCTACCTGACGCAGGCGCTGCAACACGCAGATGAGCTCTCGGTCGGTGGAGGGCATGGACCCGTACATCACTTCCATGCGTTGTGGCAGGGGCAGCGCCTGAGCGCCTCATTTGACCCCGACCCTTCGGACCGCAGATAATTCGCGCCCGCGGCGGATTAGCTCAGCTGGTTAGAGCAGAGGAATCATAATCCTTGTGTCCGGGGTTCGAGTCCCTGATCCGCCACCACTTTCCTCTCCGATGATGCGCGCAGCTGCGTTCCTGATTGCCCTCTCGCTGGTCGCGTCCTTGGTCGCCGGCTGCGGCAGTTCGAACAAGACGCAACCCGATGGCAGCGTGACAGGCACGATGACGGCGGGACAGTTGCCCGAAGTCACGATCGACGGCAAGGCGATGCGACTCGCGCCCGGTGCGCGTGTCTACAACGCGGCCAACCTGACGATCACGCCAAACCAGGTCCCCGCCGAATCACGCGTGCGCTACAAGACCGACGCGATGGGCCGGGTGAGCCAGGTCTGGCTGCTGCCGCCCGAACGCTGAGGCGGCCTCGACTGTCGTCTGCGCGGCGGTCCGCCACCGTAGAATCCGTGCTTCTCCTCGCCACCGGCTCTACACCGGCTCGCGAACATGACTACCCAGAAGCTCTACATCCGCACGTTCGGATGCCAGATGAACGAGTACGACTCGGACAAGATGTCCGACGTGCTCAACGCCGCCGCATGGGCTGACGCCGACGGATGATCCGGCCGAAGCCGATGTCATCCTGTTCAACACCTGCTCGGTGCGCGAAAAGGCGCAGGAGAAAGTCTTTTCAGATCTCGGGCGCGTCAAGCACCTGAAGCGTGCGCGGCCCGACCTCGTGATCGGCGTCGGCGGTTGCGTGGCGAGTCAGGAGGGCGCCGCAATCGTCGAACGCGCGCCCTTCGTCGACATCGTGTTCGGGCCGCAGACCTTGCACCGATTGCCGCAGCTGATCGAGGCGCGGCGCCGCACCGGGCGGCCGCAGGTCGACATCTCGTTCCCCGAGGTCGAGAAGTTCGATCACATGCCGCCGGCGCGCGTCGAGGGTCCGACCGCCTTTGTCTCGATCATGGAAGGCTGCAGCAAGTACTGCAGCTTCTGCGTCGTGCCGTACACGCGCGGGGAAGAGATCTCGCGTCCGTTTGACGACGTGCTGACCGAGGTCGCTGACCTGGCCGACCACGGCGTCAAGGAAGTCACGCTGCTCGGCCAGAACGTCAACGCTTATCGGGGTGCGATGGACCGGACGGGCGAGATCGCGGACTTTGCGCTGCTGCTGGAATACATCGCCGAGATCCCGGACATCGAGCGCATCCGTTACACGACCTCGCACCCGAAGGAATTCACGCAGCGCCTGATCGACGTTTACGCCCGAGTGCCGAAGCTGGTTGATCACGTGCACCTGCCGGTGCAGTCAGGCAGCGACCGCGTGCTCGCCGCGATGAAGCGCGGCTACACCGTGCTGGAGTACAAGTCCATCATCCGCCGGCTGCGCCAGGTGCGGCCGGACATCTCGCTGTCATCCGACTTCATCATCGGCTTTCCCGGCGAAACCGAAGAGGACTTCGGCAGGACGATGCGGCTGGTGGAGGACATCGGATTCGACGCCTCGTTTTCCTTCGTCTACAGCAAGCGCCCCGGTACGCCGGCGGCGGATCTCGCCGACGACACGCCACCGGAGCTCAAGCTCGCGCGCCTGCAAGAGCTGCAGGGGGTCATCAACGCCAACGCAGCCCGCATCAGCGAGGCGATGGTCGGGTCCGTGCAGCGTGTCCTCGTCGAAGGGCCATCGCGGCGCGACGGATCCGAACTGATGGGGCGCACGGAAAACAACCGAATCGTGAATTTCGCCGGTCCCGAGCGCCTGGTCGGCCAGATGATCGACCTGCGGGTGACGCAGGCGCTGCCGCATTCGCTGCGCGCCGAGGTGCTGGTGCGCGAGAGCGTCGGAGCAACGGGCTGAGCCGAACGGCGTGGCGGTCGAGGCATCGCCGGCGGCGCGGCTTCCGTGCGAACAATAGGTGAAGGCTAGACTTCGTACGTGGCACGTCGCAGCGCATCCTCAGCCAGGAAAGTCCTGACCTTCGCGTCGGACGTCGACAACGACGACCTCGCGAACGTTACAGGCCCGCTCGATGTGAACCTGCGGCAGGTGGAGACCGAATTCGATGTCGCCATCGCGCGGCGCGGACACCAATTCCGCGTCGAAGGCGGTGCCGAGAACGCACAGTCCGCCGTCAAGCTGCTCGAGCACTTCCTGCAGCGTGCGCACCGGACCGGCCGGTCGATCTCGGTGGACGACATCCAGCTCTATGTCGTCGAGCAGCGCGGCGAACGAGTTGCGCAGGGCGAACCCAGGGAAGGTGCGGACGGGCAGCCGCAGTTGCATACGCGACGCCCCGACCTGCATGGACGCACGCCGCGGCAGCGCGACTACATCGCGGCGATGCTGGCTCATGACGTCACCGTCGGTATCGGGCCGGCGGGAACGGGCAAGACCTACCTCGCGGTGGCGGCCGCCGTGGATGCGCTCGAGCGCGACATCGTCAAGCGCATCGTGCTGACGCGGCCGGCCGTGGAGGCCGGTGAGCGCCTGGGATTCCTGCCGGGCGACCTGGCGCAGAAGGTCGATCCGTACCTGCGTCCGCTCTATGACGCGTTGTTCGACCTGCTGGGCTTCGACAAGACGCAGCGCCTGCTCGAGCGCCAGACGATCGAGATCGCGCCGCTCGCCTACATGCGTGGCCGCACGCTGAACCAGGCCTTCGTCATCCTGGACGAGGCGCAGAACACGACGCGCGAGCAGATGAAGATGTTCCTCACGCGCATCGGCTTTGGCTCCAAGGCGGTCGTGACCGGAGACGTGACGCAGATCGACCTGCCGCGCGGCACGGCCAGCGGCCTGATCGAGGCGCAACATGTGCTGGCCGAGGTGCGCGGCATCGCGCTGATCTACTTCACCGCCGCCGACGTCGTGCGTCACCCCCTGGTGGGGCGCATCGTCGAGGCCTACGAAGCGGCCGAGGCGCGCGCCGAGGCCAGCGGTGATGAGAGCGCATCACGCCGCCGACGCGTGTGATGCCGGCGCTCGACCTGACGATCCAGGGGCTCGGCCGCTTTGCCACCCTGCCTGCGCGGACGACGCTCGCGCGCTGGATCGCCGCTGCGCTCGAGCGCGACGCTGAACTGGTCTTGCGCTTCGTCGGTTCGAGCGAGGGTCGACGACTGAATCGCACTTTTCGAGAACGGGACTACGCCACCGATGTCCTGACGTTCGACTACGAGCAGTCTCCACGCGTGCAGGCCGACATCGTGATCTGCCCACCCGTCGTGCGTCGTGTCGCCCGGGAACGGGGGCTGCCGTTCCGGGCGCACCTCGCGCACCTGGTGGTCCACGCGACTCTGCATGCCCAGGGCTACGAGCACGGTCGAGCGGCGGCGGCACGGAAGATGGAAGCGCGCGAGGTGGAAATCCTTGCGCGGCTTGGCGTCGGCGATCCGTACATAGCGGTTCAGGATTTCTGACCACTGGGGCATTTCGCGGGCCCCAACGAGGCAATTGCGCAATTTCCCGGCCTCGGCGAAAACCTGTCATGTACCAGGCGGGCTGCGCGAGAACTAATCGATTTGTGGCCCGGCAGGTAAGTGGCCGCCAACATACCGCACTGTTGTGATGACCATGCTTCGCGTCTGCACGTCATCCAATCGCGAAACCCCTCGTGTATTCTGGTCAGGTCATCATTTGCGAGCAGGATCGACAGCATCTGCGCCGTACTGCTCCCGACCGATGTCTGACCCCGCGCCGAGCAGTCCCCACTCCCGCCACAAGCACAAGACCCTGATCGAGCGCCTGACGGCGTTCATCTTCCGCGAGCCTGAAAACCGCGAGGAGTTGCTCGAGGCGCTGCACGAGGCACACGAGCGCAATCTGCTCGATGCCGACGCAATGTCGATGATCGAGGGCGTGCTGCAGGTCTCGGAACTGCGTGCCCGCGACCTCATGATCCCGCGGCCGCAGATGGACGTGGTCGATATTGCCGAGCCGCCTTCGAAGTGGATTCCGTTCGTCATCGACACCGCGCATTCGCGCTTCCCGGTGATCGACGGCGACCGTGACCATGTCATCGGCATCCTGCTGGCCAAGGATCTGCTGCGCTACTACACGGAAGCCGATTTCGACGTGCGCGCGAGCCTGCGGCCCGCGGTATTCATCCCGGAAAGCAAGCCGCTCAACGTGCTGCTGCGCGACTTTCGCGCCAACCGCAATCACATCGCGATCGTCGTCGACGAGTACGGCGGCGTGGCCGGCCTGATCACGATCGAGGACGTGCTCGAGCAGATCGTCGGCGATATCGAGGACGAGTACGACTTCGACGAGAGCGACGACGCCATCATCGCCGAGGAAGACGGCAAGTACCGCGTCAAGGCGCTGACGGAGATTGCCCAGTTCAACGCCACCTTCGGAACCAAGTATCCCGACGAGGAGTTCAACACGATCGGCGGACTCGTCACGGACCGCTTTGGCCGCGTTCCCCGGCGCGGCGACGCGGTGGAACTCGGCGACATGCGCTTCGAGGTACTACGCGCCGACGCCCGGCAGGTGCATCTGTTGCTTGTCACCCGGGTCCCGAAGACGGTCGTCCGCGAATTTCTCGAGGCGAGCGAACAGCAGCCCTCCGCCTGACGGCGCGCGGCCGGCAGGCTGGCATCATCGCGGCTCCGCGTCCGGGAAGTCCCCTTCACTTCGATGAGTCCTCCGCTCCGGGGCCTGGCCCTGGGACTGCTCGCGCTTGCCGCCGGCGCACTGCACGCGCTGTCGTTCGCGCCCTGGGAGCGGCCGTGGCTGCAGGTGCTTGCGCTCGCGCTGCTGTTTGCGCTGACGACGCGCATCGAGCGGCCCCGCACCGCGGCGCTGCTGGGTCTTCTGTTCGGCCTGGGCTGGTTCGGCGTCGGCGTGTCGTGGGTCTACATCAGCATGCATGTCTATGGCCAGATGCCCGCGCTGCTGGCGGGTGCCGCGACCGCCGCGTTCTGCGCCTTCCTGGCGCTCTACCCGGCACTGGCGCTCGGCGTAGCGCAGCGCCTGGCCCGTGCGCCGTTCCTGCGCCTGGCGCTGGCGCTGCCCGCCACCTGGGCGCTCTCGGAATGGCTGCGCGGCACGCTCTTCACCGGCTTTCCCTGGCTGGCGAGTGGCTACGCGCATACCGACGGCCCGCTGACCGGCTACGCGCCGGTCCTCGGCGTCTACGGCGTCGGTTTTGTCGCTGCGCTGCTGGCCGGCGCGCTTGCGATTCTTACGCTGCCGATGCGCCAGCGCGGCGTGCGTGGCTACATCTGGGCCGCGAGCATGCTCGCGATCGCGCTTGTTGGCGGAACCCTTATCGGGCAGCAGCGCTGGACGCAGCCGAGCGGCGCGCCGATGAAGGTCCGGCTCGTGCAAGCCAACATTCCGCAGGACGCCAAGTTCACCACCGAAGGGCTGCGCCGCGCCTTCGAGGTGCACTGGGCGCTGATGCAGGGGCCTCGCGTCGACCTGATCGCGTTGCCCGAGTCGGTGTTCCCGGTGCCGCTCGGATTCGTGCCGGGCGAAGCCCTCGACGCCTTCCGCTCCTTTGCCCGCGAGCACGACAGCGGGCTCATCTTCGGCGTCTTCATCGAGGAGCCGCCGCTGGCCTACTACAACAGCGCCGTGGGGCTGGCGCCTGGTGCGACGGCCTGGCAGCGCTACAGCAAGCAGCAGCTGGTGCCGTTCGGCGAGTTCATTCCGTGGGGGTTTCGCTGGTTCGTCGACCTGATGCAGATGCCCATCGGCGACCAGGAGCGCGGCGCGGCTGACCAAGCGCCGATGGCGATCGCCGGGCAGCGCATCGCGGTGAACATCTGCTACGAGGATCTGTTCGGCCATGTGATCCGACGCGCCTGGCACGATCCGGCGAACGCGCCGACGATGATGCTCAACCTCTCCAACCTCGCCTGGTTCGAGGACTCGATCGCGTTGCCGCAGCACCTGCAGATCTCGCGCATGCGGACGCTGGAGACGCAGCACCCGATGCTGCGGGCGACCAACACCGGTGCGACGGCCATCGTCGACGCCTGCGGGGAGGGTCGTGGCACAGCTGCCGTTCAACTCCGCGGGCGCGCTCGACGGCACGGTGCAGGGCCATCACGGGCGTACACCGTATATCCGCTACGGCAACGCTCCGGCGCTCTTGATCAGTGTCATTGTTCTGCTGCTCGCGGCCGCCGTCGCGCGCGCGGGTCGCCGCCGCAGTGCTCAGTAGAATCGCGGCTCCTGCGCGCCACCTTCCGCGCTAAAGCCTCGCCATGATCACCTTTCAGGAAGCGATCCTGCGTCTGCAGGACTATTGGAACCGGCAGGGTTGCGCACTGCTGCAGCCGATCGACCTCGAGGTCGGCGCCGGCACCTCCCACACGGCGACCTTCCTGCGGGCGATCGGCCCCGAACCGTGGCGTGCCGCCTACGTACAGCCGTCGCGCCGGCCGAAGGATGGCCGCTACGGCGAAAACCCGAACCGCATGCAGCACTACTACCAGTACCAGGTGGTGCTGAAACCTTCGCCGCCCGACATCCTGGAGCGATACCTGGGTTCGCTCGAGGCGCTGGGCTTCGACCTGCACAAGAACGACGTGCGCTTCGTCGAAGACAACTGGGAAAACCCGACGCTCGGCGCCTGGGGGCTGGGCTGGGAAGTCTGGATGAACGGCATGGAGATCACGCAGTTCACCTACTTCCAGCAGGTGGGCGGGCTCGAGTGCCGGCCGATCACCGGCGAGATCACGTATGGGATCGAGCGGCTGGCCATGTACCTGCAGGGCTGCGAGAACGTGTTCGACCTCGTCTGGGCCACGTGGCAGGAGCGCGGCGTCGAGCGCAGGCTGACCTACGGTGACGTGTTCCACCAGAACGAAGTCGAACAGAGCACGTACAACTTCGAGCAGTCGGATCCGGCGAAGCTGCTGGGCCTGTTCAACCTGTTCGAAGGCGAGGCCCAGCGACTGATGTCGGTACAGCTGGCATTGCCGGCCTACGAGATGGTGCTGAAGGCGGGCCACACCTTCAACCTGCTGGATGCGCGAGGTGCGATCAGCGTGACCGAACGCGCCGCCTACATTGGCCGCATCCGCAACCTGGCCCGAGCGGTGGCGCAGAGCTACTACGAATCGCGCGAGCGGCTGGGCTTCCCGATGCTCGGGAATCGAAGCCCAGCGGGAGGTGGCGTGATGAGGGCGTCGCTGCTGGTCGAGCTGCACACCGAGGAGCTGCCGCCGCGCGCACTCAGGGCTCTTTCGGAAGCCTTTGCCACCGGCATCGAGGCGGGCCTTTATAGCCGGCACTTTCTGGGTCCGGACAGCCGGGTGACGCCGTACGGCACGCCGCGTCGACTCGCGGTGCATATCACCGACGTTGCCCGCCGGTCGGCGGACAAGCCGTTCAAGCAGAAGCTGATGCCGCTCGCGGTGGCGCGCGATGCTGCGCGCAACTGGACACAGGCGTTCCTGAAGAAGCTCGAAGGTTTGGGCCGTGGTCATCTGGCCGCCTTGCCGGTCGGGCCAGCGAAGGTCCGGACACACTGGTGGTGGAAAACGACGGCAAGGCGGAGTCCATCTACCTGCACAGCATCGCGGCCGGCCAGAGCCTGCACGTCGCCTTGCAGGCGGCGCTGGACGAAACGATTGCCGGTCTGCCGATCCCCAAAGTCATGAGCTACCAGCTTGCCGACGGCGTGACGACCGTCCAGTTCGTTCGGCCGGCGCACCGGCTCGTCGCCCTGCACGGGCACGAAGTCGTGCCGGTGCACGCGCTGGGACTGACCGCCGGCACCAAGACGCAGGGCCATCGCTTCATGTGCAAGGGTGAGCTCGTGCTGCACTCGGCCGACACCTACGTCGAGCAGATGGAAGATGAGGGCAAGGTGATTCCGTCGTTCGCGGCACGCCGCGCGCGCATTGAGCAGCAACTGGCGCGGCAGGGCGCGCGGCTCGGGGCCACGGTCATCGCGCCGGAGGAGTTGCTCGACGAAGTCACGGCACTCGTCGAGTGGCCCACGGTGTACGCGTCCGACTTCGAGGCCGAATTCCTGCTCGTGCCGCAGGAGTGCCTGATCCTGACGATGCAGCAGAACCAGAAATACTTCGCGCTCAAGAGCGAGCGGGGTACGTTGATCGACCGCTTCCTGCTGGTATCCAACGTCGATGCCAGGGATCCCGAGGCGATCATTACCGGCAATGCACGGGTCGTGCGCGCGCGGCTGGCCGACGCAAAATTCTTCTACGACCAGGACCGCAAGCAGACACTCGAGAGCCGCGTCACGGGCCTGGCGAGCGTCGTCTATCACAACAAGCTCGGCTCGCAGCTCGAACGCGTCGAGCGCGTGACGGGCATCGCCGTCGGGATCGCGCGCGAACTCGGGCTGGACGTCACCCACGTGGAACGAGCGGCTCGACTGGCGAAGGCGGATCTGCGCACGCTGATGGTCGGCGAGTTCCCCGAGCTGCAGGGCATCATGGGCGAGTATTACGCCCGGCACGACGGTGAGGCGAGCGATGTGGCACTGGCGATCCGCGAGCATTACCAGCCGCGGTTCGCCGGGGATGCGCTGCCGTCGTCGATGGCGGGCATTTGTGTCGCGCTGGCCGACAAGCTCGAGACCCTGGCGGGGCTCTTCGGGATCGGCGAGAAGCCGACCGGCGAAAGGGATCCCTACGCGTTGAGACGCCACGCGCTGGGCGTGCTGCGCATGCTGAAAGAGGGGGCCTTGCCACTGGGGCTGGGAGACCTGATCGGACGCGCGCTGGCATCGTTCGCGGGTGGTGTGCTGAAGGACGTCGACGGCGCCCGCGCGGCGCTGGTTGCTTTTTTCTCCGATCGGCTGGCCGGATTGCTGCGCGACGAAGGCTACAACGCGCAGGAAGTCGAGTCGGTGCTGGCCGAGGCCTGGCTGCGCGTCGACCTCGTGCCCAAGCGGCTAGCGGCCGTGCGGGCCTTCATGGAGCTGCCCGAGGCCGCGAGCCTGGCGGCCGCCAACAAGCGGATCGGCAACATACTGAAGAAGGCGGATGGCGTGCCTGCGGCATTCGACCGCGCCTTGCTGCTGGAACCGGCGGAACAGGCGCTCGGTGCAGCGTATGCCGAGCTGCAGCCGCGTGCCGAGGCTCTGCATGCAAAAGGTGACTACACCGCGATGCTGCGCTCGCTCGCGCCCCTGAAGTTGCCCGTGGACAGCTTCTTCGACGAGGTCATGGTCAACGTCGACGATGAACAACTGCGTGCGAACCGGCTTGGGCTGCTGGGGCAGCTCCATGCCACGATGAACCGCGTGGCCGATATTTCAAAGCTCACCGCAGGCTGATCTGGCCCCGATGCTGGCCCTGCGCTCGGCGCTGTACCTGGCCTTCCTCATCATCGTCGTCATTCCGTGGTCGTTCGTGGTGCTCACCGGGTGGCTGTTCCCGGTGCATACGCGCTACTACCTGTGCTCCCGCTACACGAAGATGGCGATCTGGGGCGCGCGGACGATCTGCGGCATCCAGTGGAAAGTCGAGGGCTGGGACAACCTGCCGGACGGCCCCGCCATCCTGCTGCCCAAGCACCAGTCGTCGTGGGAGACGCTGTGGCTGCCGTCGTTCATGCCGCGTGACCTGACCTTCGTTTACAAGCGCGAACTGAATTGGTTGCCGTTCTTCGGCTGGGGACTGGCGTCGGCCCAGATGATCAGCATCGATCGCCGCAAGGGCCAGGATGCGTTCGAGCAGGTCGTCGAGCAGGGCATCGATCGGCTGGGGCGTGGCTGGTGGATCGTGATCTTTCCCGAGGGCACGCGCACCAAGCCCGGCTCTACGCGTCGCTACAAGACTGGCGGCGCGCGTCTCGCGGTCCGAACTGGCGCCTATGCCGTCCCGATTGCGGTCAACTCCGGTGAACTGTGGCCGCGCAACGCCTTCATCCGGCGACCCGGCACGATCACCGTATCCATCGGACCGCCGGTCGACTCGCGCGGCAAGCGTATCGACGAAGTGGCGGCGGCGGTTGAACGCTGGATCGAGACCGAGATGCGCCGGCTGGCCCCCCATCGTTACAGCGGTCCCTACACCCGGGGGCAGGTTCCAGCCACGCGGACGCGCGGCGAGGGCGCCGCATGAAGAGGCTGATCGCCACATTGGGTGAGCAGCTCGCGCTGGCACTCGAGCCGCCGTTGGCTCCGGCGCCGGCCGGACCCGCTGCCGCCGATCCGCGCTCGCGACGTGTGCTGGTAGGTACCGAGGTCTTCACATACCGCCTGCGGCGCGCGCGCCGTCGTTCCATCGGTTTCCAGATCGACGACCAGGGCCTGACGGTCAGCGCGCCGCGATGGGTGCCGCTGCGCGAGATCGAGTCTGCGATCGCCGAGAAACGACGCTGGATCCTCAACAAGCAGCGCGAATGGCACGAGTGGCGCGTGAAACGAAGACTGCCGCCGGTGAGGTTTGTCGACGGCGCCGCGCTGCCCTACCTGGGAGGTGACGTGACGCTGCGGCTCGCGGCGACGTCGACGGCGACACATCGCGCCGATGGCGAGCTGCGCGTCGCGCTGCCGCTGGATGCCAACGAGCTGCAGTGGCGCGATGCCGTGCAGGCCTGGCTGCAGGGCGAGGCGCGGCGCGTGTTCGACGAACGCATCAACCGGTTCGCGGAGCGCATCAGCGCCCGCTACGTGGGTTGGACGTTGTCGTCCGCGCGCACGCAATGGGGTTCCTGCACCCACGACGGACGGATCCGGCTGAGCTGGCGACTGATCCACTTTGCGTTGCCGCTGATCGATTATGTCGTTGCGCATGAACTCGCCCATCTCGAGGAACTCAATCATGGGCCGCGTTTCTGGCAGGCGGTTTCGCAGCTGCTGCCTGGCTTCGAGGCGGCGCGCAACGAGATTCGACGCATCGACATTTCGGCGCTGCCACTGTAGAACCGATTCAACGGCCGAGGCGACTTTATCGCCTGGAACACGTCAACTCTGCAAGGATCCCCGATGAAAATCCTGCACACCATGTTGCGCGTCGGTGACCTGCAGCGGTCGATCGACTTCTACACACACGTGCTTGGGATGAAGTTGCTGCGAACGACCGATCGCCCCGAGCAGAAGTACTCGCTGGCCTTCGTGGGCTACGGCGACGAGCGCGAGCATGCCGTGCTCGAACTGACGTACAACTACGGAGTCGAGCGCTACGACATGGGGACGGCCTTCGGTCACATCGCCATCGCGGTGCCGGACGCCTACGCGGCGTGCGAGCGCATCCGTGCGGCCGGCGGCAATGTCACGCGCGAGGCAGGCCCGGTCAAGGGCGGCACGACGGTCATCGCGTTCGTGACGGACCCTGACGGCTACAAGATCGAGCTCATCCAGTCGCGCGAGTGACGCCGGGTGTCGCGAGCTGGCCAAACTGCCGCGCCAAGCGGACGAATGCATCGTTGGCAAGCGTCTCGGCGCGTGCCTGCGGATCAACGCCGGCCGATGCAATCGCACTGACGTCGAGCAGCGTGGCCAGTGCATTGCGCAGTGTTTTGCGGCGCTGCCCGAACGCGGCGGCTACCACGCGGCTGAACGCCTCGGCCTCTACGGCCGGCAGCTGCGCCAGCGGAATTGGCACCATGCGGACCATGCTCGACGTTACGTTCGGAGGAGGATTGAACGCCCCGCGCGGAACATCGAAGAGCTTCACCATCCGGTAGCGGAACTGCAGCATGACCGAGAGCCGACCATAGGTCTTGCTGCCGGGCGGCGCCACCATGCGGTCGACCACTTCTTTCTGCAGCATGAAGTGCTGGTCGACCACGCGTTCGGCTACTGGCGCGAGCGAAAACAGCAGCGGCGATGAAATGTTGTACGGGCAGATTTCCGACCAGGCGCAGCGGTCCGGGCAGGCTGCCCCAGTCGAACGCAAGCGCGTCGGCTTCGATCAGCGTCAATTGCTGCGACGGAAATTCGCTGCGCAGCCGGGCCGCCAGGTCGCGGTCGATCTCGATCGCGGTGAGGTGCCCGGCGCGTTGCACCAGCGGGCGCGTCAGCGCCGCCTGCCCCGGCCCGATCTCGACGATGGTCTGCCCCGGGTGCGGATCGATCGCGTCGACGATGCGCGCGATGACGCGTGGATCGTGCAGGAAATTCTGCCCAAACCTCTTGCGTGCGCGATGCGACACCGCGTCACTCGAGACTTCGGTCCGGCCGTCCGGCGCGCTGTGGTTTTTGACGTGCGGTGAGTGGCCGCGGACCATCATGCGCGTTGCCGGCCGACCAGTTCGACGGCCAGTTCAAGCGCAGCTCGCAGGCTGCCGGCATCGGCGGTACCGCGCCCGGCGAGATCCAGTGCAGTGCCGTGGTCCACCGACGTGCGCACGAACGGCAGGCCGAGAGTGACATTCACTCCATGCCCGAAGGTCGCGTACTTGAGCACGGGCAGACCCTGGTCGTGGAACATCGCCAGCACGGCATCGAAACGCTGCGCGACCGCAGGCACGAACAGAGTATCGGCCGGCAGCGGGCCGTTCGCATCGATGCCTTCCGAGCGCACCCGTTTGATCGCGGGCGCGATGACCTCGATCTCTTCGCGCCCCAGGTGGCCGCTTTCGCCGGCGTGCGGATTCAGGCCAGCGACCGCGATGCGCGGGTCTGCAATGCCGAAGTGCGCGCGCAGATCGTGATCGATGACCCTGAGCACGCTGACGAGCAGGTCGGAAGAGATGCGCGGCGCAGACACGCGCGAGTGGCAGATGCGTCGTCGCCAGCGCCACCCGCAGCGGTCCGTTGGGTGTCGACCCCGCCAGCATCATCACCACCTGCGGCGTCGCGGTGCGCTCGGCGAGATACTCGGTGTGACCGGAAAATGGCACGCCGGCATCGTTGATGACGCTCTTCTGGACGGGCGCCGTGATCACGGCGTCGAAACGTCCCGCCGTGCAGCCGTCGATGGCGGCGTCGAGAGTCGCGAGCACGTAGCGCGCATTGCGTACGTCGAGCTGTCCGGCGATGACGGGCACAGCGAGCGGAACGTGCAGGATCTCGACCGTGTCCGGTACTCGGCGCCGTATCGCGGCAGCACGCGCGCCGATAAGGTCGGCGTCGCCGATCAGCGTGATCCCGGCGGGCAGAGGCGGCTCGAGCGCCGCAATGGAAATGTCCGGTCCGATCCCGGCCGGCTCACCGGTCGTGATTGCGAGTCGCGGGCGCATGGTCCAGGTCGCAGCAGCTCTAGCTGCGGTCCTCGAACCGGTACTCGACGTAGGTCTTGTCGCGCAACTGGCGCAGCCAGTCCTGGTACGCCTCTTCACTCTTGCGCTCGCGCAGCGCCTGGCGTGCCGCCTGGCGTGAGCGTTCGGCCGAGGCCGGCTCGGTGCGGCGCTCGTTCACCTGGATCAGGTGCCAGCCGAAAGGCGACTGCACCGGACCGCTGACCTCGCCGACCTTGAGCGCGTTCATCGCGCGCTCGAACTCGGGCACCATGTCGCCCGGGTACACCCATCCGAGGTCACCGCCGCGGCTGCCGCTCGGGTCGACGGAGTGCAGTCGCGCGAGGGTGCCGAATTCGATCTGCCCGGCCTCGATGCGTACCTTGAACTCTTCCAGGCGCCGCTTGACGTCGGGCTCGGGATTCACATCGGTGACCCGCAACAGGATATGGCGCGCTCGCGTCTGCTGCACCGGGGCGCCGGCAAGCTTGCCGGCGACGGCACTGCGGCGACCGAGGACCTTGAGGATATGGAAGCCGTTCGGGCTGCGCACAATGGGCGCAATGTCGCCCACCTTCACGCCCTTGATCGCATCGAGAAAGAGCGTCGGGAGCCGGTCCACGTTGCGCCAACCGAGTTCACCACCTTGCAGGGCCTCGGAGGCGTTCGAAAAACTGGCTGCCAGGCGCGCAAATTCAGCTCCGCCCTTTAGCTGAGCAACGAGCTCATCGGCGCGCTGGCGCGTTTCATCCAGTCGCTGCGGGGTCGCATTTTCCGGGACCCGCAGCAGGATCTGCGCGAGGTTGATTTCCTCGGCGTCGGCGGAGATTCCGGCCTGGTCCGCGATGTAGTTGTCGATCTCGTTGTCGGAAACCTGCAGGCGGCTGTCGACCTCCCGTTCGCGCAGGCGGTTCAGCAGGATGTCCTGCCGTATGTCCTCACGAAACTGGGCGAACGAAATCCCCTCGGCCTCGAGCCGCTGGCGCAGTGCGGGCACGCTGATGTTGTTCGATCGGCGATGCGCATCATCGCTGCGTTGACCGTGGCGTCGTCGACCCGCACGCCGGTCTCGCGCGCGAGCTGCAGCTGTGCGCGGTCGACGATCATGCGCTCGAGCACCTGGCGCGCAAGCACGTCCTGCGGTGGCGGCGCAATTTTCTGCCGCTGCAACTGCACCTCGGCAAGCATCGTGCGCGTTCGCAGCTCGTTGAAGGTGATCACTTCGTCGTTGACGACCGCGATGATGCGGTCCACCGGCTGCGATGAACGCGGTGCTGCCCCCGTACGCGGTGCCGGGGAGCCGGCAGGTTGCGCGCCTGGCGCTGGGGCGACAGGGGCGTGGGCGTGGTCTCGGGCGGGCGCGGCGCTGCCGTCGGCGCCTGCTGGGCCGGGACTCCGAGGCCGCGAACGCAACAATGAAAAGGAGCGCACTCAGCGGTGCGCGCGAAGCTCAAAACCATGGGATCTACTCGTAGTACTCGAACATGCCCGGCTGCCGGGGCAGCGGGGAGATGCGCTGGTAGCCGGGGATATTACGCTGCAATTGTGAGAGGGCATTGGTTCCGACACTGGTGAGGCCCGTCAGTTCCAGCTGGATGTAGAAGTTGGTCGTGTTCGACGCCGTCGTGGTCTGGAACCGCTGGAATGCAAAACGCAGCAGCCAGCAGTCCTCCTTGAACTCAAAACCCGCGATGACCTCGACCGGCTTGCGGCTCTCGAACGAGTAGTTGTAGCGCCCCACCGCGTACCAGCGGTCGGACAGCGGCCACTGGGCCGAAACGTCGATCTGATCGGTGCCCGAGCCGGCATCGCCCGCCACGTACCGGTAGTAGGCGCTGAGGACCGAAGAGCGTCGCGGCTGCCAGCGTGCTCCTGCCGTGGCGCGCGAAATTTCGCTCTGCTCCGCGGAGTACTGCGCCGCCACATCCATGGCCCAGTTGTTGCCCAACTGTGCCGAGACGCCTGCCAGCAGGTCGCTCTCGTTGCTCGCACGCGGTGCTTCGCCCGGCAGCGTCACCTTCTGCGGCGTGAAGTAGTAGCGCTGTGCAACGGCGGCCCGCAGGAACTCGGCGCCGGTGTCGTTGTCCAGGATGCGGGTCGCCAGGGCCAGGGTCAGCTGGTTGGCGTTGACGATGCGGTCGTAGCCCGAGTAGATGTTCTCGGTGAAGAACTGCACATAGTTGAGATCCGCCAGCGCGCTGTCGAAGTTGGGTAGCGTGCTCTGGTCACGGTACGGGATATAGGCGTAGTACAGCCGCGGCTCCAGCGTCTGCTGCACTGCGCGCCCAAACCACTCCCGCTGCGTTCGAAGATGAGGCCGCTGTCGAGGCTAAGGATCGGAAGCACCCGGCTCTGTGAGGTCTCGAACTGGAAGTTTTCCGCATCCATGCTGTAGTAGGTGGCTGACAGCTGCGCACGCGGAATGACAAACCAGCCCGCCGCCTGGAACGGGTAGGCGACGCGTGGGTTGATGATGAGGCGCGATCCTTCCGGCTGTGGCAGCGCCGGGTTAACGAAGCGCGTTCCGTCGAACTGGATGCCGAGGTCCCATCCGCGCCAGTCGGCCACGGTGCCGTTCAGCGTCACCTGGGGCACCCGTTCGTACGGCGGGATGACGGGGGCCAGGGGGTCCTGCAGCGTCTGGTTCTTCGTCACGCGCACGCCCGAATTCCAGAAGGGCTGCGTAAACGAAACAAACGCGTCCTGCGGCAGTAACTTCTGCGAGGATCCCAGGATCGTGCTGGAGAAATCGACGAAGTAGTTGTCGTCCGACACGCGGTTGTAGTTCACCCCCGCGGCCAGGCCCGAGAGCGCTCCAAGAGCTGCATAGTTGAGGCGCACGCCGGTGTAGTCGCGCGAATCGTCGGCCTGCCGGTCATTGGGAATGACGTCGTAGAGCAGCGTGCCGTTGAACTCCGGCGTGAGAAAGCGGAACTCGTTGCCGAACAGCACGCCGCGTTTGGACATGACGCGTGGCGAAATCGTGTAGTCGTAGTTCGGCGCGATGTTCCAGTAGAACGGCGTGCGGATGTCGGTGCCGAGCGTCGTGCTCAGCCCGAAGCTTGGCGTCAGGAAGCCGGTACGTCGGCGGTCGCCGACCGGGAAGCCGAAGTACGGCGACGCGAAGATCGGCAGGCCCTGGAAATACAGCCGCGCAAAACTCGCGGTGGCGGACTCTTCCAGGCCGTCGACCGCGATCTCGTCCGCCTGGACCCACCAGGACTTGTCACCCGGCGCGCAGGTCGTGAAGGACGCGTTCTCCATCCTGGCCCGCTGTTCGCCGAGGAACTCGATCAGCGTCGCCTCGCCCCGGCCTTGCCGCGCGGCGTAGGTGAAGTTTGCGTCCGACATCGCGCCGGTCTGTGCGTCCACCTTGAACGACAGTGAGGGTGCCGAAAATGACGCGCCGTGGCTGTAGATCCTTGCATTGCCGTCGACATCGACCTGGTCGGTCGCCTGCGTGTACGTGATCCGGTCGCCGCGCAGCACGGTGCCGCCGCGCCGGATTTCGGCGTTGCCTTCGAGGACGATCCTTTCTTCCAGCGTGCCTTCGATGCGCTGGGCGCGCGCGTACGTGGGTGTCGTCTCGCGGCTGACGGGTCGCTTCTCGGAAAGCAGTTGGTCGAGTTTCAGGCGCAGCCAGGGCAGTTCGTTGCCTGCCGGACCGCGACACGCCTCGAGGCCTGCGTCGCACGGCATGGCAGCCTCGGTAGTGCCCGACTGCGCGGCTCCCGTACATGGAAACGCCGCGATCAGTGCAGCACTCAGCGGCAGCACTGCAAAGCTCAAGTTCAGCGCGGCGTTCGCCGGCGGGCGCGGCATTTAGAATCTGTAGGCGAAGTCGGGCCGGAGAGGCGCAGCGATTATAGGCACCGCCTCCAGCCAATCAGTGTCCGAACTCGATGTCTCCACCGAATAGGCTTCCCTCATGAGCGTTGCGACCCCATCTATGGCGCCGAACGACGCACGTCGCGATCAGCTCACCGCCTGGCTGATGTCGCTGCCGCGTCAGCACGCCATCGAACCCGAGACCCTCGCCGTGGCATCGGCGGATGCAAGCTTCCGTCGCTACTTTCGGGTGGCGGCCGGGCCGGGGACACGCATCGTCATGGACGCACCACCGGGCAAGGAGGACGTCCGGCCCTTCATTCATGTGGCCCAGTTGCTGCGATCGGCCGGTCTGCACGCGCCGGAAATCATCGAGGTCGATGAGCAGCAGGGCTTTCTGCTGCTGAGTGACCTCGGGCGGGAGACCTACCTCGCCGTTCTCAACGAGTCCAACGCGCCACAGCTGTTCTCTGACGCGATCGACGCGCTGGTGCGCTGGCAGCTGGCGAGCCGACCCGGGGAACTGCCACCCTATGACGAGGCGCTGCTGCGGCGCGAGCTGGATCTCTTCCCTGAGTGGTACGTCGCAAGGCACCTGAAGCACGAACTGACGGCGGCTCAGCGCGACGTGCTGGACGCCATGTTCCGGCGCATCCTCGCGTCGAACCTCGCACAGCCGGCCGTCTACGTGCATCGCGACTACATGCCACGCAACCTGATGGTGGCGTCGCCGAATCCCGGCGTGCTGGATTTCCAGGATGCGGTGCTGGGACCGATCTCTTACGACGTCGCGTCGCTGTTCCGTGATGCCTTCATCAGCTGGGACGAGCAGCGCGTCATCGACTGGTCGATCCGCTACTGGGAGCGTGCACGTCGTGCCGGGTTGCCGGTCGCTGCCGACTTCGGCAGCTTCTGGCGCGACCTCGAGTGGATGGGCCTGCAACGACACCTGAAGGTGCTCGGTATCTTTGCACGCATCAACTATCGCGACGGCAAGCCGCACTACCTGGCCGATACGCCGCGCTTCGTCGCTTACGTGAGGGCGGCCGCGCGTCGCTACGACGAACTGGCGCCCCTGGCGCGCCTGCTCGACGAACTCGAGGGCGTTGCGCGTCGGGTCGGCTACACGTTCTGAGGGACGCCGCTCGTGTACGCATTGGCTCCGCCAATGCACGTGCACTCGCGGCGAATGTAAATTGCGCGCGCCGCTTGAGGCGGCTCGGCGCGGCGCGCGATTACAACGGCGGACAAGGGGCGGCCGGGCGCCCGACGCGAATTCAAAAGCACGAAGGCTCGAACCGGGTCCGATCGGAACATAGGCGATGCGAGCGTTGATACTGGCAGCGGGGCGGGGCGAGCGGATGCGGCCGCTGACGGACGATGTGCCGAAGCCGCTGCTGATGGCCGGTGCGCGGCGCCTGATCGAGTGGCAGATCGAGGCGCTGGCGCGCGTGGGGGTACGCGAACTCGTCGTCAATGTGGCGCACCTTGCCGACGCATTCGAGCCTGTCCTCGGCCGCGGCGAGGCCTACGGCGTCACGCTCGCTTACTCGCGCGAGGGCGAGCGCGCGGAGGATGCACTCGAGACCCTTGGCGGCATCGTGCGAGCACTTCCGCTGCTCGGCGCGGATCCGTTCCTCGTCGTCAGCGGCGACATCGTGACCGACTTCGATTACTCGATGCTGGCGACTGCCGCTGCGCGACTGGCCGCGGGCGTGGCCGATGCGCACCTGGTGCTGGTCGACAACCCCGCGTTTCATGCGCGGGGTGACATGGGCCTGGTCGACGGTCTCATCGCGCCCGATGCAGTACAGCGCTGCACCTACGCCAACATCGGTGTCTTTGCGCCGCGCCTGTTCGCCGGACTGTCACCCGTGCGTGCGCGCCTGTTCCCGTGGCTTTACTCCGCGGCGCGCGCAGGCCGCGTCACCGGCGAGCACTATGCCGGCCGCTGGCACAACGTCGGCACCCCCGCCGAGCTCGCGCGCCTGGATGCCGAACTCGGTCACGGCCGAGACGCCGGCGCACGCTCGTAGAATCGCGGCTTGAACCCGCCGCCCGATTCCCGTCCCGCGATGACCGAAGTCTTCCGAGCGCGCCGCGCCCGCGTACTCGACGCAATGGCGGCCCAGGGCGGCGGCGTTGCCGTGCACTTCACGGCGCCCGAGCGCATCCGTAACCGCGACTCCGAGTATCCGTACCGCTTCGACAGCCACTTCTGGTACCTCACGGGATTCAGCGAACCGGGCGCCGCGCTGGCGCTGGTCGCCCATGGCGAGCGGCGCGAGGCGTGGCTCTTCTGCCGGCCCAGGGATGCCGAGCGCGAGATCTGGGACGGCTACCGGCACGGACCCGAGGCGGCCGCCGCCGCGTTCGGTTTCGATGGCGCGCATCCGATCGATGCGCTCGACGCGGTCCTGCCGGCTCAGCTCGCGAACGCGCCGGCGCTGTTCTGTGCTCTCGGTTCCAGCGCGGACCTCGACACCCGTGTCCAGCGCTGGATGGCGGAGGTGCGCGGGCAAAGCCGCTCGGGTACGCGCGCACCGGCGGCGATTGTCGACCTGCTGCCGATCGTCGACGAGATGCGCCTGGTCAAGGACACCTCGGAGATCAACTCGATGCGCCGGGCGGCGTCGATCTCCGCGGCGGCACATGTGCGGCTGATGCAGGCGTGCCGCGTCGGCATGCACGAGTACGAGCTCGAGGCCGAACTGCTGCACGAGTTCCGCCGCCAGGGCGCCGCGGCGCCCGCGTACACGCCGATCGTCGCCACCGGCCCGAACGCCTGTGTGCTGCACTACCCCGCGGGCAATTCGCGACTCGAGGACGGGCAGCTCTGCCTGGTCGATGCCGGCTGCGAAGTCGACGGCTACGCGGCGGACGTGACGCGGACGTTTCCCGTCAACGGCCGCTACGTGGGCGAGCAGCGCGCCATCTACGAACTGGTGCTGGCGGCGCAGGCCGCCGCGCTCGCCACGATCCGGCCCGGCGCGACGTTCGATGCACCGCATGCGGCCGCCACGCGAGTGCTGGTGCAGGGCCTCATCGATCTTGGCCTGCTGTCGGGAACGGTCGATGCCGTGCTCGAGTCGGGTGCCCACCGCCAGTTCTACATGCACCGGACCGGTCACTGGCTCGGTCTCGATGTGCATGACGCAGGCGACTATCGCGAGCCGCGGGCTGCGCCGGATGGCGGCGAGCGTCCCTGGCGCACCTTGCAGCCGGGCATGGCGATGACGGTCGAACCGGGCCTCTACCTGCGGCCCGCGGCGAATGTTCCGGAGCGCTTCTGGAACATCGGCGTGCGCATCGAAGACGATGTCGTCGTAACCCCGGACGGCCACGACGTGCTGACTCAAGCGGCGCCGAAACATCCCAGCGATGTTGAAGCCCTGATGCGGTCATGAGATGACAGCCCGCGCCCCGGTGGTGATCGTCGGCGGTGGGCCCGTGGGTCTGGCACTCGCGTTGATGCTTGCCCACCGGAAAGTGCCCAGCGAGGTGATCGACGCTCGCAGCTTGGAGGCGGCACAGGGCGATCGGAGGTTGCTGGCCCTTTCCCGAGGGACGCTGCAGTTGCTGCGTCCGCTGGTGACCCTGCCACCGCCGGTGACGGCGCCGATACGTACAGTGTTTGTTTCGTCGGCCGGAGAGTTCGGGCGCGTCGTGCTCGGAAACGACGATGGCGGGGAGGGCCCGCTCGGCGTCACGATCCGCTACGGCGACCTGCTGGCGCCCCTCGCCGAGGCCTGCGCTCGCAACGCAGCCGTGACGGTTTCGCGTCCATGCCGTGTCGCTGAGATCCGCCAGCAGCCCGCACAGGCCGTGGTTCACTTCGAGGATGGCGCGACGCGCGAAGCCCAGGTCGTCGTGAATGCCGAAGGCCTCGCGGCGCAATGCGGCCGCCGTGGCGCCGGCGCAATACGCACTATTGGCCGACGTGACCGTGCAGGGACCGGACCCGGGCAGCGCCTTCGAGCGCTTCACGCGTGAAGGGCCGCTGGCGTTGCTGCCGTTGCCGGGTGCGGCCGAGGGCGGACGCCCGATGGGCCTCGTGTGGTGCATGCCTCCCGACATCGCTGAACGGCGACTGGCGCTGGGTGATGGGGAGTTTGCGGCCGAACTGCAACGAGCCTTCGGCGCGCGCAACGGGAAGATCGTGCGGGTCGGACCGCGTGCACGCGTGCCGCTGCACCAGCAGGCACGTGGCTCGCTGAGGGAGCATCGCGTCGTCTACCTGGGCAACGCGGCCCAGACGCTGCACCCGGTGGCGGGACAGGGGCTCAATCTCGGAATGCGTGATTGTGTGTCCCTGGCGGACTGCCTCGGTCAGGCGCAGGCCGAACAGCGTGACCTCGTGACGGCGCTCGGCGGCTACGACCGTGCGCGGAGTGCCGACCGCGCGGCGATCCTGGCGCTGACCCGAAACGCGCCGGCGCTCTTCAGCACACGTGCTGCGCCGGTCGCACTCGGACGTTCGTTCGCCCTGACGGCGCTCTCGGTGTTCCCGGACCTGCGGCGCCAGTTCGCGCGACTGCTGATGTTCGGCGTACGCACCTGACGTCTGCGAGTTCCGCTTCGCTACAATGCGCGCCCTTTCGCTTCGCCCTGTTCCCCGCCTGACATGCGCCTAGGCCCTTACCAGTTGCCGAACAACGTGTTCGTCGCGCCGATGGCGGGCGTGACCGATCGGCCGTATCGGAAACTGTGCAAGGCGCTCGGTGCCGGGCATGCGGTGTCGGAGATGGCGGCGTCCAATCCGCGCCTGTGGGCGAGCGAGAAGACGATGCGCCGGCTCGATCACGCGGGCGAGCAGGCACCGGTCGCCGTGCAACTGGCAGGCTCCGATCCCGCGATGCTGGCCGAAGCGGCGCGCTACAACGTCGAGCGCGGCGCCCAGATCATCGACATCAACATGGGATGCCCGGCCAAGAAGGTCTGCAACGTCGCGTGTGGCTCGGCGCTGCTGCGCGATGTCGACGCGGTGGCGCGCATCCTCGACGCCGTGGTCGGCGCGGTCGACGTTCCTGTCACGCTGAAGTATCGAACCGGCTGGGATCCGGGCCGTCGCAACGCGGTGGAAGTCGCCCGGCTCGCCGAGGCGAGCGGGGTGGCGGCGCTGACACTGCACGGTCGTACGCGCGCCTGCGGTTTCACCGGTGCCGCCGAGTACGACACGATTCGCGCCGTCAAGCAGGCGGTCTCGATTCCGGTCATCGCCAACGGTGACATCGACTCGCCGCAGAAGGCGCGGCAGGTGCTCGACGCCACCGGGGCCGACGCCGTCATGGTGGGACGCGCCGCGCAGGGCCGGCCGTGGATCTTCCGCGAGATCACGCACTACCTCGCGACCGGGAATCTGCTGCCGCCGCCGCGGGTCGACGAGGTGCGGGAGCTCTTGCTGGCGCACCTGGACGATCACTACCGCTTCTATGGCACCGCGGCCGGGGTCCGGACGGCGCGCAAGCACATCATCTGGTACACGCGCGATCTCGTGGGCGGGCGCGCGTTCTGCGACGAAATGAACCGGCTCGACGACTGCGAGGCGCAGGCGCGGGCCGTCGATTGCTTTCTCCGGGGGCATGGCGAGCACAGCGAGCGGCTGGCCTATGCACCGGTGCTTCACTGAGGAACACGCAGGGTGGCCAAGCAGCAGCCGAGGTCGGACGCAACGATCGAACGTGCCAGCCGAGCACGCAGCGGGGAGACGCTGGAACAGTGCGTCACACGCAGTCTGGAGCAGTACTTCGAGGATCTCGACGGTGCGCGGCCGCATGCGTTGTTCGAGATGGTGAACCACGCTGTCGAGCGGCCGCTGCTGCAATTCGCCATGGCGCGCTCGGCCGGTAACCAGTCCGCCGCGGCGGAGTTGCTGGGAATCAACCGCAACACGCTGCGCAAGAAACTGGCGCAGCACAAGCTCGCCTGACGCAGCAAGGGAATCGGGATCATGAAGAAGCAGGCGCTGATCAGCGTCTCGGACAAGGCCGGCGTCGTCGACTTCGCGCGTGCGCTGGCGGGGCTCGGCTATCGCATCCTGTCGACGGGCGGAACGGCGCGGCTGCTGGCCGAGAGCGGCATTGCGGTCACCGAGGTCGCTGATTACACCGGCTTTCCCGAAATGCTGGACGGGCGCGTCAAGACGCTCAACCCGCGCATCCATGCGGGACTGCTGGCGCGCCGGCCCGACCCGGCGCACATGCAGGCACTGGCGCAGCACCAGATCGACCCGATCGAGATCCTCGCGGTCAACCTGTATCCGTTCGAACGCACCGTCGCCAATCCGGACTGCAGCTTCGACGATGCGATCGAGAACATCGACATCGGCGGTCCGGCGATGCTGCGCGCGGCGGCCAAGAACCACGAAAGCGTGGCGGCTGTCGTCGATCCCGCCGATTACTCCCTTGTGCTCGATGAACTGCGCACGGCGGGCGCGGTCGGCGCGGCGACGCGCCTGGCGCTTGCCAGGAAGGTCTTCGCGCACACCGCGCGCTACGACGGCATGATCGCCAACTACCTCACGTCGCTCGACGACGAGCAGCGCCGTGGCACGTTCCCGGAGATACTGACGCGCCAGTGGGTGCGGGTGCAGCAGATGCGCTATGGCGAGAATCCGCACCAGTCGGCCGCGTTCTATCGCGAGCACTCGGTCGGCGCGGGACTGCTCGCCGGCTACGCGCAGCTGCAGGGCAAGGAACTGTCCTACAACAACATCGCCGACGCCGACGCGGCGTGGGAATGCGTGCGCAGCTTCGATCAGCCGGCGTGTGTCATCGTCAAGCACGCCAACCCGTGCGGCGTCGCGGTCGCTGCTCGCCCGCCGAGGCGTATGCGAAGGCGTTCAAGACCGATCCCACTTCGGCGTTCGGCGGGATCATCGCCTTCAATCGGGCGGTCGATGCAGCAGCGGCGCAGGCAGTGGCGCGCCAGTTCGTCGAGGTCGTCATCGCGCCTGCGTTCGACGCCGCCGCGCGCGAAGTCTTCGCGGCGAAGGCCAACGTCCGCGTGCTCACTGTTGCGCTCGGTGCGTCCCACAACGATTTTGATTTCAAGCGCGTCGGCGGCGGGCTGCTCGTGCAGTCGCCGGATATGCACTCGATGGCGGCCTCGGACCTCAAGGTCGTGACGGCCAAGGCGCCGACCGCCGGGCAGCTGGCCGACCTGCTGTTCGCGTGGCGCGTGGCCAAGTTCGTCAAGTCGAACACGATCGTCTTTGCGCACGACGGCATGACGCTGGGTGTCGGCGCGGGCCAGATGTCGCGCATCGACTCGGCGCGCATCGCCTCGATCAAGGCGAAGGAGGCAGGCCTGTCACTGGCGGGCTCGGCGGCGGCGTCGGATGCGTTCTTCCCGTTCCGCGACGGGCTGGACGTGGTCGTCGATGCCGGCGCGACCTGCGTGATCCAGCCGGGCGGCAGCATGCGCGATGCAGAAGTCATCGCAGCCGCCGACGAGCGTGGCGTGGCGATGGTCTTCACCGGAGTTCGACACTTCCGGCACTGAGCGTGCGCCGCAGTCTGCGGCACACGCAACCAGCCAAGGCGCCGCGGGAGAAGCGGCGACCGCCGCCGCTCAGCGCGTCCCGGGCAGTCGTTCGCGCGCCACGACCGCGGCTTCGCTGCTCGGGATATTCCTGGACGACGCGCGTCAGCGTCCGGTTGGCGCCGCGCTTGTCGGCGAGCTGCAGCTGGCTGTCGGCAATCGACAGCAGGGCTTCCGGAGCGCGCGGTGAATCCTTGTACCGATCGACGATGACCTGGTTGGCGCTGATCGACGACTTGTAATCCTTGAGCGCGAAGTAGGCGCTTCCGATGAAGTACTGCGCGGCCGGGACGTAAGCGCTCGTCGGGTACTTCGTCAGGAACTGCTGGAAGCTGCCGATCGAGCCCTTGAAGTCGCCGCTGCGGAACTGCGTCAGCGCCGCCTCGTAAGCCATCTGTTCGGACCGCTCGACCGTTGCCGTGCGGCCGTCGACGGTCACCGTGGAGGGCTCGAACTTCTTCAGCCGTGCATCGAGATCGGTGTACAGGTCGCGATTGCGTTTCTGCAGCGTCGCCACCTCGTTGGTCAGCGTCTCGACCTGCCCGCGCAGCCGCGCGATCTCCTGCCGCAATGTCTCGTTCTGGTTGGCGAGATCCAGCTGATTGCGCTGCGCCGTGTCGAGCCGAGCGCCGAGATCGCTTTGCAGCGCATTCACCCGCTGCCGCAGCTCAAGGATCGCCTTGCGCGCGTCGTCGTCAGAGAATAGTTGTGCATGGGCCAGGCAACGACAACGATCAGTGCGAACGCGGCTGCAAGGGTCCGGTAGTTCATGTGTTCCCTAAGAAGATCGCTGCGTCGTGAGCGACCAGGCTGCCGCAGCGTGCCGTTGTACCAAGGGCGGGCGCCGGGCCGCCCCAAGCCCGCCCTTCTAACTATTCCGCTGCGAGTGCACGTGCGACGCGCAATGCGCGTCGCGTACACGAGCAGCGCTACTTATAAACAATATCCGCCCGCCGGTTCTGCGCCCACGCCTCCTCGGTGCTGCCGGAGGCGCGCGGCTTCTCCTTGCCGAAGCTCACGGTCTCGATCTGAGCGTCGCGTGCGCCCATCAGTATCAGGCGCTGCTTGACGGCCTCGGCGCGCTTCTGGCCCAGTGCCAGGTTGTACTCGCGCCCGCCGCGCTCGTCGGTGTTGCCTTCGACGGTGATGCGGCGGCCGCTGTTGTTGGCGAGGTACTTGCCGTGGGCTTCCACCAACGGCTGGAACTCGGACTTGACCACGAAGCTGTCGAAATCGAAGAAGACACTCTTCTTCGACAGTGGGTTCGCCGGATCGGTGAACGGATCGACCGCCTGGGAACTCGCGGCCGTGACCGGTGCGACCGCACGCGGATCCGTCTTGCTTCCACCTGCGCCCGAGGAGGCGTCGGTGATAGGCGCCGGGCTCTGCTCGTCGAGCTTGACAGACGAGCAGCCGGCGACCAGTAACAGGACGGTTGCGGCTGCAACGGCACTGCGTGCGAACTTGCGGAGTTGATGCATCGTCGCTCCTTGCTTGAAGGCTTACTTGATGAATGGGCCCCAGGTCGGCTCGCGGATATCGCCGCTCGGACCCGTCAGGCGTGTGCGCACGCGGCCATCGACGGAGGCGGACGCGAGGATGCCGCGTCCATTGACCTCGGTGGCGTACAACAGCAGCCGCCCGTTGGGGGCGAAGCTGGGTGATTCATCCCGTGCCGTGTCGGTGACCGGGGTCTCCTGACCCCCCGCGAGGTCGAGCAGCATGACCTGGAAGCGCCCGCTGCGGCGGCCGACGTAGGCGAGCACCTTGCCGTCGGGCGAGAGCCGCGGGCTGATGTTGTAGTCGCCGTTGAAGGTCACGCGCTGTGCATTGCCGCCGGTGGCCGGCATCTTGTAGATCTGCGGTCCGCCGCCGCGATCCGAAGTGAAGAAGATCCACTGGCCGTCCGGGCTGAACACCGGTTCGGTGTCGATGCCGGTGGTCTGCGTGAGCCGTCGAACGTTGGAACCGTCGGCGTTCATCAGGAAGACCTGCGAGTTGCCTTCGCGCGTCAGGGTCACCGCGAGCGTCCGGCCGTCCGGCGACCAGGCGGGCGCGCTGTTCGAGCCCCGGAAATTCGCGACGGCCTTGCGCTCGCCAGTGGTGACGGTGTGCACGTAGACGACCGGCTTGCCGGTTTCGAACGAAACGTAGGCCAGTCTCCCGCCGTCGGGGGACCAGGCCGGTGAAATGATCGGCTCGCGCGAGCGCAGTGCCGCCTGCGGATTGGCGCCATCGGCATCCGCGATGTGCAGCTCCCACGACGCACGGCTGGTCTGGACCACATAGGCGATCCGCGTTGCGAACACGCCGCGTTCGCCGGTCAGCTTCTCGTAGATGCGATCCGCGATGCGATGCGCGGTCAGTCGCAGGTCGCCGGCCGGAGTCGCGTAGGAGAGGCCATCCAGCTGTGCCTGTTGGACCGTGTCCAGCAGGCGAAAGCGCACGTCGAAGCGGCCGTCCGCCAGGCGGCGCACGCTACCGATCACCAGCGCGTTGGCGCCGCGCGTCTTCCAGTCGGCGAGGTTCACATTTGCGGTGTCGGCAATCGGCTGCGTGCCGGCATCGACGATGCGAAAGAGTCCGCTGCGCGCGAGATCGGCCCGCACGATGGAGTCGATCTCCTGAGTACGCGGCACCCTCCACGGTGAAGGGTGCGACGGCGATCGGGAACTGCTGGCTGCCGACGCCGGTGATCTCGACACGCAGTTGCGCGCGGGCGGCGAGCGGCAGCAGGGCGAGCGCACCGCAGAGGCTGCGGCGGGCGGTGCGCGATGAGGCGTTTCTGATTTATTCATTCGACAGGCTGGCAGCGAGTATAGACAGCGTCGCGCACGTCACGTTCACTGAAACGCGCGACGACGGATGATGGGGTTGATGCGTAGTGCTGTGCTAGCGCATCTCCACGGGGTCGAAGGCGAGCCGCACTGAACGAGGCATCGCGCCTTCGCGCGGTCGTGGGAACGGGTCGCAGCGGCGGATCGCGCGCTCGACGGCCTGGTCGTAGGCAGGCAGGCCGCTGGCGCTGACGAGTCGAGGCGCTCCCACCTGCTCGCCGGATGGCAGCAATTGCACCTCGAACTCGGCCACATGCTGCCTGGGACGAAGTCCCTCCGGAACATTGAACGCGACATGCGGGCGTACGCAGCTCACCACCTGGCCCTTGTAACTGTCCGACAGGCCCGGGCTGCCCGCGGCACCTCCTGAAGCGGGACCGGTCGCCGTCCCGCCGGCGGCGGCGAGCGCGCGTTGCATCGCGACCTCACGCTGCTTCTGCGATGCCGCCTCTGCCTCCTGTGCCGCCCTCGCCGCCTTGGCCTCGTCTTCGCGCTTGCGCTGCTCGACTTTCGGGTCCGGTTCGACCTTCTTAACAGGTTCGATCTTCTTCACCGGCTCGACCTTCTTCTCGGGCTTCTTCTGCTCGATGACGATGTCGGGCTTCACGGGTTCCGGTTCCGGGGCGCGCTCGACTTTGATTGGTGGCGGAGGGGGCGGCGGCGGAGGCGCCGGCTCGACCACCGGCGGCAGCCCGCCCCAAAGCTCGGCCGACACCGGACCAGCCGGCTCGGTCTTCCAGCGCACAACAAAGGCGATCGCGAGGAAGAGCATCGTGTGCGCCGCGAGCGAGATCATGAACGCGGGGCCGGTGCCTTTCTCCGGCGCATGCCAGCGATGACGCAGGGCGCGGGGCACAGCGCTTGTCATTGTGCGAGCTGGACCGAGAGCCCGACGCGTTCGATGCCCGCCTTCTGCAGATCGCGCATCACATCGACGACGGACTTGTACTGGACCTTGGCGTCGGCTTCGATCACGACCGGTGTTCCGGCACTCTTCTGGCGTGCCTTGACCGACGCGATCAGCTGGCCGGCCTGGACCGGGGACTCACCCTTGCCTTGCTCGAGAATCGAGACGCGCCCGTCCGAGCGCACGACGACGCGGACCGGGACCTCTTTCTGCTGTCCGGCCTTCGCCACCGACGGAAGGTCGACGACACTCGGGTTCACGAACGGCGCCGCCACCATCAGGATCACGACCAGCACCAGCATCACGTCGACGTACGGGACGACGTTGATGTCCGCCATCAGGCGGCGGCGACGACCGCCGCGGCGCGCGACCAGGGCCATGGTGCTACGACCTCTGCCGCTGCAGGATGTTCAGGAACTCTTCCATGAAGCTCTCGAAACGGTTGGCGAGCCGGTCGATGTCATTGGCAAATCGGTTATAGGCGACGACCGCCGGAATCGCTGCGAACAGGCCAATGGCGGTGGCGACCAGCGCTTCGGCGATGCCGGGCGCGACACTGGCGAGATTGGCCTGCTGCAGGTTCGATAGACCGGTGAACGCGTGCATGATTCCCCACACGGTGCCGAACAGGCCGATGTACGGGCTGACCGAGCCGACAGAGGCGAGGAAGTTCAGGCGCGACTCCAGCGCGTCCATCTCGCGCTGGTACGACGCGCGCATCGCGCGGCGCGCGCCGTCGAGCGTCGCCTGGGCGTCGCCACGGCCGCGCAGCTTGAGGTACTCGCTCATCCCGGACTCGAAGATGCGCTCGAGTGCGCCGGTCTTGCGGCGCGGATTCGACGCCTGCTGGTAGAGCTGGGAGAGCTCGGCGCCGCCCCAGAACTGCCGCTCGAACTCCTCGGTCTCACGCTTGGCGCGCTTGATCGCGAAACCCTTCTGGAAGATCGCGGTCCAGGAGGCAATCGAGAGCACGGCCAGCAGCAGCATCACGAGCTGAACGACCAGCGTGGCCTTGGTCATCAGCGAGAGGATCGAAAGGTCGGTGGCAGCTGTCATGGCGAAGGGCTGGATCCGGGCAGAGTTTGAAAGGCGGCAGTCATGTCAGCCGGCATCGCGGCCGGGGCGAATCGGCGGGCGTCGATGCAGGCAGCCTTCACGCGCGCGGTCGCGAGTACGTCCGCGCCACGGCGCGCGCACTGCTCGAAGAGGATGAAGACGCGACCCGCCTTCGCCACCCGCAGGTCGATCTCGATCTGGTCGTCGAGCCGCGCCGGCTGCTGGTAAGTGCACTCGATGTGCGCAACGACGAACTGGAGCCCGAATTCATCGAGCAGGCGCCGCTGCTCGAAGCCCGCGGCCCGCAACCATTCCGTGCGGGCGCGCTCGAAGAACTTGAGGTAGTTGGCGTAGTAGACAATGCCGCCGGTGTCCGTGTCTTCGTAGTAGACGCGGACCGTCCAGGTGAACGGTTGACCGGTCGCGGCGGAGTGTTTCGTCGACATGCGCTGCGGCGCAGTATAAGCGGCATAGAGGGGCGGAATGACGGTAATCCCGATGACTCTTCCTCGCGGCGACTACAATGCGCGCCTTTTTGCCGGCCCCACGAGAGCTCGGCAGCCGTTCCGCGACCGCGCGGGAGGAACCCCGATGAATGTCGTCCGCGGCTGGAGTGCCGTGATGCTGGCCTCTGGCGCCCTGCTGCTCGCGGGATGCGATCGCGTCACCAACAGCCCGCACGCGAGCGGCGCTGAGAAGACCAACACGTTCTTCACGGCTTTCCAGGAACGCTCGCCGAAATACCTTGATCCCACGGCCTCGTACTCGCTCGACGAAACGCCGTACACGTACTCGATCTACGAACCGCTGTATCGCTTTCACTACCTGAAGCGGCCGTACGAGGTTGCGCCGCGCGCCGCCGAGGCGATCGCCACGCCGCGCTATTACGACAAGAACGGCCGCGAGCTGCCGCCGGACGCACCCGGCGCCGAGATCGCCGAGTCGGTCTATGACATCAGGATCCGGAAGGGGATTCTCTATTCGCCGCATCCTGCGTTCGCGAAAGACGACGCGGGAAACCTGCGCTACCACGCGTTGACGCACAAGGAACTCGGTGACAGGCGCACGCCATTCGATTTCGAGCACCGGGGCACGCGCGAGCTGACGGCGCACGACTATGTCTACGGCATCAGGCGGCTGGCCACGACGCGCATCAAGTCGCCTTCGTTCTCGCCGATGGCCGAACATATCAAGGGACTCAAGGACTACGGTGAGCTGATCGCAAAGGAAGACGAGAAGCTGCGCAACGGCAAGCCGCTGACTGACCGCAACCTGCCGTTCCTCGACTTCCGGCAGTTCCCGCTGGCGGGCGTCGAAGCGATCGACGATCACACGCTGCGCATAAGGCTGGATGGCAAGTACCCGCAGTTCAAGTACTGGCTGACGATGTCGTTCTTCGCGCCGGTGCCGTGGGAGGTCGACAAGTTCTACGCACAGCCCGGCATGGCGGAGCGCAACCTCAGCATGAACTACTGGCCGGTCGGCACCGGGCCGTACATGCTGACCGAGTACCAGGAAAACCGCCGCCACGTGCTGTCGCGCAACCCGAATTTCCGCGGCGAACCGTATCCGTGCGAGGGCGAAGAGGCCGACAAAGCTGCTGGCCTGCTCACCGATTGCGGCAAGCCGATGCCCTTCATCGACAAGGTGGTGTTCTCGATCGAGAAGGAACGGATTCCCCACAAGACCAAGTTCATGCAGGGCTACTACGACAACCCGGAGATCTCGCGCTTCGACTGGTTGCAGGACCTGGACTACGACGTCAAGAACTCCGAAAAGGTGGCAAAGCTCTTCCGCGAACGCGGCATCCAGATGCCAAGGACGCTCGAGATCTCCAACTGGTACCTCGGCTTCAACTGGTGGGACCCGGTGGTCGGCAAGGGCAAGACGCCCGAGGAGCAGGAGCGCAACCGCAAGCTGCGCCAGGCGCTGTCGATCGCGATCGACTGGGAAGAATTCGTCCGCGTGTTCGAGAGCAAGGCCGCCGGCGAGCCCGCGATGAGCGCGGTGCCTCAAGGCGTCTTCGCTTATCGCCCGGAGGCGATCAATCGGACCGTCTACGACGTCGTCGACGGCAAGCCGCGGCGGAAATCGATCGAAGAGGCGAAGAAGCTGCTGGCCGAGGCCGGCTATCCCGACGGGCGCGATGCCAAGACAGGCCAGCCACTGGTGCTCAACTATGACTACCAGCGCGCGCTGACGCCGGAACTGAAGGCCGAGGTCGAGTGGATGGTCAAGCAGTTCGCCAAGATCGGCGTGCAGCTCGAATTGCGCGCCACCGACTACAACCGCTTCCAGGACAAGGCCGACAAGGGAAGTCTGCAGATCTTCTGGTGGGGCTGGTTCGCCGATTACCCCGATGCAGAGAATTTCCTGTTCCTGCTCTACGGCCCGAACTCGCAGGCCGCCACACAGGGCAACGGCAATAACACGGCCAATTACCAGAATCCCGAATTCGACAAGCTGTTCGAGGAAATGCGCTACCTCGACGACGTCCCGCGCAAGCAGCAGGTCGTCGACCAGATGGTGGCCATCCTGCAGAACGATGCGCCATGGGCCTTTGGCTACAACCCGTACGCGGGCTCGGTACACCACGGCTGGGTCGGCAACGTCAAGCCGGCGCCGCTGGCGAATGACCGCCTGATGTACATGAAGGTCGATCCCGCGCTACGTGCCGCGAAGATCGCCGAATGGAACCGCCCGATCTGGTGGCCGGTCGTACTGATCGTGCTGGTTCTCGTCGCCGCCGTCGTGCCGGCATTCCGCAGCTGGAAGCGGCGCGAGCGCGAGACCGCGGGGCGCACACTCGCGACCCTGAAAGCTGCCGAGTGACGGCTGCGATCGCGCGTCGAGATCGTTCGTGCTGAACTACATCGTCCGGCGCATCGGCTACGCGGTGCTGATCCTGATCGGCGTGAATCTGCTGACGTTCACGCTGTTCTTCGCTGTCAACTCGCCCGACAACATCGCGCGGCTCAACATCGGGGCCAAGCGCGTGTCGCAGGACGCGATCGAGAAGTGGAAGGCCGAGCGCGGCTACGACAAGCCGCTCTGGTTCAACGCCAAGGCCGAAGGCGCGGACAAGATTCCGCAAGACGATCTTCTACGACCGTTCGCTCAAGCTCTTCACGCTCGAATTCGGCACCAGCGACAGCGGCCGCGACATCGCGCACGAGATCGCGACCCGCATCCCGGCGAGCCTCGCGCTGGCCGGGCCGATGCTGCTGCTGACGCTTTTCTCCGGGATCACCTTCTCGCTGCTGCTGGTGTTCTTCCGGGCGAGCTACCTCGACTTCTGGGGCACGGTGGTGTGCGTCGTGATGATGTCGATCTCGAGCCTGTTCTACATCATCATGGCGCAGTGGTTCTTCGGCAAGACGCTGAAGCTCGTGCCGCTCTCGGGCTTCGTGCCTGGGCTCGATCTCTTCAAGTTCCTCGCGCTGCCGATCGTCGTCGGCATCGTGTTCCAGCTCGGCTCCGAAGCGCGGCTCTTCCGCGCGATGCTGCTGGAGGAGGCGAGCAAGGACTACGTCCGCACCGCGCGCTCGAAAGGCCTGGCGGAACCCGCCGTGCTGTTCGGCCACGTGCTGCGCAACGCGTGGCTGCCGATCCTGACGCACGTCGGCGCGCTGCTGCCGTATGCCTTTCTCGGATCGATCGTCTTCGAGTCGTTCTTCGGCATCCCGGGGCTGGGAACCTACGTTGTCGAGGCCATCGCCGGGCAGGACTTCGCGATCGTGCACACGATGGTGTTCCTGGGATCGCTGCTCTACATCCTGGCCTATCTCGCGACCGACATCGCCTACACCTTCGTCGATCCACGGGTACGACTCGCCTAGGCGTCAGCGCAACGATGCCCAAGTTCGTCTTCCTCTGGACCGACCTCGTGCTGTGGCTGGTGGTCGCGGTCGTCGTCGCGTATGTGATCCACGTCCGCCGCAACCCGAACCTGCGCGCGACCTGGCGTCACGTGCTGCGCGACGCACCGGCGATGTCCGCCGCCGTGGTGCTGGCGGTGTTCATCGGACTGGCGCTGCTGGACTCGGTGCACTTCCGGCCGCGGCTCGAGTCCGCGCCCGGCGCGGCGCCGGATGCTTCGACCGCGTACGCCACCCGCACGCTGTCGCTGCTCGATGTGATGCTGAAGCACGCCATCGAGGCGCGCGAGAAGACCTACTCGGTGCCGCTCGCCTACTGGTCGTTCCAGCGTGAGACAGCCGTGATCGATGGCCGCGAGGTGCGCGCCTATCCGCGCCTTGCGTTCGGTGGCGCGCACCTGGAGGACCCGGCGCAGGAGTGGAAGGCGGACCTGTGGGCGCGTTCGCTGCAGGGCGTCGTCGGCGGGCTTGCCTTCGCCAGCCTGCTGGTCTTCGCCGTGGCCGTTGTGCGCGGCCGCGCGTCGGGCGGGTGGCGCACTGCGCTCGCCGACATGGCGCGCGGCGAAACTGAAATCCCGTGGCGCTCGATCCTCCTGACGGCAACGGTGGTCGCCATCGCGATCGGGTGGCTGGTGGCGATCTGGCCCTACTACCACCCGTTCGGCACCGACCGCACCGGCAACGACGTGCTGTACCAGGCGCTGAAGAGCATCCGCACGGCGGTCGTCATCGGGTCGCTGTCGACGATCGCGACGCTTCCGCTCGCGATCGCGCTGGGCGTGCTGGCGGGTTACTTCAAGGGCTGGATCGACGACGTGATCCAGTATTTCTACACGGTGCTGTCGGCGATCCCGCCGATCCTGCTGGTCGCCGCGTTCGTGCTGCTGATCAACGTCTACATCGACAGGAACGCGGAGAGCTTTGCGACCGGAGTGGAGCGCGCCGAATTTCGCCTGTTCCTGCTGTGCGTGATCCTCGGCATCACCGGCTGGGCGACGCTGTGCCGGCTGCTGCGCGCCGAAACGCTCAAGATCTCGGAACTCGAGTACGTGCAGGCGGCGCATGCGTTCGGCGTCAGCCATGGGCGCATCATGTGGCGGCACATCCTGCCTAACGTCATGCACCTGGTTCTGATCGTGGCGGTGCTCGATTTTTCCGCGCTGGTGCTGTACGAAGCCGTGCTGTCGTACGTGGGCGTCGGTGTCGATCCGAACTCCTCCAGCTTCGGCTCGATGATCAACCTCGCGCGCAGCGAGATGTCTCGCGACCCGGCCGTGTGGTGGAACCTGGCGACGGCGTTCACCTTCATGCTCGCGCTCGTGCTCGCGGCCAACCTGTTCGCCGATGCGGTGCGCGAGGCCTTCGACCCGCGCTCGCGAGCGTTCCGTCCGCGTCGGTTCCGGCTGAAGGAAGCGACGTGACGGGGGAGTGCCGATGAGCGACGCTGTACTCGCGATCGAGGCGCTCGATACCGTCCTCGATACCGACAGCGGGCTGGTGCACGCCGTCGATGCGCTGTCGCTGACGCTGACGCGCGGAGAGACCTTCGCGCTGGTCGGCGAATCAGGCTGCGGCAAGTCGATGACGGCGCTGTCGATCCTGCGCCTGCTGCCCGACAACGGCCGCGTGCAGGGCGGGCGGCTGGATCTGTCCGGCACGGATATCGCGCAGCTGCCGGAGGCACGCATGCGAGACGTGCGCGGCCGCCGCGTCAGCATCATCTTCCAGGAGCCATCGACCAGCCTAAACCCGGTGCTGCCGGTCGGGTCGTCAGATCGTCGAAGTCATCGAACGTCATACGCCCATGCGCGGAGCGGCCGCACGCGCGAAGGCGCTCGACTGGCTCAGGCGCGTCGGGCTGCCCGAGCCGGAACGACGGATCGACAGCTATCCGTTCCAGTTGTCCGGCGGCCAGAAGCAGCGCGTGATGATCGCCATCGCGCTTGCCGGCGAGCCGGACATCGTCATCGCCGACGAACCGACCACCGCGCTCGACGTGACGATCCAGAAGCAGATCCTCGACCTGCTGGTGGAGTTGCAGCGCACGCAGGGCATGGCGATGCTGCTGATCACGCACGATCTCGGAATCGTCGCGCAGGTCGCGCAGCGGGTCGCGCTGATGTACGCAGGGCAGGTCATCGAAGTGGCGGAGACGAAGGAGTTCTTCGCGCGTCCACTGCACCCCTACGCGCGCTTGCTGCTCGATGCACTGCCGGACAGTGCGCACCGCCGGGCGCGCCTGGCAGCGATTCCCGGCACCGTTCCGCCCTTGAACCAGCGCTTCACGGGGTGCCGCTTCGCCGAACGATGTCCGAGCGTGCACGACGCTTGTCGTGCGCGGCCACCGGAACTGACGAAGCCATTTCCGGGGCATTCGGTCCGGTGCGTACTCGTCGCGTCAGCGCTTAGCGGCGCAGCGTCGGTCACCCGCGCTACCGCGACAACTGGCCCGAGTGTGCCCGCCGCCGACGACCGACCCACACCGGGCACCGGCGAACCCTTGCTGCGTGTGCGCGATTACAAGGTGTACTTCCCGATCCGACATGGATTGCTGCGCCGCACTGTCGGCCATGTCAAAGCGGTGGACGGGATTTCGTTCGATCTCGCGGCCGGCCGCACACTGGCGCTGGTCGGCGAATCCGGCTGCGGCAAGACGACGACGGGCAAGGCGCTGGTGCAGTTGCTGCGCGGAGTGGCGCGGATCGAAGGCACGGCGACGATCGAGGGCGCGGCGCTCGACCGCCTCGAAGGCGACGCGCTGCGCGAGGCGCGTCGCAAGGTGCAGATCATCTTCCAGGATCCCTTCTCGTCGCTCAATCCGCGCATGCGGGTGCAGGAGATCCTCGAGGAGGGCATCCTTGCCCTGCGCCCGGATGTCCCGGCGGGCGGGCGGGCCGACCGCGTCCGTGCGCTGGTGGAACGGGTCGGACTGCGGCCCGAAGTCCTCGCCCGCTACCCCCATGAGTTCTCGGGCGGCCAGCGCCAGCGCCTCGCCATCGCCCGCGCGCTGGCCGTCGAGCCGCGCCTGATCGTCTGCGACGAACCCACGTCCGCGCTCGATGTATCGGTGCAGGCTCAGATCCTCAACCTGCTGAAGGACCTGCAGGCCGAATTCGGGATGGCGTATCTCTTCATCACCCATAACTTCGGTGTCGTCGAATACCTGGCGGACGAGATCGCGGTGATGAAGGACGGCCGCATCATCGAGCAGGGTCTGGCGGACACCGTCCTCGGTGCTCCGCGCGACGCTTACACGCAGGCACTGCTGGCCGCGGTGCCGCGGGTCCTGCGGCCCAGCTAGGCGAGCCAGCCGCCCGGGTTTTTCCTTAGGCAAAGCGAGTTGCCCGGTTTTGCGTTGTTGGATGAACGCGACGCCGGCGCGCAGTTCGTCGTTTGAACGAATCAAAAGTGCTTTCCCGCGTTGCACATTGATTAGTCTCCGCGCACGGCAATGCGAAATGTGCATCGGGGGTACGTTCGCTGCGCTGCATCATCCTTTGGAGGGGAAAACCATGTTGAAGAGGACCAAGCTCAGCTTGGCAGTCGGCGCGGCGTTCAGCGCGGGACTTGTCGGATTCGCGCCGATGGCCGTGGCCCAAAGCACGATGGACCGCGTGGAGATCACCGGATCGCTGATCAAGCGAATCGAGGGCGAGACCTCGCTCCCGGTCACGACGCTAAGCGTCTCCGAACTGGAGAAGGCCGGCGTCACCAACGCCGAACAGGCGGTCAAGTTCATTACCCAGCAGCAGGGCGGCACGGTGACGTCCGGTTCGGTCAGCGGCACGAACGGTGCGGCGTCCTATGCGGATTTGCGCTCATTGGGTGCGAACCGCACGCTGGTCCTGTTGAACGGCCGACGCGTTGTCCAGAACCCGTTCTCCGTCACGGCGGTCGACCTCAATACCCTGCCGACCTCTTCACTCGAGCGGATCGAGGTGCTGGCCGACGGCGCGTCAGCGACCTACGGCACGGACGCGATCGCGGGCGTGATCAACTTCATCACGCGCAAGGAATACCAAGGCGTGACGATCGGCGGCGAAATGCAGCTGCCGGAACAGGGCGGCGGCGAGATCTACCTCGCGAACCTTCTTGGGGGCTACGGCAACCTGGCGACAGCAAGGCTGGAACGTCTACGGAGGATTGAACTACCGCAAGCAGCAGCCTTTGAACGGTACCGAGCGGGACTTCATGCAGTCGCTCATATATCCCGTCCCACGGCTTCAACGGCCTGAGCCCGACGACGTTCCCGGCTAATTACAGCCAGACCGTCGGCACCATGACCACCGTATCGAACACCAATCCGTCACTGCCGAACTGCTTTCCGCCGACATCGCTGGCTACGCCGCTGCCGATCGGCCTCGGCCCCACGCGTTGCGGGGCCGATACCCAAAGTTTCACTAATGTCATTCCGGAGCAGGAGCAATGGTCCGCCTTCCTGAAAGGGTCGCTGGCGCTCGGCTCCAACAACACGTTGACTGGTGAATACTTCTACTCCCGCAATACGGTCACGACACAGATCGCGCCGTCGCCGGAAGGGGGCCTGACAATGACGCCGCTCAGCCCGTACTACCCGGGCAACGGCATCACCCCGATAACCAATGCGGGGCTAAATCCGACGCAAAATATTTCTGTCGCGTGGCGGACGACCGTGCTGGGACCGCGGCAGGGCGAGCAGGTGAACGATACGCAGCGCTTCGTGCTCGGGCTCGACGGCAACGGCGCCGGTTGGGACTACAACGTCACGGCGCTGTGGTCGAACGCCGAGGTCGTCAACACCTTCCTCAATGGCTATCCCAAGACCCAGCCGCTGCGCGACGGCGTGCGCGGGGTCAACGGAGCGCCCTACCTGAACCCGTTCGGAAGTCAGTCCACTGCCGGCCTGGCCTACATGCAGGCCAACACCGTGCTGGGTGAGGTTCAGAACGGCAATGCCACGCTGTGGCAGGTCGCCGGCGTCGGCTCGACACAGTTCGGCAAGCTTCAGGGCGGGCCGATGCAGCTCGCGCTGGCCGCCGAGTTCCGCGCCGAGGAAATGGTCTACAACACCAATGTCCCGCTGGTCAGCCAGGCGGCGAGTTCCGGCCTGGCGGGCTCGGGGGCGGTGCGCGAAGGCGACCGGAATATCTGGGCGGTTGCGGCGGAAATGAACTTCCCGGTCCTGAAGAACATGGATATCGGTGTCGCGATCCGATACGACGACTACAGCGACTTCGGCGGCACCACCAACCCGAAGGTTTCGATCCGTTACACGCCGTTCGAAATCCTCCTGCTGCGCGCCTCTTACAACACAGGCTTCGCGGCGCCGTCGCTGTACAACCTGTACCTGCCCAACTCGACGACATTTACCGCCACTCGCTACAACGATCCGGTGCTGTGCCCGAACGGCGTGCCCAACTCCGCGCTGGGAGCGGTACCGTCGCGCGACTGCGGCATCCAGTTCCAGCAGCTGCAGGGCGGCAGTGCCGACGCTGCAGCCTGAGAAGTCGGACGCCTGGACCATGGGCTTCGTGCTGCAGGCGACGCCCGAGATTTCGTTCGGCCTCGACTACTGGAACTATCACATCACGGACTCGATCAGCGTGATCGGCGACCAGGCGATCTTCGCGGACCCGAACAAGTACGCCAACCTGTACGTGCGCTGCAGCCAGGCGTCAGCCGCCCAGCAGAACGCGATCGGCGCGTGCCAGACTCCGGGGGGCGATCCGCTTGCCTACGTCATCAACACGTTCCAGAACCTGGGTGACGTGAAGACGCAGGGTATCGACGGACAGTTCAACTGGACCGGCGGTGCGAACGAGTGGGGTCGGCTGACTCTCGGCGTTCGTGGCACGTATGTGCTGAAGTACGAGTTCCAGGTCGAGCCCAACGGCCAGTGGTACAACCCGGTCGGCAATTACAACGCGCAGTTTGCCGGTCCGGTCATCCGCTACCAGCAGATCACCAACTTCGGCTGGCAGTATCAGGCCTGGTCGGTCAATCTGTTCAACCGTTACATGACCGGGTACTGGGACCAGAACGGCGTCATCGCGCCGTACAACCAGAACACGGTCGGTTCGTCGTCGATCTGGAACCTGTCGGCCACGTGGACCGGGTACAAGGGCCTGACGCTGCAGGCCGGTGTCCTGAATATGTTCGACACGGATCCGTCGTTCACGAACCAGTTGTCGCGCTTCCAGGCGCGCGCTTATGACGACCGGTTCTCTAATCCGCTCGGTCGCACGTGGACCCTGGCGGCCAAGTACAGCTTCTTTTAACCGACACACGCAAGTAGTTCAGAACGGGCACCCGAAAGGGCGCCCGTTTTTTTTGTCTCGGCCGCTTTGCGAGCGCAAACTTTTGCGTCGCAACAATTTCTTGCGCTGTTGGACGGGCGCGACAAGCGGTGCCCGATCTGTCGCTTAGAGGCTGCTTTTGTATTTCACCCGCATGACATTCGATACGCTTCCCGCACTCCGAGGCGGACTGCTACGGGAAAGCCCTGAAGCGATCCTGAAGGGCAAGTGCCTCGGGTCATCAACTGGAGGAATACAACATGCTGAAGAAGACGCGACTTAGCCTCGCGGTCGGCGCCGCATTCGGCGCCGGCCTCGTCGGCTTTGCGCCCCACGCGCTTGCGCAGGCACGCCGGTCACACCGGTTTCACAGCAGCAGCTGGACCGCGTGGAGATCACCGGCTCAATGATCCGGCGGGCCGCGGGCGAAACCGCACTGCCCATCACGACCCTGAACATCGAAGAACTGCAGAGGGCCGGCGTCACGACCGCCGAGCAGGCTGTCCAGTTCATCACGGAAAACCAGAGCGCAGTCGTATCGTCAGGCTCGGTCGGAGCAAGCAACGGCGCAACCTCATACGCCGACCTGCGCGGCCTCGGCCCACAGCGGACCCTGGTTCTGCTCAATGGCCAGCGGGTGGTGAACAACCCGTACGAGGGGCGGGCGGTCGACCTGAACACGCTGCCGACGGTGGCCATCGAGCGCATCGAGGTCCTGCGCGACGGCGCGTCGGCCATCTATGGCACGGACGCGATCGCCGGCGTCATCAACATCATCACCCGCAAGGAGTTCCAGGGCATCAGCGTTGCCGCCGACGGCAAGTGGCCCCAGGGGGGCGGTGGCGATTCGTACGGCGCCAACATCGTCGGGGGCTACGGCTCGTTGGCAACAGATGGATGGAACGTCTACGGCGGCTTCAGCTACCAGAAGCAGAAGGTACTCAACGCGACGGACCGCGACTATGCGTCGACCGGGGTCATTCCTTCGAAAGGGATGGCGAAGTCGTCAGGCACGACTTTCCCCGCCACCTGGTTCCAGTTCGACCCGAATACGGGCGACCTGAATGCCACGGCCAATCCCTCGGCAGCGGCCGGCTGCGCTCCGCCGACGTCGTTCCTGAACTCCAGCGGTGCCTGCCGGTACAACTATGCGGGCCAGGTCGACTTGGTCCCCGAGCAGGAGCTGTGGTCGTTCCTGGCGCGCGGCTCTCTCGCGCTGGGGAAGAACAACACGCTGTCGCTCGAGTACTTCCGCGCGCGAGAACACGCTGAACACGAATGTCGCTGCCGACGCCGCTGGTCGGACTGACGATGACCAATGCGAACCCGTACTTCCCGGGCGGTTCGGGCGGCACTCCGACCGCGGCCGGGCTCGTCCCGACGGATCCGATTACCGTCAACTGGCGTACGACGACGGCGGGGCGGCGGAGCGACGAATGGTCGAGAACGTGACCGATCGCGCGTTGCTGAGCCTCGAAGGCAATGCGGCGAAGTGGAACTACAACGCCGCGGCGTACTACTCGGGCTCGAAGGTCAAGCATTACTTCACCGACGGCTACGTTAACTTCGACGGAATCGATGCCGGCCTGCAGGGCATGGCCGGGGGCGTCAACCTGAATCCGTTCGGCCCGCAGAATGCTGCCGGGCAGAGCTATCTCATGTCGCAGAAGATCCTCGGTAAGGTGCAGAACATCGATGGCAACTCTGTGGGGCATCAACGGTACCGCGAGCACCGAGCTGATGAGCCTGCCTGCCGGCCCGCTAACGCTGGCGATCGGTGCCGACTACCGGAAGGAAGAGGTCAACTTCATCCGACAACTTACGCCCTGATCCGCCAGGCCGCAAGCTCGGGCCTCGAACTGCCGCAGAGATGCCAGCGGAGACCGGAATGTGTGGGCGGTGATGGCCGAGCTCAATATTCCGATCATCAAGAACCTCGACGTCACGTGGCGATTGCGCTACGACGATTACAGCGATGTCGGCACCGACTGGAGCCCGAAGATCGCCGTCCGTTACCAGCCGATCGAGTCACTGCTGCTGCGCGCTTCATACAACAGCGGCTTCCGCGCGCCCGACGCTGTACGACCTCTATCTAGCCGACGCACGATCACCAACACGGCCAATCCGTACAACGATCCGCTGCTGTGCCCGAACGGGGTCGTGAATACGGCGGCCGGCGGCGTCGAGGGGCGCGACTGCGAACAGCAGTTCAACCGGCGCTACGAAGGCAACCAGAACCTCGAGCCGGAAACGTCGGATTCGTGGTCGGTGGGCTTCGTGCTGGATGTCACGAAGGAAGTGAGCTTCGGGGTCGATTACTGGAACACGGTCATCAAGAACCAGATCCTGACGCTGCCGGATGCGGAAGTGTTCGCCAACCCGGCCTTGGACACGCCGTACTACTTCGTGCGATGCGGAGCATGTCGATCCTGCGGAGGCCGCCCAGATCGACGTGTGCAACGCGGGCCAGCCGCAGGTCTCTGGCGTATGTCTATTCGCCGACCGACAACTTCGGCGATATCAAGGCGAGCGGCCTGGACTTCAGCTTCCAGCTGAACCCCGCGCCGACCCCCTACGGCCGCTTCAACCTGGGCATCAATGCCACCTACATCATCAACTACAAGCAGCAGTTGTCGAAGGGCGGCACGTACTACAACCCGCTGGGCCAGTACTCGCTGGAACTGGATTTTCCCGTGTTCCGGTTCCAGAGCGTGACGCAGTTGGGCTGGCAGTATGCGGAGTGGTCGCTCAATATTTTCAACCGACTGAAGAGCTCTTACCAGGACCAGAACACCACGGAGGCCGGTGGCGGATACGACAATAACAAGGTCGGTGGTTACTCGGTGTGGGATCTGACCGGGACGTGGCAGGGAGTCAAGGGACTTTCGATCACGGCAGGCGTACTGAATCTCTTCAACGAGACGCCTCCGTTCTCGAACCAGGGTTCGACCTTCCAGGTAGGTTACGATCCGCGGTTCACGAACCCGATCGACCGTACGTTCATGCTGCGTGGGCAGTACACGTTCAAGTAGAGCGCGCTGAGGCTCAGGAAAGGCCCGCCTCGGCGGGCCTTTTTTTCGCCCCGGCGGAAACAAAAAGCGCGCCCGCAGGCGCGCTGATTTGGTTGGGACAGGAACTGAAAACTAGACGCGCATCCAGAGCCGCGCGAGTTCCGCGGCGCCGTCGGTGCCCTTGACCGCCTTGAAGGCCTCCGTTGCCTTGGCCTTGTTGCCGGCGCGCAGGTAGGCGATGCCCAGGGCCAGTCGCGCGTCGTCGGCGTGCTTCAGTCCGCCGCTGGCGATGCCTTTCTGGATCAATGCAATGCCCTTGTCGTACTGGCCCAGACCCGTATAGGCAAGTCCGATGCGCACCAGCGCATTGCCATCCGCCGCGCCTTCGGATTCGGCCGTGGCGAGATCGCGCGGGGCGTCATTGGCGCGCTGGGTCGCGAGCGCCAGCAGGCGCTTCTGGCGTTCCGCGTCGGCACCCTTGCCGAGCGCGCCGGACGCGAAGCCTTCGTCGAGGATCTTCTTGGCCTCGGCGGCCTGTCCCTGCTGGAGCGCCAGCTGCGCCATCTCACTGTAATCGTTGCCGGACTCGATGGTCTTGGTCGCCAGCCGTAGCCTGTAAACGTCCAGCGTCAGGCGATTCGAAAAGCCCGGTTTGGATTCGATCCTGCGCAGCAGATCCGCCCAGTACTCACGCTTGGGGTAATAGGCCACCAGTTTTTCGAGCGCGGAAACGTACGCGCCGCGATCGCCACCCTTGGAGGCTACGTTGGCCAGCAGTTGCAACCGGTCTTCTGGCGGCGCCCGGCCGGCCTTCTCCGCAGCATGAACATCTTCCAGGGCTTCGCGCGATGCTGCCTGCAGGTCGCCCGCCTGGTAGTAGGACTGGATCAGCAGGCTACGCATGGCCGGATCGCCCGGGTTGGCCTTGAGCGCCTGGTCCGCCCATTTGGCGGCGTTGGCGAAATCGCGGTTGCGGTAGTACAGGCTCGCCAGGCTGGCCGCGTGGCGCGCCTTGTCGGCTTCGGACAGCTTGCCCGACGCCATCAGTGCCTGCGAGGCTTTGATCGCCTGCTCGGTATCTCCGGCCTGCGATGCGGCGGCGGCCCGCATCTGCTCGATCAGGTGATTTTCCTGGGCAGTGCGGTTCGGGACCGCCTCGGCTTCGCGCAGCTTGGCGAGCGACTCCTTGAACTTGCCTTGCTTGTAGAGGTCGCGCGCGGCCTGCAGCGGCTTTCCGACTTCCGGCCGGACCGCCTCCTGCGCGTGGACCGATGACCATTGCAAGCCAAAGCCAGGAGTGGACTGCAGCCCGAATGCGGCCGTCACTGCCGCAGCGGCGGCTGTCAGGCGCAGCGCGCGGCCCAGCGTCGATACATGTCGCATCAGAGAATCTCCCATGCGGCGGCGAGCTTGGGGCCGCCCAGAAACTCGATCGGCCCCGCTGCGCCGGAGCCGAACCTTAGGCAATTAAAACGGCGCTGTTTGGCATAGCGCCCGGTGCGTCGCCGTGACCGGTCAAGACGCGCTAACGGACGAACTGCTCGTTGCCCACCAGCCCGAGCTTCGTCACGCCGAGTCGCTGCGCCGAGGCCATGACGGCCGCGACATCCTTGTACTCGGCCAGCTTGTTCGGTCGGAGATGGACCTCGGGCTGCACCGGTTGCGCCGCCGCGTCCGTCAGCCGGGCCTCGAGCGCGGCCCGGTCGGCAATCACGTCGCCGTTCCAGTAGATCGTGCCGTCGAAGTCGACATCGACCGTGATCACGACCGGCTTCTCGGTCATTGGCGGTGGCGTGCCCACCGGCATGTTGAGGTTGACCGAGTGAAGCTGGATCGGGATCGTGATGATCAGCATGACCAGCAGCACCAGCATCACGTCGATCAGCGGCGTGGTGTTGATCTCGACCATCACGTCCGGGTCCTGCGAACCGCCACCCGAACCGACATTCATTGCCATTGCAAGACTCCTTGCGCGTGCACAGCGGTCAACCGCCGCGCGCCGGCGGTTCGGTCACGAAACCGATCTTTTGGATCCCGGCGCGCTGACAGGCGAAGACCACGCGCCCGACGAACTCGTAGCGCCCGGAGAGATCACCCCGGATGTGAACTTCCGGTTGTGGCTGCTGTACGGCCACCTGCTTGAGCCGCACCAGGAGCTCATCATTGTCGCGCACCGGCTGCATGCCCCAGTAGACATCGCCGTCCTTGTTGACCGCGATCTCAATGTTCTCCGGCTTGGTCTGGCGCGGAACATTTGTTTCCTGCGGCAGCTGCAGTGCGATGGACTGCGTGATCACGGGAATCGTGACCAGGAAAATGATCAGCAGCACCAGCATCACGTCGACCAGCGGCGTGGTGTTGATGGCCGATATGGCCTCGTCCTCGCCGCCTTCGGTCCCGACATTCATTGCCATGGCTGGCCTCCGTCGCCCGACGCCTAGCGTGCGGGCGCGCTCTTGAGTTCGAGCTTGCGTCCGAGCAGGACGGCGTGCAGGTCCCCGCCGAAGGTGCGGACGGTTTCCATCGCCGTCTTGTTGCGGCGAACCAGCCAGTTGTAGCCCATGACCGCCGGCACCGCGACCGCCAGGCCGATCGCGGTCATGATCAGCGCCTCACCGACAGGGCCAGCAACCTTGTCGATCGAGGCCTGGCCGGCGATGCCGATGGCGGTCAACGCGTGGTAGATGCCCCACACCGTACCGAACAGTCCCACGAACGGCGCGGTCGAGCCGACGGTGGCCAGGAAGGCGAGACCATCCTGCAGGCGGCTCTGCACCGTATCGACGGACCGCTGCACCGACATCGTGACCCAGGTGTTGAGGTCGATGTTCTCGGTCAGCGTTCCTTCGTGATGTTCATTGGCGTCCAGTCCGGTCTCCGCGATGAAACGGAAGGCGCTGCCGTCCTTGAGCTTCTTGGCGCCGTCCTTCAGCGAGGGCGATTTCCAGAACGACTTGGCCATCTCGCGGCCTTCGCGCATCAGCTTGAACTGCTCCCAGAGCTTGACGAAGATGATGTACCAGCTGCCCATCGACATGATCACCAGGATGATCAGCGTGCCCTTGGACACGAAGTCGCCCTGACGCCAGAGCGCTTCGAGACCGTAGGGATTCTCGATCGTCTCCTTGGTGATCGTCGGTGCCGGAGCCATGGCCTTCGGTGCGGGAGCAGCCGGCGCGGCTGCGGGGGCCGCAGGCGCTTCGGCAGGGGCCGCCTTCGACGCGTCCTGCGCGACAACGACCGTGGGGGCCGCAAATCCGGCAACGGTCAGGATGACCGCCAGGGTGGCCGCATGGCGGCGGATAAACGTGATCATTGCTAAATCTCCTGGTGGAAGATGGGGCGTCGAGAAGATCGGAGTGTGCAGCGGCGCGGTGGCGCCATGATCCGATGAGCCTTGCCCCCGCCTGTTAACGAAGTTTAAAACCGATAGGGGCCTGCACCCGGATATCCTGCCCTTGACCCTGGCAGGACAGCTTGTCCACGACCGCCAGCGACGCCCGATTGAATGCGCGGTTGGTCGATGACTTGATAACGGGATCCTTGACCTGCCCGCTCGCCGTGACGGTGAACTCGATGACGACCTCGCCTTCGAGGTTGTCCTTCAAGGCCTCGCGCGGGTAGGAGATCGACGACATCACCTCGACGTAGTTGGGGCACGCCACGCGTGCACTGCGCACCGCGGGCTGCGGCGCCGCCTCGACCGGCTTCTGTATCACCGGGGCCTGCGGCCCCGACGGGGCCTCCTGTGTCACGGCCGAGATCGCCGGAGCGGGATTGGGCGGCGGCGCGATGTTGATTTCCGGCGGCGGGATAAAGGGTGGCGGCGGCGCGGCCAGCTTCGGCGGGGGCGGAACGACTTCGGGCGGCGGTGGCGGTTTCTTGACCACTTCCTCGATGACCTTGACGTCGATCGGACCCTTCACGATTTCGACCACGGTACGTGCCAGGCCGGTGACAAGTGCATAGACGACCAGGACGTGCAGCAGCACGACGGCTGAAATACCCAGCAGGTGTCGGGTCGGGTTGCGCTGCTGCTGTGCGAAGTCCATGCCGCCTCCTCGTCGGGGCCGTTCGCGAAAAGTCGGGGCCGTTCGCGAAAAACCCGTGATTCTAATGCCGCCTGACGTGCGTTCGCAAAGCCGGCGATTCTAGTGCAAAAGCCGCGGCTAACCGCACGTTGCAGTGCGGAGGACGCAGAAGGAGCCTTGGGGCCGCAAGGCGCGGCCGCCTCGACCGGCGAACACTCGCCTCGGCCAGCCGCGAGTCCTAGAGTAGATCGCCTACGCTGCCGGCTGGGTTGGGCTCGGCGCGTCCGAAGTGCCGGTAGGCCGCAATCGCTGCCACGCGTCCGCGCGGGGTTCGCTGCAGCATGCCCTGCTGTATTAAGTAAGGTTCGACGACGTCCTCGAGCGTTTCCCGTTCCTCGCCGACGGCCGCGGCCAGGCTCTCGATTCCCACCGGGCCTCCGGCGAAACGATCGATGACAGCCGTCAGCAGCTTGCGGTCCATCAGGTCGAGGCCAAGCCGGTCGACTTCGAGCATGGCCAAGGCGGCGTCGGCCGTAGCCTGGTCGATATCACCGCTGGCGCGCACTTCCGCATAGTCCCGCACGCGTCGCAGCAGGCGATTGGCGACGCGCGGCGTACCGCGCGAGCGGCGGGCGATCTCGCTTGCACCTTCGGCGGAAATGGATGCGCTGAGCAGCCGCGCCGAGCGTGTGACGATCAACGTGAGGTCCTCCGCCGAATAGAAATCCAGCCGCGCGACGATTCCGAATCGATCCCGCAGCGGATTGGTCAGCATGCCGGCGCGGGTCGTCGCTCCCACGAGCGTGAAGGGCGGAAGGTCGAGCTTGATCGAGCGCGCCGCCGGCCCCTCGCCGATCATGATGTCGATTTGGAAGTCCTCGAGGGCCGGGTACAGGATCTCCTCGACGACCGGGCTCAGCCGATGGATCTCGTCGATGAAGAGCACATCGTTCTTCTCGAGGTTGGTCAGGAGCGCCGCCAGGTCTCCCGGCCGCTCGAGCACCGGGCCCGACGTCACGCGCAGGTTGACCCCCATTTCGCGCGCGACGATGTGGGCCAGCGTCGTCTTGCCCAAGCCCGGCGGGCCGAAGAGCAGCAGGTGATCCAGCGCTTCGCCGCGCTTGCGCGCGGCCTCGATGAAGATGCCCAGCTGCTCCCGCACCTTGGGCTGGCCGACGTACTCGGCGAGCGTCGACGGCCGCAGCGCGCGTTCGATCGCCTCTTCGTTCGGAGACGAAGGGTTTGCGGCGACGATGCGTTCAGTGGTGGTCATAGACGGCGGCGCGGGCGGATCAGCCCTTCGCCAGCGATTTTAGGGCGAGGCGTATGCCGTCCGAGACGCCGGTGCCCGGGGGCAACTGGCGTACTGCACCGATGGCTTCGCGCTCGTTGTAACCGAGCGCCAGCAGCGCGTGGACGACGTCGGCGGTAGCGTCGCCGATCGTAGTCGACACCGTCGCACCGAGGTCCGCGCCCAGCCGCCCCTTCAGTTCCAGCAATAGCCGCTCGGCCGTCTTCTTGCCGATGCCGGGAATGCGGGTCAGGCGCGCACCGTCCTGCCGCGTGACAGCTTCCGCGAGCTCCGCGACCGACAGGCCGGAAAGCACGGACAGCGCCGTGCGCGCGCCGACACCGGAGATCCTGATCAGCTCGCGAAACGCGCTGCGTTCCGCCGGGGTGAGAAAGCCGTACAGCTGCTGCGCATCCTCGCGTACGACAAAGTGCGTCAACAGGGCCACGCGTTCCGAGACCGCAGGCAACTGATAGAAGGTGCTCATCGGAACATCCACTTCGTAGCCGACGCCGTTGACGTCGACCACCACCGTCGGCGGGGACTTGTCGATGAGCACGCCGGCCAGGCGGCCGATCACTTGGGGCCCCCGGCCAGGCGGACCGTCCAGGCGCGCCGGCTGCCGGCCGCAGAGCGGCGGACCGCCGACCGTGGCGCCGGCCCGCCGAGCGCGACCAGCATGCGTCGGGAGTGCGCGTGACAGATTGCACAGGCCAATGCATCGGCGGCATCGGCCGACGGCGGCGCATCGAGCGCCAGCAGACGCTGCACCATGGTCTGCACCTGGCGCTTGTCGGCCTGGCCGAACCCGACCACCGCCTGCTTGATCTGCAGCGCGGCGTATTCATGCACGGCGAGTCCCGCCTGGACTGCCGCGCAGATTGCAGCGCCGCGCGCCTGCCCGAGCAGCAGTGTCGACTTCGGATTCACGTTGACGAAGACCTTCTCGATCGTCGCAACCTGCGGCCGGGTGTCGCGGATCACGTCGCCCAGTGAAGTGAGGATCGTCCCGAGGCGTTCGTGCAGTTCGCCCGCCGGGACGCGGATCACCCCGGCGGAGAGGTAGGCCAGGCGCGATCCGCTGATTTCGACGATGCCGAAGCCGGTCCGATTGAGGCCGGGGTCGATGCCGAGGATACGAAGCGACGAGGCGGGCACTCGTCGATTGTGCCACGCGCAACAGCGCACTCTGCGCGGACGTGCACCAGGGTTACACTCGCGCGCCTCGCAGCAGCACGCCACCGGTGAGCCGTGGCGGTCGCAATGTCGGCGCACCCTGAACTTGCCACCCTGTCAGCGTACGTGCTGTGGGCGGCGTTCGCACTGGCGTTTGCCTTCGGCGCCATCGTGCAGCGGACGAACTTCTGCACGATGGGGGGCGTGGCCGACATCATCAATTTCGGCGACTGGACGCGAATGCGCCAATGGCTGCTGGCGATCGCGGTGGCCATCGCCGGCACGACGCTGCTCGACGCGTCCGGCCTGATCGACGTGCGCTGGAGCTTCTATACGTCGGAACGCTTTACGCCGCTGGCCTACATCACCGGGGGCCTGATGTTCGGGTTCGGCATGGTGCTGGCGGGGGGCTGCGGTTCGAAGGCGCTCGTGCGGGCTGGCGCAGGCAGCCTCAAGTCGGTTGTCGTGCTCCTGATCCTTGGCATCGTGGCTTACATGACGCTGCGCGGCGGCCTGGCCCTGTTCCGGGTCGGAGTGCTCGAGCAGGTCGGCCTCACGCTGACCACCCGTCAGGACCTGCCGTCGCTGCTGGCTGACACCGCCGACAGGCGCAGCGCGTGGCAGGTCGGCCTCGGGCTGCCTCTTGCCGGGGCGATCGCCTGGTTTGTGCTGCGTGACCGCCGCTTCTGGTCGTTCGACAACCTCGTCGCCGGGATCGGGATCGGCGGCATCATCGTGGCCGTGTGGTTCGTGTCGGGCCACATCGGATATGTCGAGGAGCATCCGCAGACGCTGGAACAGGCCTTCCTGCGGACGAATTCGCGCCAGATGGAGTCGCTTTCATTTGTCGCGCCGGTTGCCTGGACACTCGACTATCTGATGTTCACCAGCGACGCGAGCAAGGAACTGACGATCGGCATCGTCGCGGTGATCGGCATGTTCCTCGGTTCTTCCGCCTATGCCCTCGTGACCGGCCGCTTTCGCTGGGAGGGCTTCCGCGACACGGAAGACACGGCCAATCACCTCGTCGGCGCGGCGCTGATGGGTTTTGGCGGGGTCACCGCCGTCGGCTGCACGATCGGGCAGGGCCTTTCGGGCATCTCGACGCTGTCGGCAGGTTCGTTCGTCGCGCTTACCGGCATCGTCGTGGGCGCGATCTCCGGGCTTCGATACCAGGCGTGGCGGATCGATCGCAGCGCCGTCTAAGACCCGCGCCTTTCGTTGCCCGGCCGGTGCGATGACTTGCGCGGCACGCCGAAGCGCACCATGCTTGGCGTCGATCCGCCGCCGCAGGCGGCCCAGACGCTGAGGGCTCTCGTGGAAAAGAAGTTCGCTTCGCAGGCCGACCTCGTGGAAAAGAAGGTCAGCTTCGATCGCCTGTCCGATCACGCCTATGCGTATACGGCCGAAGGGGATCCCAACACCGGGATCGTCATTGGCGACGACGCCGTGATGGTGATCGATGCACAGGCCACGCCGGTGATGGCGCAGGACGTGATCCGCCACATTCGCAGCGTCACCGACAAGCCGATCAAGTACGTCACGCTGACGCACTACCACGCGGTGCGCGTGCTCGGCGCCTCCGGCTATCAGCCGCAGCAGATCATCGCCAGTCGCGACACCTACGACCTGATCGTCGAGCGGGGCGAGCAGGACATGAAGAGCGAGATCGAGCGCTTCCCGCGGCTGTTCCAGGCGGTCGAGTCGGTGCCGGGGCTGACCTGGCCCACGATCGTCTTCGAGAAGCGCCTGACGCTGTGGCTGGGCAAGTTGCAGGTCGACATTCTGCAGCTGGGCCGCGGCCACACGAAGGGCGACACGGTGGTTTGGCTGCCGCAGGAGAAGATCCTGTTCTCGGGCGATTTGGTCGAGTATGACGCCACGCCCTACACCGGTGATGCGTACCTTACGGACTGGCCCGCAACGCTGGATGCCATCGCGGCCTTGCACCCGCAGAAGCTCGTGCCCGGTCGCGGTGCCGCCCTGCAGACGCCGGAGGCGGTGAAGTCCGGGCTCGACGGCACGCGCGCATTCGTGACGGCGATGTTCGAGTCGGTCAAGGAAGGCGCACGTGCCGGCCAGGACCTCAGGTCGGTGTACCGGGCCACCTATGACACGCTGAAGCCGCAGTTCGGCCACTGGGTCATCTTCGACCACTGCCTGCCGTTCGACGTGAGCCGGGCGTTTGATGAGGCCACGGGCCATGTGCACCCGCGCATCTGGACGGCCCAGCGCGACAAGGACATGTGGGAGGCGCTCGAAGGCTAGGCGCTGCTCGTGTACGCGACGCGCAGGGCGCGTCGCACGTGCACTCGCAGCGGAATGGTTAGAAGGGCGGGCTTGGGAGCGGCCCGGCGCCCGCCCTTGAGGCAATTGCATGCTGGGCCTGCGCTGTCATCGACTTGTCATGCCATCGACCTATCGATCCTCCGGAGTACCCGTACGTCACGCCGCTCGAGATCACGACGGGCGAAGTGGCGCGCACGCAGGTCGCGATCGTCGGTGCCGGGCCGGTAGGCCTTGCGGCGGCGATCGACCTGGCGCAGCAGGGGATCGAATTCATCATCGTCGACGACAACAATACGGTCAGTGTCGGGTCGAGGGCGATCTGTTACGCCAAGCGCGCGCTCGAGATCCTTGACCGGCTCGGCTGCGGTCAGCCGGTGTGCGCGCGTGGCGTCAGCTGGAGCGTTGGCAAGGTCTTCTTCCACGACGAACTGGCCTACCGCTTCGACCTGCTGCCGGAGCTGGGCCATAGGCGGCCGGCGTTCGTGAACCTGCAGCAGTATCACCTCGAAGAGGCGCTGGTTGTTCGTCTTGGGGCGCTCGGGCACCGCGTGCGCTGGAGGAACCGGGCCGTGGGCATCGAGCAGGACGATGCCGGAGTCCGGCTCGACATCGAGACGCCGGACGGGCACTACACGATCGCTGCCGACTATGTCATTGCCGCCGACGGCGCGCGTAGCCCGTTGCGCGACCTGATGGGCCTCGAATGGAAAGGCCAGGTGTTCCGCGACCGCTTCCTGATCGCCGACGTGCACATGAAGGCCGATTTCCCGACCGAGCGCTGGTTCTGGTTCGATCCACCGTTCCACCCTGGGCAGTCAGCGCTGTTGCATCGGCAGGCCGACGATGTCTGGCGCATCGACTTCCAGCTTGGATGGGACGCGGATCCCGAAGAGGAGAAGAAGCCCGAGCGCGTGATCCCGCGCATCCGCGCGATGCTGGGGGATGAGCGGCCGTTCGAGCTCGAGTGGGTCAGCGTCTACACCTTCCAGTGCCGGCGCCTCGACCGCTTCGTGCATCGGCGTGTGATCTTCGCGGGTGACGCCGCGCACCAGGTGTCGCCGTTCGGTGCGCGGGGCGCCAACAGCGGCTTCCAGGACACCGACAACCTGTGCTGGAAGCTGGCGCGTGTGCTGCGCGGACAGTCGCCGGCGTCGCTGCTCGACAGCTATGACCGCGAGCGTGTCGAGGCTGCGGACGAGAACATCCTGAACTCCACGCGCGCGACCGACTTCATCACGCCCAAGAGCAATGTCAGTCGCGTGTTCCGCGATGCAGTCCTGGATCTGTCGCGCCGTTATCCGTTTGCGCGCCGGCTCGTGAACAGTGGGCGACTGTCGCTTCCGACGACGCACCGCGCAAGCCCGCTCTCGACGCTGGATCGGGATGCGTTCAGCGGCGCAATGGCGCCGGGCGCCCCGGCGGCCGATGCGCCGATTCGCGTGCAAGGACGCACCGGATGGCTGCTGAATCAGTTGGGGGGTCGCTTCGACCTGCTGGTATTCGCTCCGGTTGCGCCGCAGTGGCTGGATGAAGTCAGGCGTTCGCTCGGCGGCGATCTTGCTGTAATGGTTGTCGTGCCACAGTCCGCGGGCGATGAAGCCGCTGACCTCCGTGTCATTGAGGACGCCGAGGGTCTGGTGCGACAGCGCTATGACGGCGCGGCCGGGACCGCCTATCTGTTGCGGCCAGACCAGCATGTGGCAGCGCGCTGGCGCGCGCCCGCGGTGGCAGAGATCCGCGCGGCGCTGGTGCGTGCGCAGGGACGGGGAGGGCATTAGTGGCCTGTAACAGCCAATTCAGAACTGCCTTGCGCGCCGGCGCAGCCGATTGCTTTGTCGCTCGCCTTGCGAATAGGCGATGGCTATTCGACGCGGCTCGCTTCGCGCTCAGTTGCTCAATGCGGCTCGCGCGGGCGCGCCTTTCAGTCCCGAATCGACCATTACAGGCCACTAGCATGGCGCTGAACACCGAACCGAACATTGCGCGCCCCGATGACTTCTATCAGGCGCTGATCGACGCGCATGCAGGGCTCACCGAGGCACAGAGCGCGGCGCTCAATGCTCGGCTGATTCTGCTGCTCGCCAACCAGGTGGGTGATCTGGATACGCTGCGTGCTGCGATTGCAGCGGCGCGTGAGGGGCTGGACCGCTAGTCGCGTTTCGTCGCTACCAGCGGCACGACTCCGTCAACCTCGATCGCGATCCGCTTGCGGCCGGCCTCGACCGCCGCGAGCGGAGGGACTTCACGCAACGTGTGCAGGCTGCGACGGGTCAGGTCCTGGTAACTGCGCGTGCCGCTCACCTTCCAGCTCACTTCCTCGTCCGACAGTGTCCGGATCACCTTGGCGGGTGTGCCGACCGCGAGCGCGCGCGGCGGGATGACCATGCCGGCCTTGACGAAGGCGCAGGCCGCGACGATCGCCGATTCGCCGATGACGGCCTCGTCCATGACGACCGCATTCATGCCGACCATCGCGTTCTTCCTGACGACGCAGCCGTGCAGGATCGCGCCGTGGCCGATGTGGCCGTCTTCCTCGACGACGGTGTCGGTGCCCGGGAAGCCATGCATCACGCAGCTGTCCTGCACGTTGCTGCCACGCTCGAGGATGATGCGGCCGAAGTCGCCGCGCAGGCTCGCGTGCGGCGCGACATAGCAGCCAGGCCCGACGATGACATCGCCGATCAGCGTTGCCGTCGGATGCACGAACGCCGTCGGATCGACCACCGGCACCAATCCGTTGATTTCGTAGCAGGGCACGGCGTCTCCTATGCCTTTTCGTTGCTTTCTTTTGAAAAGGGGTCGGGCGCCCGGCCGCTCCGAAGCCCGACCCTCTAACTAAGTCGCTGCGAGTGCACGTGCGAGCCGTAGGCTCGCGTACACGAGCAGCGCCTAACTTATATGCCAGCGCCTCTGGATGATGCGGAACCGGTTCGCGACGAACGCGCTGTCGGTGTAGCTCGCATTTGCAGCGGGATTGGCTCCGGTCGCGTGGAAGTCCGAGAACGCGGCCGACTGGTTCACGAACACGTTGCTGGTCAGGTTGACCGACAGGGCCACTCCGGCACGCAGCGTCGCGGCTGTCATCGCATCGATGATCTCCTGCCGGGTCGAGTACAGGCCCACCGTCAGTGCGCCGTGTTCCTTCACGACGCGTTCCGACAGCGCAACGGCCGAGAGCGCATCCGGCACCTTGACGACGAAACTGATCGGGCCGAAGCGCTCCTGCATGTAGGCCGCCTCGTTGCCCGCATCGCACTTGAGCAGCACCGGTGCCCGCACCTGGGCGGCCGGGAACTCCGGATTCTCGATCCGGCGCGATGCCAGCACCACGTCAGCCAGCTTCGGGACGTCGTCGATCCGCTCCAGCGTATCGGGCGACTGGATCGCTCCGAGCACGGCCGTCGCGGTCGCCGGGTCGGAGAGGAACTTGTCGATCGCCACGCCAAGGTCGGCGGCGACCTGGTCGAAACTCTTGTGGCCTTCATCGGTGTCGATACCGCCGGACGGGACCAAGAGATCCTGCGTCGTCGTGCACATCTGTCCCGAGTACAGGCACAGGGTGAACGCCAGGTTGCGCAGCATCGACTTGTAGCTGTCGGTCGACTCGATCACGACGTTGTTGACGCCGGCGAGTTCCGCATAGACCTGGGCCTGGCGCGCGTGGTCGATCAGCCAGCGTCCGAACGCATTGCTGCCGGTGAAGTCGATCGACTTCACGGCCGGATTCGTGGCGAGCGCCTGCGTGACCTTCGGGTCCTCGATCACCGCGAGCGTCAGCAGGTTGGGATCGATGCCGTTCTCACGCAGGACCTCGCGCAGGATCTTTACGCTGATCGCGGCGGGCAGCACGGCGTTCGGATGGGGCTTGACGATGACCGGGTTGCCGGTGGCCAGCGCCGCGAACAATCCCGGATAGGTGTTCCAGGTCGGGAACGTGGCGCAGCCGATCACCAGCGCGATGCCGCGCCCGACGACCTCGAAGCGCTTCTCCATCACCATCGGCGGGTTCTTGCCCTGCGGCTTTTCCCACCGCGCGCTGGCCGGCACGAAGCTCATCTCCCGATACGCATAGGCGATGGCTTCGAGGGCGCGGTCCTGCGCATGCGGCCCGCCGGCCTGGAACGCCATCATCCAGCCTTGTCCGGTCGTGATCATCACCGCGTGCGCGATCTCGAAACTGGCCTTGTTGATGCGGGCCAGGGCTTCGAGCAGGATGCCGGTCCGTCCCTCGACGCCGAGTTGCTGCCACGCGGGCATCGCCGCGAGGCCGGCATCGATCAGCGCCTGCGGATCGCACAGCGGATAGCCGATGTCGAGCGTCACGCCATAGGGCGACTTTTCCGTTGCGGCCCACCCGAGCCGGCCCGGCTGGTCCAGCTCGAAGTGCTTGCCCCGGTGCCCGAGCGCCGCCGCCTTGCCGTCTTCGCTCGCCGTCTCGCCGTAAACCTTGGGGCTGGGCTGCTCCGGGAACGCCGACCAGTAGCCGCGCGTGCGGATGGCGTCGAGCGCGCCTTCCAGCAGTGCGCGGTGCTTTTCGAACAATGGGTGGGTCAACTCGGTCTCCTGTAATTGACGGTGGTGCAACGCGGCAACGGTTGCACGGGTGATGCGAACCGGATCACGCGAGCATGATGACTTGTCAGCAGTGAACCGGCAAAGCTACTATTGATTGAACGGTCGGTCAACGAATCCGGCGCGCGCACGGCGTGTGCCGGTGACGCAGGACCCGACCGCGGAGACAATCCCCGATGGCTTACACGTTCGAGTCCGTCCGCCTCGACATGGCGGACGGTGTGGCGACCCTGACGCTCAACCGGCCCGACCGGTTGAACAGCTTCACCGTCGCCATGCATGGCGAGGTACGTGCCGCCCTCGATGCGGTCGACGCGGACCGCTCGATCCGCTGCCTGGTGTTGACCGGTGCCGGGCGCGGGTTCTGTGCCGGCCAGGATCTCGCGGATCGGGCCGTGGCACCGGGCAGTGATGCGCTCGACCTCGGCGCGTCGATCGAGAACTACTACAAGCCGCTGCTGCTGCGACTGCGCGGCCTGCGCATGCCGACCGTCTGCGCGGTCAACGGCGTGGCGGCCGGCGCCGGCGCGAACATTCCGTTCGCATGCGACCTGGTGCTCGCCGCCCGGTCCGCGAGTTTCATCCAGTCGTTCTCCAAGCTCGGCCTGGTGCCGGATTGCGGCGGCACCTGGTGGTTGCCGCGACTGGTCGGACCGGCGCGTGCGATGGGCCTGGCGCTGCTGGGCGACAAGGTCCCGGCGGCGCAAGCCGAGGCCTGGGGCCTGATCTGGCGCTGCGTTGAAGACGATGAACTGATGCCGACCGTCGCGGCGCTCGCGCGCCAGCTGGCCGCGGGACCGACGCAGGGGTACGTGAAGACACGCCAGACGATCGATGCCGCGCTGGGACTTTCGTTCGCCGAGGCGCTCGACGTCGAGCGCGACGCGCAGCGTGAACTCGGTCGATCGGACGACTATCGCGAGGGCGTGACCGCGTTCATGGAGAAGCGCGCGCCGCGCTTCACGGGCAACTGACGATGGCCCGAGCACTCGGGAGTGACACGGTGATCGGCGTCATCGGCGCAGGCGCGATGGGCGCAGGCATTGCGCAGGTGGCGGCGCAGGCGGGGCATCGTGTCCTGCTGGCCGACGCGCAGCCGGGCGCCGTGGCTCGCGCCGCCGCAACGATGGCGCAGGGACTGCAGGCGCTGGCGGAGCGCGGCAAGCTGGGCGCGGAGGAGGCGCGCGCCGTGCCGGCGCGCATACAGCCGTCCGAGCTGATGGACTTCGCCGCCTGCGGGCTCGTCATCGAGGCGGTCGTCGAGGACCTCGACGTCAAGCGCTCCTTGCTGAGGCAACTCGAAGCGATCGTCGGGCAGGACTGCATCCTCGCGACCAACACCTCGTCGCTGTCGGTGACCGCGATCGCCGCTGGTATGGAGCACCCGCAACGCGTCGTCGGCATGCACTTCTTCAATCCGGCCACGCGCATGAAGCTGGTCGAAGTGATCAGCGGCGTCGAGACAACGCCCGAGGTCGCCGAAACCGTCTTCGCCACCGCCGAGGCGTGGGGCAAGAAGGCGGCGTACGCGAAGTCGACGCCGGGCTTCATCGTCAATCGCATCGCGCGACCCTTCTATGGCGAGGCGTGGCGCGCCTACACCGAGGGTGCGGCCGATGCGGCCACCATCGACGCGATCGTGCGCGATTGCGGCGGTTTTCCGATGGGTCCGTTCGAGCTGATGGATCTCATCGGCCATGACGTGAACTTCGCGGTCAGCAAGTCGGTGTTCGACGCGACCTTCGGTGAGCGCCGCTACGCGCCGTCGCTGGCGCAGCAGGAACTCGTACGCGCCGGCCGGCTGGGCCGCAAGACGGGCCACGGCATCTACGACTATCGCGAGGGGGCGAAGCGGCCGACACCTCGCGTGGAGGCGGGTGCCGAACCGGTGCAGCGCGTCGTCGCAGTCGGATCGCTGGGCATCGCCACGCCGATCATCGCGCGGCTGGAACGCGCCGGCATCGACGTCGTGCGCGTGCAGGGCCCGCGCGCCGCGCAGGAGGTCTCGTCCGGCTGGCTGGAGATCGGCGCGGCGCGCCTGATGATGACCGACGGACGCCCGGCAACACGCCGGGCGATGGAGGACCAGCATGAACACCTGGTGCTGTTCGACCTGGCGCTTGACTACGCGAAGACGCCGCGCCTCGGGCTGGCGCCCGCCGACCAGTGCGGCCAGGCAGCCTTCCGATCGGTCTGCGCCACGCTCAGTCGGGCCGGGTTCGCGTGTTCACCGCTCGACGATGTCGCCGGACTGGTCGTGCTGCGGCTGATCGCGATGCTGGTCAACGAAGCGGCCGATGCCGTGGCGTATGGCGTGTGCAGCCCGGAAGCGATCGACGTGGCGATGCGCTACGGCGTCAACTACCCGCGCGGACCGATGGAGTGGTCGGAGCAGGTGGGACTCGCGGTCTTTGCGCGCGCGCTCGCGAACCTGCGCGAACACTATGGCGAGGAGCGCTATCGGACATCGTCGCTGATCGCACGCAAGGGCTACACGGGAGCCGGATTCCATGGATGACAAGCAGCATCACGATCCGCACGCGATCGCCGAGGCGGTGAAGCTCGGCATGTTCATGGACGATGCCGCCTCGCGCGGGCTCGGCATGCAGATCGAGGCGGTCGGACCGGGCTATGCACGCATTTCCATGACCGTGCGGCCCGACATGCTGAACGGCTTCAAGATCTGCCATGGAGGCTTCATCACGACGCTGGCGGACTCGGCCTTCGCGTTCGCCTGCAACAGCTACAACGAACTCACGGTCGCATCCGGCATCGTCGTCGATTTCCTCGCGCCCGCGCATGAAGGCGACCGCCTGACGGCCGAATGCCACGAGGTCGCGCTGACCGGACGTACCGGCGTGTACGACATCAAGGTCACCAACCAGGACGGCAAGACCGTGGTCGTGATGCGGGGCCGCTCGCACACGATGAAGGGCAAGCAGGTCGTGCAGCTCTGACAAGGGGAACCCACGATGCCGGTCAAGAAGCCATCGCCCGCGGACCTCGAGCCGATCGAGCGCGCGCCGCGTGCCGAGCTGCAGGCCCTGCAGCTCGAACGCCTGCGCTGGTCGCTCGATCACGCGTATCGACAACGTGCCGCATTACCGGGCAAAGTTCGACGCGGCGAAAGTGAAGCCGTCGGACCTGAATTCGCTCGCCGACCTGGCGAAGTTTCCGTTCACGACGAAGAAGGACCTGCGCGACAACTATCCGTTCGGCATGTTTGCCGTGCCGCGCGAGAAGGTGGTGCGCTTGCACGCCTCCAGCGGCACGACCGGCAAGCCGACCGTGGTCGGCTATACCGCGAAGGACATCGACACCTGGGCCACGGTGATGGCGCGCTCGATCCGCGCCGCCGGCGGCCGCGCCGGCGACATGGTGCACGTGTCCTACGGCTACGGACTCTTCACCGGCGGGCTCGGCGCGCACTACGGCGCGGAGAAACTCGGCTGCACCGTGATTCCGATCTCCGGCGGCATGACCGAGCGGCAGGTGCAGATCATCGCGGACTTCAAGCCCGACATCATCATGGTGACGCCGTCGTACATGCTGGCGATCGCCGAGGAGATGGAAAAGCAGGGCATGGACCCGAAGAAGTCGTCGCTGCAGATCGGCATCTTCGGTGCCGAGCCCTGGACGCCGGCGATGCGCGAGGCGATCGAGGCCAAGACCTCGCTCGACGCGATCGACATCTACGGCCTGTCGGAGATCATCGGTCCGGGGGTGGCGCAGGAGTGCATCGAGACCAAGGACGGGCTGACGGTCTGGGAGGATCACTTCTATCCGGAGATCATCAACCCGGACACCGGCGAGGTGCTGCCCGAGGGCGAGAAGGGCGAACTGGTCTTCACCTCTCTCACCAAGGAAGCGCTGCCGATGGTCCGGTACCGGACCCGCGACCTGACGCGGCTGCTGCCGCCGACCGCGCGCAGCATGCGGCGCATCGAGAAGATCACCGGCCGCTCGGACGACATGCTGATCATCCGCGGCGTGAACCTCTTCCCGACGCAGGTCGAGGAACTGATCCTGAAGCAGCCCGAGCTCGAGCCGTACTACACGCTCGAGGTCACGCGCCCCGGCAACATGGACGAGCTGACCGTGCACGTCGAGATGGGCACCGAGCTGGCGAACGGCAGCCAGGAATCGCGGCACGCCGCCGCGCGCAAGCTGGAACACAACGTCAAGGCCTACATCGGCATCAGTGCCACCGTGCGGCTGGCGCTGCCGATGGGACTGGAACGTTCGGTCGGCAAGGCGAAGCGCATCATCGACCGCCGGCCGAAGTCAGTAGGAAGGAAGACGCATGTACACGCAGGCGATGGACATTCCGTCCCCCGAGCGGGACGAGGCGCAGCAAGCGCGCGGGCCGACGTTCGCTGCAAGGAGGCCGAATACGAGGCCGAGTTCGACGCCAAGGTCGCGCGCGGAGAATTCATCGAAGCCAAGGACTGGATGCCCGAGGGTTACCGCAAGACGCTGGTGCGTCAGATCAGCCAGCACGCGCACAGCGAGATCGTCGGCATGCTGCCGGAGGGCAACTGGATCACGCGCGCGCCGACACTGAAGCGCAAGGCGATCCTGCTCGCCAAGGTGCAGGACGAGGGCGGCCACGGCATGTATCTGTATGCGGCCGCCGAAACGCTCGGCGTCGCGCGCGACGACCTGGTCGACGCGCTGCACTCGGGCAAGGCCAAGTATTCGTCGATCTTCAACTACCCGACGCTCAACTGGGCCGACATCGGCGTCATCGGCTGGCTGGTCGACGGCGCGGCGATCATGAACCAGATCCCGCTGTGCCGTTGCTCGTACGGCCCGTACGCGCGCGCGATGATCCGCATCTGCAAGGAAGAGTCGTTCCACCAGCGCCAGGGCTACGACCTGCTGCTGACGATGATGAAGGGCACCGACCGAGCAGCGCGCGCTGGTGCAGGACGCGGTGAACCGCTGGTGGTGGCCGAGCCTGATGATGTTCGGCCCGCACGACAAGGACTCGACGCACTCGGGCGATTCGATCAAGTGGGGCATCAAGCGCATCAGCAACGACGACCTGCGCCAGAAGTTCGTCGACGCCACCGTGCCGCAGGCCAAGGTGCTCGGCGTCACGCTGCCCGACCCGGACCTGCGATTCAACGAGGAACGCGGGCATTGGGACTTCGGCCCGATCGACTGGACCGAGTTCTGGAACGTCGTCAACGGCCATGGCCCGTTGAACCGCGACCGCCTCGCCGACCGCGTGCAGGCCTGGGACGACGGCGCCTGGGTCCGCGACGCCGCGCTCGCGCACGCCGACAAACAGCGCCGCCGCGACCGCCTCGCTGCCTGAAATGAGCAAACTGCCGGTGAGCAGGGGTTCCAAGGGGGCAGCCGCCCCCTTGCGTCCCCATAGTGCCCCGCGGCCATTGGCGCCGATCGAAGCTTCGGGTCGGCCGAATGGGCAAAGTATCGAAAGGAACGGAAATGACTGAAGTGAGCCGCCAATGGCCGCTTTGGGAGGTCTTCATCCGGAGCAAGAACGGCCTCGACCACAAGCACTGCGGCAGCGTGCACGCGCCCGACGCCAAGATGGCGCTGCACAACGCCCGCGATGTCTATACGCGTCGGCTGGAGGGCGTGAGCATCTGGGTGGTGCGTGCCGACCACATCATCGCCAGTGACCCCGACGCCAAGCCGGAGATGTTCGACCCGGCCGAGGACAAGATCTACCGGCACCCGACGTTTTACAAGCTTCCTGACGAAGTCAACCACATGTGAGATGGCGATGAGCACGACCACCGCGGCCGGCTCGGCCCATATCGAATACGTGCTTCGCATCGCCGACACGTCGCTGATCCTTGGCCAGCGCCTGTCGGAGTGGTGCGGGCATGGGCCGGTCATCGAGGAAGACATCGCGCTTACGAACGTCGCGCTCGACCTGATCGGGCAGGCGCGCCTGCTGCTGAGCCATGTCGGCAGGCTCGAAGACAGGGGCCGCGACGAAGATCAGCTCGCGTTCCTGCGCACCGAGCCGCAGTACCGCAACCTGACGATTGTCGAGCTACCCAACGTCGACTTTGCCCGCACGAGCCTGCGCAACTTTCTCGTCGCGGCCTGGCAGCGCGAACTCTGGCAGAAGCTGGTCGCTTCCAGCGACAACGAATTGGCGGCGATCGCGGCCAAGAGCCTGAAGGAGACGCGCTACCACCTGCAGCACGCCTCGGACTGGACCGTGCGGCTCGGCGACGGCACGGACGAGTCGCACGCACGCATGCAGAGCGCGCTCGAGTACCTCTGGCCCTACACCACCGAGTTCTTCAGCGATTCGGTCGAGGACAGGGCCGTCGAGACGGACGCGATCGGACCGGCCTGGTCGGCGCTCGAGTCGGCATGGGAAGCCGCCGTGCGACCGGTGCTCGAAGTGGCAACGCTGACGGTGCCGACACGCACGCCGTTCGTCTCGAGCGGCAAGCATGGCCGGCACACCGAGCACATGGGCCATCTGCTGACCGAGATGCAGTACCTGCAGCGCACGTATCCCGGTGGAGCCTGGTAGGGCGCGATGCTGACGACTGCGCAAGCCTGGGACATCCTGAATCGTGTCCCCGATCCCGAGATCCCGGTCATCTCGGTGACCGAACTCGGCATCGTGCGCGATGTGAAGACGGCCGCGGACGGCGTCGATGTGGTCGTGACGCCAACTTACTCCGGCTGCCCGGCGACCGAAGTGATCGAGCGTTCGATCCGCGAGGCGCTGACCGCGGCCGGTGCCGCCCAGGTGCGCGTCACGACTCAACTGGCTCCGGCGTGGACCACCGACTGGATCGAGCCGGCCGCGCAGGAGAAGCTGCGCGCCTATGGAATTGCCCCGCCCGGCATGCAGAGTGTGGGCGAGACGCAGCCGCTCAACTTCATGCCGCGTCTGGAGTGCCCGCGTTGCGGAAGCGCGGACACCGAGCGCCTGTCGCAGTTCGGCGCCACCGCCTGCAAGGCGCTTTATCGCTGCCGCACGTGCCGGGAACCGTTCGAATACTTCAAGCCGCTTTAGCCCATGTCACCTCGCTTCCATCAACTCCGCGTCTCGGAGGTCCGGCGCGAAACGCCGGACTGTGTCAGCCTCAGGTTCGATATCCCCGGCGAACTCGCCGACGAATATCGCTTCGTCCAGGGCCAGCATCTCGCGCTCAGGGCCGACCTCGACGGCGAGGAACTGCGTCGCTCGTACTCGATCTGCGCCGGCTGCGATGACGGCGAACTGCGCGTCGCGGTCAAGAAAGTGCCGGGCGGGCGCTTTTCGGTATGGGTGAACGAAAAGCTGAAGTCGGGCGACGCGATCGACGTGATGACGCCCGAGGGGCGATTCTTCACGCCGTTGGCTCCGGAGCAGGACCGCCACTACGTCGCGTTCGCCGCCGGCAGCGGCATCACGCCGGTGCTGTCGCTCGATCCGCACGACGCTGGCGCGCGAGCCGCACTCGCGCTTCACGCTGGTCTACGGCAACCGCCGCCAGGCGAGCGTGATGTTCCACGAGGCGCTCGAAGACCTGAAGGACCGCTATCTGACGCGCTTTCGCCTCTACAACGTCTTCTCGCGCGAGGAGCAGGACGTCGAGCTCTTCAACGGTCGTATCGATGCCGCCAAGGTGCAGCAGTTCATGGCCACGCTGGTGCCGGTCGGAACGATCGACGAGGCGTTCGTCTGCGGTCCGGCCTCGATGATCGACGAGGTCGAGCAGGCGCTGCTTGCGGCAGGGCTGGCCCGCGAGCATGTCCACGTCGAGCGCTTTGGCGTGCCGGGTGCTGCAGCGACTGCGCCGATCGACGATGCGGAAGCGGCGGAAGCGAAGCTCACGCTGATCATCGACGGCGTCAAGCGCGAGGTCGACTTCCACCGCGGCCAGCATTCGATCCTCGAAGCGGGACGCGCCGCGGGTCTCGATCTGCCGTATTCGTGCAAGGGCGGCATGTGCAGCACCTGCCGCGGCAAGCTGCTCGAAGGCCAGGTGAAGATGGCCAAGAACTACGCGCTCGAACCGCATGAAGTCGCGGCGGGCTATGTGCTGACCTGCCAGTCGTACCCGCTGACCGAGCGGGTGCTGATCTCCTACGACGAGAGATAGTGATGGCGCGTCCCAAGGCAGCGAGCTTCGATGCGCAGCGCGGCGCGATCCGCGATGCGGCCGCGCGGCTCTTCGCCGACAAGGGCTACGCCTCGACCTCGATCGCCGATATCGCCGCGGTCTGCGGAGTGTCCAAGGCGCTGCTTTATCACTACTACCGCGACAAGGAGCATCTGCTGCACGACATCGCTGCGAGTTACGTCGAGCGGCTGCAGCTGATCGTCGGCGAGGTGCAGGCGGAACGGCTACCGGCTGCGCGCGCAGCTGCGCAGGCTCATCGCCCGCTTCATGACCGAGTACGAACACTCGGCGACACGGCACCGTGTGCTGGTGCAGGACGTGAAGTATCTGTCGCGCGCACACCGTGCCAAGGTCGTCGCCAGTCAGCGCGACGTGGTCGACGGCTTTGCCGAGGTGATCGGGCGGCTCTCGCCGGCTGCCCAGCAACAATGGCGCGGGCCTCTGGCGATGATCCTGTTCGGCATGATGAACTGGACGTTTACCTGGCTGCGCGCCGACGGAACGCTGAAGCACGAGGACCTCGCTCCGGTGGTGTCGGATCTCTTCATCGGCGGGCTGGGCCGGGTCCGGCCGCCGGCATGGCCGGCGTCGCCGACACGACGTCCACGAACACGGTCGGCAATGAACCTGAAAGCGAGCGCATGAGCACGCCGGGCCGCCCCAAGGGCGAATCCCGAGCGCGTGGCGCGAGGGTGGTCCAATGAGCACGCCGGGCTGCCCCAAGGGCGAATCCCGAGCGCATGGCGCGAGGGTGTTCCCATGAACGAGGTTTATCTGTGTGACGGCGTACGAACGCCGATCGGCCGTTACGGCGGCGCGCTGGCAAGTGTCCGCACCGACGACCTCGCGGCGATTCCATTGAAGGCTCTGGTCGCGCGCAACGCCGGCGTTGGACTGGGCGGCACTGGACGACGTCTACTACGGCTGCGCCAATCAGGCCGGCGAGGACAACCGCAACGTCGCACGCATGGCAGTGCTGCTGGCGGGTCTGCCGGATTCCGTACCCGCGGCGACCATCAACCGTCTGTGCGGGTCGAGCATGGATGCCGTGGCGCTGTGCGCGCGTGCGATCCGCGCTGGCGAGGCCGAGCTGATGGTGGCGGGCGGTGTCGAAGGCATGACGCGCGCTCCGTTCGTGATGCCGAAGGCTGACTCGCGCGTTCGCGCGCACCAACGCGGTGTACGACACGACGCTCGGCTGGCGCTTCATCAACCCGGCATTCAAGCAGCAGTTCGGCATCGATTCGATGCCCGAGACCGCCGAGAACGTCGCCGCCGAGTTCGGCATTGCGCGCGCCGACCAGGACGCCTTCGCGTTGCGCTCGCAGTTGCGGTACGCGGCCGCCAAGGCGCGGGGATACTTTGCGGGCGAGATCGTTCCGGTCACGATTCCCGGACGCAAGGGCGACACGGTCGTCAAGGAAGACGAGCATCCGCGCGAGACCACGCTGGAGGCACTCGCCAAGCTGAAAGGCGTGGTGAAGCCCGACGGCACGGTTACGGCCGGCAATGCATCTGGCATCAATGACGGCGCAGTGGCGGTTCTGATTGCGAGTGAGCGCGCCGCGGCGCGGCACGGACTGAAACCGCTCGCACGCATCGTCGGTTCGGCGACGGCGGGTGTGCCACCGCGCATCATGGGCGTCGGCCCGGCGCCCGCAACGAAGAAGCTGCTTCAGCGGCACGGACTGAATGTCGCCGACGTGCAGGTGTTCGAACTCAACGAGGCGTTTGCGGCACAGGCGCTCGCCGTGACGCGCCAGCTCGGCCTCACGGACGACGCGGCCCACGTCAACCCGAACGGTGGCGCGATTGCGATCGGGCACCCACTCGGTGCGTCGGGCGCGCGGATCGTGCTGACGGCGGCCCGCCAGCTTGCGGCCGCCGGCGGGCGTTACGCGGTAGCAACGATGTGTATCGGCGTTGGGCAGGGAATCGCCCTGCTTGTTGAAAGGGTTTGAATTTGTTCTTATTCGCTTCCCCACCGCGTTGAATCGGCCGCCGCTCAACTGGCGCCGCCGGTTTACCCATAAGAGGAGACACATGAAGTTCACCACCCAGCTCTTGGCGGCCATCCTGGCGGCCGTAGGTGCCGGCGCTGCCCTTGCGCAGGACATCAAGGTCGGCGTCACGCTGTCCGCGACCGGGCCGGCCGCGTCGCTCGGCATCCCCGAGCGCAACACCTTCGTGCTCATGCCGCAGACCATCGGCGGCAAGAAAGTGCAGTACATCGTTCTCGATGACGCGTCCGATACGACGACGGCGGTGAAGAACACGCGCAAGCTGATTTCCGAGGACAAGGTCGATGTGGTCGTGGGGTCGACCACCTCGCCGAACTCACTGGCAATGATCGACGTCGTCGCCGAGACCGAGACGCCGATGATCGCGATGGCGGCGTCGAGCCGCATCGTCGAGCCGGTCGATGCCAAGAAGCGCTGGGTCTACAAGACGCCGCAGAACGACCAGCAGATGGCGCTCGTCATCGTCGGTGACATGATCAACCGCGGCGTCAAGACGGTCGGCTTCATCGGCTTCGCCGACGCCTACGGTGAAGGCTGGTGGAACGAGTTCAACAAGATCGCCGAGACGCGCGGGCTGAAGGTGGTCGCCAACGAGCGCTACCAGCGCAACGACACCTCGGTCACGGGCCAGGTGCTGAAGCTGGTCGCGGCGAAGCCCGACGCAATCCTGATCGCCGGGTCGGGGACGCCGGCCGCATTGCCGCAGAAGGCGCTCAAGGAACGTGGCTATGCCGGCAAGATCTACCAGACGCACGGCGTGGCCAACAACGACTTCCTGCGTGTCTGCGGCAAGGACTGCGAAGGCACGCTGTTGCCGGCCGGTCCGGTGCTGGTCGCGGCCCAGCTGCCGGCCGATCATCCGGTGAAGAAATCTGCGCTCGCCTATATCGACGCCTATGAGAAGGCCAACGGCAAGGGCAGTGTCTCGACCTTCGGCGCGCACGCCTGGGATACCGGCATTCTGTTGCAGGCCGCGATTCCCGTTGCGCTCAAGACCGCGCAGCCAGGCACCAAGGAGTTCAAGGTCGCGCTGCGCAACGCACTTGAAGGCGTCAAGAATGCTGCCGGCGCGCACGGCATCTTCAACATGAGTCCGAACGATCACCTGGGCCTGGATCAGCGCGCCGCGGTCATGGTGATGATCCAGAACGGGGCGTGGGTTCTGCAGAAGTAGCGTTGCGGGTGCATGCAGCGCCGCTGGCGCTGTAGTTGCACCTGCTCCGACTGAGTGGTCTGCGAGGAGCGCGATCGGGACGCCCGATCGCGCTCTTTTGCTGCAACGGCATAGAGACAGGACGCCGTGAATTTCGACATCGCTCTGCTGCTCGCGCAGGATGGCATCGCCAACGGTGCCATCTACGCGCTGCTGGCGCTGGCATTGGTGCTGGCATTCGCAGTGACGCGGGTGATCTTCATCCCTCAGGGGGAGTTTCTCGCCTACGGGGCGTTGACGCTGGTCGCGGTGCAGGCGGGACAACTGCCTGGCACACTTTGGCTGCTGCTGGTGGCCGGTACGCTGGTCACGCTGATCGAAGCGATCGCCACGTTCCGGACTCAGCAGTGGCGACGCCTCGGTGGCATCGCGCTGTGGAATCTTGCCTATCCACTCGCGCTGTGGGCGCTGTTGCGGGCCCTGCCGGCGACGACCTGGCCGATGCCGCTGCAGATCCTGGCGGCGCTCGCGATTGTCGTTCCGCTCGGTCCGATGGTCTACCGGCTCGCCTACGAGCCGCTGGCCGAGGCGCCGGTGCTGATCCTGCTGATCGTATCGGTGGCGGTGCACGTGGTGATGCTGGGGCTGGGGCTGCTGATGTTCGGTGCCGAAGGTTCGCGCACGCCGCCCTTCACCGAGGGCAACGTGCAGCTCGGGGCGCTGATTGCCAGCGCGCAGTCGCTATGGGTCATCGGTTGCTCGCTCGGGCTCATCGCACTGCTTTACTTCCTGTTTGAACGCACGATCTACGGCAAGGCGCTGCGCGCCACGGCCGTGAATCGCCGTGGCGCGAAGCTGATGGGCATCCCGACCGAGTTCGCCGGACGGCTGTCCTTCTTCCTCTGCGCGCTGATCGGCGCGTTCTCCGGCATCCTGATCGCGCCGATCACGACGATCTATTACGAAAGCGGCTTCCTGATGGGGCTGAAGGGCTTCGTCGGCGCGATCATCGGCGGCCTGGCGAGCTACCCGGTGGCGGCGGCCGGCGCCTTGCTGGTCGGACTGCTCGAGTCGTATTCGTCGTTCTGGGCCAGCGCCTACAAGGAAGTGATCGTCTTCACGCTGATCATTCCGGTGCTGCTGTGGCGGTCGCTGCGCACGCATCACGTCGAGGAGGACGAGTGATGCGGGGGCTGCGCTCGTCCTGGCTGGTCGCGGCGTTTCTCGGCGTCGTCGCTGTTGCGCCTGCCGTGCTGCCCGAGTTCTCCATCACGCTCGCCAACTACATCGGTCTGTACGCGCTGGTCGCGCTCGGCCTCGTGCTGTTGACCGGCGTTGGCGGACTCACGTCGTTCGGCCAGGCGGCCTTCGTTGGACTCGGCGCCTATGCCACGGCGGTGCTTTCCACGACCACCGCTTTGCCGTCGTCGCTTGCATGGCTCGGCGCATCGCCGTGGCTGGGCCTGCTCGCCGGCTTTGCGCTGACGCTCTCGGTCGCGGCAGTCCTTGGTTCCTTGACACTGAAACTCTCGGGACACTACCTGCCGCTGGGCACGATCGCCTGGGGCATCAGCCTGGCGTTTCTGTTCGGCACGTCCGAAACGCTCGGCGGCTACACCGGGCTCTCCGGCGTGCCGCCGATTGCCATCTTCGGCTGGAAACTCGAAAGCGGGCGCCAGATCTACTACCTGATCTGGGCCTTCCTGCTGGCCGGCATCTTCACCTCGCGCAACCTGCTCGACTCGCGCGAGGGCCGCGCGATCCGCGCCCTCAAGGGCGGCATGGTGATGGCCGAGTCGATGGGCGTGAACACCTCGGCCTCGCGCATGGTGGCGTTCGTGCTGGCGGCATTGATGGCCTGCGCGTCCGGCTGGCTCTACGCCCACATGCAGCGCTTCGTGAACCCGACGCCGTTTTCACTGCCCATGGGCATCGAGTACCTGTTCATGGCGGTGATCGGTGGCGCCGGCTATGTCTGGGGTGCGCTGCTCGGCGCCGCGGTGATCACGGTGTCCAAGACGTGGCTGCAGGACATGATCTGCCGCAGATCATCGGACAGGCCGGCAACTTCGAGGTCATCGTCTTCGGCATCCTGATGATCGTCATCCTGCAGCGCGCGCCCGACGGCCTGTGGCCGGTCATCGCGAGGCGTTTCCCGCTGCGCAAGGCGCGCCGGGTCATCGCCCCCGAGGTGCCGCCGCTGGCGCGACGTCCGGTGCCGGCGGCCAGGCGAGCCGTTGCTCGAGGTGCAAGGCGCGACCAAGCGCTTCGGCGGACTGGTCGCCGTGAACGCGATGGACCTGCAGGTGAAGGCCGGCGAGATCGTTGCGCTGATCGGGCCGAATGGTGCCGGCAAGAGCACGATGTTCAACCTCATTTCCGGCGTGCTCGACGCGACGGCCGGCGCTTTCCGTTTCCGAGGCCGGGACGTCGCCGGTCGCTCGTCGCGCGAGATTGCCAGGCTGGGCTTATCGCGCACCTTCCAGCATGTGCGCCTGCTGCCGCAGATGACGGTGGTCGACAACGTCGCGATCGGTGCGCATCGCCGCGAGTACCCGGGGCTGCTGGCCGGGGTTTTCGGTGGTGCCTGGCGGCTCGACCGGCGCGACGAGGCACGCCTGCTCGCCGAGGCCGCGCGACAGATCGAGCGCGTCGGCCTCGCCGATCACATGTTCGATGCCGCCGGTTCGCTGCCGCTCGGCAAGCAGCGCATCCTCGAAATCGCCCGCGCGCTGTGCTCGGACCCCTGCCTGCTGCTGCTCGATGAACCGGCCGCCGGACTGCGCTACCTGGAGAAACGCGCGCTGGCGGAGTTGCTGCGCAAGCTCAAGGGCGAGGGCCTGTCGATCCTGCTGGTCGAGCACGACATGGACTTCGTGATGGGCCTGGTCGATCGGGTGACCGTGATGGACTTCGGCCAGAAGATCGCGGAAGGCCTGCCGGAGCAGGTGCAGCGCGACCCGCGCGTGCTCGAGGCCTACCTCGGCGGCATCGATGAGAAGCAGGCGGCATGAGCGGCCTAAGCGCTGCGCGCTTTGCCCGCTCGGGCGCCTATTGGGCTCCCCCCTCCCCAGCCCTCCCCTCGAGGGGAGGGAGCACGCGAAGCAGCCGCATCTCATGACCATCGAACACGTCCTCGAAGTGCGCGACCTGTCCGTGGCCTACGGCAAGGTCGAAGCGGTGACGAATGCCAATCTCGACGTCGGCGTGGGCCAGATCGTCACCGTGATCGGACCGAACGGCGCTGGCAAGACCACGCTGCTCGCCGCAATCATGGGCGCGCTGCCGGCCAACGGGACGGCGCGCGGCGTCGTCCGCTTTGGCGGCGTGGTCGAGCCGCAGGCGTCGGTCGAATCGATGGTGGCGCGCGGCATGACGCTGGTGCCGGAAAAGCGCGAACTGTTCGGCGAGATGTCGGTCGAGGACAACCTGCTGCTTGGTGCATTCCAGCGCTATCGGTCCGGCGAGCGCGATCACGCCGCGACGATGGCCGAGGTGTACGCGCTCTTCCCGCGCCTGCAGGAGCGCCGCACGCAACTGGCCGGCACGCTGTCGGGCGGCGAGCGCCAGATGCTCGCGGTCGGCCGGGCGCTGATGGCGAAGCCACGGCTGCTGATGCTCGATGAGCCGTCGCTGGGACTGGCGCCGCGCATCGTGCGCGAGATCTTCCACATCATCGTCGAGCTGAAGCGGCGCGGTGTTTCGATCCTGCTGGTGGAGCAGAACGCGCGCGCGGCACTGCAGATCGCCGACTACGCCTATGTGCTCGAGACGGGCGAAGCTGTGCTGGACGGACCGGCGAGCGCACTGGCCAACGACCCCCGCGTCATCGAGAGCTACCTCGGACTGGGCGGCCGGCACTGAGCCGCCACGTCGCTCCCGGCTTGGGCTACGATGGCCTCTGCGTTGGGGGTACCGCCGAGAGTTGCGGTTGAGAGAGTCCCCGGAACCTGATCCGGTTAATACCGGCGGAGGAAAACGCGGCGTCGTCAGCCGCTCCCTCCACGCGAGGAGTGATTCATGAACGCCAATCCCAAGTTCATGGCTGCCACCGCCCAGGTGGACGAAGCCGCGGTCCAGCCGCTGCCGAAGTCGCACAAGATCTACGTCCAGGGTTCGCGGCCCGACATCCGCGTGCCGATGCGCGAGATCTCGCAGTCGGACACGCCGCTATACGGTGCGCCAGGCCAGGTCGAGCGCAACCCGTCGCTCGCGGTGTACGACACGTCCGGGCCGTACACCGACCCGACGGTCAGGATCGACATTCGGTCCGGCCTCGAGCCGCTGCGTCCTCCTGGATCGCCGAGCGCCGCGATACCGAAGACCTCGGTGGGCCTAGCTCGCGTTTCGGTGTCGAGCGCCTGGCCGATCCCAAGCTGACCGAGCTGCGCTTCAACCTGCATCGCAGCCCGCGCCGGGCGTGCGCGGGTGCGAACGTCACGCAGATGCACTACGCGCGGCGTGGCATCGTCACGCCGGAGATGGAGTTCATCGCCATTCGCGAGAACCAGCGCGCGCGAGCAGTTCTCCGAGATGCTGCAAGCGCCAGCATCCCGGGCATGAACTTCGGCGCGAACCTGCCGAAGCTGATCACGCCCGAGTTCGTGCGCGACGAGGTGGCGCGCGGCCGCGCGATCATCCCGGCCAACATCAATCACCCGGAAACCGAGCCGATGATCATCGGCCGCAATTTCCTGGTGAAGATCAACGCCAACATCGGCAACTCGGCGGTGACGAGTTCGATCGGCGAGGAAGTCGAGAAGATGACGTGGGCGATCCGCTGGGGTGCCGACACCGTGATGGATCTTTCCACCGGCAAGCACATCCACGAGACGCGCGAGTGGATCCTGCGCAATTCGCCCGGTGCCGATCGGCACCGTGCCGATCTACCAGGCGCTGGAGAAGGTCGACGGCAAGGCCGAGGAACTGACCTGGGAGATCTTCCGCGACACGCTGGTCGAGCAGGCCGAGCAGGGCGTGGATTACTTCACGATTCACGCCGGTGTGCGGCTGCCGTACATCCCGATGACGGCGAAGCGCATGACCGGCATCGTCTCGCGCGGCGGCTCGATCATGGCCAAGTGGTGCCTGTCGCACCACCAGGAGAGTTTTCTCTACACGCACTTCGAAGAGATGTGCGAGCTGATGAAAGCCTACGACGTTGCCTTTTCGCTCGGCGACGGCCTGCGGCCCGGCTCGATCTACGACGCCAACGACGAAGCGCAGATGGCCGAGCTCGCCACGCTCGGCGAGCTCACGCAGGTCGCCTGGAAGCACGACGTGCAGGTGATGATCGAAGGGCCGGGCCATGTGCCGATGCACATGATCAAGCACAACATGGACGAGCAGCTGCGGCTATGCCACGAGGCGCCGTTCTACACGCTGGGACCGCTGACCACCGACATCGCGCCGGGCTACGACCACATCACCAGCGCCATCGGCGCGGCGATGATCGGCTGGTACGGCACCGCGATGCTCTGCTACGTCACGCCCAAGGAACACCTCGGCCTGCCGAACAAGAAGGACGTCAAGGACGGCATCATGGCCTACAAGATCGCCGCGCATGCTGCCGATCTCGCCAAGGGCCATCCGGGTGCACAGCTGCGCGACAACGCGCTGTCCAAGGCGCGTTTCGAGTTCCGCTGGGAAGATCAGTTCAACCTCGGACTCGACCCCGACACCGCCAAGGACTTCCACGACGAGACACTGCCGCAAGGACGCGATGAAGACCGCGCACTTCTGCTCGATGTGCGGCCCGCACTTCTGCAGCATGAAGATCACGCAGGACGTGCGCGACTACGCCGCGAAGCAGGGCGTGTCGGCCGAAGCAGCGCTCGCGAAGGGCATGGAGGAAAAGGCGGTCGAGTTCGTGCGCAAGGGCGTCGAGATTTACCATAAGGCCTGAGAGGTCCGGCGGACTGCGCTAATCGGGGGAGAGGGGATGAATCTCGAGAAGGTGATCTTCGGCGCGTTCGTGATCCTGTCGTGCACGCTGAACTTCGGGTTCTTCATCGGCGACATCTCCGACCCGGCGCAGCATCATTCCTTCGAGCTTGGCGCCACGATCGTCGTCAACCTGATCGCGATGACGCTGAAGTTCGGTGATCGCACGCACATCGGCGCCGTGCACCTCGCGACCAGCATCGTTGCCGTGCTGCAACTTGCTCGCGGCCGCTGTGGTCTGGATATGGGCGACCCGCGTTGCCGGCCTGCCTTCCGAGGGTGAAGTGATGGCGACCGTCGTGTCACTTTCGGGCGGCGCGCTGGTGGCCAATTTCATCTCGGTCACGCTGCTGATCGGCGAAACGCTGCGGCGCGCGCGCTGAAGCGGGCCGCGGCCCGAAAAGAGGCGGGGCAATGAGCGACATTCAGCTGATGATCCTGCGGCGGATGCGTGTGCCGCTGGTCGTGGTGATCGCTGCCTACTCGATCGCCGTGTTCGGGCTGACACTGATGCCCGGCACCGATCCCGAGGGTCGGCCCTGGCATCTGAGTCTGTTCGACGCCTTCTATGTCATGAGCTACACGGCGACGACGATCGGCTTTGGTGAGGTGCCGTATCCGTACTCGTACGCGCAGCGTTTGTGGATGACCTTCAGCATCTACCTCACGGTAATCGCCTGGGCCTATGCACTCGGTGCGATCTTCGCGCTGACTAAGCAACCAGCGTTCCGGGCGGCGCTGGAACTTAGCCGCTTTCAGGCCGGGGTGCGCCGGCTGGTCGACCGCTTCTTCATCATCTGCGGCCATGGCCAGAGCGGGCAGCGACTGGCGGCTGCGCTCGACCGGCTTGGGTACGCCACGGTGGTGATCGACGCGAATGCGGAGCGCCTGCGCTCACTGCTGGTTCGCGACCATGCGCAGCCGGCGGTCGGCATAGTCGGCGATGCCCGTTCCCCGGATCTGCTCGAGGACGCCGGCATCCGGCGCGACAATTGCCGGGGCATCGTGGTGCTGACTGCTGACGATGAAGCCGCGCAGACGATCGCCATCGAAGCGCGCGTCCTCGCTCCGGAACTCCCGGTGCTTGCGCGCGTGAAGTCGCGCACGGCGCAACAGGCGCTCGAGGATTTCGGCGGCGTGGCCATCGTCAATCCGTTCGAGACCTTCGCCTTCAATTTCGGGCTGGCACTGGACAAGCCCGACTCACTGCGGCTTGAGGAATGGCTCACCGGCGTGCCCGACGCCGAGCCCCCGCCCTTGATCGAGGTGCCGCGCGGGCATTGGGTCCTGGCGGGTCACGGCCGCTTCGGGACGGCATTGCGCGAGCGCATGGAGCAGGCGGGTCTCACCTGGAAGGTCATCGATCTCGATCCCGCCCGACGCGACCAAGACGGGATCGTCGGCACCGGCCTCGCGGCGGATGCATTGAAGAGCGCGGGCATCGAGACCGCGTGCGGGCTGGTCGCCGGCACTGACAACGACGTGAGCAACCTGGCAATCGTGATGGCGGCGCGGCGGCTGAAGCCAGAGCTCTTCGTCGTGATCCGCCAGAACCTGGCGACAAACCGCAGGCTGATCGACGCCGCACGTGCCCAGATGCGCTACGTCCAGTCGGACCTCATGACACACGAATGCCTGCAACTGTTGACGACGCCGAGGCTGAACCGCTTTCTGCTGCGTGCACGTGAAGAGCCGGATGCGTGGGCCCTCGGCGTCTGCCAGCGAATCCGGGACGTGGTGGGCAATGCCGTGCCTCACATCTGGCTGATCGGCTGTGATCCCGGCCGCCTCGGTCTTCGACACGCGTTGATCGAACAGGCGGATCCGGCCCTGACGATTGCTCACTTGCTGGCCGACCCCGACGACCGCAACGCACGCATCCGCGCGACGCCGCTGCTGCTGGAACAAGGCGAGCGTGACCTGCTGCTGCCGGACGAAGGGACGGTCCTGCAGCCGGGTGACCGCCTGCTGTTTGCCGGAGCCGCGGGTGCGGAGGCGCTGCAGTCGCGCCTGCTCGATGACGACGTCGCGATCGACTACGTACGCACCGGGGTCGAACGACCGCGGACCTGGCTCGGGCACTGGCTGCAGCGCGCAGCGCCGGTGACTACCTCCGTGGCGCAGGCCGAGGTGCGAGGATGACGCTGCCGCTCCTGACCTTGATCGAGTGCCGCGTCCTCGGCGTGCTCATTGAGAAAGAAGCCACGGTTCCGGACACCTACCCGCTGTCGCTCAACGCGCTGACCGCCGGCTGCAACCAGAAGAACAATCGCGATCCGGTACTTGCGGCGACCGACTCCGATATTCAGGCGGCCGTCGATCGCCTGCGGCCGCTTTCGCTGGTCATCGAATCGAGCGGCTCGCGCGTGATGCGCTACTCGCAGAACGTGCAACGCGTGCTGAAGGTCCCGACCGAGGCCGTCGCGCTGCTGGCTGCGCTGTGGCTGCGCGGGCCGCAGACGGCGGCAGAACTGCGCGCGGCGAGCGAACGACTGCACCGGTTTGCCGACGTCAGCTCGGTCGAGGGCTACCTCGAGCAACTCGCGCAACGCGCGTCCGACGCCGGCGGACCACTGGTCGTGCTGCTGCCGCGTAGTCCGGGCGCGCGCGAGCAGCGCTGGGCTCAGCTGCTTTCGGGACCGGTGGAATTCGCGAGTTCGCCTACACCTGTCCCGACCGAGAGCGGTGCGGGTGCGGGTGATCTCAACGCGTTGCGGACCGAAGTCGCGCGCCTCGCGGACGAGGTCGCCACCCTGCGCGCGCGGATCGAGACGCTCGAACGCGGCGCGTCCGCGGACGAGCGCTGAAGCGTGCAGTCGGCGCCCGCTGCACCGGGCGCTGTTACGTCTGCTTACCTTGACGCCCTGAATCATTTCGTGCGGACGTGATCCTACCCGCTGGCGTCGCGACTTCGTGGCGGTCGCGGCTGGATCCGGCCGTCGATTCAGCAAACATCCCGCAACACGGCTCCGCTTCAATCGATCCGTAGAATGCAGTGCTTGCCAGCGTTATCCCACTCATTGACGTGCGCCGGCGACCGGCGCGGTACTTCCAACCCCATTTGCTCTCCGCAATGAAGCTCAACGTGCTCGGCCGACCCCGCCATCTGCTCTGGATCCTGCCGCTGCTCGTGGTGCTGGGCGTGGCCGCCTGGTACTTCAGCCGCCAGGGCGACGGCGCGCCGAACTACCGCGTCGCAAAGGTCGAAAAGGGGCCGATCACCGCAACGGTGTCATCCACCGGGACGCTGAACCCGGTCACGTCGGTGCAGGTCGGAACTCAAGTCTCGGGCCAGATCAAGGAACTGTTCGTCGATTTCAACTCGCAGGTCAAGAAGGGCGAGTTGATCGCCCGCATCGATCCCGAAACCTTCACGTATCGGGTGCGGCAGGCCGAAGCGGATCTCGAGGCCGGCCGTTCCGCGCTCAACCGGGCGCAAGTGTCGCTGGCGAATACGCAGCGCGATCTCGCGCGCACCAAGGAACTGGTGGCGCGCAACTTCGTCTCGCCGGCGGAACTCGACCGGGCTCAGTCGACCTACGACCTGGCGGCCGCAGAAGTCCGGACCGCGCAGGCCGTCGTGCAGCAGCGCACGGCCCAGTTGCTGACCGCCCAGGTCGACCTCGGGCGCACCGAGATCCGCGCGCCGGTCGACGGGGTCGTCATCAAGCGCACCGTCGATGTCGGGCAGACCGTCGCCGCAACCCTGCAGGCCCCCGAACTCTTCGTTATCGCGAAGGACCTGCGCGACATGCAGGTCGAGACGTCGATCGATGAAGCCGACGTGGGGCGCATCCGTGTGGGCCAGCGCGTGACGTTCACGGTCGATGCTTTCCCCGGGCGGACGTTCAACGGCGAAGTGCGCAGCGTGCGGAAGGCCGCGCAGAACGTACAGAACGTGGTGACCTACATCGCGATCGTGTCGGCCAACAACGAGCGGGGCGAACTGCTGCCCGGCATGACGGCGAATGTCCGCATCGTGACCGACACGCGCGAGTCCGTGCTGAAGGCACCCAACGGTGCGCTCCGGTTCCGGCCCGCCGGAGCCGCGGCGGGGACCGATGCGCCCAAGGGTGCTGAGGCCGACAAGTCGGCCGCGGGCAAGGCGAACAATGGCGGCAACCCGCTGGCACAGTTTCGCGAACGCCTGGTGACGGAACTGAAGCTCGATGCCGAGCAGCAGCAACGGCTCGACCCGATCTTCACCGAGATGCGCAACAAGTTCATGGGCCTGCGCGACATGCCCGAGGAAGCGCGCGCGAAGGCCGGCGCGGCGATCCGCGCCGATCTGCGCGCGAAGGTCGAAGACGTGCTGCGGCCGGAGCAGAAGGCGCGCTACGCAGAGATCGCTGCGGAGTTCTCCGGGCGCACGGGTTCCGGTCAGACGACGCGCGGGCGCGTCTGGGTGCTCGACAACGGCAAACCGCGCGCGCTCGAGGTTCGCGTCGGTCTCTCCGACGGCGCGACGACGGAGATCAGCGGCGACGCCATCACCGAAGGACTCGAGGTGATCGTCGGCCAGCAGGGCGGGACGACAGCGACGCCGGCACAGAAGGGCGCGCCACCGCGGATGTTCTTCTGACACCGCAATCGCGACGATGACCGAACCGCTGATCCGCGTCGAGCAACTGACCAAGGACTACGCCCTGGGCGACACCGTCGTGCACGCGCTGGCCGGCGTCACGCTGGCGATCGGGGCCGGCGAGTTCGTCGCGGTGATGGGGCCTTCGGGCTCGGGCAAATCGACCTTCATGAACATGGTCGGGTGTCTGGACCGGCCGACCTCCGGCAACTACTGGCTCGCCGGCGATGATGTCGCGCGCATGGACTCCGACGCGCTGGCGGCCGTGCGCAATAGGCGCATCGGTTTCGTGTTTCAGCAGTTCAACCTCCTCGCGCGTACCAGCGCGCTGGAGAATGTCGAGCTGCCGCTGATGTACGCCGACGTTCCGATCGCGGACCGCCACGCGCGCGCGAAGGAAAAGCTCACGCAGGTCGGGCTCGGAGCACGCGCCGATCATCAGCCGTCGCAGTTGTCCGGCGGCCAGCAGCAGCGCGTTGCCATCGCGCGCGCGCTGGTGAACAACCCTGCGCTGATCCTGGCCGACGAGCCGACGGGCGCGCTGGATTCGCGCACCAGCGTTGAAATCATGGCCCTGCTGCAGCAACTGAACGCCGGCGGGATGACGATCATCCTGGTGACGCACGAGAACGACATGGCGGCCTTCGCCTCGCGCGTGGTGTCGTTCCGCGACGGCAAAGTCGTGAGCGATGTGACCCAGGAGTCGCGATCCGCGTCCGCCGAGCTCGAGCGACTGCAGCGCGATGTGGAGACGGCGGCATGAACGCGATGATGGTGCTGCGTGTCGCGCTAAAGGCTCTGCGTGTTAACAAGTTGCGCTCGTCGCTGACGATGCTCGGCATGATCATCGGCGTCGCCGCCGTCATCGCAATGCTGGCGATCGGTGGCGGGGCACAGGAGCGGGTGCGCGATCAGCTGAAGAACCTCGGTTCGAACCTGATGTTGATCATCCCGGGCTCGACCACCGCCAGCGGCGTGCGGCTCGGCACCGGCGCGGCGCAGACGCTGACCGAAGAGGACGCCCAGGCAATAGCGCTCGAGGTCGAAGGCGTCGTCGTGGCGGCGCCGTCCTTGCGCGGCTCGGGGCAGGTGGTGGCGGGCAATGCCAACTGGTCGACGCAGTATTTCGGCACGACCAACGATTACCTGATCGCGCGCGACTGGCCGCTGGCCTCAGGGCGTCAGTTCGAGCCGAACGAAGTCTCGAGTTCGGGCAAGGTCGCGCTGATCGGGCTGACGACCGCGCAGCAGTTGTTTGGCGATACCGATCCGGTCGACCAGGTGATTCGCGTGCGCAAGGTGCCGCTGACGATCATCGGCGTGCTGGCGCGCAAGGGCCAGAACGCGCTCGGTCAGGACCAGGACGATATCGTGCTGATGCCGATTTCCACCGCGCGCAATCGTGTGCTGGGGCAGACGCAGGGCAAGCAACGCCGCGTCGGTACGATCTCGGTGAAGACCGCGGACGGCGCCGACATGAAGGCGATCGAAGAGAAGGTCAAGGAACTGCTGCGCCAGCGCATGAAGGTGCAGGCGGGTGGCGAGGATCCGTTCACGATCCGTAACCTGACCGAGATCCTGCAGGCGCAGGAAGCGGCCAGCCGCGTGCTGACGCTGCTGCTTGGCGCGGTGGCCTCGGTCTCGCTGCTGGTCGGCGGCATCGGCATCATGAACATCATGCTGGTCAGCGTCACCGAGCGCACGCGCGAGATCGGACTGCGCATGGCGGTCGGCGCTCGCGGCCGCGACATCCTCAAGCAGTTCCTGGTGGAAGCGGTCACCTTGTCGATGATCGGTGGCGCACTTGGCATCCTGCTGGGGGTGGCGGCTTCGTTCGCGGTCGGGGAATTCGCCAACTGGCGTACCGACATCACGCCTCAGGCAATCACATTAGCCGTCGGGTTTTCGGCGGGCGTCGGGGTGTTTTTCGGCTTCTATCCGGCGCGCAAGGCGTCGCGCCTGCTCCCGATCGAGGCCCTGCGCTACGAATAGCCGCCCAAGGCGTGCGCTTATCCGGCCGCTGGCAGGCGGCCACTGCGGCAGCATGGCATTCGATCCTGGGCCTCGCCCGGGCCGAACGGGCCCAATTCGCCGTCATGACCCGCCGTCTTCGCTACAGACGCTGCCTGCCGCTCGTGCTGGCAGCACTCATTGCATTCGCGGCCGGAGTTGCCTGGCCCGAACCGGCACACGCGTTCGTGCGCTGGCTCGACGTGCAGCCGGATTCACGGGAGCGGTTATGGCTGGCGGCCTTCAGCGGATTCTCGCTTGGCCTGGCGCTGGGCCTGATGATTTACGAATTGCGCGCACGTGGCGTCTCGATCGCACTGCGCCGCCTGACCGATCTGGCCGCCAGCATCGACAATCGCACCACGGAAGAAACAAAGCGCGGCAACATCAAGCGGGAGCTTGAACGCCTGTCGGACGAAGTGCTGTACTCGGCGCGCCGGATGACCAAGGAGCGCAAGGAATTCGATTCGCAGGCGACGGGTTGGCAGGCGATGTTCGCGGCGACGCTCGATTCCATGTTCGTACTCGATGCCGACGGCATCGTGGAGGACCTCAACCCGGCCGCCGAGCGTCAGTTCAAGATCACGGCCGCCGAGGCAGTCGGCCATCACCTGGCGGACCTGCTGTTTCCGCTGCCCCACCGCTCACTCGACAACGCGGCGTTCATGCAGGACATCGCCGCTGGCAAGTCGATCGGCCGCCGGCAGGAACTGGTTGTCCATTGCGGCTCGCGACAGTTCCCCGTGGAGATGGCGATGGCCGAGTTCCATGTCGGCGAGGAGCGCGGGTTGATTGCCACGGCGCGGGATATTTCGGTCCAGCGCCAGAACCGCGCGGATCTCAAGCGCGTGCGTGAGCAGGCCGATCGCCTGCAGGCACGCCTGCGGGCGGAACTGGCATCGCGGCGCATTGTCCGTCCGATGGCGGAACAGTTGCCGGTGACCGACGTTGCGCCGGTCGCGACGACCGGAGGCACGCCGTTCACGCTGGAAGATGCCTGCGGTGATGTCATTCGTCGCCTGGTCGTGAAGGCCGAGCGCAAGGGCCTGGGCTTCCGGTATGAGGACTCCGAGGTGCAGGGCATGGGGCTCATCGGTGACGCGAACCGCCTGCGCTCGGTGGTCACCGAGCTGATCGACAGCGTGGTGCGCCACGCCATGACCGGCGAAATCATCGTCCACCTTTCTGCGCTGTCGACCGATGAACGCAGCATCGAGCTCACGGTCAACGTCGCGGCGACCGGCATGACCGACGACGAGAGTACGCACGTAGGGCGCCCACTCAACCGCGCGCAGGGTTCTGGCGGAAAGATTAAGGTGAAGCCGCCAGCGGGCTCGCACAGCCGCACCGTCGACGTCGCGGGGGTCGAGACGAAGGTGGAGACCTCGCTCGACCGCGGCGCGGTGTTCAAGGCTCGCATGCACTACGCCGTGGATCTGTCGCGCGTCTCGATCGATCTCGGCGCACTGGCTGGCGTGGCCGCTCCGACTGCCGATGACGGGGGTGACATCGATCCTCGACTCGTGGCCGAGTTCGCGCGCGCGGCCACGCGGCTGCGCCACAACGCGGAGCAGGGCAACCTCGGGGCGCTGTGGGCGCAGGCCCATCGCCTGAAAGAGATCTGGCTTCCGCGCGCACCGTTGTCGGAGGCCGGCGTGGTCAGCGCACTGGCACACACGGCACGCGGTGGCGACGCCGCCAATGCCCGCATGCTCGCGCGGCGCCTGGCTGACGCGCTCGACACGACAGTGCGCGAGCAGATGAGCGCTCCGGAGTCGCGCTCGAAGCGTCGGTGGCCTGACCGGCGCCACGCAACTGGCCGTGCATCCTGACATCGTTAAGATGGCGCGCCGCGCCGGGAACCGGCGCTCGGCTTTGGCGCAACGCGCATGGAGAATGGATGAAGCGGTTGGGCACCATCGGTGCGGCGCTCGTGCTGGTGGGCTGCGCCGCACTCGAGCCGGCGATCACGCTGAGCCGCAGCGAGATCAGCGAGCGTGCCTTCGTCGACCGCGAGCAGGTCGACCTGAAGAAAGTACTCAAGGGCCTGGGCAGCCTCAGCATCAGCGGGCCGGACGTCGGATTCCAGACTACGGCACAGCGGATAGAACTGGCATGGACCGCCAAGCCCAGGGAGACTCCGCTGGGCCTGCCGCTGTCGCTCCGGGTCTCGCTGTCGGGGGCCCCGGTGCTCAATGCGCAGAAAAATGGCATCGACCTGGCGGACGTACGGGTCGAAGAAATTCGCCTGCCATCGATCCCGTTCGTCAATCTCGACAACCGGCAGATGGCGCAGGGCGGAGAGTCGCTGGGCACCATTCCGTTGCTCCAGTTCCGGCCCGAGGAGCTGAACCGCGACGGAGTCGTCTACCAGGCAACCGGAATCTCGCTCGGTACGTTCGGGCTGCGCGTCGACCTGACGCCGAAGTGAAAGCGGAAACTACTCGTGGATCTCATACTGCTGCTCAAGGCCGCCATTCTCGGAATCGTCGAGGGGCTGACCGAATTCCTGCCGATCTCCTCGACCGGGCACCTGATCATCGCCAGCTCGCTGCTGGGATTCCGGGGCGAGACGGTGGCGACCTTCGAGATCGCAATCCAGACCGGCGCGATGCTCGCGGTGATATGGGAATACCGCCAGCGACTGACGGCCACGGTCATCGGAATCGCCACCGACCGGACGCGCAGCGCTTTGCGCTGAACGTCGTGGTTGCCTTCGCGCCGGCCGTGGTGTTCGGACTGCTGCTGGGCAAGGTGATCAAGCAGCACCTGTTTCATCCGGTTCCGGTGGCGATCGCGTTCGTCGTCGGCGGCCTCATCATCCTGTGGGCGGAAGCACGCCACAAGCGTCTTTATGGCGAGCGTGACCTGCTCGGCCAGCGCCATGCGCGGGTGGAAACCGTCGACGACATGACCCCGCTCGACGCATTGAAGGTCGGCCTGATGCAGTGCCTGGCCCTGATCCCCGGGACCAGCCGCTCCGGCGCGACGATCATCGGCGGCATGATTCTCGGACTTTCGCGCAAGGCGGCGACCGAGTTCAGTTTCTATCTGGCGATCCCGACCCTGATCGGTGCCGGCGTCTATTCGGTGTGGAAACAGCGCGAGGCATTCGGGGCGGCGGACGTGCCGCTGTTCGCGGTCGGAACCGTGTTCTCGTTCGTGTCGGCGTGGCTCTGCATCCGCTGGCTGATCCGCTTCATCTCGACGCATGACTTCAGCGTCTTCGGCTGGTACCGGATCGCCTTTGGTGCGGTCGTCCTGCTGACGGCGTGGCGCGGGTGGGTCGACTGGACGCACTGACCGACATGGCGCCGGAGCGCGCGCCGCGGCCAGGGTCCGGTGCCGATGCGGCACTGGCCATTGTCAGTGCCGCGATCATCGCTTACGGCGTCCTCGTCCTCGACTGGCCGGTGTTCATCGTGATGGCGCTCTTCTGGTTCGAGAACGTCGTCATCGGCGGCTTCAACGTGCTGCGCATGCTGGTGACCGGTATCCGCCTGGGCCTGGTCGGACTCGTCGGCGCCTGCGCACTGTCTGCCTTCTTCACGCTGCACTACGGGTTGTTCACGGCCGTGCATGGCGTGTTCGTGGTCATGCTGTTCGGTACGTCCGAGCTCGGTCGCGAGGCGATGAATGGCGGACTGCTGGGACCGCTGCAACACATGCTCGGACGGCTCGTCACCGACCGCGATGGCTGGCTGGCGATGCTCGCCATCGTGGCGGTGCAGGTTGCCGCGTTCGTTCGCTGGTCGATCGAGACGCGCGAGGTGCCGACACCGCTGAAGGAACTGATGGGCGCGCCGTACGGACGCATCGTGGTCCTGCACGTCACGCTGATCGCCGGCGGCTTCCTGGTGATGTCGCTGCACGCGCCTGTGCTGGGTGCCCTCCTGCTGGTCGCGTTGAAGCTCGCCTACGACCTGATGTCCCTGAAGCGCGAGCCGCGCACGCAGGCCGGACATGCCGCGCAGGTGCAAGCTCGCCGCCTGCTTGTGATCGGCAGGAGGAACTCCGGATGAGCCGACCCGACGAAAGCCAGGAACTCTGTGCGCTGCTGCGCTCGCGCTTTCCGATCATCCTGATCCAGTCACACGAGGAACCGCGCATCCTCGAACTGCTGCAGAAGGCCGCCAACCTCGAGAACCAGGTGATGATGACCTGGAGCATTACGAACGGCATCCGCCGCTACGGCCGCGAGGAGGCGATCTACCAGACCAACGACCTGCTCGACGCGTTGAAGCACATCGACAAGACGCCACAAAATGGCCTGTACGTGATGTGCGACGCGCACCCCGGCTTCAAGGACCCGGTCGTCATGCGCCTGATCCGCGAGATCGCGCTGTCGCACTATCGCAGCGCGCGCACGCTGGTCTTCGTGAGCCCACGCCTTGAAGAAATGCCGTCGGAACTGCTGCGGCTGTCGGCGCACTTTCATCCGCGCCTGCCCAACCGCGACGACATCCGCGCGATCGTCACCGAGGAAGCGCGGCGCTATGAATCGCAGTCAGGCGAGAAGCCGCGTGGCGACCGGCAGGCGCTGGAGATGCTGATCATGCATCTGCTGGGCATGGAACAGGACGACGTGCGCCGGCTGGTGCGGCAGGCGCTGCGCGACGACGGCGCGATCAGCAGCGACGACGTGCGACGCGTGCTCGCGACCAAGTACGAGGCGCTCGGCGGCGCCGGCACGCTGGCCTACGAGGAAAGCAAGGTCCGTTTCGATGACGTCGGCGGGCTGGCGCGGCTCAAGCACTGGATCGGGCTGCGCCGCAGTCCATTCCTGGCGGGCGGCGACGATGTCGACCGGCCCAAGGGCATCGTGCTGCTCGGCGTGCAGGGCGGCGGCAAGAGCCTGGCCGCGCGCGCCGTGGCAGGAGAGTGGGGCGTGCCGCTGATGCGCATGGACTTCGGCGCGCTCTACAACAAGTACTACGGCGAGACCGAACGCAACCTGCGCAACGCGTTTGCCGCGGCCGAGAGCATGTCGCCCTGCGTGCTGTGGATCGACGAGATCGAAAAGGGCCTCTCGACCGACAGCGGCGAAGGCGACGGCGGCGTGTCGCGGCGCGTGCTGGGCGCGCTGCTGACGTGGATGGCCGAGCGCAAGGAGCCGGTGTTCATGGTGGCGACCGCGAATGACATCTCGCAGCTGCCGCCCGAACTGGTGCGCAAGGGCCGCTTCGACGAGATCTTCTTCGTCGACTTTCCGGGCCCGCAGGCGCGCGAGCAGATCGCCCGCATCCACCTCAGGAAACGGCATCACGATCCGGAGAAGTTCGATGTTGCAGGCTTCGCGCGCCTGTCCGAAGCCTTTTCGGGCGCCGAGATCGAGCAGGCGATCGTTTCGGCCTCGTTCGAGGCACGGGCACGCGGCGATGCTCTGGCGTCCAGCGACATCCTGGCCGAGCTCGAGAGCACCCGGCCGTTGTCGGTGATCATGGCGGAGCGCATCGACGCACTGCGTAACTGGGCGTCCGAACGTGCCGTGTATGCGGACGAGCCTGCGGAATCCCCCGAAGGGATGTGACGCCCACGCAACAGAGGGGTGGACTGCGCGCAGGCTTTACTGGAGAGTGGCGTCAGGTCGGGCTTGCCTGGCCGCTGACGATGCTTGCATCTTCAGGCTGAAAGCGGGAGGCGAGCGCAGTCGTAGGCCGAACGCCTGCGCTCGCCCAACCCGTGATGGTTCCCCTGCCTACGCCGGGCTGCGCGGTTCGGCCGCGATGACCCGGTAGGCGACGCCCGCGAGCGCCGCCCCGATCAGCGGCGCGACCCAGAACAGCCACAGCTGCTGCAGTGCCCAGCCGCCCACGATCAGTGCCGGGCCGGTGCTGCGCGCGGGGTTGACCGAGGTGTTGGTCACGGGAATGCTGATGAGGTGGATCAGCGTCAGCGCGAGTCCGATTGCAATCGGAGCGAACCCCTTCGGCGCCCGCCCGTCCGTGGCGCCGAGGATGATGATCAGGAACATGAACGTCATCACGACTTCCGTGACGAATCCGGCCGCCAGCGAGTACTTCCCGGGCGAATGCTCGCCGTAGCCGTTGGAGGCGAGGCCACTGGCGGCCAGATCGAAGCCGGCCTTGCCGCTGGCGATCATGTAGAGCACCGCGGCGGCGACGATCGCCCCGGCGACCTGGGCAATGACGTAAGGGACGAATTCCTTCGCTGCAAAGCGGCCGCCCACCAGCAGCCCGAGCGAAACGGCCGGGTTGAAGTGCCCTCCGGAGACGTGACCGACCGCGAAGGCCATCGTCAGCACGGTCAGGCCGAAGGCCAGGGAAACGCCTAGCAGCCCAATGCCCACCTGCGGGAAAGCCGCCGCGAGCACGGCGCTACCGCAGCCACCGAGCACGAGCCAGAACGTTCCCACGAACTCGGCAGCCAGCTTGTTAGTCAGCTTCATTCCCACCTCCCTGGATTGTCATGCGGCGGCGACTTTTGCAGGGCGCCCGGTCCGCGGCGGCGAACGATACCCCAAGGCGGCTCGGCGCATCGGGGCTGCGACGGAATGGCGCACCTTCTTCTGCTCCTCGAGCGTCGCATTCATCAACGTTATGCCTGGGGGCCTTTGAAACACATGTGGCGGCGCGCCCGCATCTCGTCGAAGGCGTCGGTGAGCTTCTTCTCGGCGACGTTTTCGACGCTGATTTGCCGCCGCCACGCCAACTTCGGACGCGCCCCAGCGCGGTGCCCGCGCTTCAAAGGAGTGGTTTGTAGAATGCCGGCATGACCATGGAAGCACTGCGCGTTGTCTATCGTCTGCGCGGCGTGGGGGCCGAGGCGGCGCGTCGTGCCGAGGCGCTGGCGCTCGAACAAAGCGTCGAGATGCCGATCGAGGCCGTGACCGACGGCCGCGTGCTGCGCGATGTGGTGGCCCGGGTCGAATCCGTCGAGTCGCAGGCGGACGGAACGAGCCTTGCACGGCTGGCGTTGAGTGCCGAGAGCATCGGCAGCGATGCCGGCCAGTTGATGAACATGTTGTTCGGCAACAGTTCGCTGCTGGATGATGTCGGCGTCGTTGATGTCCACGTGCCTGCGCAATTGAGCAGGCACTTTGGCGGGCCGTGCCTGGGCATCGACGGCATCCGGCGCCTGACGGGCGTGAGCGGACGCGCGTTGAGCTGCACGGCGCTGAAGCCGATCGGCTCGACGGTCGAAGATCTGGCACGCATGACGCGTGTGTTCTGCGAGGCCGGCGTGGATGTCATCAAGGACGACCACGGCTGGGCGGCCGACGCCCGGGCCTCGTTCAGGGAACGCGTCGCCGCGTGCCAGCGGGAGGTCGAGGCGGCCAGCCGAGACCGGCCGACGCGCACGCTGTATGCACCGGCAATCTCCGGCAGTCTCGATGCCATGCGCGATCAGATCCGCTACGCGCAGGCGCATGGTGTTGCCATCGTGCTCGTGGCGCCGATGGTGGCCGGCGTGTCCAATTTCCACGACCTGCGCCGCGAGTTTCCGGATCTGGTCTTCCTTGCGCATCCGGCGCTCGCCGGCAATCAGATCGCGCCCGCGGCCTTGCTCGGCACGCTGGTCCGGTTGTTCGGTGCGGATGCTTCGATCTTTCCCAACCACGGCGGACGATTCAGTTACACGCGACAGGCCTGTGCCGCAATTGCCGACAGGCTGCGCGCACCGACGCACGGCCTGAAGGCAGCGCTGCCGGTGCCGGCGGGCGGGATGTCGGTCGAGCGCGTGTCCGAGCTGGTTGGCGACTATGGGCGCGACGCAATGTTGCTGATCGGCGGGTCGCTGCTCATGGCACGCGAACAACTGGCGTCGCGCAGCCGTGCATTCGTCGAGGCGGTCGCCGCCGCCAGCGAGGTGGCGGCATGAGCACCGCACGGCCGCTCCGAAGGTGCTCGCGTCCCCCGCGGGGGGACCGCCCGCAGGGCGAGGGGGCAACATGAGTTCCATACGCCGCTTTGTACCGGATGCCGACGGTAGCTACCGGTGGGACGCCGTTGAGCGGCTGCGCTACAAGGAGGAGGGCAGCGCGCCTTTCAAGGACATCACGCGGCAGGTGCTGTTCGAGCAGCCCGACCAGGCGGCACAGTTGCGCTATTTCGAGATTGCGCCGGGCGGCTACTCGACGCTGGAACGGCATCAGCACACGCACGCCGTGCTGATCCTGCGCGGTCGCGGCACCGTCAGGATCGGTGCCGACACCCAGGCGATCGGCGAGCGCGACCTCGTCACCGTCGATCCGCTCGTGTGGCACCGATTTAACGCCGCGCCAGACAGTCCCCTGGGGTTTCTTTGCCTGGTCCCGCGGGACCGCGACCGGCCGCAACTGCCGGGTGAGGGCGACCGCGCCACTCTGGATCGCGGTTAGATCTCCGCCGCGGCTCAGCGGCGCATGAACATGAGGTCCCACGTGCCGTGCCCCAGGCGCTCGCCGCGGGCATGGAATTTCGTCGTCGGGCGTTCGGCGATCGGATTGCGACGGTCCGGCGCGAACGCGGAATGGGCGTTTGCGAGTTGCGGCTCGTCGGAGAGCACGGCCAGCATCTGCTGCGCGTAGTCTTCCCAGTCGGTCGCGCAATGCAGGTAGCCGCCGGGCGCCATGCGGCTCGCCAGCAGGCTGACGAAGGGCTGCGCAATCAGGCGGCGCTTGTGATGGCGCTTCTTCTGCCACGGGTCCGGAAAGTAGATGTGCACGCCAGCGAGCGACTGCGGCGCCAGAATTTCGCGCACGACCTCGACGGCGTCGTGATGAACGATGCGGATATTTTCGAGGTGCTGCTCGCCGATGCGCTTGAGCAGCGCGCCGACGCCGGCGAGGAACACTTCGACGCCAAGAAAATTGACATCCGGCCGCGCCGCAGCGATCGCGGCCGTCGTCTCGCCCATGCCGAAGCCGATCTCGAGCACCGTCGGCGCACTGCGTCCGAACAGAGCGGCCGGGTCGAGCGGCGCCGGGCTGTAGGCAACGCCGAAGCGCGGCAGCAGTTCCTCGAAGGCGCGCCGCTGTCCCTGTGTCACATGGCCGCGGCGTAGCGCGAAGCTGCGGATATGGCGGAAGCGCGGTCCGGCCGCCTCGTCGTCGGCCGCTGCCATCGGGCCCGGCGGGGAGGGAACCTCGGTGTTCACGCGCCGCGTTGGGTCGGCGCGATAACGCCTGCCGTTGGAGACGACGGCGTGCCACTGTAGAGACGCTTGGGCATCCGGCCGGCACGGTAGGCCTCGCGGCCGGCCTCGACCGCTTTTTTCATCGCGCTCGCCATCAGTACCGGGTCCTTCGCCTGCGCGACCGCGGTGTTCATCAACACGCCGGCGCAGCCGAGTTCCATCGCGATCGCGGCGTCGCTTGCCGTGCCGACGCCGGCGTCGACGATCACCGGTACACCTGCGCGCTCGAGGATCAGCTGGATGTTCCAGGGATTGAGGATCCCCATGCCGGAACCGATCAGCGACGCCAGCGGCATGACGGCCACGCAACCGATCGACTCCAGTACCTTGGCCTGGATCGGATCATCGCTGCAGTAGACCATGACCTCGAAGCCTTCCTTCACCAGCGTCTCGGCGGCCTTGATCGTCTCGGGCATGTTGGGGTACAGCGACTGCGGATCGCCCAGCACCTCGAGCTTGGTCAGCGCATGGCCATCGAGCAGTTCACGCGCCAGCCGCAGCGTGCGTACCGCATCCTCGGCCGTGTAGCAGCCGGCGCTGTTCGGCAGCAGCGTGTACTTCGACGGCGCAATCACATCGAGCAGGCTGGGCTCGCCCGCGGTCTGGCCGATGTTGGTGCGGCGTATCGCGACCGTCACGATCTCGGCGCCGCTCGCCTCGACGGCGACGCGCGTCTGTTCGAAGTCGCGGTACTTGCCGGTACCGATGAGCAGCCGCGAACCGATACTCGCGCGTGCCGATCTTCAGCCGATCCGTCATGCGGTCACCGTCGGTTGCACTTTAATCTCGAAATTCACCGAGTTCGACATGAAGCAGTTCGCGTGGGCCTTGGCGTGCAGTTCGCGCGCCTGCTCCAGCTGCGCGGCATTCGCGATTCGCACCTGCGGCCAGAGGACGATCTCGACCATGCGCATCTTGCCGTCTCTGACGGCCAGCGTACCCGTGGCGCTGTCGTTGTATTCGAGCACCTTGATATTGGCTCGCTCGCAGACCGCGAGATACGTCAGGTGGTGGCACGACATTACGGAAGCGACCATCAGCGTTTCGGGGTTGTGGCGCGTGTCGTCGCCGCTGAAGATGACGGGTGACGAGCCTTCGATCGACGGCTTGTCCTTGAACCGGAGGACGAAGGACCGCGCCAGCTTCAGCTTGCCCTGTGCGTCCTCGTGGCTGCCGCCGCTCCAGTGCAGAGTTCCCTCAAACACATGTTGCTGTCCCATATGCGTTCTAACCTCCGCCGACCGCGATGACCACCTCGATCCGGTCTCCGTTGACGAGCTCGCGTGCCCGCGTGCAGGCTGCGAGGAACGATTTCGCCGTTTCGCTCGACGGCCACGCGCTTGCCGGCTGCGCCCAGCTCGGCCAGAAGGTCAGCCACCGCGCTACCTTCCTGCACGCGTCGGACTTCCCCGTTCACGCGGATTTCCATGTTCGACGCCTGATTTAGCAGTTCGATAGAATTCTACGCACTGCGGGTGTAGTTCAATGGCAGAACGGCAGCTTCCCAAGCTGCATACGAGGGTTCGATTCCCTTCACCCGCTCCATCTCCCCCGATCGGTTCGGGCGGCCGGGAACAGAGGTCACTCGGCACCGGGCGCAAGCTTCGCGTAAGTAATCGGGCGCATGGTGCCCCTCGCTTCGGGAGTTCCCCTGCATTCCATGCAGTCGCCTGCACACAAGTCCCTCTCGCCGGCCCTCTTCGTCGCAGCGCTCGGCGTCGTCTACGGCGACATCGGCACCAGCCCGCTCTACGCCTTCAAGGAGAGCATCGCCGGCGAGCACGGGGCGGGGCTCAACCCCGCCAACGTGCTGGGCGTGCTGTCGATGATCTTCTGGGCGATCACGCTCGTCGTATCCGTCAAGTACGTCCTGATCGTGCTGCGGGCGAGCAACGGCGGTGAGGGTGGCATCCTGGCGTTGCTGGCCTTGGTCCTGCGGCAGTTCCCCGCCAAGGGGCGGCTGACGAACGTGGCCGTCGCCTGCGGGCTGTTCGGGGCGGCGATGTTCTACGGCGACAGCGTCATCACGCCGGCCATCTCGGTGCTGTCGGCGATCGAAGGCCTGGACGTGGTGTCGCCGCGGTTTTCGCAGTACGTCATTCCCCTGACGCTGTTCGTGCTGGTCGTTCTCTTTGCCGTGCAGAGCGGCGGCACGGAACGGGTCGGCAGGGTCTTCGGGCCGATCATGGTGCTGTGGTTCGTGACGCTGGGGATCCTCGGCGCGCTGCAGATTGCACGTAACCCCGAGGTACTGGCCGCGATCGATCCCTTGCATGCCGTGGGCTTTGTGATGGCGCATCCCGGACTTTCTCTCACGGTCACGGCGGCGGTGTTCCTGGCCGTCACCGGCGGCGAAGCGCTGTACGCGGACATGGGTCATTTCGGGCGCCGACCGATCCAGGTGGCCTGGCTCTGGCTGGTCATGCCGTGCCTGCTGCTGAATTACTTCGGACAGGGGAGCCTCGTGCTGGCGGACGCCGAAGCCGTCCGCAATCCGTTCTACCTGCTCGCACCGGACTGGCTGCAGTTGCCTCTGGTCGTGCTGGCCACAGCCGCGACGGTCATCGCGTCGCAGGCCGTGATCTCGGGCGCGTTCTCGATCACCAGCCAGGCGGTCAAACTTGGCTACCTGCCGCGGGTTGAGGTGCACTTCACATCGGCTACGGCCGCCGGACAGATCTATGTGCCGCTCGTGAACTGGATGCTGCTGGCGATGGTAATCCTGCTGGTGATCGGCTTCGGCAGTTCGTCCAACCTTGCCGCCGCCTATGGCATCGCGGTGGTCAGCACGATGGTGATCACCACGCTGGGCGTGATGGTGGTGGCGCGCCACAAGTGGGACTGGGCACCGTCGAAGATCGCGCTCGTCCTCGTTCCGCTGCTGCTGCTCGACATCGTGTTTCTGGTCGCCAACTCGGCCAAGATCACTCACGGCGGCTGGCTGCCGCTGGCGTTCGGGGGGCTGCTCTTCTTCCTGTTCAGCACCTGGAAGCGAGGCCGCGAACTGGTGCGTGAGGAGCGTTCGCGTGGCGGGCTCGCGCTGGAGAGCTTCCTCAAGAGTCTCGCCGCCTATCCGCCGCAGCGCGTCGAAGGCACGGCGGTGTTCATGAGCGGCGGTTTCGATGAAGTGCCGCACGCACTGCTGCACAACCTGAAGCACAACCAGGTGCTGCACGAACGGGTGATCTTCCTGACGGCTGTGCCCGAGGACGTGCCTCGTGTTCCGCCCGAGGACTCCGCCGAGATTCGTGATCATGGCCAGGGCTGCCATAACGTCACGATTCATCTCGGCTTCAAGGACTCCTACGACATTGCCGACATCGCGCGCACGCTTGCGCAGCACTATGACTTCGCGCTGGATCCCAACGCGACGTCCTTCTTCCTGTCGCGTGAGACGGTTCTGTCGGGCCGGCCCGGAGGCATGGCGGACTGGCGCGAGCACCTGTTCGGCTGGATGATGCGCAACGCCCAGCCGGCGTCCGACTTCTTCCGCATTCCGCCGAATCGCGTCATCGAGATCGGCACGCAGATCGTGATCTGAGCGCGGCGCGTGCCCCGCGCCTTCCGGGCGGACTCGTGAAGCCGTTGCGCGTCGCTATGATGCAGCGAGCGCATCGGCGGAGCCGCGAAGGTCATGGACAAGAAGACACTGAAGGACATCACGAGCTTCATCGATTCGTACCGCGTGACCAACGGATCCCGCTTCCGTTTGAAGGACTTCGATCCTGCCGACACCCGAGGCCTGAAGGACGAGCGCAAGCCCGAGGCGCAGCAGCGGCTCGCCGATGGTGTCGCCTGGCTCGCCGACGAGCAGGACAAGCTCTATGCGCAGGATCGCCGATCGCTGCTGCTGGTCTTCCAGGCCATGGACGCCGCCGGCAAGGACGGCACCATCAAGCACGTGATGAGCGGCGTGAATCCGCAGGGCTGCCAGGTCACGGCGTTCAAGCAGCCGTCGCCCGAGGAACTGGACCACGACTGGATGTGGCGCAGCTGGAAGGCGCTGCCGGAGCGCGGCCGCATCGGCATCTTCAACCGTTCCTACTACGAGGAGGTGCTGGTCGTCCGGGTGCACGAATCCATCCTGGCCACGCAGAAGCTGCCGAAGTCGGCGCTGACGAAAGGCATCTTCCGCGAGCGGCTGCGCGACATCGCCAATTTCGAGGACTACCTGACGCGCAACGGGACGACGGTGCTGAAATTCTTCCTGCACGTGTCACGCAAGGAGCAGAAGAAGCGCTTCATCGAACGGCTCGACGAGCCCGACAAGAACTGGAAGTTCGCCATCGGCGACGTCAAGGAGCGCGCTTATTGGGACGACTACATGGCCGCCTACGAGGACGCGATCCGCGCGACTGCGACGCGGGCTGCGCCCTGGTTCGTCGTGCCGGCAGACAACAAGTGGTTCACGCGGCTGGTCGTCGTCGGCGCCGTCGTCGAGGCGATGGAGAACATGAAGCTTGCCTATCCGAAGGTGACGGACGCGCAGAGGGCAGATCTCGCCCGCGCGCGCGAGCTACTGCTGACGGAGAAGAAGTAGCGCGGCCGGAACCGGGGCTCGCCGCACACAGTCGTCCGCGCGTGATCCTGCTGCTGCTCGCCCACCCCCATCCCAGGCGCTCGATCGCAGGGCGTGCGCTGCTGGCTTCGGTGCAGGATCTGCCCGAGGTCCGCGTCCATTCTCTGTACGACGCGTACCCGGACTTCTCGATCGACGCGGCGGCGGAGCGCAACCTCCTGATGTCGGCGCGGCTCGTCGTCTGGCAGCACCCGCTCTACTGGTACGGCGTTCCGGCGCTGCTCAAGCTCTGGCTCGAGGACGTGCTGGTTCGCGGCTGGGCATACGGCGACGGAGGGCAGGCACTGCAGGGCAAGGACTGCCTGTGGGTGACGACCACCGGTGCCCTGCCCGACGCGTATTCGGAGGCCGGTGTGCACGGCCACGCCTTCGACGCCTTCGTGCCGGCGGTGCGCCAGACCGCGAGGTTCTGTGGCATGAACTGGCTGGAACCGATCGTCGTGCACGGCGCTCATCGACTCGACTCCGCCGCGCTCGAGGCGCATGCGCAGCGTTATCGCGAGCGGCTCCAGCAGTACATCGCCTCCCATGGCTGAGCCCTCGATCCTGCGCGACGCGCTGGTGTACCTCGGCGCCGCCGTCGTCTGCGTTCCGATCGCCAAGCGCCTGGGCCTGGGCTCCGTGCTGGGCTACCTGATTGCGGGCTGCGCGATCGGCCCCTGGGGACTCGGCTTCGTCACGCACGTTCAGTCGATCCTGCACTTCGCCGAGTTCGGCGTCGTGCTGATGTTGTTTCTGATCGGGCTCGAGCTCGACTTCAAGCGCCTGATCGAACTGCGCGGCCCGGTGTTCGGCGGCGGGTCGCTGCAGATGGCGGCCTGCGGTAGCGCGATTGGTGTCGCGCTGTGGGCGTCGGGCTTGAACTGGCAGGGGGCGCTCGTGGCCGGTCTCGCGCTGGCGATGTCGTCGACGGCGATCGCGGTGCAGACGATGGCCGAGCGCAACCTGCTGAGCGCACCGGTGGGTCGCAGCGCATTCTCGGTGCTGCTGTTCCAGGACATCGCCGCGATACCTTTGATCGCTTTGGTGCCGCTGCTTGGCGTGGACCGCCCGGGCGGCGAACCGGGCTGGCAACTGGCGCTGAAGGGCGTGGCGGCGGTCGTGATCGTCGTCGTGATCGGCCGTTTCCTGACGCGTCCCGTGATTCGACTGATAGCCGTGTCCGGCGTGCGCGAGATCTTCACCGCGTTTGCGCTGCTGCTGGTGTTCGGAATTGCCGAACTGATGGCGCTCGCTGGGCTGTCGATGGCGCTCGGCGCCTTCCTGGCCGGTGTGCTGCTTGCGAGCTCCGAATACCGCCACGCACTCGAAACCGACATCGCGCCGTTCAAGGGATTGCTGCTGGGCCTCTTCTTCATCGCGGTCGGCATGTCGATCGACTTCGGTCTGGTGGGTGCGCAGCCGCTGAAACTGGCGTTGCTGGTGATCGGGCTCCTGATGATCAAGGGCCTCGCGCTCGCCGCGATCGCGCCGACACTGGAGGTCGCCGCGCGCGAGCGATGGCTGTTTGCGGCGCTGCTGGCGCAGGCGGGCGAATTTGCCTTCGTCGTGTTCAGTGTCGCGCGCAGCGCGCGCGTGCTTCCGGGCGACTGGGACGCGCTGTTGACCGCGGCTGTTGCGCTGTCGATGGCGGCGACGCCGTTGCTGCTGCTCGCGCACGATGGGCTGCTGGCGCGCCGGGCGCGTGCGGAACGCGCGGCCGATTCGATCGACGACGACAGGGCGCCCGTCATCGTGGCCGGCGCCGGCCGCTACGGGCAGATCATCGCGCGGCTGCTGTTCGTGCAGGGAGACAAGGTCACGGTGCTGGACCACGATCCGGACCAGATCGAATTACTGCGCAAGTTCGGATTCAAGGTGTACTATGGCGATGCCACGCGACTCGATCTGTTGCATGCCGCGGGGGCCGCGAAGGCGCGGCTGCTGGTGGTGGCGATCGACGATGTCGAAGACAGCCTGTACCTGGTGGACGCGGTGCGCAGCGAGTTCCCTAATTGAAGATCGTCGCGCGCGCGCGCAACGTGCGACATTGGCTGGAGCTGGCCGACCGCGGCATGGCGCTGGCTGAACGCGAGACTTTCGAGTCGGCGTTGCGCTCGGGGCGCCAGGCTCTCGAGGCGATCGGCCTGTCGCCCTTCGAGGCGCGCGAGATTGCCGCCCGCTTCCGTCGCGCCAATCTCGCCACGCTCGCCGCGATGCTGCCGCACTTTCGTGATGAAGCGAAGACCGTGGCGATCGCCAAAAGCGGGCGCGAGGAACTCGAGGAAAATCTGCGCCGTGACCGCGAGGCGCAGGCCAAGGCTCAGCGCGACGCCGGCCACTGGCAGTGAGCGGCGGTCAGTCGGACGTAAAGCCGATGCGCTTGTGCGAGCCGTCGCAGAACGGCTTGTTGGCCGAATCGCCGCAGCGGCACAGCCACACCTTCTCGGTGATGAAAGTCGACCCGTCGGCGGCGCGGAACTCGATCTTGCCTTCGACCATCAGCGGGCCGTTGGGGATCGGGCTTGACCTTGACTTCGCCGGTGGGCCGGTCCGGCGACCGAGGCGGCGGATTGGGGCAGGCGCCTCGTCGGCGAAGCCTATGCGTTCATGGCTGCCGTCGCAGTAGGGCTTGTTGCCGGAGGCACCGCAGCGGCACAGCGCTACGCGCGTGTACTCGACCAGCGTGGCGTGCTCGGCGTCGGGCACGGTGACTGTGCCCGGACGTAGATCGGGCCACGCGCTTGCACTGCCGCCGTGTTGCGCTCGGGCAGCGTCTCCAGCGACGTGCCGTCCGGAGCGCGCAATGTCAGCGCGCCGGTGGGGCAGCGTGCGACGACACGACGAGGTGCTCGACCGAGGCGTTGTCCGGCTGGATCCACGGTTTCACCGCGGGTCGAACACGGCGGGCGCGCCATGGACGCATTCCTCGGCATGGATGCAGCGTTCGCGTCGTAGTGGATCGTGATGTTCTTGCCGGTGTAGTCGCGGAAAGCCATCCGATGCCGCCGATGCAGACGTACTTGATCACAGGTACTCGTCGATGCCGTACTTCGACCCTCGCGGCCGATGCCCCGACTGCTTGACGCCGCCGAAGGGTGCCACTTCGTTCGAGATGAGCCCGGTGTTGACGCCGACCATGCCGCTTTCGAGCTGCTCGGCGACGCGGAACACGCGCGCCACGTCGCGCGAGTAGAAGTAAGCGGCGAGACCGAACTCGGTCGAGTTGGCGCGCCGCGATCGCTTCCTCTTCTGTGCTCGAACCGGAAGACCGGGGCGACCGGCCCGAAGGTCTCCTCGCGCGCGACCAGCATGTCCTGTGTCACGTTGGCCAGCACGGTGGGCTGGAAGTAGGTTCCGCCGAGCTCATGCGGCTTGCCGCCGGTCACGACGCGCGCGCCTTTCGCGCGCGCATCGTCGACATGAGCCTGCACCTTGGCCAGCGCATTGCGGTCGATCAGCGGACCCTGCTGCACGCCGGTCTCGAACCCGGAACCGACCTTGAGGCCCTGCGCCTTCTGCGCGAGCCGCTCGACGAACGCGTCGTAGATGCCGGCCTGGACGTAGAAGCGATTGGTGCAGACGCAGGTCTGGCCGGCGTTGCGGTACTTCGACGCGAGAGCGCCGTCCACCGCGGCGTCGAGATCCGCATCATCAAAGACCAGGAACGGCGCGTTGCCGCCGAGTTCGAGCGAGAGCTTCTTCAGCGTCGGCGCGCTTTGCTGCATGAGGATGCGTCCGACCGCGGTCGAGCCGGTGAACGACAACTTGCGGACGGTGGGCGACTCGCACAGCGTCTTGCCGACGGTGATCGAGTTCGCTTCGTCAGCCGGGACGACGTTGAACACGCCGGGCGGAATGCCGGCGCGCTGTGCGAGTTCGGCCAGTGCCAGCGCGGACAGCGGAGTCTGCTCCGCCGGCTTCACGACGACCGGGCAGCCGGCCGCCAGCGCCGGCGCGACCTTGCGCGTGATCATCGCGTTCGGAAAGTTCCACGGCGTGATCGCCGCGGCCACGCCGATCGGCTCCTTGAACACCAGCAGCCGACGATCGTTGGCGACGGTCGGAATCGTGTCGCCGTACACGCGCTTGGCTTCCTCGGCAAACCATTCGATGAACGAGGCGCCATAAGCGATTTCGCCGCGGCTCTCGGCCAGTGGCTTGCCCTGTTCGGCGGTCATCAGCCGTGCCAGATCTTCCTGCGCGGCCATGATCAGGTCGAACCACTTCCGAAGCACGGCGGCCCGCTCCTTCGCCGTCTTGCGGCGCCACCCGGGCCAGGCGCGGTGCGCCGCCGCGATCGCCTGTTCCGCCTCGGCCCCAGCGCAATTGGCGACGTCGGCCAGCTTGCCGCCATCGGCGGGGTTGGCGACCGCAAAGCGCTGGCCAGTGGCCGCCGGCAGCCAGGCGCCATCGATGTAGGCGTTGTTCTTCAGCAATGCGCCGTCGGACAAGCGAGGGCATTCCCACTTTCTGCAGCATCGTCGTCTCCTGGGTTCGAAGGACAAGAATACTGCCGAAGGGCTCGCCGGTGCCCGCCCGCTACACTGCGCGCACCACAGGCCCGCGTGTGTTTCCATGAAGTTCGAAAGCCTCGCTCCCGACCTGCAATCGTGGTTCCGCGACATGGTGAAGCGCGGATCCGATCGTGACGGCCTGGTGCGTTCCCTGCTCACGGCCGGGTACCAGGAGCGCTACGCGCGCGATGCGGTGGACGCGGCGTTCAAGTCGCTTCCCGTGCCGCCCCCACCCCCGCCCGCAGGCGCAGCCGCCGGCCGTAGTCGAGTCGACGCCCGCCAACGCAGGCAAGCGCAGACGCTGAGCCAGCAGCTGGTGCGAGATGCCGAATGCGATCGAGACCGGCGATCGCGTCATTCACATGCTGCTGGCGCTGACGGCGCCGCGCATCGTGCTGTTCGGCAGCCTGCTGTCGGACGAGGAGTGCGAGCAGATGATCGAACTGTCCCGCGGCAAGCTCGCCCGATCGAGCGTCGTCAACAACGAGACCGGGGCTTACGACATCCATCCGCACCGCACGAGCACCGGAACCTATTTCAACCGCGGCGAGAACGAGCTCATCCGGCGCATCGAGCAGCGGATCGCAGAGCTGGTCCAGTATCCGGTCGAAAACGGCGAGCCGATCCAGATCCTGCACTACGAACCCGGGCGGCGAATACAAGCCGCACTACGACTACTTCGATCCCAAGCATCCGGGCAATGAGCAGGTGCTGACACAGGGTGGCCAGCGCGTCGCGACGCTGATCATGTACCTGAACGACGTCGAGGCTGGCGGCTCGACGGTGTTTCCCGAAGTCGGCATCGATGTGCTGCCGCGCCGGGGCAACGCGGTCTACTTCGCCTACTGCTCGGAGAACGGGACGCTCGATTCGCGCTCCCTGCACGGTGGCAACCCGGTCGGGGCGGGCGAGAAGTGGATCGCCACCAAGTGGTTCCGGCAGGGGCGCTACGTCGGCAGTGGTGCGTGAGGCCGGCGTTTCATGCGCGGCCACGGTTCGCCGCCGGCAGCGCGTAGTCGGGCCAGGGCAAGCCGATAGGGAATGTGTTGCAGGGAAAGCGGTGGTGGGTCGTGAAGGATTCGAACCTTCGACCTACGGATTAAGAGTCCGCTGCTCTACCAACTGAGCTAACGACCCGCTTTCCTGATCCTGCCATGCGTCAATGGTGGGTCGTGCGTGACTCGAACACGCGACCAACGGATTAAAAGTCCGCTGCTCTACCGGCTGAGCTAACGACCCGAGTGGCCTTCTTCCGAGCCCTTCGTGATGCAGTCTCGGGCAGCGCTCGAACGACCTGACGGTAGCCCGCGACGCATCGAGAGCACGAAATTATGCCGGCGGCACGCCTGCGGGTCAAACCGCGCGGTCGGCTTGATGTCTCGCGTACGGCCTAATCAGCTCGACAGGTCGACCGTGGGCTGACTGGCATCGAGCGCCTCGAACTCGACGCTGATCAGCGTTCCGGGGCGCTGCGCGTCCGTGCTAGCGGGGTTGCTGCCGACGCGTATCAGGGCATCGTGCTGCTCCGCGATCTCGCGCACGATCGCCAGCCCGAGACCGCTGCCATCGACGTTGGTGCCCAGGATGCGATAGAAGCGGTCGAAGACGCGCTGCCGCTCACCTTCGGGAATGCCCGGGCCGTTGTCCTCGACCTCCAGGTACACGGAACCCTCGACCGTGCGGATCCGGACCGTGACGCTGCCGCCGCGCGGTGTGTAGCGCAGCGCGTTGTCGAGCAGGTTCTTGAGCATTTCGCGGACCAGCATCGGTGCGGCAACGACGCGTGCCGGCTGCTCCGGCTCCTCGAAGCCAAGGTCGATCTGGCGTGCGATGGCCTCCGTCACGGACTCGCGGACCAGGTCGCGCGCCACGGGCACGGGGTCGATCACTTCGAAGCGGCTGGGGTCGCTTCCCTGGTACTCGGCGCGCGCCAGCGCCAGCAGCTGGTTGATCAGGTGCGTGGCCCGCTCGGTCGAGACAGCGATGTGCCGCAGCGTCCGGCGCAATTCCTGCGGATCGGTCTCGCGCACCGCCAGCTCGGCTTGCGTGCGCAATCCTGCCAGTGGCGTCTTCATCTGGTGCGCGGCATCGGCCAAAAAGCGTTGCTGCATTTCGATGTTCTGCGACAACCGCGCAAGCAGCTCGTTGAAGGAGCTGACGAGTGGTGAGATCTCCTCCGGCGCGCCGCGCGGATCGATCGGCGAGAGATCATCGGGCTGGCGCGACCGGATGCGTTGCTGCAGGTCGGCCAGCGGCGCCAGGCCGCGGCTGAGGCCGAACCACACCAGCACCACCGCAATCGGGAGGACGACGAACTGCGGGACGATGACGCCGCGGATGATTTCGTTGGCGAGCTGCGAACGCTTCTCGAGCGTTTCGGCCACCTGCACCAGCGCGTAATCGCTGCGCGCACCGCGATTGAACTCGACCCACGTGTAGGCAATGCGTATCTCGTTGCCGCGCAGGATGTCCGAGCGGAACTGGACTTCACGCGGGACCGGTCGGAGGTCCTCCGCCGGCAGCGGCAGGTCGTTGTCACCTGCCACGAATTCCCCGCGCATCCCGAGCACCATGTAATAGACGCTGTCCGTTGCATCGACCCGCAACAGATCGCGCGCGCTGATCGGGAGTTGCAGCGTCACGGTGCCGCGGGTTTCCTGAACGTAATTTGAGAGCCCACCGACGGCGTCGGCCAGTGCGCGGTCAAACGGCGCATTGGCGATCGACTGCGCAACGATGTAGGTCACAGTGACGCTCATCGGCCACAGCAACAGCAGCGGCGCGAGCATCCAGTCGAGTATCTCGCCAAAGAGCGAGCGCTGCTCGAACTGTGCGCGCAGCGGATTGCGCAGCGGACGCCGAGTGGTGGCGGGCAGCACAGGGCCGTCGACGAGCTTCTCGCTGCTGCGCGGCCAGCGCATGCGCAGGCGACGCTTTGGGCTGCCTTCCTCAGGCATGGCGATGGCTAGGCCGCCGGGCGTCAGGCGTTGCCAACGGTGGCTTCAGTGGCGGAGTCGGCGAATCGCTCGAGGTAGTAGCCCAGTCCGCGCACGGTCACGATCCGCACGGCGTTGGTCTCGATCTTCTTGCGTAGGCGATGCACGTAGACCTCGATCGCATTGTTGCTGACTTCCTCGCCCCAGCTGCACAGGTGATCGACGAGCTGCTCCTTGCTGACGAGGCGACCGGGGCGTTGCAGCAGGATCTCCAGCAGGCTCAGCTCCCGCGCCGAGAGGTCGAGCATCTGCTCGTTCAGGTAAGCGACATGCCCGACCGGGTCCAGCGTCAGCGGCCCGAGCTTGAGCACGGTCTGCGCACTGCCGGCGGCGCGTCGGGTCAGGGCACGGACGCGCGCCTCCAGCTCGGACAGGGCAAAAGGTTTCGCCATGTAGTCATCTGCGCCGAGATCGAGACCCTTGACCCGCTGCTCGACGCTGTCGGCGGCGGTGAGTATCAGCACCGGTACGGGCGAATGCCGTGCGCGCAGCCGCTTCAGTACCTCCAGCCCCGAAAGCCGCGGCAGCCCGACGTCCAGGATCAGCAGGTCGAAGCTCTGGGCGGTCAGCGCGGTGTCGGCATCGTCGCCGCTCGCCACGACGTCGACTGCGTAGCCGCCGGCCCGCAGCGAGCGGGACAGTCCGTCGGCCAGCACGGCGTCGTCTTCGGCGATCAGGATGCGCATGGGTCGGCAGTATGCTTGCGCCCGTTCCCGTCTGGACGCTCGCCGCAGTCTAGGGCGGGCACGCGCCGCCCGGCAAGGCGCCGGCGGTGGACCTTGCACCGGGAATGGCCCTCGGCGGTTGACAAGCCGTACTGAATGTATCTACAGTGCTGGTACTGTAATTACTTTCAGTGCCCCGGATACTCCGGGCACGGCGTGAACGGAGGCGGCGATGGATGACGGACGGAGCATGATGGTGACGGACAGCAAGGAGCGGCAGAAGGCATTGGCCGCCGCGTTGGCGCAGATCGAGAAGCAGTTCGGCAAGGGCTCGATCATGCGCATGGCCGAAGGCCAGGTCGCCGAAGACATCGATGTCGTCTCGACCGGTTCGCTCGGGCTGGACATCGCGCTCGGCATCGGCGGGCTCCCGCGCGGTCGGGTGGTTGAGGTCTACGGTCCGGAATCGTCCGGCAAGACGACGCTCACGCTGCAGGTCATCGCCGAGATGCAGAAGATCGGTGGCACGGCGGCGTTCATCGACGCCGAGCACGCGCTCGACTCGCAGTACGCGCAGAAGCTGGGCGTCAATTTGCAGGAACTCCTCATTTCGCAGCCGGATACCGGCGAGCAGGCACTCGAGATCGTCGATGCGCTGGTGCGCTCGGGCTCGGTCGACCTGATCGTCATCGACTCGGTCGCGGCACTGACGCCCAAGGCCGAGATCGAAGGTGAGATGGGCGACTCCCTGCCTGGCCTGCAGGCACGCCTGATGAGCCAGGCACTGCGCAAACTGACCGCCAGCATCAAGCGTACCAACTGCCTGGTCATCTTCATCAACCAGATCCGGATGAAGATCGGCGTGATGTTCGGCAATCCCGAGACCACGACCGGCGGCAACGCGCTCAAGTTCTACGCGTCGGTGCGGCTCGACATCCGTCGCATCGGCTCGATCAAGAAGGGCGACGAGGTCGTCGGCTCCGAGACCAAGGTCAAGGTCGTCAAGAACAAGGTCGCCCCGCCATTCAAGCAGGCCGGATTCGACATCCTCTATGGCGAAGGCATTTCGCGCGAGGGTGAGATCGTCGATCTCGGCTCGGAACTCAACATCGTCGAGAAGTCCGGCGCCTGGTACAGCTATGGCGGCGAGCGCATCGGCCAGGGCAAGGACAACGCCCGCGAATACCTGCGCGCCAATCCCGCCATGGCACGCGAAATCGAGAACAAGATCCGCGCTGCCAAGGGCGTGGTCGGACGTGGCGAGGAAGTCACTGCCGGCTGACGTCGGCACCATGCAGACGACGCGTGACGCGGGCGGCGTGAGTCTGCTCGCGCGCGCGATCGCGCTGCTCGCGCGCCGCGAACACAGTCGGGATGAGCTTGCACGCAAGCTCATGCGCCGCCTTGACGAAGGCCAGGATCGCGCCGATGTCGACGCCGTCCTTGACGAACTGCAGCGGCGCCGGCTCCTCTCGGACGAGCGATTCGCTGCCTCGCTGGTACGCACGCGTGCGCCGCGGTACGGTGAGGCGCGACTCAAGCTGGACCTGAAGTCGCGCGGCGTTCCGGCCCCCATCGCGGCGGAGGTGCTCGGCCGCCTGCGTGCCGGAGGGGGCGGCTCCGAACTGGAGCGCGCCCGAGCCGTCTGGTCGCGCCGCTTCGCCACCACCCCGCAATCTCTGACCGAACGCGCGCGCCAGGCGCGCTTTCTCCAGTCGCGCGGCTTCAGCGCAGAGGTCATACGCAAGGTCCTGCGCGGACTGCCCGAGCGACGACGACCTCTGATCTGAGGCGGTCGTTCGCGCCTGCGGCAGGCGCCTCTGCGTGGCCGGAGCGTGGAACGGCGGACTCAGGTCGGCGAACCGAGGCTGCTCCATGCTCTGTCCCATCTGCTCGCCCGCGAGTACCCGGGGTCGGTGGCAATCATCGCTGTGTTAAATTTCCGAGCCGCTCCGCAGCACGAAGTCCCACGGCGGCCCAATCCCCTGCCTCTCATGCCCAACCGTCGCCACGTGCATACGCGCTCCATCCGGGTCGACGCGTACGCTCGCGATGATGGGTTGTGGGATCTCGAGGCGATACTGACCGACACGAAGTCACGCGACTTTCCGCTCGCCACAGGCATGCGCGCCGCCGGCGACCCGGTGCACGACATGGTGCTGCGCGTGACGATTGACACGAAGCTGAACATCATCGATGCCGCGGCCGAGTCGCGCTGGGTGCCATACCCGGGTTTCTGCGACACGATCGGCCCCGATTACCGCAAGCTGATCGGCCTGAATCTGCTGCAGGATTTTCGTCGCCACCTTCAGGGTCGGCTCGGCGGCGTGCACGGCTGCACACACATCACCGAGCTTGCGAACGTGCTTCCGACCGCGGCGGTCCAGGCCTTCGCGGGCGAAGTCTTCAAGACGCGCGATGCCGCGCACGCCGGCCACCAGCAGGACGAGAAGATGCCCTGGCAGCTCGATCGCTGCCACGCGCTTCGCCTCGACGGTCCGGGCGTGGCCACGTTTTACCCGCGCTGGCACCAGCCCAGGCAGAAGAACGCCGCGCACGCCAAGACGACCCCGATCAAGGACGGAACCACACAATGAAGATCCACGAATACCAGGGCAAGGACATCTTCCGGCGCTTTGGCGTGCCCGTGCCGCGCGGCATTCCCGCATTCACGGTTGATGAGGCGATAACGGCGGCGCAGACCCTCGGTGGACCGGTCTGGGTCGTGAAAGCCCAGATTCACGCGGGCGGGCGCGGCAAGGGCGGTGGCGTGAAGCTTGCGCGCTCGATCGACGAGGTCAAGCAGCGCGCGTCCGAGATACTCGGCATGCAGCTCGTCACGCACCAGACCGGAGCCGGCGGGCAGAAGGTGCGGCGGCTCCTGATCGAGGAAGGTGCCGACATCGCCAAGGAACTCTACGTCGGCATGGTCGTCGACCGCGCCACACAGCGCGTGACGCTGATGGCGTCGAGCGAAGGCGGCATGGACATCGAGGAAGTGGCCGCCCATACGCCCGAGAAGATCCACAAGGTGCACATCGATCCGGCACTCGGCATGACCGGGCACGACGCCGACGATATCGCGACGAAGATCGGCATTCCCGCTGCGAGCATGCCCGCGGCGCGAGCCGTGCTGCAGGGCCTGTACAAGGCTTTCTGGGAGACCGATGCATCACTGGCCGAGATCAACCCGCTGATCCTGACCAAAGACGGTCGCGTTGTTGCGCTCGATGCCAAGCTCAACTTCGATTCGAACGCGCTGTTCCGTCATCCGGACATCGTCCAGTTGCGTGACCTCGACGAGGAAGATCCGGCCGAGGTCGAGGCGAGCGAATTCGATCTCAGCTATATCCAGCTTGACGGCAATATCGGCTGCCTGGTCAACGGCGCCGGCCTCGCGATGGCGACGATGGACACGATCAAGCTCTTCGGTGGCGAGCCGGCCAACTTCCTCGACGTCGGCGGCGGCGCCACGGCGGAGAAAGTGACCGAGGCGTTCAAGCTGATGCTGCGCAATCCCGGACTCAAGGCGATCCTCGTCAACATCTTCGGCGGCATCATGAAGTGCGACACGATCGCCGAGGGCGTCGTGGCAGCTTCGCGCGCGGTGCACCTCACAGTGCCGCTGGTGGTGCGCATGAAGGGCACCAACGAGCAGCTGGGCAAGAAGATCCTCGCCGATTCCGGCCTTCCGATCATTTCCGCCGACACGATGGCCGAAGCTGCCGAGAAGGTGGTTGCCGCGGCCAAGGCCCGCTAGGCGCGAACGAGACAGACCATGAGCATCCTGATCAACAAGAACAGCCGCGTCATCACGCAAGGCATCACCGGCAAGACCGGCCAGTTCCACACGCGCGCCTGCCGTGATTACGCCAACGGCAAGAACTGCTTCGTCGCCGGCGTCAATCCGAAGAAGGCGGGCGAGGACTTCGAGGGCATCCCGATCTACGCCAGCGTCAAGGACGCCAAGGCAGCCACCGGCGCCAATGTCTCGGTGGTCTATGTGCCACCGGCGGGTGCGGCCGACGCCATCTGGGAAGCGGTGGACGCCGATCTGGACCTCGTCATCTGCATCACCGAAGGCATCCCGGTGCGCGACATGGTCGTCGTGCGCGACAAGATGCGGAAAGCCCACAAGAAGACGTTGCTGCTGGGTCCGAACTGCCCCGGCACAATCACGCCCGACGAGATCAAGATCGGCATCATGCCGGGCCATATCCACCGCAAGGGACGCATCGGCGTGGTGTCGCGTTCAGGCACGCTGACTTACGAAGCGGTGGCGCAGCTGACCGACCTCGGCCTGGGACAGTCGAGTGCGGTCGGTATCGGTGGCGACCCCGTCAATGGCCTGAAGCACATCGACATCCTCAAGCTCTTCAACGACGATCCGGAGACCGACGCCGTCGTGATGATCGGCGAGATCGGCGGCACCGACGAAGAGATCGCCGCGCAGTGGGCGCAGATGCACATGAAGAAGCCGGTGGTCGGCTTCATCGCCGGCGTCACCGCGCCGCCGGGCAAGCGCATGGGCCACGCCGGCGCGATCATCTCCGGCGGCAAGGGCACCGCGCAGGAGAAGCTGGCCGTCATGGAGGCCTGCGGCATCCGCACGACGAAGAATCCCTCGGAACTCGGCAAACTGCTCAAGAGCGTTCTGAAGTAGCGGCGGCCGACGCCTGCTGAACGAAGCGCCACAGAGCGCCGGACCGAGGAGATGAAGCGATGATCGAATGGCTGATGAATCTGGAATGGGATGCCATCGTCCAGATCATCATCATCGACATCCTGCTGGGCGGGGACAACGCCGTGATCATCGCGCTGGCGTGTCGCAATCTCCCGCCCAAGCATCGCCGGCAGGGCATCTTCTGGGGCGCGGCAGGCGCGATCATCCTGCGCGTGATTCTCATCACCGTTGCAGTCGCATTGCTGAATGTCCCGTTCCTGAAGCTGATCGGAGGCGTGTTGCTGCTGTGGATCGGCATCAAGCTGATTGCGCCGCCCGAGGAAGAGGGGGCGCACGGCAAGGTGCAGGCGAGCGACAAGCTGCTGGCGGCGATCAAGACCATCATCGTGGCGGACTTCGTGATGTCGCTCGACAACGTCATCGCGATCGCTGGCGCTGCCGAACAGGCCGACCCGAGCCAGCGCACCGGCCTCATCATCTTCGGCCTGCTGGTGTCGGTGCCGTTCATCGTCTTCGGCAGCCAGATCATCCTCAAGCTCCTGGACCGCTTTCCGATCATCGTCCTGCTGGGCGGCGCGCTGCTGGGCTGGATCGCCGGCGGGCTGATCGTCACCGATCCGGTCGCGGTGCCGCACGTTCCGCAAACGAACCCCGTTCGCTATATCGCCAGTGCGGCCGGAGCCGCTCTCGTCGTCGCAGTGGCGAAGTTCCTTGCAGTTCGCCGCCGCCCGGTGCACGGAGCCTGACGCAGACCATGGCAGTGGCCCTCGACTTCGCACTCAAGACCCACCCGGGTCTGGTACGCCCGCTGAACGAGGACGCTCTCGGCGCGGATCCGTCGTGCGGCCTGTTTGCCTTGGCCGACGGACTCGGCGGTTACAACGCCGGCGAGGTCGCCAGCGTGATGGCGATCAGTTCGGTGCTCGAGCGGCTCTCCTCGGCACTCGCCGCCGCGCAGGGGAAGTCCGACGGATTTACTCCCGACGACGTGATCTACGACACGATCACCGAAATCAACGCCAACATCTACAACGCGGCGCTCAACAGTGCGGCGTTCGAGGGCATGGCCACGACGCTGGTGATCGCCTGGTTTCTCGGCAATCGGCTGTGGGTGGCTCACACCGGCGACTCGCGCCTCTACCGTTACCGCGATGACCAGCTCGAGCAGCTGACGCGCGACCACTCGTTTTCGCAGGAACTGCTCGACGCCGGCATGGTGACCGAGGAGGAGGCCCGTATCCTTCCGGCCAAGAACCTGGTGACCCGCGCGCTCGGGGCCAGCCAGGAGATCGAACCCGAAGTACAGGAACTCGACGTTGCCAGTGGTGACCTGATCCTGTTGTGTTCGGACGGCCTGACCGAGATGGTCGGCAGCTACGAGATCGCCGGCCTGCTGGCCGCTCAGGCCGATATGCACGAGACCGCACGCCGGCTGGTGGATCTCGCCAACGAGGCGGGTGGGCGGGACAACGTGTCGGTGATCGTGGTCAAGGTGACGGGGAACAATGATGGCGATGCGGCCGTCTAGCGTGCATCATCGAAAGCCGAAACATCGGCTAGGCCATTGATTGGCAGCCTTTTTGCAGGCTGGCAGAATCCGAGGGAATACGAGAATATGGGCCCCGGGGGAGAAGAAATGCCTAGGCTGGTGCTGAGTCTGGATGGCGTGGTGCTGCGGGAAGTGGGCCTGACGAAGGACCGCACGACTATCGGCCGGCGCTCCCATAACGATATCGTCATCGACAATCTCGCTGTCAGCGGCGAGCATGCCGTCATCTACAGCACGGGCGGCGAGGTCTACCTCGAAGACCTCGGTTCCACCAACGGCACGACCGTCAACGGCCAGCCGATCAAGAAACATTTGCTGCAGAGCGGCGACGCCGTCGAGATCGGCAAGTACCGACTGAAATTCCTGGCCGACGGCGCCACCGGCACCGAGGGCGAAGTCGACATCGACACCTCGCAGCCGCTGAAGCGCGAGTTCTACGGCCCCGGCCCGGCCACGATCCAGATCCGCCAGCCCGGCTCCGGCGAAGACGCTCCGGCCGCCGCCTCGATCAAGATCCTGAACGGCGCCAACGAGGGCCGCGAGCTGCAACTGGTGAAGGCGCTGACCACCATCGGCCGTCCCGGCCACCAGGTCGCCGTCATCACCCGCCGCCCGACCGGCTACTTCATTGCGCACGTCGAGGGCGAAGTCTTCCCGACCGTGAACGGCACCAACCTCGGCTCCGCCGCGCATCCGCTGAAGAACAAGGACGTCATCGAACTCGCCGGCGTGCGGATGGAGTTCATCAACGCACCGGCGGGGTAGAGCCTGTGGGCCTCGCCCACGGGCCACCTCACTTGTAAACGGCGCTCCGGTGCCCGATGCGAACGACGAGGACCAGCAGTTGCTGGTCTTCAATGCGGGCGATAACCCGATAGTCGCCAACTCGGCATTTCCAGAACTCCCCGAAGCGCTCGCCCTTGAGCGCCTGGCCCAGCGATCGCGGGTCGTCGGCCTCAGCGAGGCGTTCCCGGAGGAATCGGACGATCCGAAGGCCGACCGGCCGGTCGAGGCGTTCAATTTCCTTTCGAGCGGACGCGTCGAACTCAATCCGCCAGGCCAAGCGCCCGCTCCACCTCGTCCAGTGAGGTCGTGGTGCTCTTGCCGGCTATCAGTGCCGCATAGCGGCGCTCGGCGAGGTGAATATCTTCCAGATCGTCAAGATGTTCGAGGATGGCTTCCCGTGCGTAGTAGGTCTTGGTCCGCCCGGTCCGGCGCGCAAGCTTTTCAAGACGGTCTTCGATGTCGGGGGGTAGCCGGATGGCAAGCATCATGGGTCTCCGAATGGCTATACAAGTATAGCCCAATGGGAATCTCCCTATCGCATGCCGCAGCGCCAACCGTTGGAATCCGGCATTCATCCAGTCGGATGACGCGCGCAAACCGCGGCACCGCCTGACGGGTTTCGTCACCTATGGAAGTCCGAAAGTGTCAGGAGTGCCTTGAATTCACGGCACTTTTCCGGTTTAAACAGTCATCTCACCCTGGCACGGTTCTCGCAGACTATCGGTCATCGGCAAGGGGCCGTGTGTCTGACCGAGATCTTCACAGGAGAGCAAATGAAACAGCAACTCAACCGTCTTCAGCGCGGCTTCACGCTGATCGAGTTGATGATCGTCGTGGCGATCATCGGCATTTT
>CAWEPP010000017.1:0-40470 GCA_963810985.1 uncultured beta proteobacterium
CCCAGTTCAAAGTTCCGATCGGGTCCTTAGACGGCCGATGGCCGCGCCCGGCGGACGACACAGGGACGGCAGCCGACATCGGGACGCGTCGGGAATCGGGGTTGCCGGCGGCGCGCCGGTACCAGGATTCACGACCGGCGCTGAAGAACTGGGATGATGCCGAGATGGAGCCGCCGGAGCAGTAGTGACACCCGCACGCGGGAATCATCTCGTCTTGACCTGCGAACATGGTGGACCTGAGGTCCCCCGGGCCTACACCGAGCTGTTTGCGGGCCGGGAGGCACTGCTGGCGAGCCACCGCGGCTGGGACGCGGGTGCTTTGGAACTCGGCCATGAGCTGGCCGCGGCGTTCGGTGCGCCACTGTACGCCGCCACCACACGCGGCTGTTGGTCGACCTGAACCGGTCGATCGGTCATCGGCAACTGTTCTCGGCGATCACGCGCCCCTTTCGCCCAACTCGCCGCCTTGAAATCGTCGATCGTCACTACCGGCCCCATCGCCAGGCAATCGAAAGTCAAATCTCGCGCCACATTGCGGCGGGCCGCCGGGTGATCCATGTCGCGTCGCACAGCTTCACGCCGACGCTCGACGGCATGCCGCGGCAAGCCGACGTCGCCTGGCTCTATGACCCGCGGCGCCCCGGCGAGGCGGCCTTCGCGCAAGCCTGGATGCTGGCGCTCGCAAGCTGGCACCCGAGCTGCGTCTGCGAAGAAACTACCCGTACCAGGGGCGCGCCGACGGACTCACGGCATCGCTGCGCAAGCACCATCCGGATGCGGCGTACGTCGGGATCGAGCTCGAGGTCAATCAGCGCTTTGTCGATCAGGGCGGCGCCGCCTGGGAACGGCTGAGGACGATGCTCGTCGATTCGCTGAAGAAGGCGCTTGCCGCCATTGCGGAACGCTGAGGTTCCTGCGCATGCGGCGTCGCGAGACTTACCACTGCAGCGGCGGCAACTCGTGGAAGACCCTGCGCGTGCCTTCGAGCCACTGCTGCGTCAGCGCGTCGAAGTAGACGTCGCCTTCCTCGAACCGGCGCCTCATCGTCACCTGCAGGCTGTCCCGCGCGTAACACAGCAGGTCGATCGGCATGCCCACCGAGAGATTGCTGATCATCGTCGAGTCGTAACGACACCAGCACGCACTTGGTGGCGTCTTCCAACGTCGCGCTCGAGGTCACCGCGAGGTCGAGGATCGGCTTGCCGTACTTGGCCTCGCCGGTCTGCAGGAAGGGCGTATCGGTTCCAGCTTCGATGAAGTTGCCCTCGGCATACAACCGGAACAGACGCATGTCTTCACCGGCGATCTGGCCGCCGAGGATGAACGACGCATTGAACTTCAGGTCACTGGCTTCCAGGAACGGACCGTCGCGGCGCTCGATGGCACGCATCGCGTCCGATACGAGATTGGCCACGTCGAACATCGAGCTGGCGCTCCAGATGTGCGGCGGTTCGGCCGCGGCCTGCTGACGCAGGACGTTGATCACCGCCTGCGTCGCGGCCAGGCCCCCCGAACTGAGCAGCACCAGCACCCGGTCGCCGGCGCGCTCGAACACCGTCATCTTGCAGAACTTGGCGTAGTTATCCACGCCCGCATGCGTGCGCGAATCGCTGGCCAGTATCAGGCCTTCTTCGAGCTTGACGCCGACACAGTAGGTCATGGCGCGCGCCTGCTCGACCGACGCGCGCGCAGATCGATCAGAGACAACGCGCCGCACTCAGGCCACCTTCACTTCGTCGGCCCAGACCTTGAACCGTTCCAGCGTGTTCGGCCCGAAGGTGCTGGACAGCGCCACGTCGCAGGCGTCGCGGCCGCGGGCGATCAGGACGCGGCCGATGCGCGGCGTGTTGTTGCGCGCATCGAAGGTATACCAGCGGTCGCCCAGGTAGGCCTCGAACCAGCCGGCAAAATCCATCGTCCCGTACGGCGGCTCAGTGCCCATGTCACCGAGGTAGCCTGTGCAATAGCGCGCGGGAATGTTCATGCAACGGCAGAACGCCACTGCGAGATGGGCGTAGTCGCGGCACACGCCACGCCCTTCCTGGTAGGCCTCCCAGGCGGTGCGCGTGTTGCGTGCGTGCGGATATCCAAACTCGATATGCCGGTGGACGAAATCGCAGATCGCCTGCACCCGCGCCCAGCCGGTCGGACCATTGCCGAACAGCTTCCAAGCGATATCGGACAGCAGTTCCGTCTCGCAGTAGCGGCTGCCCAGCAGATACACCAGCGTCGCTCTCCGGCAGATACTCGACCGGAGTCTGCATCGCACCAGTGACCACGATGTCGGGAAGGCCGCTGTCGTTGACGACAGCATCGGTGCTCAGCACGAATCGCCCGGGCGGCGCTACCAGGCGACTGCACCAGTTGCCGAAGAGGTCCCGGTACGCGGTGACCGGTACTGCCGGACTCGTGACGAGATAGTCCGGGTGCACCAGGTCAGACGCCCGCGAATAGTGGATGCTCAGCGCGAGCACCATCGGCGTCGGGCCGCGACACTGGTACTCCATCTCGAAACCGACACGAATCTGCATTTCTTGTCCTCGCCAAATTCAAGCTGATCCTTTGTCGTGGGTGTCGAAGGGCTACTTTTGCTTCTCGACGACCACCCGGCCCGCTGCGTTCATATATACGCGATAGCGATTGCCGTCCTTGCACGTACAGGCGTAGTCGTTATCGCCATTCTCCTTCACGGCGACGACTAGGCCGCAGGGCAATCCCTGCAGCGCGATCACCGACGTCATGTCCTTCTTCAATGCCGCGTCGTCGGCCGCGAACGACGGCACGGCAAAGAACGCCGCCACGAGCAAGCCCTGGGAAAACACTGCAGTGCGAGTGATCATGCGTACTCCGTCCTTCAGACTTCGAGAGCGGCAAATTTCTTCGGATCCGCGAGCAGTCCCCAGATCGCTTCACGTGAGGACACGATCGCGGCGGCTAGTTTCTGGTCACTGTCCTGCAGCAGCGTGAGCACCTTCATCAAAAGCAGGTCGTACGAGCGGCGCAGCTGCGTCATGGTGATCTTGGCCTTGCCCTGGTAGTAATCGCGGAACTGCTGAAGCAGGTCGTCGATTTGGTTCTTGAGGCTGATCTTGGTGAAGACGCCGATGGCCTTGGTTTCCTTGAGCTGTTCCTTGAGCGCCGCCAGGTCCAGCGTCGGCGAGGCAACGGGCGAGGACGTCGCGGCCGCGGGCGGCGGCGCAGGCTTGACGGCCGTCGACGCGGGCGCAGCCGGCGGCTTTGTGGCAGGCGCCGGAGCCTTCGTCCCAGGGGTGCCTGCCTTGTCTTCTGCCTGCAGCGCCGCCTGCGGCGCTGCAGGTGCTGGCGTTACGGCAGGAACGGGCTGAGGCGTCGGTGCTGTTGACGGCTTGGTCGCGTGCGGAGGCGTGGCCGGTTGCGATGCAACTGCCTCGGGCTTCGGCGCGACGGAGGTCTCCGGCGCGATGGCCGCACAGCCCGTGGCGAAAAGCAGCGGGAGCAGGGCTATGTGGAACAGGCGTACCGAGGGTGCCCCCCTCAATGCGGCCTCGGCCGTACTTCTCATCATCCGCAATCGCAGGCGCGCCCGCGATTGCGTTATGAACACGGCACGTGCTCCACGTTGAGCCGCAAACGAGCTAACGCCTCTTGAGCCCGAAAACCAGGAGCGCACCGCCAATCACGATGGCGCTCACACCTGCCCAAAGAGGGACATTGACCGTCTGCCTTTCCGTTATCGACAGCTCGATCGGCCCCAGTTTTCCGGAATGGGTTTCCTTCGTGTAGCTGAACCCGCCATAAGCCAGGCCCAGGACACCGGCCACGATGAGGGCGATGGCCGCGATCTTGAGTGCGTTCATTTCGTCTCCTAACGCTTCTGAAACCCCTGAAACCGGGGCGCGCCGCGAGCGGATACGAACCAAGAGCCGCATCGGGTGCGCGGGCGGCCGGGGCGCTCTGGCTGGCGCTCCTTCGCCCGCATGCATGTGAGGTTCATCCCACGCGCCGACCCTGAATGACTTGAATCAGGAACACGGCGATCGCGAGAACCAGCAGGACGTGAATGAATCCACCCAGGGTGTACGAACTGACTAGCCCCAGTAACCACAAGACGGCCAATACGACGGCAATTGTCCACAGCATTTTGAATCTCCTATTTCCATGACATGGTGGCTCGAAAGCCTCGCGGCCTTCGCCGCAGCAAACTGCGCCACCTTCGGTTTGCGTCCGGTCGGCAAGTGAAGCCGCACCAGCACGGACTCGGCACTTCACGCGCGCATCAACTGCGCTTTTCTTCCTTCACGAACCACGCATCGGTCGCCTTGAGTTCCCAGTCGGCAATCTGCTTGTCAACTTCGTCTTTGGCGATGCCGTAGCGCTCCTGGATCTTTCCAGCCAGCTGTTCGCGGCGGCCGGCCACTACGTCGAGGTCGTCATCGGTCAACTTGCCCCAATGCGCCTTGGCCTTGCCGACGACTTGCTTCCAGTTGCCTTCAATGCGGTCCCAGTTCATATGAATCTCCATCCGGTGTACGTTGAGTCCCCACGGGCCTGAGGCTCCAGCCTTGGCGCCACGCACTACAGCCGACTCTCATTCCCGCTTCGCTGATTAAAGATAGGCTGCGCAGGCCGCTTGGTCTGTGCGAAAGCGCACATAATGAGAGTTGCAGTTGTCACAAATCAACGGGGGCTCCGGCCCTATCCGGCGACAGCCCGGCGCAGAAGGCAGCCATTTCCTGCATCGGATCGACGTGCGAAGACGGCTCCCGCCGTACACAATCCGACCATGACGAAACGATTGGTGTTCCTGGTGCCGGGCTTCTTCGGCTTCAGCTCGGTCGGCGCAGTGAACTACTTCGAGGACGTCGAACGCTCGCTCGGCCTTGCTCTGCACCGGCAAGGCGTTGACGCCCGCATCGTGCGATGCATGACGCAGCCAACCGCATCAATTCCGCGCCGCGCTGATGTGCTGCGTCGTCAGGTCATCAGCAACGGCGGCCTCACGGCACGGGAACTTCACTTCGTCGGCCACTCGACCGGCGGCCTCGACGTGCGCATGCTGCTGACGCCCGGCGTCAAAATCGCCGAGGGTGATTCCGAGACGCGCATCGCCCGCCTGACGAGAACGGCCATTTCCGTGGCCACGCCGCACCACGGCACACCGCTGGCCAATCACTTCGTCACCGTGCAGGGCCAGACGCTGCTGCTGGTGCTGAGCGCCCTGGCGACGTCTGGCGAAGGACGCGGCGCAATTCTTGCCGCCGCGAAGGCCATCGCACTGGTTGCCCGACTCGACGATTGGCTGGGGCGTACGGATGGCCCACTCGATCGCATCGCGGAGAGCCTGCTGCGCAAGCTTCGTTTCGACCGCCACGACCCAGCGTGGGAATACCTCGGCGAAATCGAACGCGACCAGGGCGCGGTGCTGCAACTCACGCCGGAGGGGATCGATCTGTTCGATGCTGCAGTGGCCGATAGCCCGGGGATCGACTACGGCTGCGTCGTCGCGGGCGTTCCGAAGCCACGCGAGACGTTCAAGCCAAGGGAACTGCTGGATCCGGAATACGTCGTCCTGCGTGCGTTATTCAGGCTGCTTCACGGTCTGACGGCGACCCCGCACCCGCGTTACCCGTATCCGAAACCGACCAAGGCGATACAGCGTCAGCTCGATCACGGGCTAGGCTTCAAGGCGACCTCCCAGATCAGCGACGGCATCGTGCCGACACTAAGCCAGTTGCACGGTCGGCTGCTACACGTTGCGCGCGCCGATCACCTCGATCTGGTCGGGCATTACACGCTGGCGGGCGGCGGTACGGCCGATTGGTTGCCATCAGGCGCGGGCTTCACGCCGGAGGCTTTCGACGCCACCTGGGACGCGGTCGCCGCAGCCATCGCGAGGCGCCGCCGGGCCAGTTAGGCAACAAGTCAAAGCGACTGTGGCTGGCCGGCCTGAGTCGAACACACGATTGCACCCTAGCTCGCCAGGTGACGCCGACGCTTGTCGCCCGCACGTTGCGCTCCAAACCTCCGTTGCGCCGTGATGGCAAGGCCGCTGACCACGCTGGAATAGCGGTCACCGCGCACGGCATGCGCTGCGGGAAACGCGGCGCCAATCTGTTCCACCAGCAGGCTGAGTCCGGTGGATCCGCCGGTGAAATACACGGCGCCAATCCGCCCCGGATCGAGTTGCGCCATGCGCACCGTTTCGCAAGCGGTGGCGACGATGCGCGCGACATCAGACTTGAGCGCGATGCCCAGTGCGCGATCGTCGACGGGCACCTGGAGGCCCGACTCGACAAAGCCCAGATCGATGGTCGCGGTGCCGGACTCCGACACGGCGATCTTCGCGCTTTCCGCGCACGCCGCCAGATCGTGCCCGCGGTGATCACTCAGTACTTGCATCAGCCTTCGATGAGCGTCGTGGTCGTTGTACATGCGGCGCATCATCTTCAGTTCCGCGATTCGGTTCGGCGTGTAGGTCGTGTTGATCAGGTGCCAGGTCGCCAGATCGAAGTAGATCCGGGACGGCACGGGACGGCCCTCCGGTCCGGTGCCGTTGTAACCCAGCACGGGCATGATCTTCGACAGGTTCACTGCCCGGTCGAAATCCGTTCCCGCCAGGTGCACCCCATGGTTCGCAAGGACATCGTCACGCCGGTCGACGCGACCGTGGGCCATGGCCGAGGCGCGGACGACCGAGAAGTCCGACGTGCCGCCGCCGATGTCTGCCACCAGCACCAGGCGCTCGCCTTCGTCCGGTCGCAGTCGTGATTCGTAGTCGAGCGCGGCCGCGATCGGCTCGTACTGGAATTGAACCTCCGACAGTCCGGCCGCACGGGCGGCCTGCAGCAAGGTGTCCTGCGCCCGGGCATCGCGCCGCGGGTCGTCATCCACGAAGAAGACAGGACGGCCGATGACGACGCGCTCGATGGGAACCTGCCAATGTGCCTGAGCGACTTGCCGCACTTGCCGCAGGTACGCGATCACGACGTCGATGTACCGGACCTGCACGCCGCCGGGAAGTTCGGTCGCCTCGTCCATCAGATCGGAACCGAGGATGCTCTTGATCGACCGCATCAGCCGGCCTTCGTGGCCGTCGACATACGCTGCGATGGCCGCGCGGCCGAACTGACGGCTGGCATCCTCGGCGCTGTAGAACACCGCCGTCGGCATGCTGGATGCGCCGTTTTCGAGCGGCGCAAGCTCGACGCGTGTTTGCTCAGGTCTGCCCGGCTGCAGCATGACCCGCGCCACCGCGGAATTCGAAGTTCCGAAGTCGATGGCGCAAAACGCAGCGGTGGAAGGAACGGGCGACGGCACTCTCAGCGTGTGTCCAAAACCTGCGCAGGCTTCGAAGACGAACGGGCACGCGAGCCGCGCGTTCGTCGTCGGTCCGGAAGAACGCGCAAGCAGTCTTGACGCTCAGCGCCCGAGGATGCCTCGCAGGATGTTGACCGGGTCCACCTTCTCTTCCTGCTTCTGTTCCGTGGGTGGCGGGGCCGCGTCTTGTGGCTGGCCCTGTGGCTGACCCTGCTGCCCGCCCTGGGGCTGTCCCTGGCGCCCCGAGCCGCGCTGCATACCACTCATGTCCATGCCGAGCATTGCGTTGGCCACGCTCTTCACGCGCAGCTTGACCGCCCATTGCGGCTCCCACGCCACCTTCGGATCGGTGGGGCGGGGAGGATGCGCGAGATTCAGCTCTGAGCCATAGGCGATCATGCGCAGCATCGCGCCGCCACCTTCACCGAAGATGCCCTTGGGCACGGTGCACTTTGTGACGCTCGGCTCGAGCAGCACCCTTTCCTTCAGCCAGCGGTCGACCGCCGGGTTCGTCTGGTAGTCGATCAGGCCCATGCCGAGCTCTGGCACTTCGCTCGACGTCCAGAACACCATCTCCATTTCCGAACCGCCCTTCGCACCCATGGCGGCGATGAAGTAGGCACGCGCCGTCGGCAGCGCAGCCCACTCAAGCTGCGTCGCACCGCCGGCATCGCCCTGGCGCAGTTCGATCGCCGGCATCAGGTCCTGCTGGGCACCAATCCCGAACTTGAATCCTTCGGGCACGCCCTGGCCGGTGAATGTGTGCTCCCCGACCAGCGACGCATTGGCAGGCACCATGCGCGAGTCGACCTCGTTGGGCCACAGCGGTCGCCCGGCGGCGCTGTGCGCACCACGCTGGGTAGCGCGACGCGACGTGAAGAACTTGCCGAAGTCCTCAGGCTTGGCTGTCGCCATGTCGAGTACACGCGGTTGCCCGGCGCGCACCGTGTCGCCGCAGCCCCAGTACAGGTACATCTTGCCTTTCGGGCGTTGGTATTCATGCTCGACGACGGTGTCGTCGCCCGGAGGTGGAGGCGGTCCCTTCTCGACCTTCGGTGCCACGAGCTTCAGCGTGGGTGCGAGTTGCGTGCCGGCGGGCACCGCCTGCAGCGCTTCCGGAAGCGCCGGATTGCGGCTGGTGTACAGCGTCACGTCGACCCAGCGGCCGGCCGAACCGGTTTGAGTCATGCCAAACGTGTTCTTGCCGCCCTGGCCGCCTCCGAACATGCTGCCCATCATCGACATCGGGCTACCTCCACCACCGCCCATCGATGGCATGCCCATGCCAGCAAACGTGGCAACGTCGATCCAGGCCTGCGAAACCGGCGGCTTGACCGCCTGGGTCGGGCCCTTGCCGGCCTGTGCGAACGCAGTCCCGAGTGCAAAGGTCATTGCGAGGCCGAGGGCAATGCGTGTCAGTGATGGCGCCTTCATGTAATTCCTCCTCGACAAAAAACGATGCCAGCCGTTCGAAGTCCCGACAGGAGCATGACGCCAATAGGGACTTCGGCGCAACACCTGGCGTGAACGCAAGTACGCCGCTGCCTGTCATACGCTGGGGCTTCCTTGACGCCCGTCAGGAAACACACGAACCGGGTTCCTAGTCTGAAACCGTACATCCGCCTCGGGGACATGCCATGAGAGCACCGACACTGTTTGTGAAGGACATTGCCGTGCATACGCCGGCAACCGCCCTGGCCAGTGACACCATCACCGCTTGCGCCAAGCGCATGCACGCCGAGCATGTCGGCTGCCTGATCGTGGTGGAAAAGAACGACGGCAGCCAGTTTCCGATCGGCATGCTGACGGATCGTGACATCACCATCGAGGTCGTTGCCTTCGGACTCGACCCGCAGGCACTGACGGCGGGCGATGTGATGAGCGAGAAACCAGCCGTGGTCGAGGAGGACGACGACCTGCTCGATGTCCTGGCGCGCATGCGCGAACGCGGTGCGCGGCGCCTTCCGGTCACGCGGCCAGATGGCGCACTGGCCGGCGTCATTGCGCTCGACAACGTGCTCGAAGCGCTGGGCGAGCAGCTCGACGGCATGATCGGGGTGCTGAAGGCCCAACAGACGCGCGAGCTGCGAACGCGGCCCTAGCGAAGATCGATGGGCCCGGCGAGCGCTGTCGACAACGCCCGCATCGCCGCGGTGTTCGAGGAAATCGCCGATCTGCTCGAAGTCCAGGGCGAGAACCCGTTTCGCATCCGCGCCTATCGCAATGCCGCGCGGATGGTCGGGCAGCAGGGGCCCGGCTTCGCTGCGCGTGCGGCTCGCGGCGAAGCACTCGGCAAGCTGTTTGGCATCGGCGCCGACCTCGACACGAAGATTCACGAGATCGCACGTACCGGCACCTGCGCGCTGCTGCAGGAACTGCGCGGCACCGTGCCGCGCGGCACGTCCTCGCTGCTGCACATCCCGGGCCTGGGTCCCAAGCGCGTCCACGCGCTCGCCGAGCAACTGAACGTTCACAGCCCGACCGATCTCGCCAACGCACTGAAGAGCGGTCGGCTGCGCGAGTTGCGGGGTTTCGGTCCGAAGACGGAGCAACGCCTGAGCGAGGCGCTCGGCACGCATCGCGGCAAGAAGCAGCGCGTGCCCCTGGCCATTGCGCAGCGCGAGGCCGAGCCCCTGCTCGCCTACCTGAAGTCGAACCCGGCGGTGCGTGAGGCGGTCGTGGCCGGCAGCCTGCGACGGCAGCGAGAAAGCGTTGGCGACATCGACGTGCTGGTCGTCAGCGACCGCGGCAGTGCGGTCACCCGGCACTTCGTCGCCTACCCTGCGTTCCGCGAGGTCCTCGCCCAGGGCGCGAAGCGCGCCAGCGCCGTGCTGGCGAGCGGCCTGCAGGTCGATCTGCGCGTCGTGCCGGCGGAAAGCTTTGGAGCTGCCTGCTCTACTTCACAGGCTCCAAGGCTTACAACATCGAACTGCGCAAGCGCGCGATCGCGCGCGGACTGAAGCTCAACGAGTACGGGCTCTTCAAGGGCGCGCGCCGGATCGCAGGCAGCACTGAAGAGTCGATCTATGCTGCACTCGGTCTACCATGGGCTTCGCCGGAGCAGCGCGAAGGCGCGGTCGGAGCGGCCATCGAGGGAGGCTGACGCCATGCGACTCACATCACCCGCATTCCACCACCAGGGCAGCATTCCGCGCCACTACACGTGCGAGGGTGCCGACATCTCTCCGGCGCTCGCCATCGACGCGGTCCCCGCCGGCACGCAGTGTCTCGCGTTGATCGTCGACGATCCCGATGCGCCCGATCCGGCCGCGCCGAAGATGACCTGGGTGCATTGGGTGCTGTATGACCTGCCACCGGATACCGAGTCGCTGGCCGAAGGCCTCGTCTCCTCGTCGGTGTATGCACTCGACGGTCTGAACGACTGGAAACAGACCGGCTACCGCGGACCCTGCCCGCCGATTGGCCGGCATCGCTACTTCTTCAAGCTGTACGCGCTGGATCGTTCACTGGGCGACCTGCAGCGACCCACGAGCGCGCAACTCCAGCGCGCAATATCGGGACACGTGGTGGCGGAGGCCATCCTGGTAGGCACATACGAGAAGGGCCACGCCTGACCCGGCTCCGCGCGGCAGGTCGATCTCCCGAAGCGTGAGCCTGCGCCGGTAGAATCCGCGCCTCTCTCGCCTTCGGCCCGCCCATGCTGTCGCAACAGAAACAGAGCATCACCGCGCTGATTGAACAGGCGCTGGCGGGCCTGGGCGTCACCGGCGTGCCGGTCGTGCTCGAGCGCCCGAAGGTCGAATCCCACGGGGACCTGGCCTGCAACGTGGCCATGCAGGTTGCGAAGTCGCTGAAGAAGAACCCGCGTGAGATCGGCCAGGCGATCGCCGATGCATTGAAGGTGAACCCGGCCGCCGCCGGCCTGATTGATGCCGTGGAGGTGGCGGGCCCGGGATTCATCAATCTGCGCCTCGCCGCGTCAGCCAAGCACGAAGTCGTGCGGATGGCGCTGCGCGAGCGCGAGTGCTTCGGCACGACGTCCGCGCACGCCGGCCACCGCGTGATGATCGAGTTCGTTTCGGCCAACCCGACCGGGCCGCTGCACCTCGGCCACGCGCGCCAGGCGGCGATCGGCGATGCGCTCGCCAACCTGCTGACGGCGCAGGGCTGGCAGGTGTCGCGCGAGTTCTATTACAACGACGCCGGCGTGCAGATCGCCAACCTCGCGCTGTCGGTGCAGGCGCGGGCGCGCGAGTTGCTGGGCGAGACGATCGAGTTTCCTGAAACGGGTTACCGCGGCGACTACATCGTCGACATCGCGCGCGATTTCCTGGCGAGAAAGTCGGTGACTGCGCGCGACGGCGACCCGGTGACGGCGAGCGGCGATCCGATGGATCTCGACGCCGTGCGCCACTTCGCCGTCGTTTACCTGCGCAACGAGCAGGATGCGGACCTCGCGGCGCTCGGCGTGAGCTTCGATCACTATTTCCTCGAGTCGTCGCTGTACACCGACGGCAAGGTCGAGGGCACGGTGAGAGCGCTGGTCGACTCCGGCATGACCTACGAGTTCGAGTCGGCGCTGTGGCTGAAGACGACCGAGTTCGACGATCTCGCCGGCCATGGCGGCCCGCCGAAGGACGACAAGGACCGCGTCATGCGCAAGTCCGACGGCACCTTCACCTACTTCGTGCCCGATGTCGCCTATCACCTGAACAAGTTCCAGCGTGGCTTCGAGAAAGTCATCAACATCCAGGGCACGGACCATTACGGCACGGTCGCGCGCGTGCGCGCCGGCGTGCAGGCCGCGGCGAAGAGCCTCAAGCTCAGCGTTCCGCGCGGCTACCCGGACTACCTGCTGCACAAGATGCTGCGGGTCACGAAGGGCGGCGAGGAAGTGAAGATGAGCAAGCGCGCGGGCACCTACGTGACGCTGCGCGACCTGCTCGAGTGGGTGGGGCGCGATGCGACGCGCTACTTCCTGGTCGCGCGCAAGGCCGATGCCGAGTTCACATTCGATGTCGACCTCGCGCTGTCGCAATCCGAGGACAACCCCGTCTACTACGTGCAGTACGCGCATGCGCGCATCTGCTCGGTGCTGCAGCAGGCCGGCGAGAAGGGCTACGCGGCGCCCGACGTCGCCGCGGCGCTCAACACCGACCTCGCGCCGCTGACGAGCGCGCGCGAACAGTCATTGTTGAACCGGCTGGCCCAGTATCCGGACCTGCTCGCCGAGGCGGCCGACGAACTCGCTCCGCACCAGCTCGCCTATTACCTGAAGGACCTCGCCGCCGACTTTCACGGCTACTACAACGCCGAGCGGGTGCTGGTCGAAGACGACGGCGTGCGCAACGCCCGGCTGGCACTGCTGCTCGCCACGCGCCAGGTGCTGCGCAACGGGCTGTCGATGCTCGGCGTTTCGGCACCCGAGAAGATGTAGCGCGCAAGTCCTGCGCGATTCGGTCAGGAGCCGGGCCGCGGGCGGCAGTGCGTCCGACCCCAAGTAAACTGCACACATGTACTCACACTTCTTGAGCCATCAGCGCGGCGGCACGGTGCTCGGATTCATCCTGGGGCTGGTCCTGGGCCTCGGGATCGCGGTCGCGGTGGCGCTGTACATCACGAATGCGCCGGTGCCCTTCGTCAACAAGGTGCGGCCGGCCAGTGAAAACGTGAATCCCTCGGCCGGCGGCCAGTTGCCCGACCCGAACAAGCCGCTGCAGGCGCCGATGCCGACCCGGCCCGGCGTAGCGGGCGCTCCGCCCACGGTGGACCCTGCCACCGATCCGAAGGCCGCTCCGCCGCCGCCCGAGAAGGGGGTCGCGGCCGCGCCGGTCGATGACGGCTCGCGCTACCTGCTGCAGGCGGGTGCGTTCAAGTCGCCCGACGATGCCGATGCGATGCGCGCTCGCCTGGCGCTGCTGGGGTTCGATGCGAAGATCTTCCCGCGCGAGCAGGACGGCCAGACGCTGTATCGCGTGCGCCTCGGGCCTTACGGCAACATCGAGGACGTCAACCGCATGCGCAAGTCGATGGCGGAGAACGGCATCGACGTGCAACTGATCAAGGTGCGTTGACCGTCAGCCGACAGGGCCTTTCATCGGTACGGGTGAACCCTTGTCAGCGACGACTGTCGCAGATTCGTTAAAACCCTGTCACGCCGGCGCGCCGGCCGAATTCATGGAGAACACGAAATGCCGCTTTCCCGCCGCACCCTGCTGATCGCTTCCGTCGCGACGGCGACCGCTCCGTTGCTGGCGCACGCCCAGCCCGCCGCCCGCGCGCCACAGGAGTTGAAGGACTACACGGTGCTCAAGACGCCGGTCCCGGTGGAGTCCAGCGGCAAGATCGAGGTGCTCGAGTTCTTCCAGTACTCCTGCCCGCACTGCGCCTCGTTCGATCCGTACCTCGACCACGTGGAGGAAGAAGCTCCCGTCCGATGTCGAGTACAAGCGCATCCCGATCGCCTGGGACAACAGCACGCTGCCGCACGTGCGCATCTATTACACGCTCGAGGCGCTCGGCAAACTGCCGGAGCTGCACGAGAAGGTTTACGCCGCGATCCAGAAGAACCGGCAGCCGATGATCAATCCAGACCAGATCGCGGACTTCATGGCGGCCAACGGCATCGACCGCAAGCAGTGGCTCGACACCTACAACTCGTTCTCGGTGGCCGCGCGTGCCAATCGCGCGGGCCAGATCTGGCGCGCGTACAAGATCGATGGCACGCCGATGACGGCGGTCGACGGCCGCTTCTTGACGGCGCCGTCGATGGTCGGCACGCGCGAGGGCACGCTGGCGGTGCTCGATTACCTGGTGCAGCGCTCCCGCAGCGAACGCGCGAAGAAGTAGCGCCAGTTTCCGCGCAGTGAACGTCTTCATCACCGGCGCCTCCAGCGGTATCGGCGAGGCGCTGGCACGCGAGTTCGCGTCGCGCGGCGCCCGGCTCGGGCTCGTCGCGCGACGCGTCGAGGCGTTGCAGGCGCTGGTCGCCACGCTGCCCGGCGAGCACCTCACTTACGGCGTCGATGTGACCGACACCGAGGCGATCGTCGCCGCCGGGCGCGCCTTCGACTCAGCGGCCGGCGGCGCGGACCTCGTCATCGCCAACGCCGGCATTTCGCTCGGCGTGAAGACCGAGTTCTACGAGGACCTGGCGCAGTTCCGGCGCGTGTTCGACACCAACGTGCTGGCGATGCCGGCGACTTTTCACCCGTTCATCGCGCCGATGAAGGCGCGCAGGCGCGGGACGCTGGTCGGTATTGCCAGCGTCGCCGGCATTCGCGGTCTGCCCGGCTCCGAGGCGTACTGCGCTTCGAAGTCCGCGGTGATCACCTACTGCGAGAGCCTGCGCGTCGAGCTGGCGAAAGACGAAGTCAAGGTCGTCACCATCTCGCCGGGCTTCATCCGTACGCCGCTGACGGCGAAGAATCCCTACGGCATGCCGTTCCTGATGGACGCTGACGACTTCGCCCGCCAGGCTGTCGACGCGATGCTCGCCGGCGTGCGCTACCGCACGATTCCCATGGCAGATGGCCTGGGTGACGGCCTTGCTGAAAGTCATGCCGCGAGCGCTCTTCGACCGCCTGATGAAGCGGCGCAAGCAGAAGCCGCGCGCCGAGGGCGTCCAGTAGATCGGAGCGCGGCCCTCACGAACTACTTGGCGGACTGCTTGCCGGCTTCCGGCGGCGTCAGCACCAGCTGGCCGTCCTTGACCGGGATCTGGTTGCCCGGCTTGAACGACGTGCGCACCACGGCTTCCTTGCCGTCGAGCCGGTAACGGACGTCGTAGCCTAGGAACTTCTGCGACGTGTCGGTGACGGTCTTGCAGCGCTTCTCAGTCGTCGTCACGACGTCCTTTTCCTGCATGTTCTTCTGCACCTTGTTGCCGGCATAGCCGCCCACTGCCGCGCCGGCGACCGTGGCCACCGTCTTGCCGGCGCCACCACCGATCTGGTGGCCGAGCACGCCACCCGCCACGCCGCCGATCACGGAGCCCGCGACTCGGCGCTCATCCTTCACCGGTGCCTGCTTCTGTACCTGCACGTCCTGGCACTCCTCGCGCGGCGTGTGGATCGTCTCGCTGACTTCGTTCACCGACACCACCTCGGCGAACACCGGCTTGTTCATCGCCCGGTAGCCGGTCGTCGCGACCGCGGCCACCGCCACCATCGCGGCGCCCCCGATCAGGATGCCCTTGATCATCGACTTGTCCATCGTTCGTTCCTTTCCTGCAACTGACTGAATCCATTGCCCTACTGCGTGAGAGTGCGTCTCAGGTCACCAGTTCCTTGTACATGACCAGCGCATCGACGTAGCCATGGCGCAGGTGGTGGAATGCCCGCGGCAACGTGCCGATCACCGAAAAGCCGAGCCGCTGCCACAGGCGGACCGCACGCTCGTTGGTCGCTGCCACCAGGTTGAACTGCATGGCCCGGAAGCCCATCGCGACGGCCTCGCGCTGGGAATGCTCGCACATCGCCGACGCGATGCCCTGACCCTGGGCCTGCGGCGCGACGACGTAGCCGCAGTTGCACACATGAGCACCGAGCCCCGGCTGGTTGGGCTTGATGGTGTAGGTGCCGAGCAGTTCGCCAGCGGCCCCGCAGGCAACGAACGTGGCCGCCGGGCTCTCGATCCAGGCCTTGTGGATTTCGGCCTCCGTGCTTTCGGGCGCGTAGGCATAGGTGTCGCCGGAGTGGAACGTGTCGTGCAGCAGCGACCACAGTTGCGGCCAGTCCGCCGGCTCGTAGCGGCGTATCGATACGCGCACCGACGATGCGGCGGACATTCAGAGCCGGCTCAGGCCCGCAGCCGCGCGAAGCCGGCCGCCAGATCCTCGATCAGGTCGTCGGCACTTTCGAGACCGGCCGCGATACGGAAGAGCGGGCCCTTGAACGGCAGCGGCGCCGCGGTGCGCTCCGGAAATACCGGGATCAGCAGGCTCTCGAAGCCACCCCACGAATAGCCGCGACCGAAGAGCCGCAGCCCGTCGATGAACGATACGAAGCGATCCTCTGCGACCGGCTTCAGGGCGATGCCGAACAGTCCCGAGGCACCGCTCATGTCGCGCTTCCACAGCGCGTGGCCCGGATCGGTGGGCAACGCCGGAAACAGGATGCGCTCGACCTCGGGCTGCGCCTGCAGCCACTCGATCAGGCGCCATGCGGTCGCCGTGTGCTGGCGCAGCCGCGCCGCCATCGAATGCAGCCCACGGTGCGCGAGATAAATGTCGTCCGGGCTCGTCGTCAGGCCGTAGTGATGGAACGTCTCGCGCAGGCGCGGCCAGGCCGACGCATTGCTGGTGACGGTGCCCATGATCACGTCCGAATGGCCGCAGATGTACTTGGTCGCGGCATGAATCGAGATGTCGACGCCATGCTTCAGCGGCTGGAAGTAGAGCGGCGTTGCCCAGGTGTTGTCGATCATGCTGACCGCGCCGCGACCGCGGGCGACCTCGGCCAGCAGCGGCACGTCCTGCATCTCGAAGGTCAGTGAGCCGGGCGATTCAAGGAACAGCACTCGCGTGTTGGGCCGGAACATCGCTTCGACGGCGGAGCGTCCCTGCTCCGCGACGCGCGGATCGTAGAACGTCGTCTCGACACCGTAGCGCACCAGCGTGTCGCGACAGAACCGGCGCGTCGGCCAGTAGACCGACTCGGGCACGAGCACGTGATCGCCCTGACTGACAAAGGCGAGGATCGGGATCGTGCAGGCCGTGAGGCCGGACGGCAGCGCCCAGGACGCATGACCGCCTTCGAGAGCATTCAGCGCCTCATAGAAGGCGTGATGCGTCGGCGTCCCGTAGATTCCGTAGGCGACGGGTGCGTTGTCCTCGCCCGCGTTGCGGCGCGCGATGCGGGCTTTCATGTCGGCCATGCTTTCGTGCAGCACGGTCGAGCCGCGCACCAGCGGCGGGTTGACGAAGTCGAAGCTGGCGCGATGGTCGCGGCCGGACGTGACCAGCAGGGTGTCGGCGCGTCGCTTCATGCGATGGCTCCCAAGTCAGTGTGCCGTCTGGAAGTGGAACATGCCGTCGCGCTCGGTCCGCGCCACCGCGCCGTCGTACCACAGGGCATGCAGGTGCGCGAGGCTTTCGCCGAGCGCGAAGGTGGTCTGGTGCAGGTCGAGTTCGCGCTTGAACAGCACCGGCACGATGCTGGCCGCCGTCTGCGGTGTCGCGCAGGCCGCGAGCACTTCGTCGAGCCGCTCACGGTGGTGTCGGTGCTGCTGCCCGATGCGCTCATGCAGCCCGGTGAACGGTTTGCCGTGCGACGGCAACACCAGCGTGTCGGCCGGTAGCAGCAGCAGCTGGTCGAGCGAATGGAGATAGCGCGGCAATGGATTGCCGTCGGGCTCGACGTCGAACACGCTGACATTGGTCGAGATGCGTGGCAGCACCATGTCGCCGGCGATCAGCAGGCGATCCTCGGCGCAGTACAGCGACGCATGTTCCGGCGCGTGCCCGAAGCCGACGATGACGCGGAACACTCGTCTGGCGTGCGCCGGCCCGACGGCGATCTCGTCGCCGTCCTGGATCCGCCGGAAGCGCAGCGGTACCTTGGGAACCAGCTTCGGGTAGTAGCCCGAACCGCGCGCCCGTACCTTGGCGAGCGAGGACTCGTCGGCGAGCCCATGGCGCCGGAAGTGTGCGGCGGCGCCGTCGCCGCTGATGTCGCCGCCGCCGACCGAAAGGAAGCGCCCGAAGGCGTACTCGGTCGCAGTCATCCACAGCGGCGCGGTCCAGCGTGCACGATCGGCCCCGCTGGTGAGCCAGTGCGCCAGGCCAAAGTGATCCGGATGAAAGTGCGTGCACAACTGGCGCAGCAGCGGTCGGCCTTCGAACAGGCCATCGAACACACGCACCCACGCCGCCCGGGTCTCGTCCGAGGCGATTCCGCTGTCGACGATCGTGTAGCCGGACCGCCCGTCGATCTCGTCGTCGAGCACCCACAGGTTGATGTGATCGAGCGCGAACGGCAACGGCATGCGCACCCAGTGCAGTCCGGGCCGCAGCGTGATCCAGGCGCCGATCGCCGGCGGATCGGCCCATGGATAGTGCAGCTCATGTTCGTTGGGGTTCATGCGCCGGCGCGCTCGCTTGACGTTGACGTCAACTGCGGCGATTCTACGCGGCGAGTTCCCGATGACCCGCCTTCGAATGACTATTCCCCGCGCTCGCGCGGCGCGCACCGCAGCCAATGACGATCACGAGTCAAGCTCGTACTCGATCACCGAACTCGCGCGCGAGTTCGACATCACGCCGCGTGCGATCCGCTTCTACGAGGACCAGGGCATCCTCGCGCCGGCGCGCAGCGGCGCCTCGGGACTTACGCGCGTGTACTCGCCGCGCGACCGCACGCGCCTGAAGCTGACACTGCGCGGCAAGCGGCTGGGACTGTCGCTGCTCCAGGTGCGCGAACTGATCGACATGTACGAGTCGCCGAAGGATGCGTCCGCACAGGCGCGCCGGTTCCTCGCGGTGCTGGCGCAGCACCGCGCGGCACTCGAACAGCAGCGCGAGGACATCCAGGTGACACTCGCGGAAATCGCACAGCACGAGGCCGAGTGCAGGCGGCTCCTCGAACGCGGCCGACGCTAGGTCTGACCCGCGACGAAGCGACCCGGCAAGACCTCGCCCAGCCCAGGATCGCCCTCATTGACCGTCAATCGACCCCGGTCTTGATCTAGATGAAACCGGGCTGAGCAAGAGAGCGGATAATGCGGCTGTCATGAGTGCTCGCCTACTGATCCTTGACTTCCCGCTGCTCGGGCCCGAGATGTCGCAGCATGAGCTGTCGGAAGCCCGCGGCGTTCTCTGTGGCGCCGGGCTTGGCGGTCTGGTCTGGGCGGTGCTGCTCTACGTCCTGCAGGTCATCTAGCTCAGGTTTTCCCCGCGTCACCCACGAGTTCCAGTACGGCTGCGCCATAGCGCGCGAGCTTGGCCGCGCCGACGCCGGAGACTTCGCCCAACGCTCGCGAGCGAACCCGGCCGCTGCTGGGCGATCGCACGCAGCGTGCCGTCGTGGAACACGACATACGCCGGCACGCCGTGCTCCTTCGCCACGCCGGCACGCCATTCGCGCAGGCGTGCGAACAGCCGTTCCGCCAGCGCATCGAGCCCCGCCGCCGCCACTGCGCGGCGGCCCTTCGCGCGGCGGCGCGGCTCCGCCACCTGCATCCTGAGCTCGATGCGTCGCTCGCCGCGCAGCACGGCGCGGCTGGCTTCGGTCAGCCGCAGCACGTTGTAGCGGTCGTAGTCGACCTCCACCAGATGCTGCGCCACCAGTTGGCGCAGCAGCAGGCGCCATTCGGCTTCAGAGCGGTCGCCGCCGATGCCGAAGGTCGTCAGGCGCTCATGTCCGAAGCGCGTCACCTTATCGGTCACCTTGCCGCGCAGCACGTCGATGACATGGGTCGCGGCGAATCCGAAGCCACCGGCCTGCTGGCAGCGGTAGATCGTTGAGAGCAGCTTCCGCGCGTCTTCGGTGGCGTCGCGCAACTCCGGAGGTGCCAGGCAGTTGTCGCAGTTGCCGCAGGGCTGACTCGCTTCGCCGAAGTACGCGAGCAGGCGTACGCGGCGGCAGTCGGCCGCTTCGGCCAGCGCCAGCATGGCGTCGAGCTTGGCACTCGACAGCCGCTTGTAGGTCTCTTCGGCGTCGGACTGTTCGATCAGCCGGCGCTGCTGCACGACGTCGGCGAGGCCGTAGGCCATCCAGGCGTCGGCCGGCAGCCCATCGCGGCCCGCACGGCCGGTCTCCTGGAAATAGCCCTCGACGCTCTTCGGCATGTCCAGGTGCGCGACGAAGCGCACATCCGGCTTGTCGATGCCCATGCCGAACGCGATGGTCGCGACGATGACGCACGCCTCGTCGCGCTGGAAGCGGGCCTGGTGCGCGGCGCGCGCAACGGCATCCATGCCGGCGTGGTACGGCAGCGCGTCGATGCCGTGCCCGGCCAGGAACTGCGCCACCTCGTCGACCGTGTTGCGCGCCAGGCAGTAGACGATGCCCGCCTCGCCCGCATGCTCGTCGCGGATGAAGCGCAGCAACTGCTCGCGCGGCTCGCGCTTCTCGACGATGCGGTAGCGGATGTTCGGTCGGTCGAAACTGGCGACGAAGACCCGCGGCTCGACCAGCAGGCGTTCGACGATCTCCTGGCGCGTCGGCGCATCGGCCGTCGCGGTCAGCGCGATGCGCGGCACCGCGGCATAGCGCTCGCGCAGCACGGCCAGCGCGCCGTATTCAGGACGGAAGTCGTGCCCCCACTGCGACACGCAGTGCGCCTCGTCGATCGCGAAAAGCGCGATGCCGGCACCGGACTGCATGTCGTCGAGCAGCCGCAGGCAGCGGTCGGTCAGCAGGCGCTCGGGGGCGACGTAGACGAGGTCGATCTCTCCCGTGCGCATGCGACGCTCGATCGCGGCGGCCTCGGCCGACGACAGTGTCGAATTGAGCGCCGCTGCGCGCACGCCGAGTTCGTCGAGCGCCGCAACCTGGTCCTGCATCAGCGCGATCAGCGGGGAGACGACGATGCCGACGCCGGGGCGTACCAGCGCCGGAATCTGGTACGTGAGCGACTTGCCGCCGCCGGTGGGCATCAACACCAGCGCGTCACCGCCGGCAACGACATGCTCGATCACCTCCCGCTGAAAGCCGCGAAAGCTGTCGTAGCCGAAGACCTCCTTGAGGATGCTGCCGGTTCGATCCACCGGCGAAGCGTAACGAAACGCGGCGGCGGTACGATGCGCGGTCATTTCCGCACCGACCGGAGTGCCCATGAGCGCAGACGCCCCGTCGACCGTACCGTCCGCCCGCGAGTTCACGATGCTCGGCATCACCTACGGTCTTTACGCCCTGGGGCTGGTGATGTTCTGGCCCGCGGCCATCGGCCTCGTCGTCGCGTACGTCAAGCGCAGCGACGTGACCGAGAACTTCCTGGGGTCGCACTACACCTGGCTGATCCGCACCTTCTGGGGCTGGGCCGTCGGCTTCGTGCTTGGCCTGGGCACGCTGGTGTCACTGGTATTGCCCTCCGCGATGAAGCTCGACCGCGCGGCCGCGAAGGCATCGACTTTCACGCTGCCGTGGGAGCTGCTCGGCGGCGCCGTCGGCGGCGGATTGATCCTCGCAGCAGTCTGGTGCTGGGTCGTCTACCGCCTGATACGCGGAACGCTGCGGCTGGCCGACGCGCGCACGGTCCCTTGACGCTCGTCAGGCCAAGTTGACGTTAACGTCAACTTGGCCGTAGATTGTCCGCCCCGCGGCGATCTGCCGCGCCCGATCGCCGCTCTCCCATCGCTGGCCAGCACCCATGACCTTCATCGCTGCCAACCCGGACTACGTCGCGCGCGTGCGCGACTCCTTTGCACGCCAGGCCGCAATGCAACTGATCGGCGCGCGGCTGACCGACGTCGAGCCCGGGCGCTGTGTCATCGAACTTCCGGTCCGCGACGACCTGACCCAGCAGCATGGCTTCGTGCACGGCGGCGTCGTCGGCATGATCGCCGACAGTGCCGGCGGCTATGCCGCCTTCACGCTGATGCCGGCGGACGCCAGCGTCCTGACCGTCGAATACAAGATCAACATGCTGGCCCCGGCCGCGGGCGACCTGCTGATCGCGACCGGCGAGGTGCTCAAACCGGGGCGGAGTGTGTCCATCGTGCGTGCCGACGTCTTCGCCGTGCAGGGCGACCGACGCACGCGCGTGGCGGCGATGCAGCAGACGCTGATGGTGATGCACGGCGTCGCGGACGAAAAGATCTGAGGAGTCGCGATGGAACTTCCCGGCTTGCAGTTCGAACTCGGCGAGGACATCGACGCGCTGCGCGAAACGGTGCGCGACTTCGCGCAGGCAGAGATCGCCCCGCATGCGGCCGAGATCGACCGCACCGACCAGTTCCCGATGGCCCTGTGGCGCAAGCTCGGCGACCTCGGTGTGCTCGGCATCACGGTCCCCGAGGAATACGGCGGCGCCGACATGGGCTATCTCGCCCACATCGTCGCGATGGAGGAGATCTCGCGCGCGAGCGCCTCGATCGGGCTGTCCTACGGTGCGCACTCCAACCTGTGCGTCAACCAGATCAAGCGCAACGGCAACGCGAAGCAGAAGGCGAAGTACCTGCCGAAGCTCGTCAGCGGCGAGCATGTGGGCGCGCTGGCGATGAGCGAGCCCAACGCCGGTTCGGATGTTGTCAGCATGAGGCTGCGCGCCGATCTCAAGGGTGACCGCTACGTGCTGAACGGCACCAAGATGTGGATCACCAACGGACCGGACTGCGACACCCTGGTCGTCTACGCCAAGACCGACCCGCTGATGGGTGCACGCGGCATGACCACGTTCATCGTCGAGAAGGGCACGAAGGGATTCTCGGTCGCACAGAAGCTCGACAAGCTGGGCATGCGTGGCTCGCACACCGGGGAACTCGTCTTCGAGAATGTGGAAGTGCCGATCGAGAACGTGCTGGGCGAGGAAGGCGGCGGCGCCAAGGTACTGATGAGCGGACTCGACTTCGAGCGCGCGGTGCTGTCGGGCGGGCCGCTCGGCATCATGGCCGCCTGCATGGATGCCGTCGTGCCCTATGTGCACGATCGCCAGCAGTTCGGCCAGTCGATCGGCGAGTTCCAGCTGATGCAGGGCAAGCTCGCCGACATGTACACGACGATGATGGCCTGCCGCGCCTACGTCTACGAGGTCGGCCGCGCCTGCGACCGCGCCACGCCGGAGACCGTGCGCCACATCCGCAAGGACGCCGCCGGCGCCATCCTGTTCGCCTCCGAAAAGGCCACCTGGATGGCAGGCGAAGCGATTCAGGCGCTGGGCGGCAACGGATACATCAACGACTACCCCACCGGCCGCCTGTGGCGCGACGCCAAGCTCTACGAAATTGGCGCGGGGACCTCGGAGATTCGCCGGATGCTGATCGGGCGGGAACTGTTTGCCGAAACCATGTAGGACAGCGGCGTGCACCCCTGGCAGCAGCACCTCGAATCCCTGAAGGAGAAGTTCCAGTCACCCGGGCTGGCGGATGCCGAGCACCCTGACGCACGTCAGCGGCCTGGAGTTCCTGCAGAAGATGATCCGCGGCGAGTTGCCCGTCCCGCCGATCGCGCAGACGCTCGACTTCTATCTGATCGAGGTTGAAGCCGGCCGTGCCGTGTTCCAGGGACGCCCATCCCGCGCGCACTACAACCCGATCGCGACCGTGCACGGCGGCTATCACGCCACGCTGCTCGACTCGGCGATGGCGTGTGCCGTGCAGACGCTGTGCGAAGCCGGTCGCGCCTACACGACGCTCGAGTTCAAGATCAACTGCGTGCGGGCGCTGACCGAGGCGACCGGCCCGGTGCGTGCCGAGGGCAAGGTCGTCGCCAGCGGGCGCCGCATGGCGACGGCCGAAGGGCGTCTCGTCGACAGCGAAGGGCGCCTCTACTCGCACGGCACCACGACCTGCATGCTGTTCGACCTGCAGTCGTGAGCGACCTCCACGCGCTCGACAATTCGGTCGAACGCTCGCCCGAAGTGCAGGACTACTGGCGCAACTTCTGCGTCGCGACGGGCCTCGACCCGTCCACGCCCTACCAGGCCTGGTATTTCGGCGACTCGGCGGAACTGGCGCACGAACTGGTCGAACTGGTGCTGCACGGACCGAAGCGCGCGACCGCGGGCCTGTCGGAGTTCAACGACCAGATGCCACTGGTCAAGCCGGTCGGCGGCGGCTACTCGGTGCTGACCGAGCGCAACGGCACGCCGCGCGCCGTGATTCGCACGACAGTGCTGGAGCGCCGGCCCTTTGCCGAAGTCGACGCCGCGTTTGCCTGGGACGAAGGCGAAGGCGACCGCACGCTGGCCGACTGGAAGGACGGCCATCGCCGTTTCTTCACGCGTGAACTGGCCCTGCTCGGACGTGCCTTCGACGAAGGCATGGCGGTGGATCTGGAGCGCTTCGAACTGCTCTACCCCTTCGATGGCGCGCTCCGTCCCGTTGACTGCGGGCCACGGTTGCTGCCCTGCCTGCTGCCGGGTGCGCTCGCCGCCAGCGCGGCGCTGCAGACGCAGTACTACGCGCATGACCACGGCTTCGGCGTGTACTTCGAGGCCGGGCGCATGGCCGACATCGCCGGTTTCCTCGAACGCTTCAATGCACAGCGCGACGGCGTCTGGGTCGCAGTGGACGCCGGCCAGGTCCTCGGCACCATAGTCATCGACGGCGGCGCGAACGACGACCGGCAGAGTGCACAGCTGCGCTGGTTCATCGTCGCCGACGCCTTGCGCGGCCACGGCATGGGGCGCCGCATGATGGCGGCAGCGATGGGCTTCGCGCAGGAGCGCTATGCGCGCGTCCGGCTCGGCACCTTCGCGGGGCTGCACGCCGCCCGCCATCTCTACGAAGAGTTCGGCTTCACAAAGACACTTGAGCGGCGCTCGGCCCAGTGGGGACCCGAGGTGCTGGAGCAACACTGGGAGTGGACTCGATGAACCTCCTTGGCCTGCGGGCTGAGCAGCTGGCGCTCTTCGCCTTCGCGGTGCTGCTACTGGCGCTGACGCCGGGGCCCGTGTGGATCTACCTGATCTCGCGCACGCTGACGCAGGGCCGGCGCGCCGGGTACTTCTCGCTGATAGGCGTGATGGCGGGCGTGCTGGTGCATCTCTGCGCCGCGGCGCTGGGCCTCTCGGCGCTGCTGCTGGCGGTGCCGGCGGCTTTCGATGCGATCAAGCTGGCGGGCGCGGCCTACCTGCTGTGGCTGGCGTGGAGCACGCTGCGCGGCAGCGGCTTCAGCTTCGCGCCGCAGCCGCTCGACCCGGTGGCCGACCGCGTGCTGTTTCGCCAGTCCTTGACGGCGTCGGTCATCAATCCCAAGGTGGCCGTGTTCTACTTGTCGCTGTTTCCGCAGTTCGTCGATCCCGGCGGCGGAAGCGTCCTGCTGCAAAGCCTGGTGCTCGGCGTCGTGCACATCACCGTGTCCACCCTGGTCGATGGCACGCTGGTGACGGTCGCCGCTGCCCTGTCGGCCTGGCTCGCGGTGCGGCCCGGCTGGTTGCGGATGCAGCGCTGGGTGCTCGGAGCGGCGTTCGGCGTCCTCGCGATCTGGCTCGCGCTGACGCCCCGTCAACATTAGTCACAATACCGGTCATGTCCGCCGTTGCGCCCGATGTCGTGTTCGATCGCTCGATGCCGTCACCGGCGCGCATCGCGAACGCCATCCTCGAGGGCTTCAACCGCCACTACCGACTGTTCCGCTACGTGGCGCAGCAGGCCAAGTCGCTCTTTGAAAATGGCGACTGGCAGCGCATGCGCACGCGCGCCCGCGAGCGGATCGATTTCTACGACCAGCGCGTCCTCGAAGCGGTGGCCCGCATCGAGCGCGAGTTCGACCTCGCCTCGCTCGAGGACGCCGAGCGCGATGCGCTGTGGCAGGCGGTCAAGCAGCAATACGTGGCCCTGCTGGCCGACCACCGCCAGCCCGAGTGCGCAGAGACCTTCTTCAACTCGGTGTGCACCAAGCTGCTGCATCGGGACTACTTCCGCAACCAGTTCATCTTCGTGCGGCCAGGCGTCGCGACGGATTACATGGACTCGGATCCGCCTTCCTACCGCAGCTATTACCCGGGGGAGGGTCTGCGCAAGACGCTGCGCAAGATCATCATCGACATCGGACTGGCGTGCCGCTGGGAAGACGTCGAACGCGACCTCCGGCGGGTCGTGCGTGCCGTGTGCGATGCGCATCACACTGGCGAAGCGTTCCGTCGGCCCTGGAATGTGGAGCCGGATTGCCAGATCCAGATCCTGTCGTCGCTCTTCTTCCGCAACAAGGGCGCCTACATCGTCGGCCGGGTCCTCAACGGCACACGGATCACGCCGATCGCGGTGCCAATCCTGCGCAACTCGCACGGCCACCTCTACCTCGACACCGTCATCTTCACCAGCGACCAGCTCGCGATACTGTTCTCGTTCACGCGCGCGTACTTCCTGGTCGACATGGAGGCACCGTCGGCCTACGTGGACTTCCTGCGCTCCATCCTGCCTCACAAGCCGCCGTCGGAGCTCTACACGATGGTGGGACTCGCCAAGCAGGGCAAGACACTCTTTTACCGCGACTTCCTGCACCACCTGAAGCACTCGACCGACCCCTTCGTCATCGCGCCCGGCATCAAGGGGCTGGTGATGTCGGTGTTCACGCTGCCGTCGTATCCCTACGTGTTCAAGGTGATCAAGGACGTGATCCCGCATCCGAAGGAAACCGATCGGCAGCAGATCATGGGCAAGTACCAGCTCGTCAAGCTGCATGACCGCGTCGGTCGCATGGCGGACACCTGGGAGTATTCGCAGGTAACCCTGCCGCGCTCACGCTGTTCAGCCGAACTGATCGACGAACTGCGCAGCTATTGCCCGAGCCAGCTCGAGTTCGGCGAGGGAACGCTGACGATCCGTCACGTCTACATTGAGCGGCGCATGACGCCGCTCAACCTCTACCTCGCCAAGGCGACCGATTCCGACCTCGATCATGCGATCCTCGAGTACGGCGATGCGATCAAGGAACTGGCCGCCGCCAACATCTTCCCCGGCGACATGCTGTACAAGAATTTCGGCGTCACGCGCCTGAACCGGGTCGTGTTCTACGACTACGACGAGATCGAGTACATGACCGACACGAACTTCCGTCGCATACCGCAGGCGGTTCACGACGAAGACGAGATGAGCAACGAGGTCTGGTACAGCGTCGGCAAACACGATGTCTTCCCTGAGCAGTTCCGACCCTTCCTGCTGGGCGATCCGCGCATCAAGGCGGCCATGCTGCGGCATCACGCGGACCTCTTCACGTACGAGTTCTGGCAGGGTCGCAAGGAGCGGATTCAGCACGGCATCCTGGAGGATGTGTTTCCGTATCCGCAGTCGATCCGGTTCGGGCAGCGCTTTGGCCGTCGTCCGACCACTGACGACACGGCGACGCCCCCGCTGCTGGCCGAGGCGCAGCCATGAGGCCGGGTCGCCTGGCGATCAAGTGAGATCTGAATGATTTCGAGTCGCCTCCTGGCCAAGGTACTGATCAGCCTGATGCCCATCACGGCAAGTGCGCACGCGGCCGAGACGATAGCCGTTGCCTCCACTCGACCCGGTGTGATGCTGCCGCTGCTGGTCGAGTCTCCGGCGGAACCGCGCGCAGTTGTGCTGCTGTTCGCGGGGGGCAACGGCGGCGTGCGGTTCGCGAGCAATGCGCCGACGACCTACAGCGGCAATTTCCTGGTCCGCGCGCGCGGTGAGTTTGTCGCCAACGGCATCGCGACCGCTGTCGTAGGTGCGAGTTCGGATCGCACGGCACCGGACTGGCTGACAGACCAGTTCCGGATGTCGGCCGAGCATGCGCAGGACATCGGTGCGGCGGTCGAAGTGCTGCGCACGCGCTTCAGGCGTCCTGTCTGGCTGGTCGGCACTAGCCGTGGCACGCTGTCGGCGGCAGCCGCCGGACTGCAACTGGGTCGCCGCATCGACGGCGTGGTGCTGACCTCAGGAATGAACAGCATCAAGAACCTGGAGATCGACCGCTTCGAGGTTCCGGTCCTGATCGTCCACCACGAGCGCGATACGTGCCGGGTGACGGACTACCGCGACCTGCCCCAGGTAACCGGCAAGCTCAAGGCGCCGCGCAGCGAGGTGCTGACCTTCAGCGGCGGCCGTAGTGAAGGACCGGCCTGCGAGGCCATGGCTTTCCATGGTTTCAATGGCATAGAGGCCGAGGTGATCCGGGCGATCGCGCTCTGGATCGCCCCGAAATGAAGCTTTCCAAGGAGGATTGAACATGAGCGAATCCATCGTCATCGTTTCCGCAGCCCGTACGCCGATCGGCGGCATGCTGGGTGACTTCTCGTCGCTGCAGGCCTGGCAGCTCGGGGCGACGGCTATAAAGGCGGCAGTCGAGCGCGCCGGAGTGGCCGGCGATGCCATCGACGAAGTGCTGATGGGCTGCTGCCTGATGGCCGGGCAGGGACAGGCGCCGGCACGCCAGGCTGTGCTCGCGGCCGGACTGCCGCAATCGGCGGGCGCCGTGACGCTTTCGAAGATGTGTGGCTCCGGCATGCGGACGATGATGTTCGCGCACGACATGCTGGTCGCCGGCAGCGCCAACATCCTCGTGGCCGGTGGCATGGAGAACATGACGAACGCGCCGCACCTCCTGGTCGGATCGCGCAAGGGCTATCGCTATGGCGCCTTCACGACGTTCGACCACATGGCACTCGACGGGCTGGAGGACGCCTACGACCGTGGCAAGGCGATGGGCGTGTTCGCCGAGCAGTGCGTCGCGAAGTACTCGTTCACACGCGAGGAGCAGGACAAGTTCGCCATTGCATCGACCGAGCGTGCCCTGAAGGCCAACACCGATGGCAGCTTTGCCTGGGAAATCGCGCCGGTGACGATCGCGGGCAAGGGGGGCGAGGTCAGGATCGACAAGGACGAGCAGCCGTTCAAGGCCAAGCTCGACAAGATCCCGGGACTGAAGCCCGCGTTCAAGAAGGACGGCACGATCACGGCCGCCAATGCGTCCTCGATTTCCGACGGTGCAGCCGCGCTCGTGCTGATGCGCGAATCCACCGCAACCAAGCTCGGCAAGAAACCGATCGCGCGCATCATGGCCCACGCGGTGCATGCCCAGGCACCCGAATGGTTCACGACGGCACCGATCGGCGCGATCAACAAGGTACTGGCCAGGACCGGATGGAAGCCGGGCGACGTCGACCTGTGGGAAGTGAACGAAGCGTTCGCGGCGGTGACTTTGGCAGCGATGCGCGAGCTCAGTTTGCCGCATGACAAGGTCAACATCCACGGCGGCGCCTGCGCGCTCGGCCACCCGATCGGCGCTTCCGGCGCGCGCATCGTCGTCACCCTGCTGGGCGCGCTGCGCAAGACCGGCGGCAAACGCGGCGTGGCGGCGCTCTGCATCGGCGGCGGTGAAGCGACTGCACTGGCGCTCGAACTGCTGTAGTCCATAGCGCGTCACGACCGTGTTCGGCACCCACGGCCTGCCGTTTATCGTCGTGACCACGTTCGTGCCCGACGCGGCGTCGGGTATGGAACATACGCGGCGTCGCAGCGTGCGGCCCGCGGCGCGACGCGCACTGAACCGGCGCGGGGCGTCACTCTTCACCGCACTCACCGCGCGGCTTGCGCTGGCGCAACATTGGGCGAGGACATGAGCACGGTCCTCGTCATCGGCGCATCACGTGGCATCGGCCTCGAGTTCGCGCGCCAGTATGCGGCGGACGGCGCGCGCGTCATCGGCACCGTACGCCGCCCCGAGGACGCTGCCCGATTGCGCGAACTCGGTGCCCGACCTTTGCTGCTCGACGTCGTCGACGAAGCGACGGTGGCCGAGTTTGGCGCGCAGCTGCACGGTGAAAGGCTCGACGTTGCCATCTACAACGCCGGCGTCTACGGGCCGCGCACCAGCGCGATCGCCGCGCCCGGCGGACTGGACTTCGACGCGGTCATGCACACCAACGTGCGTGCACCGATGCAGCTGATTCCGCAGCTGGCGCCCGGCCTGGCCGCGGCGGCCGGCAAGTTGGCCGTCATTTCCAGCCGCATGGGCTCGATCTCGCTGATGAGCAGCACATCCGGGTGGCTCTACCGCACCAGCAAGGCGGCATCCAATGCCGCGTTGCGCGCGGCAGCGCTCGAGCTCGGAACGCAGGGCATCATCTGCATCGCGTTCCATCCCGGCTGGGTGCGGACAGACATGGGGGGCGCCAGCGCCGACATCGATGCCGCCACCAGCGTGGCCGGAATGCGGCGCGTGCTGGCGAGCGCCAACGCCTCGCAGCACGGCAAGTTCCTCAACTTCAACGGCGAGCAGCTCGCCTGGTAGACGGACTCTCAGCATGAACGATCGACGCCTGATTTCATCGGGTTCGGCCTTCGAAGCGGTCGCGGGGTACAGCCGCGCGGTGGTCGAAGGCGACTACATACACGTGGCCGGAACGACTGGCTTCGATTACGCTGCGATGACCATCGATCCTGACGTCGTCGTCCAGACCCACCAATGCTTCCGCAACATTGCATCCGCGCTCGAGCAGGCCGGCTGCTCGCTCGACGACGTCGTGCGCGTGCGCTACTACCTGACCGACGCGGCGGCGTTCGAGCACGTCGCTCCGATCTGCGGCCAGTATTTCAAGGTGGCACGACCGGCCGCCACGGCGATCGTCTGCGGACTGATCGATGCCCGCATGAAGATCGAGATCGAGGTCACCGCACGGCGACGCGCATGGACCTAGCTTCTCGTCAATTGAACGCAACCGCCTCCGGGAGTGCCTGAGTGCCGTTGCAGCTATTCATTGCGTTCGTGTTCGGCATCTGTTGCTGGCTGGCGCTCGCCATCATCGAGCCGCTGATGCGCAGCTTCGCGACCGAAGCCGGCATATCGTCGTGGCTGTTCGTCGCCGCGCCGGGATTGCTCGCGATGCTGTTTGCGGTTTCGTCCTTCCGGGATGCCCAGAATCGTGTCACCGACATGATGAAGTCCCTGTCGCGCGCACTGCTGGTCGGCCTGGCGACATGGATTGCCGTCGCCATGTTCATCGCATGGCTCTGGTGCCCGCTGCAGAACGCCTTGCGTTGCTTTTCGACCTCGCTGATCGCCAGCGGCATCGTCGGCGGCGGTCCGTTGCTGGTCGGTGCGCTGGTGGCCGGGGGCATTGTCTGGCAGGTGCTGCGCCGGCGGCCCCCCTGGATCGCATTCGCGGACCAGCCCACAGTGCTGGGCGAGCCGACACCGAATCTCGATTCGACGACCGATGCTCGCTGAAGAGCACCTGCAGCTGCGTGACGCGCTGCGCGACTTTGCGTCGCAGCGCCTCGCTCCGTTCGCCGCCGAGTGGGACCGCGACGCGACCTTCCCGCAGGAGGCGCTGAAAGAGCTGGCGGCGCTCGGCACCTTCGGTATCGCCGTGCCTGAAGAGCATGGCGGCGCGGGCATGGATTACACGGCGCTGGCGGTGGCACTTGAGGAGATCGCCGCGGGCGACGGTGCGACGTCGACGATCATCAGCGTCAACAACTGTCCAGTCTGCTCGATCCTCATGTCGTGGGCGAACGAAGACCAGAAGCGGCGCTACCTGGTCCCTCTGGCGCGCGGCGAGATGCTCGGCGCCTTCTGCCTCACCGAGCCGCATGTCGGGTCGGAAGCCTCGGGGCTGCGCACCAGCGCACGGCGCGACGGCGACCACTGGGTGCTAAATGGCGTGAAGCAGTTCATCACCAGCGGCAAGACTGCCGATGTCGCCATCGTGCTCGCGGTCACCGACAAGGCCGCGGGCAAGCGCGGCATCAGTGCCTTCATCGTCGAGACGAAAACGCCGGGTTACGTCGTCGCTCGCGTCGAGGAAAAGCTCGGCCAGCACGCCTCCGACACCGCGCAGATCGTGTTCGAGGACTGCCGCGTCCCCGCGGCCAACCTGATCGGCGACGAGGGCGCGGGCTACAAGATCGCACTGTCCGGGCTCGAGGGCGGACGCATCGGCATCGCCGCGCAGTCGCTGGGCATGGCGCGGGCAGCCTACGAGGCGGCGCTGAAGTACGCGCACGAGCGGGTGGCGTTCGGGCAGCCGATCTTCGAGCACCAGGCGGTGCAGTTCCGGCTGGCGGACATGGCGACCCAGCTCGAAGCGGCGCGCCAGCTGATCCACCACGCGGCAGCGCTGAAGGACGCCGGCGAACCCTGCCTGAAGCAGGCCGCGATGGCCAAGCTCTTCGCCTCGGAGATGGCGGAGCGCGTCTGCTCGGACGCGATCCAGATCCACGGCGGCTACGGCTACGTCAGCGATTTTCCCGTCGAGCGCATCTATCGCGACGTACGTGTCTGCCAGATCTACGAGGGCACGAGCGACATCCAGCGCATCCTGATCGCGCGGAATTTGTAGTCCGTCGCCGGCGCGTACGCATTCGCTGCGCGAATGCACGTGCGCTTCGGCGATTCAAACGGCGCGGCGGGCTTGGGGCGGCCCGGCGCCCGCCGCGAGTACAAATTCGGAACACGGCCGTCCCGGCCCGACCACATGACCAAAGGAAAGACATGCGCGTGATACTGGCGGGAGCAACGGGGTGGGCGGGCTCGGCGATCGCGCGCGGGATCGCGAGGTCGAGCGACCTGCAACTGGTCGCGGCGATTGCGCGGAAGGCGGCGGGACAGACGCTCGGCTCCGCGCTGGGCGAACCGGCCCTCGCAGCTCCGGTGCATGCCACCGCAGCCGCAGCGCTCGCGACCTCGTGCGACGTGTTCGTCGAATTCACCAAGCCGACCGGCGCCAAAGCGAACATCCTGGCAGCCCTCGAAGCAGGTGCCCATGTGGTGGTCGGCACGTCCGGATTGAGCGACGAGGACTATGGCGAGATCGATGGCGTCGCGCGTGCCCGCGGTCGCGGCGTGCTCGCCTGCGGCAACTTCGCGCTCACCGTCGTGCTGCTGCAGCGGTTTGCGGAGATCGCCGCGCGCTACCTCGATCACTTCGAAATCATCGACTACGCGCACGAGGACAAGCCGGACGCACCGTCCGGCACCGCGCGCGAACTGGCGTTCCGGCTCGGTCAGGTCAAGGCGCCTCATTCCGGCGTACCGCTCGATCAGGTACGCGGGCCGCGTGAAGCACGCGGTGCGACGCTCAACGGCGTGCAGGTGCATTCGATACGCCTGCCGGGCTACGTGATCGGTGTCGAAGCCGTGTTCGGTGCGCCCGGCCAGCGCCTTCACCTGGCTCACCACGCGGGATCGAGTGCGGAGCCGTATGTCGACGGCGCCTTGCTGGCCATCCGCAAGGTCGCAACCCTGCAGGGCGTGCATCGCGGACTCGATGCGGTGATGACCTTGTGAGCGCGGGATGACGGTCCCCGACTCGACCCAGCGCTTTTCCGACCGCGTCGAGGCCTACCTCGCCGGCCGTCCACGCTATCCGTCGGAACTGGTCGCGCATCTGGCCGCCGCGGGCGCGCTGCGGCCCAATGGCGTCGTCGCCGACATCGGCGTCGGCACGGGGCTCTCGGCCGAACCCTTCCTCGCCGCGGGGCATCGTGTCATCGGCATCGAACCCAACGCGCCGATGCGCGCGGCAGGCATGGAGTACCTTGCGCGATTTCCCGGGTATGAGACCCGCGATGGCACCGCCGAGTCGACCGGGCTCGCAGCGGGCTCAGTTGACCTGATCATCGCAGGCCAGGCGTTCCACTGGTTCGACCCGAGCCGCTTTCGCGCCGAATCGCTGCGCGTGCTGCGGTCGGAGGGCTGGGCTGCGCTGATCTGGAACGATCGCGATCTCGCAGGCTCGCCGTTTCTCGCGGGCTACGAGGCACTGCTGCTCGACTACGGCAACGACTATCAGGCGATCCGCTACAAACACCAGGGGACCGATGCGATACCGGTGTACTTCGGCGGCCGCGCGCCGGCCGCCTGGGAATTCCGCCATCGGCGGACCCTGGACTGGGCGATGCTGGCCGCACTGGCCGGCTCGGCGTCGTACCTGCCGGCGCCGGGCCAGCGACGCCATGTCGAACTGATGGCGGCGCTGCGCGATTTATTCGACGCGAATGAGATGGGGGGCCGCGTCGAGTTGCGCTACACCTGTCGCGTGCACGCGGCCCCGCTCGCCTGAAGTCGGGCACGGCAACACGTAACATCCGCCTTTCCCGGTGAGGAGCCCCATGGCCTCTGCTATCGAGTTCTACTTCGACTTTTCGTCGCCCTACTCGTACATCGCATCCGAGCAGATCGAGGCGGTGGCCGCGCGCACTGCCCGTCCTCTTCAGTGGCGGCCGATCCTGCTGGGTGCCGTGTTCAAGGCTTCGGGTGGCGCACCGCTGACCGAGGTGTACGCGCCCAAGGCGCGCTATTCGGTGCGCGACTTCGCGCGCTCGGCAGCCTTTGTCGGCGTGCCGTACCGGCACCCGACCGTCTTCCCGATCGGCGCGGTAGCGGCTTCGCGCGCCGTCCTGTGGCTGCAGCGCGAGCAGGCATCGAAGGCCGTGCCCTACATCCACGCGGTGTACCGGGCGTTCTTCGTCGATGACCGCAATGTCGGCGACGCCACGGTCGCGCTCGACATCGCCCAGTCGCTCGGGATCGACGCCGCGCGGCTCGCCGCGGGCGTGCAGGAAGATGCCATCAAGAACGCCCTGCGAGTGGAGGTCGAACAGGCCATCGCGCGCGGGGTCTTCGGCGCGCCGACGATCTTCGTCGATGGCGAGATGTTCTGGGGTCATGACCGCTTCGACCAGATCGAGCGCTGGATCACCCGCGGACCGTACTAGGGCAAGGTGCTGCGCATGACGACCGTCGTCTACGGCACCAGCGCGTCCGGCAACTGCCATAAGGTCCGGATGGTGCTCGACATCACCGGACAGCCCTACGCGTGGCGCGAGGTCGACATCCTGCAGGCCGGTACGCGCTCGCCGGAGTTCCTGCGCCTCAATCCGAATGGCAAGGTCCCCGTCGTCGTGCTCGACGACGGCACGGCGCTCGCGGAGTCGAACGCGATCCTCTGGTACTTCGGCGAAGGCACGCGGCTGCTGCCCGATGACCGGCTCGGCCGCGCGCAGATGCTGCAGTGGATGTTCTTCGAGCAATACACCCACGAGCCGGCCATCGCGGTGGCGCGCTTCATCCGTGTGTTCCTGCAGAAGGCCGACGATCCGCGGCTGCCGGACCTGTTGACCCGTAGCGCGCGCGCGCTCGGCGTCATGGAGCAGCACCTGGCGACGCGGGACTATTTCGTCGGCGGACGATTGAGCCTCGCCGACCTGGCGCTCTATGCCTACACGCACCGCGCCGACGAGGGCGGCATCGACCTCGCCGCGTTCCCGGCCGTCCGTGCCTGGCTCGCCCGTTGCCGCGCCCAGCCCGGCGTCAGCGAGATGCCGGCGCGATGAGCGAAATCGCGCAGCTTCGCCTGTTGGCGCGCGCCAATCGGCTAGCCAACCACCGCCTGCACGCCGCCTGCCTTCAGCTCAGCGACGCCGAGTTCACGGCACCACGCACGAGCTTCTTCCCCAGTCTGTGGGCGACGCTCAATCACATCCTGATCGTCGACTGGTACTACATCGCCGCGCTCTACCGTGAAGCGGACATGCGCAAGGCCTTCGCCAGCGAGACTCCGTTCGACCGGATGCCCGAACTCGCCGCGGCTCAGATCGACTCGGATCAGCGGCTGATCGCCTGGTGCGACACCGCCGACGAAGTGGCGCTGGGCGCCGAAGTCGCGATGCAGCGTTCTGATTTCATCCAGCGCGACGCGGCGCGTCACGTGCTGATGCATCTCTTCACGCACCAGGTCCATCACCGTGGGCAGGCGCACGCGATGCTGTCGGGCACGGGCGTGGCGCCGCCCCAGCTCGACGAATTCATGATGCCCAGCGAGAGCCGCTTCCGCACGGACGACCTCGCCGCGCTCGGCTGGTCCGAGACGGACCTGTTCGGCGGGCCGACGTCGGCCAACGCACGGAACACGCACTGATGTCGCGCAAGCCGGCGATTCCCTTCATCCTGATCACAGTCGTCATCGACGTGATGGGCTTCGGCCTCCTCCTGCCGGTGTTGCCGGCGCTGGTGGGCGAGTTCACGACCGGCCGCGACGCGCAGACCTACTGGTATGGCGCGATGATCATCGCCTTCGGCCTGACGCAGTTTGTCTGCGCGCCGATCCTCGGCGCATTGTCGGACCGCTACGGCCGCCGCCCGGTGCTGCTGCTGTCGATCGCAGGACTGGGGTCGATGTTCCTGCTCTCGGCGCTGGTGCACTCGGCGCAGGCACTGGTTGCGCTGCGCATCATGGGCGGTGCGCTCGCTGCCAATTTCGCGGTCGCCAACGCCTACGTGGCGGATATCACCACACCCGAGAAGCGTGCCAAGAGCTTCGGCATGATCGGTGCGGCCTTCGGCATCGGTTATGTCGTCGGGCCGATGGTGGGCGGACTGCTCGGCGCGATTGACATCCGGCTCCCGTTCTACGTCGCCGCGGTGCTTTCGGTGCTCAATCTGTTGTACGGCTGGCTGGTGCTGCCGGAGTCGCTGCCGCGCCGCGCGCACTCCGAGCGAACTGCGTTCGACTTCAAGCGGCTCAATCCCATCGGATCACTCTACGGCCTGACGCGACTGCGCAATGTCGGCGTGCTGGTGGCGGTGATCGCGCTGGCAAACCTCGCACAGTTCATCCTGCACAGCACCTGGGTGCTGTACACGAGCTTCCGCTTCGACTGGGGCCCGCGCGAGACCGGGCTGTCGCTGTTCGTCGTCGGCCTGATGGCCGCCCTGGTACAGGGTGGGCTGCTGGGCTGGCTGCTGCGTGAATTCGGCGAACGCCGCCTCGTCATCGCCGGTCTGGCGTCGGGCACGCTCGCCTATGTGGGCTACGGCCTGACCACCGTCGGCTGGGTGATGTACGCGATCATTTTCGCGAACCTGCTCGCTTTCGGCATCGGGCCGGCGCTGCACGCGATCGTGTCCAAGGCGGCGCCGCCGAGCGAACAGGGCCTGGCGATGGGATCGCTTTCGTCGATGAACTCGCTGCTGGCGGCGATCGCGCCACTGCTGGGCGCCCCGCTGCTGGCCGAGGCCAGCCACCTGCCCGCAGGCGACTGGCGAATCGGCGCCCCATTTTTCATGTCCGCAGCGCTGAGCCTGATGGCGCTGGTGCTCGCGGTCGTTCACTTCCGGCGCCATCGCGCCCAGGCCGTTGCCCACATCGCACCGCTGACGCACGGGTAGGCGGCGCAGCTACCATTCGCCTGGCGGCGCCGAGAGGGACGCCGCGACCCTTCCGGACAACGACGATGACGATCTTGGAGACCCGGCTCAACCCGCGCAGCGCGGAGTTCAAGGCCAACGCCGCCGCGATGCGCGCGCTGGTCGACGACCTGAACGCGAAGATCGCGCAGGTATCGGTCGGCGGCGGTGCGGAAGCGCGCGCCAAGCACGCCGGCGCGCGGCAAGCTGCTGCCGCGCGACCGCGTGCGAGATGCTGCTCGATCCGGGCACGCCGTTCCTCGAGCTGGCGCCGCTCGCGGCGTGGGACATGTACGACAGCGCGCCGCGCCGCTCGGCGCGGCATCATCACCGGCATCGGCCGCGTCTCGGGCGTCGAGTGCGTGATCGTCTGCAACGACGCCACGGTCAAGGGCGGCACCTACTTCCCGATGACGGTGAAGAAGCACCTGCGCGCGCAGGAGATCGCGCAGCAGAACCGCCTGCCGTGCATCTACCTGGTCGACTCCGGCGGCGCCAACCTGCCGAACCAGGACGACGTGTTCCCCGACCGCGAGCACTTCGGCCGCATCTTCTACAACCAGGCCAGATGTCAGCGCGCAGGGCATCCCGCAGATCGCCGTCGTGATGGGCTCGTGCACCGCCGGCGGCGCCTACATGCCGGCGATGAGCGACGAGACGATCATCGTCAAGAACCAGGGCACGATCTTCCTCGGCGGCCCGCCGCTGGTGAAGGCGGCGATCGGCGAGGTCGTCAGCGCCGAAGACCTGGGCGGCGGCGACGTGCACACGCGGCTGTCGGGCGTGGCCGACCACCTGGCGCACGAACGACATGCACGCGCTGGCGCTGGCGCGCCGCAGTCCGTGGCCAACCTCAACTGGCGCAAGCCGGCGCGACTGCAGCTGCGCGAGCCGCGCCAGCCGCGTCATGCGACCGCCGGAACTGCACGGCGTGATCCCGACCGACACGCGCAAGCCCTACGACGTGCGCGAGATCATCGCCCGCATCGTCGACGGCTCCGAGTTCGACGAGTTCAAGGCGCGCTACGGCACGACGCTGGTCACCGGCTTCGCGCACATCGAGGGCATGCCGGTCGGCATCGTCGCCAACAACGGCATCCTGTTCTCCGAGATCGGCGCATGAAGGGCGCGCACTTCATCGAGCTGTGCTGCCAGCGCAAGGTCCCGCTGGTGTTCCTGCAGAACATCACCGGCTTCATGGTCGGCCGCAAGTACGAGGCCGAAGGCATCGCCAAGCACGGCGCCAAGATGGTCACCGCGGTGTCGACGCGCCAGCGTGCCCAAGTTCACCGTCATCATCGGCGGCAGCTTCGGCGCCGGCAACTACGGCATGTGCGGCCGCGCCTATCGGCCCGCGCTTCCTGTGGATGTGGCCGAACGCGCGCATCTGCGTGATGGGCGGCGAGCAGGCCGCCAGCGTGCTGGCCACCGTCAGGCGCGACGGCATCGAGGCCAAGGGCGGCACCTGGAGCGCGCGAGGAGGAAGCGGCGTTCAAGCGCCGATCCTCGACGCAGTACGAGCACCAGGGCCATCCGTACTACGCCAGCGCGCGGCTGTGGGACGACGGCGTGATCGACCCGGCCGACACGCGCCGCGTGCTGGCGCTGGCGCTGAGCGCCAGCCTGAACGCGCCGATCCCGAGACCGAAGTTCGGCGTGTTCCGGATGTGAGGCGCTGGCGTATGGCACAACGTCTACCTCACGCCCGAGCACGAGCTGCTGCGCGACCAGGTCGCGCGCTTCATCGCGACGCGAGGTCGAGCCGCACGCGCGGCCTGGGAAGAGCCGGGCTTCACGCCGCGCGAGGTGCTGCGCAAGATGGGCGCGCGCCGGCCTGCTCGGCCTGATGTACGCAGCCGAGTACGGCGGCGCCGAGGCCGACGCGCTGACCAACCTGGTGTTCGCCGAGGCGCTGTCGCAGTCGACCTTCGGCGGCTTCATCATCACCGTGCTGGTGCACACCGACATGGCGAGCCCGCACCTGCACCACGCCGGCATCGCCGGCGCAGAAGGCGCGCTACCTGCCGGGCGTGATCGCGGGCGAGCTGATCACCGCGGTCGGCGATCACCGAGCCCGGCGCCGGCTCCGACGTCGCCGGCATCCGCACGCCGCGCGCGGCGCGACGGCGACGACTGGGTGCTCAACGGCACCAAGATGTTCATCACCAACGGCGTGCACGCCGACCTGTACTTCGTCGCGGCGCCACGACCGGCCGCAAGGGCGGCACGCGGCATCTCGATGTTCATCGTCGAGAAGGGCACGCCCGGCTTTCGCGTCGGCCGCGCGCTGAACAAGACCGGCTGGCTGTCGTCCGACACCGCCGAGCTGGTCTTCGACGACTGCCGCATCCCGGCCGCGAACCTGCTCGGCGAGGAGAACGCGCGGCTTCTATTCGGTGATGAAGAACTTCCAGACCGAGCGCATCGCGCTCGGCCGCGATGGCGGTCGGCCACTGCGACGCAGGCGCTCGACGCTGACGCTCGACTACGTGCGCGACCGCCAGGCCTTCGGCGCGCCGCTGTGGGACAAGCAGGCGATCCGCCAGCGCCTGGCGATGCTCGACGCCAAGACCGCGCGCCGCGCGCCAGTACCTGTACCACTGCGCCTGGCTCGTCACGCAGGGGCGCGACGTGCGTGCAGGAAGTGTCGATGCTGAAGGCGCTGACCGGCGAACTGGTCAACGAGGTGTGTACAGCCTGCCAGCAGTTCCACGGCGGCATGGGCTACATGCGCGGGACGCGCGATCGAGCGGCTGTGGCGCGACGCGCGCGTGCTGGCCATCGGCGGCGGCGCGACCGAGGTGATGCTCGAAGAAGTGGCGAAGCGATGGGCACCCGCGTAGTGAGCGCCATGACGACAGCCCACCCTGGCCCGAACCACGCCGCCCGGCAGCCCTCCCGACGCCTTCTTCGGACACCCTTTGGACTGACATGACCACAACCACAGTCGACATCCATATCAGCCACCGCGTCGCCGTCGTCTGGATGGCGCGCGAAAGGTGCGCAACGCATTCAACGAGGCATCAATCGCCGAACTGACCGACACCTTCCACTCGCTCGGAGGCGGACGTGGACGTGAGTGCGATCGTGCTGGCCGGAAGGGGGCCGGCGTTCTGTGCCGGAGCGGACCTCGCCTGGATGAAGCGGATGGCTGGCTTCTCGCACGAAGAGAACCGCGTGGATGCGATGAAGCTCGCGACGATGCTGCGCACGATCTACGAATGCCCGAAGCCGGTCATCGCGCGAGTGCACGGCGACGCTACGCGGGCGGCGTCGGCCTGGTGTCCGTGTGCGACATCGCGGTGGCGGCGATCGGGGCGAGCTTCTGCCTGAGCGAGACTCGGCTGGGCCTGATACCGGCCACCATCGCACCGTACGTCATGCGCGCAATGAGCCCGAATGCGGCGCGCCGCTACTTCCTGACCGCCGAGAAGTTCGAGGCAGCGGAGGCGTTTCG
>CAWEPP010000018.1:0-62803 GCA_963810985.1 uncultured beta proteobacterium
TGTTGCGCTGCGCGGCAGCAAGACCGAACTGAACCAGTAGAGGCCAAAGCGGCGACGTATTGCTAGAGGGCAGGGTGAGTGCCGCGCGGTTGATCATCGGCGGAGCGCGCGGCCGTTCCGGAGCGCAGCCGACAAAACAGTGTTGAGCGCGCACGTCGTGCGCGTGCCGCGACGAGTGCACGTGCGCGCCGCAGGTGCGCGTACACGAGGAGCGTCCGGAGCGATCCTCACTCCGAGGCCCCTCAACCGGTGTTTCTCAGCCCCGCCGAAATCCCATTGATGGTCAGGTGGATGCCACGCTTGATACGCTCGTCGGTGACGCCGGCCCGGTGCCGCTTGATCAGCTCGACCTGCAGGTGGTTGAGCGGGTCGATGTAGGGCAGTCGATGCCTGAGTGACTGCTGCAATTGCGGATGGGAATCGAGCAGCTGCTTCTGTCCGGTGATCGCCAGCAAGTGCCGGGTCGTCAGCTTCCATTCGCTGTTGATCGTGGCCAGGATCGCCGCGCCGCGCCGCCGATCGGCAGTAGTCGCGCATAGCGCCCGCCAATCGCGAGGTCGGCCTTCGCGAGCACCATTTCCATGTTCGAAAGCAGCGTGCGGAAGAACGGCCACTCGCGCGCCATCGTCGCAAGCTGAGTCTTCCGCTCGCGGCGAACGCGGGCGCTGCCGGCGGCCAGCCAGGCTTCGACGCCACTGCCGAAGCCATACCAACCGGGAAGCAGGATGCGACACTGGCCCCATGAAAAGACCCACGGGATCGCACGCAGGTCTTCGATGCGCCCGGTGAACCGGCGAGCCGCCGGGCGGCTGCCGATATTGAGTTCCATGATCTCCGTTATCGGCGTCGCACTGAAGAAATACTCGGCGAATCCCTCGGTCTCGTACACGAGCGCACGGTAGGCGCGGTGCGAATGGTGCGCGATCTCTTCCATAGCCGCTTCGAACGCGCGCTCGTGTGCGGTGTGCAGCGACGGTGAGGCCAGGCTCGCTTCGAGCATGGCGGCGACCAGCGTTTCGAGGTGACTGTGTCCAATGCGCGGGTCGGCGTACTTGGCCTGGATGATCTCGCCCTGTTCGGTCAGGCGCAGCTGTCCGCGCACACTGCCCGGTGGTTGCGCCAGGATGGCCTCATAGCTCGGTCCGCCGCCGCGCCCGACGGTGCCGCCGCGGCCGTGGAACAGGCGCAAGCGAACGCGCAGCTCGTCGGCAAGTTGCGTCAGTCGTTGCGTCGTCCGATAGAGCTGCCAGGTCGACATCAGGAAGCCGCCGTCCTTGTTGCTGTCGGAGTAGCCCAGCATCACCTCTTGCAGCGGTGCGTGCGCGGCCGGCGCCAGCAGCAGGCTGCGCAGGCCCGGGTGCCCCCACACCTCGCGCATGATGGCCGGGGCGCGTTCGAGATCCTCGATCGTTTCGAACAGCGGCACGACCATCAGCCGGCAGTGGCGCTGTTCGATGCCACCCAGCAGGCCACTCTCCTTCTGCAGCAGCGCCACTTCGAGCAGGTCCGACAAGGTCTCCGTGTGCGAAACGATGTGCCGTTCGATGGCACGCGGGCCGAACGCTGCGCGCAGTTCGCGCGCGGTGTTGAACACGGCCAGTTCGGTCCTGGCTTGCGCGCTGTAGTCGAGATGCCCGGATACCAGTGGTCGCGCGTGCGCCAGCTCGCGCGACAGGAGCCTGATACGTTCGGCCTCGTTCAAGCGCCGGTAATCGGGCGCGACTTCGGCAGCGGCGAGCAGTTCGGCGACGACGCTCTCCAGCACATCCGAGCTCTGCCGCAGGTCCAGCGTGGCGCCGTGGAAGCCGAAAACTTCGACGGTGCGCAGCAGCGGATCGACCCGCAACCGTGCAATGCGCTGGCTGCCGTGCGCGCCTAGCGACGTCCGACCTTTGCCAGGTCGCGGTGAAACTCCTCGGCGCTGGCATACGGCGCCGCCGCGGCCACGGCGCGCCGCGCGTGCAGGCTCAGTTCGAGTCGCCCGGCCGTGGCAAGCAGCCGTGCGTAAACGCCGGTCAGCGCCAGTCGATACGGCTCATCGGCGCGCTGGCGCGATGGATCAGGACTGGCGTGCGCCAGCGCGTCAAGTTCGCTGCTGACCGGCGTCAGCAGCTGCGACATCGACAACTCCGCGCCCAGCGCGTGCACCGCCGCTGCGTAATGGTCGAACACTGTCGTGGCTTGGGCCTTCAGGGCCGCGCGCATCGTCTCCGCAGTGACATGCGGATGCCCGTCGCGATCGCCGCCGATCCAGCTTCCGAGGGCAAGGAAAGGTGGCAGGCGCTGCGGCAGGCGCGCCAGTCGTTCGAGGTCCGCATAGAGCGCGGGGATCTCGCGCAGGAACGTGCTGCGCCAGTAGGCGAGGGCGTTCTCGATCTCGTCGTACACGGTGAGCTTGGCGGGCCGCAGCATCCGCGTCTGCCAGAGCGTCTCGATGCTCGCCAGCAACTGGTCGTCCAGACCGGCGCGGAGGGTTTCCGGCGTACCCTCACGCGCCTCGATCAGCATGGCAATGGCTCGCTCGGCATCGAGGATGCTCTTGCGCCGGACTTCGGTCGGGTGCGCGGTCAGGACCGGCATCAGGCAGGCGTCGCCGAGCAGGGACAGCAGGCGCCGGGTGCCGACGCCGTGGACCTGCAAGGCTTCGATGGCGTGCACCAGCGATCCGGGCGCGCCGCGGCGTCGTCGTGCTGAAGGTTGCGCACGAGTTGCCGGTCTTCGGCGATGTTGGCCAGATGCGAGAAGAAGCTGAAGGCGCGCACGACCCCGATCGTTTCGTCGCGCGAAAGCTTGCGCAGCAGTGCGTCAAGGCGTCGCGCGGCGCCCGGATCCTCCTCGCGCCGGAAACGCAGTGCGGTCTGCCGGATCTCCTCGACCGCGCTGTAGAGCCGTTCGCCGCCGTGCGAACGCAGCACCTCGCCCAGCAGCTGGCCGAGCAGGCGAATGTCGTTGCGCAGCGCGGGGTCGACGCCGGTCGTCATAAGGACGTGTCCTCCTGCGTACATCATGCATGAAGTGCTGCACCGCGATGCTAGACTCGCCGCGCTTTTTTCGTGGGGTCCGCCTTGCACAGGAGTCGCCGATGAATACGCCGGCGCGCGTCATCATCGCGACGCGCGAAAGTCCGCTGGCGCTCTGGCAGGCGCGGCACGTTCAGGGCCTGCTCGCGCAGCGGTTGCCGACCTCGTCGGTCGAATTGCTCGGCATGACGACGCGCGGCGATCAGATCCTCGACCGGACCCTGTCGAAGGTCGGCGGCAAGGGACTCTTCGTCAAGGAACTCGAAGTCGCACTGCTCGAGCGTCGCGCCCATCTGGCAGTTCATTCGCTGAAAGACGTCCCGATGGAGCTCGCGCCCGAGTTCACGCTGGCGGCCGTCATGACGCGCGAAGACCCGCGCGACTGCCTTGTCTGCAACCGCTATGAAACCCTTGAAGCGCTGCCCGCTGGCGCGCGCGTGGGCACCTCGAGCCTGCGGCGAGAACTGATGCTGCGGGCACGGTTCCCTGCGCTCGTCATCGAGGCTATACGCGGCAACGTCAATACGCGGCTGGCCAAGCTGGATCGCGGCGAGTTCGATGCACTGGTGATGGCGGCGGCTGGGCTCAAGCGCCTGGGGCTCGTCGAACGCATCCGGCAGATCATTCCGACGACCGTCTCGCTGCCGGCGCCCGGACAGGGTGCGCTGGGCATCGAGGTTCTGAGCAACGATTCCACGACCGCGGAACTGCTGGCACCGCTCGACGATCCGCAGACCCGGGCGGCGACCGCCGCCGAACGCGGCGTCTCGCGCGGCCTGGGAGGAAGTTGCCAGGTGCCGTTGGCCGCGTACGCCGAGATTGAGAGCGGGAAGCTGCGGCTGCGGGCATTGGTCGGCAACGCCGCGTCGGGCGAGTTTGTCGAAACCGAGGTGATCGGCGATCTCGATAGTGCCGATGCGTTGGCGGCGACTGCTGTGGCCCGGCTGAAGGAGCAGGGCGCCCTGCGCCTCCTGGGCATGGCCTGAGTGCCGATGAACCCCGTCGTGATCGTCACCCGGCCAGCGGCAGCGGGTGAACGACTGCACCACCGGCTGATCGCACTGGGCTGGGACGCAGTCTGGTGCCCGGCGTTCGATATCGGACCGGCGCCTGATGCGCAACACGCCCGGACTGTCCTGCGGCAGTTGCAGCGCTTCGACCTGGTGGTGTTCGTCAGCCCGAACGCTGTCCGCGCTTCGTTGGCCTTGATCGATGCGCCCTGGCCATCGAAAGTCATAATCGGTGCGGTCGGGGACGCTACGGCGGCGACGCTCCGCGCCGAGCATTCGCTGCGGCCCGAAAGTCCTGTCATTGCGCCGGTGGGCGATACCGCCGGATCCGAAGCATTCTGGGCCGCGTGGACCGAGTCCGGGCACGAGGCACAGCGCGTGCTGATCCTCCGTGCGCAACATGGGCGGGAGTGGCTGGGCGAGCAATTCAGCGCGGCGGGCGCCGCCGTCGAAGTCCTGCCCGTGTATACGCGCGCTGATCACAGTGTCGACCCGTCGGCCCTCGCAATCCTGCAACGGTCGATGGCCGAGCAAAGGCACGCGCTCGCGGTGTTCACCAGCAGTGAGGCGGTCGATGCTCTCGATCGGCAGCTTGCAACTCAGGACGGCGCCGCAAGCTGGCTGCGAACGGGCACGGCGCTCGCGACCCACGAACGCATACGCGATCGTTTGTTGGATGCCGGCTACAGGCGGGTCGAATTGACCGCGGCCGACGACGAAGCCCTGATGGCGCGGCTAGAATCCTTCCGGCGTTCCCGCTTTGAGCCGCTCTGACACGCCGCGGAGAGCGCCGCAATCCGCGCGGTCCTTGACTGCGCATCTTCGGGCGCTGCCTTGACGAACGACGCTCTGCCCCCTGGCGATTCCGTGGTCGATCCAAGATCCACGGCCGACGGTGGCCAATCCGCTGCTCCTGCAGACGTGGCGCCGCGACCACGCGGCGCGCTGCTCAGCTGGGTGCTGGGGATCATCGCGGTGCTGGGGCTGGGCGCGGGGAGCTATGCCCTGATGCAGCTGTCACAGGTACGCAAGGAAGCCTCACGTCGCCTTACGGACCTCGAACAGGCGACAGTGCGAACGAGTGAACTCGCAGCACGGGCCGACGCCGAAGCGCGCGCCGCGCGCGAGCGGGCGGCACTGCTCGAGGCGCGCGTGGCCGAAGAGCAGTCGCAGCGTGAGTCGCTCGAACAGCTTTATGCCGATTTGTCCCGTGGGCGCGACGAGGCGGTCCTGGTCGAAGTCGAACGCCTCGTGGCGATGGCGGGCCAGGAACTGGCCATCAGCGGCAACGTGGGTACCGCGCTGGCGGCACTGCAGACGGCCGATGCCCGCCTGGCGCGGGTCGAGAGTGCCCGCTTCGTGCCATTGCGGCGGGTCATCGCGCGCGACGTCGAAAGGCTGAAGGCAGCGCCGACCGTGGATGTGACCGGCATCGCGCTCAAGCTTGACCAGCTTGCTGCGGGGGCAGAGTCCTGGCCACTGCTGTCGGACCCAAGATCGCAGCCTTCGACCGCCGCAGCGCCGCCGGCAAGTGATCCGATGACACCGTCGCCTGGTTCGCCGTGGTGGGAACGGTGGGTGGAGCGGCTGCGCCTCGAACTCGGCGACTACCGCGATCTCGTCCGCCTACGACAGGTGGAAACTCCCGATGCGCTGCTGCTTGCCCCGCAGCAGCAGCAGCTCGTCCGGCTCCAGATCAAATTGCGCCTACTCAACGCGCGCCAGGCCGTGCTCGCCCGTAACGACCGGCTGTTCCGCGCGGACCTGATCGATGCGCAGGCGCTGATAACGCGCTATATCGATGTGCGCCAGCCGGCGGCCGCCGCGGCGGCCGGCCTGATCAAGCAACTGTCGGCCACGCCGCTTTCGGTCGACGTGCCGCAGATCAACGACAGCATCGCCGCCGTCCGCGCGGCGCGCACTGCGCCGGGGCGCTGATGCGCTGGCTGACCTGGGCGCTCGCGCTTGCGCTGCTGGCGGCAGCCGTCGCACTGCTGCTGCAGGTCAATGCCGGCAACGTTGCCTTCTTCGTCCCGCCTTACCGGTTGGATGTTTCACTGAACGTTTTCCTGCTCGTGCTGCTCGGCCTGCTGGCCGTCGTCTACTGGGGTGCGCGGGCACTGCAAAAGGTGGTCGACTTTCCCGAGCGAGTACGACTGTACCGTGCACGGCGCGAGGAAATTGGCGGCCAGCAGGCGCTGGTCGAGGCGGTGCGCAGCCTGCTCGAGGGCCGGTTTGCCCGCGCCGAAAAGGCGGCGCGCGCGGCGCAGTCGTCGGACTCGACGGCGGGCGTGGCGGCGCTGATCGGTGCGCGGGCGGCCCACCGCATGCAGGAATACGAGCGCCGCGACGAGTGGCTGCACCGGGCCGAGGACGACCGGCAGGTGGACATGGCGCGACTGGTGGCCAGTGCCGAGATGTGGACGGAGCAGCGCGAGAACGACGCCGCCCTGGGCGCGATCGATCGCCTCCGGAAGTCCGGTGCGCGCCATCTGCACGCTCTGCGCATTGCGCTCAACGCCAACCTGCAATCGGGCCGCTGGGAGGAAGCGCTGAAGGCCCTGCGCTCGCTCGAAAAGCGCAATGCACTGCACCCGGTGCTGGCGCGCAAGCTCAAGGTCGCCGTTTACCACGAACAGTTGATGGCGCAGCGCTACGAACCGGCGTCGCTCGAGTCCGCGTGGAGCGCGATTCCGGCGACGGACCGCGTGCTGCCCGAAGTCGCCTTCGAGGCGGCGCGACTCTTCAACCTGACGGGACGGGGCGGCAGGGCCGCAGAAGCCATCGAGCAGGCCCTCGCGTTGCCTCGAGCGGAGTGGGACGAATCGTGCGGCCGACTGCTGGACGAATATGCGCTGGCACAGTCGTTTCCCGCCCGCGACCAGCTCGTGCGGGTGGAGCAATGGCTAGCCGACAGCGCGCTCGAGGATCGACGGCGGGCGGTGCTGCTGCGTACGGCGGGCGTGCTCTGCCTGCGCGAGCAGCTCTGGGGCAAGGCGCGCAGCTATCTCACCGAAAGCCTGCAGATCGAGAAGGCACCGGCAACCCTGGTGGCGCTGGCTCGTCTCGCCGAGGCCGTGGGTGATGAAGCCGAGGCCGCGCAGCATTTTCGCGAAGCCGCTCTCGGCTTTGCGCAACCCACGACCTCTGTGCACGAAAGCGGGCGCCCGTTCCTGCGCGACAGCACGATCTGATTTTCTGCCTGGGCGCCGCGGCCGCAGCCTGGTGCGACAGTGGCCGCTGTCCAACTTGACACAGCGACAGGTCGCCCCGAGACTGCGCCTCCGCCACGCCCGCCGCATGGCGCAAGAGAACACAGTGAGCCAGGAGACAACATGAGCAAGACCTCACGCCTCGTCGAATTCGTCCTTGTCGCGCTTGCCGGTGCGGCGCTTCGCGGCCTCGGCGGGCGCGCAGACAACGCTCAAGATCGGCTATGCGACGGCACCGACGTCGCACTACGGTGTCGGTACCAGCGCCTTTTGCGACGACGTCGAGAAGCGTACGCAGGGCCGCTACAAGTGCCAGCAGTTCGCGAATTCCGCGCCTGGGTGGCGAGCGCGAAATGATCGAGGCGGTGCAGCTGGGCACGCTCGACATCGTCAATACGTCGACCGGACCCGGTCGGCAATTTCGTGCCGGAAGTGAACATCGTCGACATTCCCTTCCTGTTCCGCGACTACGACCACGCGCGGCGTGTGCTCGACGGTCCGATCGGCGACGACTTGAGGGCCAAGTTTCCCGCCAAGGGGCTGGTCGCCATCGCCTGGACGGAAAATGGCTTCCGGCACATGACGAATTCGAAGCGGCCGATCGTCAAGCCCGATGATGCGAAGGGACTGAAGATCCGCAGCATGCAGAACAAGGTGCACATCCAGGCCTTCCAGTCGATCGGCATCCAGCCGACACCGATGGCGTTCCCGGAACTCTTCACAGCGCTGCAGCAGGGCACGGTCGACGGGCAGGAGAACCCGATTCCCGTGATCCTGTCGGCCAAGTTCTCGCAGGTGCAGAAGCACCTCTCGCTGACCGGGCATGTGTACTCGCCGGCGCTGATCATCGTCTCGCCGGCACTGTGGAACAAGCTGTCGGACGCCGACAAGAAGGCCTTCCTCGAAGCCGGCAAGACCGCCTCAGCCGCCCAGCGCAAGAAGGTCAACGACGACGAGCGCGATGGCATTGCCCAATTGCGCGCGTCCGGCATGGAGGTCGTGACGAGCGTCGACGGCACGGCGTTCCGGACCGCGATGACGCCGGTGTGGGGCGAGTTCGCGAAGCAGTTCGGCGCCGACAACATCCGGAAGATCCAGGACTACAAGTGATTGCCCGGTCACGCGTCGGCCTGCGGCGCGCCGCGCTCGCTTGAGCGGGCGCGGACCTGCCGCTGCCGATGGTGAAGTCCATGCGGAACTGGATTACGCGCGGCGGATCGCGTCGTTACGAACGCTATCTGGTCGGTCGCGGCAGCGCTGCTCGCCGTCGTGTCCTGCTTGGGCCTCTACCAGGTGCTGGTGCGCTTCGTGTTCAACCAGCCCAGTCCCTGGAGCGAGGAACTGATCGGTCGCTTACTGATCTGGGCCGTCGCGCTGGGCATCGTCGCCGGCTTCCGCCAGGGGGCGCTCGTATCAGTCGATCTGATGCTGCGGCTGTCGCGGGCCGCTGGCACCGCGCCGTGCGGCGCCTGATACTGCTTGTGACCGTCGTGTTCCTCGTCCTGCTGGCCTCGCTCGGCCTCGACCTTGCATGGCGCATCCGCTTCCAGACGTTCGCGACACTGCCGGTCTCGATTGCCTGGGCCTATCTGGCGCTGCCGGTCGGTGCGTTCTTCTCGATCCTCGCGGTCGCGGCGAACTACCTCGATCCCGTCAATCGCGAACTTGAAATTCAGCGTTAGGCGGGGGCACGCATGTCGATCGCGATGCTCGTCACCATGCTGCTTGCGTTCGCGTTCTCGATCTCCGTTGCAGTCGCGATCGGGCTCGCCGCGCTGGTCGGCATGGCGGGCTTCACCGAACTGCCGTGGATCGCGATGCCGAAGGAGATGTTCACGGCGATCGACCGCTTCCCGCTGGCGGCGATCCCGTTCTTCATCCTGGCCGGCAACCTGATGGAGAGCGGCGGCATTTCGCGCCGCCTGGTGGACTTCGCAAAATCGCTGGTTGGCGGGGTGCAGGGCGGACTGCCGATGACGTGCGTGCTGACCTGCATGATCTTCGCGGCCGTCTCGGGTTCGTCCGTCGCCACGACGTTCGCGATCGGTGCGATCCTGATCCCGGCCCTGATCAAGCATGGCTACCCGCGGCCGTGGGCGGCCGCGTTGCAGGCGACCAGCGCCGAACTCGGGGTCGTCATCCCGCCCTCGATCCCGATGATCCTGTACGGCGTGGCGGCCGAAGTCTCGATCGGTGAGTTGTTCATCGCAGGATTCGGGCCGGGGCTGCTGATCGGCGCTGCGCTGATGCTGTTCGTGTACCTGTACTGCCGGCGCAAGGGTTGGGGCAGGCAGGACGGCGAAGGGCGCCTGTCGGTTTTCGTGGCCACGCGCCGCGCCGCCTGGGCTCTCCTGATGCCGGTGATCATTCTCGGCGGCATCTACGGCGGGATCTTCACGCCAACCGAGGCATCGGTGGTCGCGGTCTTCTATGCGCTCGTCGTTGGCCTTTTCGTCTATCGCGAATTCAGGCCGCGCGACGTCTGGGCCGTGCTGAAGAAATCCGTGATGTCGTCGGCCGTGATCCTCTTCATCATCGCCAACGCGGGTTTCTTCGCCTACTTGATCACGCGTGCCGGAGTGCCCGAGCAGATCGGCCAGTTCCTGAAGGAGACCCTGCGCTCGCCGGAACTGTTCCTGCTAGGTGTCAATGTCGCGCTCTTCCTGATCGGCATGTTCATCGAGACATCGGCCTCGATCATCGTGTTGGCTCCAATCCTCGCGCCCGTCGCGATGCACTTTGGCATCGACCCGGTGCACTTCGGCCTCATCATGGTGGTCAACCTGGCGCTCGGGATGATCACGCCGCCGTTCGGTGTCAACCTGTTCGCCGCCTGCACGGTGGCGCGCATCTCGGTCGACGAGATCATTTCCCGCCTGTTGCCCTTCGTGGCCGTCGTGCTGGGCTGCCTGGCGGTGGTCACCTATGTCCCCGTGCTGACGCTCGGATTGCGCGATCTCGTCTACCGCTAGGGCCGAGCGGCCGCGGGATGCACCCGCTGGGGAGCATGTCGCCAACGTGTTCAAATCGCGGCATGGACCTGATGAACCACACGTTGCTGATCGCGGGACTGCTCTGCTTCGTGGCGATTGCGCTGTCCGCGGCATCGCGGCGCATCGGCGTGCCGTCGCTGCTGGTATTCCTCGCGGTGGGACTCTTTGCCACCGAGTTGCCCGGCGCGCGGTCGGTGCATATCGACTCGTCGACGGCGGTGCTGGTCGGCAACCTCGCGCTGGCCGTGATCCTGCTGGATGGCGGCCTGCGCACGCGCATCGCCACGTTCCGGATGGTGGCCGCGCCGTCCCTGACCCTGGCCACGCTGGGCGTGCTGCTGACGGCAATGATCGTGGGCGCCGCCGGGGCACTGCTGCTCGACTTCGACTGGCGACATGGACTGCTCCTGGGTGCGATCGTCGGCTCGACCGACGCGGCGGCAGTCTTCGCCCTGGTGAGGAACAGCGGGTTGCGGCTGAACGAGCGCGTCGAGGCAACGATCGAAGTCGAGTCCGGAATCAACGACCCGATGGCAGTGTTCCTGACGTTGGGTGCGATCGAGCTGATTCGCTCGCCGGATCGGTCGGTGGTCGATCTGCTGCCGATGTTCGTGCAGCAGATCGGGATCGGACTTGCAATCGGGGCGCTCCTGGGCAAGTTACTGGCGCTGGCGGTGGCGCGCGTGCGGCTAGAAGAAGGCCTGTACGCGCTGCTGATCCAATCCGGCGGCCTGGCGGTCTTCGCGCTCACCAACACTCTGGGTGGCAGTGGCTTCCTGGCAATCTACCTTGCCGGCATGCTGATCGCCCATGGCCGCACACACGTCGGCGAAGATGTACTGCGGGTCAGCGACGGCTTCGCCTGGCTGGCACAGGCCGGCATGTTCCTCGTGCTCGGCATCATCACGGAGGTCACTGACCTGTTGCCGGCGGCGCTGCCGGCGCTGCTGATCGCCCTGGTGCTGATGCTGATCGCACGGCCGCTCGCGATCACGGGCTGCCTGCTGCCATTCCGCTATCCCGCGCGCGAGATCGCATTCATCGGGTGGATGGGGATGCGCGGCGCCGTGCCGATCGTGCTGGGACTCTTTCCGCTGCTGGCAGGCATTCCGCAGGCCCAGCTACTGTTTCACATCGCTTTCTTCACGGTGCTGCTGTCGCTGCTGTTTCAGGGCGGGACGCTGCCGCTGGCCGCGAGGTGGGCGAAGGTGGTGGCCGGGCAGTCGCGGTCCGCCATCGCAACCGTGCCGCTCGACGGCGGGGAGTCGGTCCGTGAGGTCGTCCAGTTCGAGGTGGCCGACGGTGCGCCGGCGACCCGGCGCGCGGTGCAGGATGTCGGCTGGCCGGCAGGCTCGCGCATCGTCGAAATTCTGCGAGGCGGGCGCATCGTCGAGGCCAGTGCACTACAGGGAGGCGATCGGGTGGCCGTTGTCGCGCCGGCTGAGCAGGTGGGTGTGCTCGAGGAACTTTTCGGCCCGGCGGCTGCGGCAGGCGAGTTGACGCTCGATGCTTCGGCGACAATGGGCGACCTCTGCGACTTCTACGGCGCCGAGTTGCCGGCCGGGGTATCGACCTCAACCGCACTCGCTGAATATGCCGAGCACGTGCTGCGCGGGCGCGCGGCGAGCGGAGACCTGATCGTGCTGGGCGGCCTGAAGTTGCGCGTGCGGGAATCCAACGCGGGCCGCATCCGCTCGCTCAGCCTGCAACTCGCCCGGACGATCTCCTAGACGCAGCGCCCGCCGTCGACCTCGAGGCAGGTTCCCGTGATGAACGCCGCTTCGTCACTCGCGTAGAACAAACACGCGTTGGCGACATCTTCGGGCCTGCTGAAGCGTCCGAGCGGGATGGTCGACAGAAACTTCTTGCGATTCTCCGGGGTGTCGGGCATGCCCATGAACTGTTCGAGCAGCCCCGTCTCCCCGATCACCGGGTTGACACAGTTGACGCGGATGTTGTCGGGCCCGAGCTCGGCCGCCATGCCCTTGCTGGTGATGATCACCGCACCCTTGGTGCCGTTGTACCAGGTGAGGCCGGGCCGCGGCCGTATGCCCGCCGTCGAGGCCACGTTGATGAAACAGCCGCCGCCGTGCGCGCGGAAGTACGACACCATGTGCATCGCCGTCAGGTAGATGCTCTTGACGTTGACCGCGTAGATGCGGTCGAACTCGGCTTCCGGCACGTCCAGCAGCGGCTGGTTGCGGTGTGTCGTGCCCGCGTTGTTGACGACGATGTGCAGCGAGCCGAACGCCTGGAGCGCCGCGGCCAGCAGGGACTTGACGTCGTCCGACTTCGACACGTCCCCATAGGCGAAGTGGGCCTTGCCGCCAGCCGCCCGAATATCACCGGCCACGCGTTCGCCGGCTTCGCGCGCAAGATCATTGACGACGACCGCGCATCCCTCCTGCGCAAATCGCTCCGCGATGCCGCGGCCAAAGCCCGAGGCGGCGCCCGTAACAACGGCGACCTTGCCCTGCAGCCGGTTCGTGCCCATCAAAACTCCCATCGGTTGTGCGATTGGCCCCTTCAGCCGTGCCGGATCGCGATTGTCTTGACCGTAGTGAAGCCGAGCAGCGCCTCGAATCCCTTCTCGCGCCCGTACCCGCTGGACTTCACGCCGCCGAACGGCAGTTCGACGCCGCCACCGGCGCCGTAGTTGTTGATGAACACCTGGCCACAGCGCAGCTTGCGGGCGACTCGCAGCTGGCGCGCGCCGTCCAGTGTCCAGACTCCCGCGACCAGCCCGAACACGGTGCCATTGGCGATGCGCAGCGCTTCAGCCTCGGAGTCGAACGGGATGGCGGCCAGCACGGGGCCAAACACTTCCTCCTGTGCGAGCCGGTGCGTCGGTGGTACGTCGCGCAGCAGTGTTGGCGCCTGGTAATAGCCGGTCTGCGGCGCGTCTTCGACGACACTTCCGTGCGCGGCCATGTGGATGCCGTCGTGCTCGGCCAGGCTCAGGTAGTCCCAGACCCGCTGCAACTGGCTCTGGCGGATGAGGGGGCCGGCATCGAGATCGGCCAGTGCCGGGCCAACGCGCAGGCGCGCAATCGCGTCGCCGACCCGCGCAATCAGTTCCTCGTAGACCGGACGCTCGACCAGCAGGCGGCTGCCGGCGGAGCACGTCTGCCCGCAGTTCTGCACGATGGCGTTCACGACGACCGGCAGTACCTCGTCGAGGTTGGAGTCGACGAAGATGAGCTGCGGCGACTTGCCGCCGAGCTCCAGTGTCACCGGACAATGATGCTTCGCTGCGGCCTGCGCCACCGCCGTCCCGGTGACGGGCGACCCGGTGAACGAGATGTGATCGATCCCTCCGTGCGCAGCGAGTGCGGCTCCGGCTTCGCTGCCCAGGCCGGTGACGATGTTGAGTGCGCCATCAGGGAAGCCGACCTCGGCTGCCAGTTCGGCGACGCGCAAGACCGACAGGCACGCGTCCTCCGCGGGCTTCACCACGCATGCATTGCCGGCCGCCAGCGCCGCGCCCACGCTGCGGCCGAATATCTGCATCGGATAGTTCCACGGGATGACGTGCCCCGTGACGCCGTGCGGCTCGCGCAGCGTCAGCACGGTCATGCCGGTCTGGTAGGGAATCGTCTCGCCGTGAAGCTTGTCGGCCGCGCCGGCGTAGTACTCGAAGTAGCGGGCGAGTGCAGTGGCATCGGCGCGCCCCTGCTTGAGCGGCTTGCCGGTCGTCCGCGATTCGAGCTGCGCGAGTTCGTCGTGGTGCTCCAGCACCGCGACCGACAGCTTCATCAGCAGTCGTCCGCGCTCGGTCGCTGTCATGCGGCCCCAGTCGCCCTCGAAGCAATCGCCCAGCGCGGCACGTGCCGCGCGGACGGCCAGATCGATGTCGGCCCCATTGCCCCGCGCCAGGCGAGCGAACGGCTTGCCGTCTGAAGGATCGACGACATCGATGGTCTGCCCACTGTTCGAGGCGAGCCATCGATTGCCGATGAAGTGGTGCGCTCCGGCCGCTGCCGCCCAGTTGCCGTCCATCGAACCTCCCTGCCAGCGACGCTGACGTCGACGTCATTATTCAGCAAAGCCGGCTGCGGTCTCAAATACGGGGCCGCGTCGAGCCATGGCTTTGTCGATAGAATCGGTCAGCCACCTACGGACTTCCCCATGAGCCTCGATCGCGTTCCCGCCGGCCGCAACGTTCCTGACGACTTCAACGTCATCATCGAGATTCCCGCGCACGCAGATCCGATCAAGTACGAGGTCGACAAGGAAACCGGCGCGGTCTTCGTCGACCGCTTTATCGGCACGGCGATGCACTATCCATGCAACTACGGCTACGTGCCGAAGTCGCTGGCCGACGACGGCGATCCGCTTGATGTGCTGGTGATTACGCCGTTCCCGCTGCAGCCGGGCGTGGTCGTGCGTTGCCGTCCGCTTGGCGTCCTGAAGATGGAAGACGAGGCCGGCGGCGACGACAAGTTGCTTGCCGTGCCGATTGACAAGATCCTGCCTTGGTACAAGCACTGGCAACAGTGCTCGGACATCGCTCCGGAGCGCCTTGCGCAGATCCAGCACTTCTTCGAGCACTACAAGGATCTGGAGAAGGGCAAGTGGGTCAAGGTGCTCGGCTGGGAAGGTCCGGATTCGGCGCGCAAGGAAATTCTTGACGCGATCGCGGCCTATAAGGTGGCGTCGCCTAAGCCCGCTTTCTAGGCCTGCCTGCCATTCGGCCGGCAACGCCGCACGCCGAGCCGCGCGATGATCCTCGAACGCCTGCGCAGTCACCGCTATCTCATCCTGCTGCTGATGCTGGTGGCGGCCATCGTGCTCGGCATGACCTTCTCCCCGCATGCCTACGTGCGTGAAGCCGTGGTCTCCATCCTGATGGCGATGGTCTTCTTCATCGTCTTTGACCGGCGATCGCACCGACTCATCTCCCTGTGCGCCGGATTGATCGTGGTCGGTGCGCTCTGGACGCTTGCGTTTCCTGCCGTCGGGAGAGCGTCCTGGTCTGGAAGTGGCTATCCATCTGGGCGGCGCCGTGTTCCTGGCGCTGGCTGTCAGCGTCATCCTGCGCCATCTGTTCGAGCGGCGGGCGGTGAACGTCGACGACATACTGGGAACCCTGTGCGGATACCTGCTGGCGGCCATGGCCTGGGCCAACGTGTACGCGATGATCGAACTGCTCGCGCCCGGCGCGTTCGACGTGGCCGGACCGATCAGGCCGGCGCTCGGGCAATGGCATGAGAGGGAATCGCTGTTCCTGTACTTCAGCCTGACCACGCTGACGACGATCGGCTACGGTGACGTGACGCCGGTGGCATCGGCCGCGCGCAGCGCGGCCACGCTCGAAGGCGTCTTCGGGCCAGTTCTACGTCGCCGTGGTGGTGGCACAACTGGTCGGGTCCAAGCTTGCCGAAGCGGGCAATCGAGAGCCGCTCGGATCGGCACTAGGCGGATCAGCGCAGGCGCGCCGCAAGTACGTTGAGCCCCAGGCCGGCCAGCACGAGCGCCGCGCCAGCCAGTTTCCACCACGTCACCGGTTCGTCGAGCAGCCAAACGGCGCAGCTCATGCCGACGATCGGCACGAGCAGCGTGAACGGTGCGACGACAGCGGCCGGATGTTTGCGCAGCAGCCAGGCCCAGATTCCGAACGCAACCAGGGTTGTCGGCCAGGCCTGGAACGCGATGCCGAGCCAGTTCGCCGCCGTCAGTGCGCCGACGATCTGGGCGCTGCGCGTCACGCCTTCGGTCGCGAGCGTTGCGAGCGCCAGCGGGACCACGGCGGCTGCGCTGCCCCAGACGACGACGGCGAGCGGCGCATCGCCCGGCACGCGCTTGACGATGATGTTGGCGATGGCCCAGGACAACGCCGCGGCGATGACCAGGACGAAGCCCAGTGCCGTGCCGGCCGGCAGATGCAGCGCCACCAGTACGAGACCCGCGCCGGCAACCAGTCCGCCAAGAATTTGCGGCGGTCGTGGCCGCTCGTGCGTCAGCACCACCACCAGCGCAATCGTGAAGAACGCCTGGATCTGGATGACCAGCGACGACAGCCCGGTTGGCATCCCGGCGGCCATTCCGCCAAAGAGGAAGGTGAACTGAAGGGCGAAGGCGAACAGCCCGTAACCGGCGATCAGCCGCCAGGGCGCCTTCGGCTTCGGCACGAACAGCATCGCCGGAAACGCCGCCAGCACGAAGCGCAGCAGCGTCAGCAACAGCGGCGGAATGTCGTTCAGCCCCCACCGAATGACGACGAAGTTAAATCCCCAGATCGTGACCATGAGCAGGGCCGCGGCCAGGTGAAGCGGTGTCATCGCAGTGGCGTGCCGCGTAAGGGGGAGGGGATTTGCCACATGCCCCCGCAGGGGCGGGCGCGCAGCGCGACGCCCCAGATGGTGACCATCAGCAGGGCCGCGGCCAGATGGAGCGGCTTCATGGCTGCGCGGCGTTCGGCCGCCGCAGCGCCGACCGTTCATGGAGTTCGTCGATGTAGGCCTCTATGCCGCCAGTTTCGCGTGCGAGATAGCGTTCGACGGCATCGGCGAACGCCGGGTGCTTCAGCACATGGCACGACCAGGTCTTTACGGGTTCGAAGCCGCGCGCGTGCTTGTGCTCGCCCTGCGCGCCGCCTTCGATGACCTTCAACCCGCGCTCGATGGCGAACTCGATCAGCTGGTAGTAGCTGACTTCGAAATGCAGGCACGGAACGGTTTGCAGCGCACCCCAGTAGCGCCCGTAGACGCGCTCGTCGTCGAACAGCGCCAGCGCTGCCGCGATGTCCTGCCCGTCCAGCGTCGCGACCACGAGCATCAGGTTGTCGGACATGGTCAGCGCGAGGCGCTGGAAGAAGCGCGCGTTCAGGTACGGGCTGGAATGGTGTGCAGCGTAGGTGCTTCGATAGCAGCGATCGAACAGCGCCCAGTCCGCCTCGGCGATTGCCGGCCCCACAAGGCGCCGCACCCTGATGCCTGTCGACTCCACCTTGCGGCGCTCGGCGCGAACTTTCTTGCGCTTGGGCTGAGCGAGATGACCGAGGTAATCGTCGAAGGTGGAGTAGTCACGATTGAACCAGTGAAACTGGACCGACTGGCGCAACAGCGCGCCGCGCTCGGCAAGGCAAGTGACCTCTGCGTCGGTGGGAAACAGAACGTGCAGCGACGACAATCCTGAGTTCGCGGCGAGGTCGATCAGTGCCTTCGCTAGGTGGTCTCGTGCCGTTGCGTCGAGCGCGAGCAGGCGCGGCCCGGGCACCGGCGTGAACGGCACGGCCGCCAGCCACTTCGGGTAATACGCGATGCCATGGTGCTGGTGGGCGTCGGCCCAGGCCCAGTCGAAGACGTACTCGCCGTACGAGTGGTGCTTGCGGTACAGCGGCACTGCCGCACAGAGCTGATCGCCCGCTGCCACAGCGTGCAGGTAGTGCGGCTCCCAGCCCGTGCGCAGCGACGCACAGCCGGACTCGTGCAGCGCGTGCAGGAATTCGAAGCGCACGAACGGATTGGAGCTCGAAGCGCTGCGTAGAAGGGCGTTCCAGGCGTCGGCGCCGACGTCGTTCAGGTCGTGCACGATGCGCGTGCAATAATCTTCTGAACCTGCTGCATCCATACATGAGCTCGAACGTCAAAGTCGCGGTCGCACAGATCAACTGCTCGGTGGGCGACTTCGAGGGCAACAGCAGGAAGATCGTGGAAGCGGCGGCGCGGGCGGTGGCCGAAGGCGCCGACGTCTTGGTCACGCCGGAACTGTCACTGACCGGCTATCCACCCGAGGACCTGCTGCTGCGGCGAGCATTCTACGCAGCGTGCGACTCCGCGCTGCAACGCCTCGCGGTCCAGTTGCTGCAGATACCCGGATCTCGCCGTCGTGGTCGGTCATCCGCTCGCGCGCGAGGGCCTGCGCTTCAATGCGGCCTCCGTCCTGCAGGGTGGCGTGGTGGTCGGGACCTACTGCAAGCACGACCTGCCGAACTACGACGTCTTCGACGAGCAGCGCTACTTCACGCCGGACAATCGACCCGTTCGTGTTCGAAGTCGAAGGGCACGATGTTCGGCGTCAACATCTGCGAGGACACCTGGTTCCACTATGCGCCCGAGTGTGCGCAGGCGGCCGGCGCGCAGGTGCTGCTCGTGCTGAATGCTTCACCGTTTCATCTGGGCAAGCAGGCGCAGCGGCTGCAGACGATGCGCGGCAACGTCTCGCACTTCGGCCTGCCGCTGGTCTACGCGAACCTCGTCGGGCGGCCAGGACGAACTGGTGTTCGACGGCGCATCGTTCGTGCTCGCCGCCGACGGCGACGCTGGTGGCGATGCGCTCCGCATTTCGACGAAGCCGTGCTGGTTGTCGAGTTCGTCGATGGCGTTCCGCAGCCGGCGTCGATCGTGCCGGAGCCGTCGCTCGAAGCGCTCGCCTATCAGGCGCTGGTGCTGGGCGTGCGCGATTACGTCGGCAAGAACGGCTTTCCGGGCGCGTTGATCGGGCCTGTCCGGCGGCGTCGATTCGGCCCTGACGCTGGCGATCGCCGTGGATGCGCTGGGTGCCGACCAGGTGCGGGCGGTCATGATGCCGTCGCAGTTCACCGCGCCGATGAGCCTCGAGGATGCCGCAGCGACTGGCGACGCAACCTTGGCGTGCGCCACGACGTGCTGCCGATCAAGCCGGCGTTCGATGCCTTCCTCGCGACGCTCGCGGGCGAGTTCCGGGGCCTGCCGTGGGACACGACCGAGGAGAATCTGCAGGCGCGCATCCGCGGCACGCTGCTGATGGCGCTGTCGAACAAGTACGGCGCGATCGTGCTGACGACCGGCAACAAGTCCGAGACGGCCGTTGGCTATTCGACGCTCTACGGCGATCTCGCCGGCGGCTTCGCGGTCATCAAGGACATCCTCAAGACGCTCGTTTACCGGCTGTGCCGCGCATCGCAATCCGTATCGCCGCCGGTGATCCCGGAACGCATCCTGACGCGTGCGCCCGAGCGCCGAGCTGAAGGCCGGGCCAGACCGACCAGGACTCGCTGCCGGCCATACGAAGTGCTGGACGCGATCATCACGCGCTACATGGAGGAAGGGGCAGTCGATCGCCGACATCGTCGCCGCTGGCTTCGACGAAGGCGTGGTCCGTCAGGTCGTGCGCATGATCCGGACCTCCGAGTACAAGCGCCGGCAGTCGCCGGTGGGCATCCGCGTGACCCACCGCAGTTTCGGCCGCGACTGGCGCTACCCGATCACCAATCGATTCCGCGAAGAGAATTCCAGCCTCTAGAATCCGGTCTGGAACCTGAACGAAGCAGCCGCCAGGAAAGCGACCATGAAACAGATCACCGCGATCATCAAGCCATTCAAGCTCGACGAGGTGCGCGAAGCGCTCGCGGAGGTGCGGCGTCACCGGCCTCACCGTGACCGAAGTAAAGGGATTCGGACGCCAGAAGGGGCACACCGAGCTCTACCGCGGCGCCGAGTATGTCGTCGATTTCCTGCCGAAGGTGAAGGTCGAGGCGGTCGTTCCGGAGGCGCTGGTCGAGCGCGCGATCGAGTCGATCACCAAGGCCGCACGGACCGGCAAGATCGGTGACGGCAAGATCTTCGTCCGCAGCGTCGAACAGGTGATCCGCATCCGCACCGGCGAAGAGGGCGAAGCCGCGGTCTAGCGGCTGCTGGTGTCGCCGCCGGTGTCCTTGATCGACCAGTTGTAGCGCCAGGCGACCAGGCGGAAGACGGTCGTCACGGCCGCCGCCGTCCACAGCGCGAGGGCCGGATTCGCTCCGGTGCGCGTCATCAGGATGTAAAGCCAGCAGCCCAGGAACGCGGCTATCGCATACGGACGTCCGTCGCGCAGAACCATCGGCACCTCGTTGAGCAGCACGTCGCGCAGTACTCCACCGAAGACCCCGGTCACGACGCCCATCATCGATGCGACAAACGGCGACATGCCGCTGTCGAGCGCCAGCGCAACGCCCGTGACGCTGAAGAACCCCAGTCCAATGGCGTCGGCGACCACGAACGCGGGATTGGGGATGATGCGCTGGGCGATCCGCATCAGGGGTGTGGCGAGCAACGTCATGGCGAGTATCAGAATCGGATACGCCTCGTGTTCGACCCAGAAGAACGGCCGGCGCTCGAGCAGGACATCGCGCAGGGTGCCACCACCAAAGGCCGTCACGAACGCTACGACGTAGACGCCGACCAGGTCCATGTCTTTGCGCTGTGCCTCGGCGAAGCCGGAAAAGGCACATGCAAGCACCGCCACGACTTCGACGACAAAAATGAGCGCGAGGGCTTCGTTCATGGACGGGCGGCGGGTCTCAGCAGCACGACCAGGGCACCGCTGCCTCCTTCGGCGGGGCGTGCCTGGCAGAACGCGATGACTTCGTCGCGCTGGGCCAGCCACACGCGTGTCTTGCCTTTTAGCACCGGCTGGCGGTCCTTCGACCCCAGACCCTTGCCGTGCACGACACGCACGCAGCGCAGGCCGCGCTTGAGTGCCTCGCGCAGGAACTGACCCAGCAGCTCGCGCGCCTCGTCGACGCGCAGTCCATGGAGGTCGAGGTGCTCCTGAATCACCCACTCGCCGCGCCGCAACTTGCGCAGCACATCGGGCCCGACTCCCGGACGCCGGAACGACAGGTCGGCGTCGGTATGGAGCAGCGTATCGATCTCGAACTCGTCCGACACTGATGCGATCAGCACCTGCTGGTCGTCTTCGAGGCGCTTGTGCGCTACCGGGGGGTGAGGCGGCCGATCGTGTTCGACGCGCTGCTTGATCGCGAGCGGCGTTACGGCGCCGACGGCGGCCCGGAACTCGTCGGCGGCCGTCGCTTGTGCTTCCGTTACCCGCCGCTGCTCGGCTTCGACCTTCTTGCGATACGCCGCGTCGTGCTTCAGCGCTTCATGCAGGGACGCGAGCTGGGCGAGATCTTTCAGGCGGGTGGCCATGCCTTGTCCCCGCGCGGAGACTCAGGCCGCGACGGCTTTCTCGACCGTTGCCGTGGCCGGCTGCTGGTTCTCGAGATAGCGCTGGGCATCGAGTGCCGACATGCAGCCCGTCCCGGCGCTGGTGATCGCCTGGCGGTAGACATGGTCCTGCACGTCGCCGGCAGCGAACACGCCTGGAATGCTGGTGGCCGTGGCCATGCCGTTGAGCCCGCCCTTGGTGATGATGTAGCCGTTGACCATCTCGAGCTGGCCGACGAAGAGTTCCGTATTGGGCCGGTGCCCGATCGCGATGAAGACGCCCTGCAGCGGGAGGTCCTGCGCCGCACCGGTCTGCACGTTCTTGATGCGGCGCCGCATTGACACCGGAGGCGTCGCCGAGCACCTGGTCGAGCACGCTGTAGAGCCTGAGTTCGATCTTGCCTTCCTTCACCTTGTCCATCAGGTGGTCGATCAGGATAGGCTCGGCGCGGAACTTGTCGCGTCGGTGCACCAGCGTCACCTTCTTCGCGATGTTGGAGAGATACAGCGCTTCCTCGACCGCGGTGTTGCCGCCGCCGACCACCGCCACGTCCTGGTTTTTGTAGAAGAAACCGTCGCAGGTGGCGCAGCCCGACACGCCCTTGCCCATGAACTCCTGTTCGGAGGGCAGGCCCAGGTACATCGCGCTGGCTCCCGTGGCAATGATCAGCGCATCGCAGGTGTACTCGCCGCTGTCACCGATCAGCCGGAGCGGGCGCTCGTTGAGTTTCGCGGTGTGGATCTGGTCGAACACGATCTCGGTGTGGAAGCGCTCGGCGTGCGCCAGGAAACGCGCCATCAGCTCGGGTCCCTGCACGCCATTGGCGTCCGCCGGCCAGTTGTCGACATCGGTCGTCGTCATCAGCTGGCCGCCCTGCGCCAGGCCGGTGATCAGCACCGGCTTCAGATTGGCACGCGCCGCATACACCGCCGCCGAATAGCCTGCCGGCCCCGATCCCAGGATCAACACCCGCGCATGTTTGGTGACAGCCATGTTCTTCCCCGTTAAGTCGAGCAATTATAGGTGGGGGTGAAGTGGCAATCACTCAACCAATTGTTTGAATTGAATCGCGTTTCCCGCCCCTAAAGGCGGTGAAGGCGTTGGAGAAGCTACGGACACCCTCCCGCGTGGCGCGAGGGCAGGGTGGGTGCCGTGTCGTTAAAAATCGGCGGAGCGCCCGGCCGCTCCGAAGCGCAGCCGACTGATTTGCCGTTCCGCCGCGAGCGCACGTGCGACCCGAAGGGTCGCGTACGTGAGCGGCGCCTGTCACATCTGCCGAAACAGATGCGTGTAGGTATCGGAGACCAGCAGCGTCTCGGGCCGGGACTTGAGTTTCACCATCATGCGGCCGCGGAAGTCGCGCGTCACGCCGGCAATCGCCGTCGCGTTCACCAGCGTCGAGCGATGAATCTGCCAGAACTGGACCGGATCGAGTTCTTCGACCAGTTCCTTGAGCGGCTTGCGGATCAAGGCCTCGCCATCGACGGTGACGACACGGGTGTATTTGTTGTCGGCCTGGAAATAGGTGATCTCATCGACGGTGATGAGCTTCAGGTTCTGGCCGACCGAGGCGTTGATCCAGCGCAGCGGCTGCCTGCCCGTGGCGGGCAGCGGGCTGCCGAGCTGGTTCAGGGCTGTATCCAGCTTTGCCGGCGGCGTCCCCAGACGCTGCTTGAGTCGGCTTACCGCCGTGAAGAGCCGCGCAACCGAGACCGGCTTCAGCACGTAGTCGACCGCGCCCTGTTCGAACGCGGCTACGGCGTGCTGGTCGTAGGCGGTTACGAAGACCACGTGAACGCGTCCATTCGCCTGGCGCGCAACCTCGAGTCCGGTGGCGCCCGGCATCTGGATGTCAAGGAACAGCACGTCGGGCTGCCTCTCGTCCAGCAGGCGCAGCGCCTGCACGCCATCGGCGGCCTCGCCAACGATGTCCAGCTCCGGCCAGAGCTGTCCCAGTTGCTCGATCAGTTGGTGCCGAAGTGTCGCTTCGTCCTCGGCGACGATGGCAGTCGGCCCATTCATCCGTTGGCGGTCTTCGGAGTTCCCGGAATCCGCATCGTGATCTGTGTCGTGTCACCGTGCAACTCGAGGCAGTCGAGCGTGGCGTGCGATCCATACAGGCCGCTCAGACGCTCGCGAACACGCGCGATCTCACGGTCCTCGGCACAGCCGCTTGGCGCAGCAACCCGCAGCACGACCGCGATGTCGCCGCCTGCCCGCTGGACGCCGATACGGATGCTGGTCGGCGCATGAGTTGCGCTGCCGCGCACCGCACGCTGGACCAGAGGCAGGAGGAGCATCGGATAGAAGCGAGCCTCGCGGCAGTCGTCGGCAAGCGACACCGTCAGCGACGGCGAGCCGCTGCGCAGTGAGCGCACGACGTCCAGATAGGCCTCCACCAATTCGATCTCGGCGGCCATCGTCGAGCCAGCCTCGCGCAGCCGTGGGAGAGCCACGCGCAGGTAGGTGATCAGACGGTCGAGGTTCAGGGCCGCGCCTTGCGTGTCCTTCTGGTACAGGTGCTCGATGTCGACCAGGGTGTCGAAAAGGAACTGCGGCTCCACCTGCGCCTGCATGGCTGCGAGGCGCGACTCCAGCACGTCGCGTGAGAGCGTGGCCTGCTCGCGCTGGGTCGTCCGAATCGCTTCATTCGTCAACGAACGTCGCTGCATCACTTCGGCCGCCGCGACGAAAAGTGCCGACCACGCTATAAAGTGAATCGAATTTCCCAGCAACACCAGGGCCACCGGAGGCTGCGGCTTGGTCTTGCCATACAGCTCCCACCACATCTTGTCGATCTCCAGCGACCGCATCAACGGCACGAGAACGAAGGCGGCCGCGACGGCGCCGATGACAATGGCCCAGCCGACACGAACGTTGCGGGCGTGGCCGCTGGTCGGAGCGCCGTCCGTGGCGGCGACCCAGGCCAGCAGCGTCGTGCCGAAGATGACGAACGCGCTGAGGATGTCGAACGCCATCAGCAGCGACGCTCCCGGCTTGTCGAACTTGTCGATCAGCGCAGTCATGTCCACCACGGACATCAGCACGCTGGCGAGCAGCCACGCCAACGCGTGGCGCACGCCCATCCTGGACCAGGCGTGGATCCAGCGGCTAAGGCCGTGCGGGCCACCATCCAAGTCGCCGGTCTGGGGAAGTACGGCACTCATGCGGCCTGCTCCTGGAGTTGCAGTGGCAGTCTGACGGTCGCCATGACCCCGCGCGGCGCCACCATCGCCAGCGCAAGCGATGCCTCGGCACCATACAGCGCCGCGAGCCGCGAGCGCGTGTTGGCCAGGCCGACCCCGCTGCCGCCGCTGGCGGAGAAACCGGCCCCGTTGTCGACGACCTCGATCACCAGGTGCCGGTCACCATCGCTGGCCGCGCGGATATCGATGCGACCTCCTTCGGGCAACGGTGACAGGCCGTGTTTTATTGCATTTTCAACGAGCGTGGGCAACACCATCGGCGGCACGCGTGCGCGGCCCAGTGCCTGCGGCGCTTCGATCGAGAACGCGAGCCGTTCACCCATGCGCATCTGCAGGATCGTCAGGAACGAGCGCACCAGTTCGACTTCGCGTTCGAGCGTCGAGCCGGGCTCGCGCATCGTCGGCAGCGCGGCTCGCAGGTAGTTGATCAGGCTCGACAGCATTTCGCGCCCGCGCGCCGGCGCTGTCTCGTACAGGCGCTTGACGTTGGCGAGTGTGTTGAACAGGAAGTGCGGTTCGATCTGCGCCTGCAGCGCACACAGATGGGCCTCGACCATCTGTGCCTGCAGGCTCTCGCGCCGGCATTCAGCATCCGCGAGTTGCGAGCGTGCCGACTCCTCCGTGTTGATGGTGTGGAACAGCCAATAGCCGAAACTGCCGACGGCAGCCCACAACGCCCAGATCTGGACAAAGTACATTGGCTCGCGCGCCACCGCCTCGGCGAGGTCGCTGCCGGCGACCCACACCCGCACCGGGATGGCAATCGCCGCGGCGATCAGGGACACGAGCACGCCGATCGCCAGTGCGGCGCGGGGGGCGATCCGGCGCTGAGTCACGAAAGCTTCCGCGCAGGCGATCGCCAGCAGCAGAATGGCGGCGCTGATCATCGTCTGCCGCACGCCTCGGACCAGATTGAAGCCCCACTCGTCGAACGGCTCGTAGCTGAGCGCGATCACAAAGCGGCCCAGCAGCAGCACGAACACGAAATAAAAGACCGCGGCGATATGGCGCAGGTTGAACACACGCGCGAACGCCACGCGGGCTGGCGAGCGCTCGCGGGGGCTGGAACCAAGGACTGGCAGGGCAATTACCGAGGCCATCGAGGTGGGATTCTGCAAGTCGTGCGCCCGGGCCGCAATCCCGCGCGACGAAGTACCGGCCCGGTGGCGCGAAATCGCCGCCCGGGCGACGAAATCGGGGCGAATCCGGAGCTTCGTCCTCTGCCGGGCTTACGGAGGGTGGCGGCATGCCCTCCTATAATCGCCGCTCATGTCTTCGCGTCCCAACACTGCTCGCGTTTCCGGCGCCGTCTCCGACGGCGCCTGGGTCAGGAGCCGGCAGCCAGCGGCCGCGATCGAGGCCACGCGGCTCTCGCGACTGCTGGCGGAAGCTCGCTGGATTGCCGGCGCCGCGCTGTCCGTGGCGTTGCTGGTCGTGCTTCTCACCTACTCGCGTGATGACCCGGGGTTTACTCACGCCGTGGCCGCAGGCCCGATCCACAACCTCGGCGGCCGTCTCGGCGCCTGGGTCGCCGATGTCGTGCTGCTCGTGTTCGGGATTTCGGCCTATCTGGTGGCGCTCGGCCTGGCCGTCACGGTCGCGCGCGCTTTCCGTCGCCTGCATCGAGCCGCGTCCGGCGTGGATCCCCTGGCCGACGATTTGCCCGCCTGGGCGCATGGGCTCGGCTTCGGCCTGCTGCTGGCCGGGGCAACCGGACTCGAAGCCCTGCGTCTGTACAACCTGAAGGCCGCGCTGCCAGGGCTTCCGGGCGGGATCGTCGGCAACGCCATTGCGTCGCTGGTCCAGAGCGGGGTGGGATTCACCGGTGGCAGCGTGATCTTCCTGGTCGCCATCGCGATCGGCTTGTCGCTGTTCCTCGACTTTTCCTGGCTCAGCGTCGCCGAACGCGTCGGAACTTTCATCGAGGGATTTTCAAGGCGGGCGGAGCTGCGCCGCGAAGAGGCCGAGGACCGCGCCATCGGGGAGGCGGCCACCAAGGTGCGCGAAGCGGCGCTCGCGGAGGAGCGCGAGCGCATCGAGGACACCCCGCCCGTCCACATCGAGCGGCCGGCCGCGCATGTCAAACCCTCCGAGCGTAAGCAGAAGGAAAAGCAGGTGCCGCTGTTTGCCGAGATGGCTGATGCGCGCCTGCCGGCGCTCGACCTGCTCGACGAGCCGCCACCGGCCCTCGAGAGCGTATCGACCGAGACGCTGGAGTTCACCTCGCGCCTGATCGAGAAGAAGCTGCGTGACTTCAACGTCGAGGCGCAGGTCGTCGCGGCTTACCCGGGCCCGGTGATCACGCGCTACGAGATCGAACCGGCGGTCGGAGTCAAGGGCAGCCAGATCGTCAATCTGGCCAAGGACCTGGCGCGCTCGCTGTCGCTGGTTTCGGTGCGCGTGGTCGAGACGATCCCCGGCAAGAACCTGATGGGACTCGAGCTGCCGAATCCGCGCCGGCAGGTCGTCAGGCTCTCGGAAATCCTCGGCTCGGCCGTCTACAACGAAAGCGCTTCACTGGTCACGCTGGGTCTGGGCAAGGACATCTCCGGCAAGGCGGTCGTCGTCGACCTGGCGCGCATGCCGCACCTGCTCGTGGCGGGGACAACCGGCTCCGGCAAGTCGGTCGGCATCAACGCGATGATCCTGTCGATTTTGTACAAGGCTGACCCGTCGCAGGTGCGGTTGATCCTGGTCGACCCCAAGATGCTCGAGCTCTCGGTCTACGAGGGCATTCCCCACCTGCTGTGCCCGGTCGTGACCGACATGCGTGAGGCGGGCAACGCGTTGCAGTGGTGCGTGGTCGAGATGGACAAGCGCTACCGCCTGCTGAGCAAGCTGGGCGTGCGCAGTCTCAGCGGCTACAACCAGAAGCTGGCCGACGCGCGCGCAAAGGGCGAGATCCTGAAGAACCCCTTCTCGCTGACGCCGGAGGATGCCGAGCCGCTCGAGCCGCTGCCGATGATCGTCGTCGTCATCGACGAGCTGGCCGACCTGATGATGGTCACCGGCAAGAAGGTCGAGGAGCTGATCGCGCGCATCGCTCAGAAGGCGCGCGCGGCCGGCATGCACCTGATCCTGGCGACGCAGCGGCCGTCGGTCGATGTCATCACTGGACTCATCAAGGCGAACATTCCGGCGCGCATGTCGTACCAGGTGTCGAGCCGGGTCGACTCGCGCACGATCCTCGACCAGATGGGGGCCGAGTCGCTGCTGGGGCAGGGCGACCTGCTCTACCTCGCGCCCGGCACGGGCCTGCCGACGCGCGTGCACGGTGCTTTCGTGGCTGACGCCGAGGTGCACCGCGTGGTTGATACGCTGCGCAAGCGCGGCGCACCACAGTACGTCGAAGGCGTGCTCGATGCGCCCTTGACCGAGGGCGATGAGAGTGGCGGCGGCACGCCGGGCGGCGAGGCCGATCCGCTGTACGACCAGGCGGTCGAGATCGTCGTCAAGAACCGGCGCGCATCGATCTCGCTGGTGCAGCGCCACCTGCGCATCGGCTACAACCGTGCGGCACGCCTGCTGGAAGACATGGAACGAGCCGGCCTCGTGTCGGCGATGCAGAGCAACGGCAACCGCGAGATCCTCGTGCCGTCGCGCGATGTCTGAGTGCAGGACAGGTTGCGCGAAGAGCGTCTTCCAGGCCGCGTGCCTGGCGCTCGCGCTGATCGCCGGCCAGGCCCAGGCCGCGGCACTTGAACAGCTGCGCAGTTTCCTGACCCAGACCACGAGTGCGCGCGGCGAGTTCGTGCAACGGGTCTCGCGGGGTTCGGGCGCCGCGGTCCAGGAGACGAGCGGCCGCTTCGTGTTCCAGCGTCCGGGCAGGTTTCGCTGGACCTACGAACGACCGTATGAGCAACTCATCGTCGCCGATGGCCAACGGCTCACGATCTTTGATCGTGACCTGAACCAGGCGACGGTCCGCAAACTGCAGACCTCGTTGCCGTCGAGCCCCGCATCGATCCTGTTCGGTTCGAACGATTTCGAGCGCGAGTTCGAAGTGAGCGACGCCGGCATACGTGACGGGCTCGAATGGATCGCCGCCAAACCTCGCGCCAAGGACACTCCGTTCGAGCGTATCGAGATCGGCTTCCGCGATGGGCTGCCCGGCGCGATGTTGCTCATCGACAGCTTCGGGCAGACGACCCGACTCGCTTTCGCAAAAGTCGAGCGCAATCCCAAGCTCGATGCCGAGACCTTCCGCTTCACGCCGCCTAAGGGGGCGGATGTGCTAACCGAGTAGCGTCGCTCGTGTACGCGATGGCCCGACGTAGTCGGGCGATCGCACGTGCACTCGCTCCGGAATGGTTAGTCGGCTGCGCTCCGGGCGGCCGCGCGCTCCGCCGAAGTACAAAGGCGGGCACTCCACCCCACGAGCACCTCGCAGTGCCAGGATTGTGTGCAACCGGGAACATTGGTAACAGGTCAGACCGGGCACATCGGTAACACTTTTGGCGGTTGCTTAGTGCTTGGAATGGGTTCGATACGCGCGCCGCGCGCGGCGCGCGTATCGAAGGTACCGAGTGGCAGCATGCCGTAGTACAGACGCCAGCAGGCCTCATCGATGGGCTCCAGGCCGACCGGTTCGCCGCCGAGCGCTTCGCTCACGTACAGCGAGCGGCCGTGCCAGCGGATATCGCCGGCCCGATGCACGCGGCGCACCTCGTAGTGGCGCGGATACTCCACCGGTGGCAGCCGCCGTGGATAAGGCCGACGCGAGCATTGGTACACCTCGGCGGGCGTGCGCCGGCCGAGCGCTTCGTGCGAGCGCTCCTGGTTGTACTCGGCGCCGAAGCGCTCGAAGCGGCGCTGCTGCGCGGCCAGATCGTGGGCGAGCGGTGCCACGGTGGCGGCCGCCAGCGTGCGGTGCAGTCGCTCGTGACGGCCGTTTTGCTCCGGATGTCCGGGCGCGAGGCGCTCGGGCCAGATCCCCAGTCGCACCCACCAGGCCGACAGCCGGCTCAGTCCGCCCAGCCCCACCGAGGCGAACGGGCTGCCGTTGTCGGTGCGGATGGCCAGCGGCAAGCCGCGCTCGCGAAACAGCCGCTCCATCCACAGCCGCACGGGCCCACCGTGCGTGCTGGTCAACCCGCGACACAGCAGCAGGCTGCGGCTGTAGCTGTCGGACACCGTCAGCGGATAGCACAGCTGGCCATCGGCCAGCCGCCACTGGCCCTTGAAGTCGGCGCACCATAGTGCGTTGGGTCGATCGGCCTGCACCAACGGCTGGTTGTAGGCCGGACTGCGACGGCGCCGCCGCCGCGGCTGGATCAGTCCGTGGCGCGCCAGGATCTCACCGACCGTGCTGGCCGCCGGCCAGAGGCGCTGCGGCTCGCGCCGCGCGAGCCAGTCGAGCAGGTTGCGCGGCCCCCAACTGGGATGGCGTCGGCGCGCCGCCAGCAACTGGGCAATCACGGCCTCGTCCACCGCATTGGGATGGTGCAGCGGCGCGCGTGAGCGCGGCTGCAGTCCGGCCGCACCCTCGGCGCCATACCGCTGCCACAGCTGGTAGCCCGTCTTGCGACTGATCCCCCGCCGTCGACACGCCTCGGTGAAGGTCAACTCCTCGTCTTGCACATCGGCAATGAACAGCACCTTCTCGTTCATCTCACAGGTCTCCTTCCAGCTCATGGCCCGCACCTCCTGGCCCACTAGCTTCAACCTGTTACCCATGTCCCCGGTCTGATCCGTTACCTATGTACCCGGTTTGTACCCTCCCTTTCCCTCCTCGCCGGGCGAGGAGGGTGCAGGGAGGAGTGCCTGCATTCCCTCTCGCTCGGCGAGAGGGCCAGGGTGAGTGCCGTGCAGTTGTAAGTCGGCGGAGCGCGCGGCCGCTCCGGAGCGCAGCCGACAGAATCAATGTTGAGCGGTTCGCGCAGCGCGCGAGCCGTGCCGGAGCAAGTGCACGTGCATCGGCGAAGCCGATGCGTACACTTGCGACGCCTATCTGTCCGGCTCGAAGAACACCCAGTGCGCCTGCGGGAACGCCTCCTGCAGCGAGGCTTCGACACGGTTGATGGCGTTGATCAGTTCGTCGGCGCTCGTCGTGGGAGTCATCTCCGCCCTGACGGCGACCACGACGCGCTCACCCCACTGCAGCGTGATCAGCCGGATGATGCGCCTGACCTCGGGCCGTGCGGCCACATGAGCTTCGATCGCGCGGCGTAGCGCTGGCTCGGCGGATTCGCCGACGATCATGGCTTTGATTTGAATGATGATGGCGACGGCGACCACCACCAGCAGCACGCCGACCGCTATCGACCCGAGCGCATCGAACAACGGGTTGCCGGTCCACATCGCGAGCAGCACCGCGATGAACGCCAGCACCAGGCCGCCCAGCGCTGCGATGTCTTCGCCCGCCACTACCATCAATTCGGACTGCCGCGTCTCGCGGAACCATCCCATGAAAGAGCGGCCTGCCTGCACCTTGCGAATTTCGCGCAGCGCTCCCCAGAGCGAGATCGACTCCAGAACGATCGCCACACCCAGCACGACCAGCGCCACGATGCCGTTCTTCAGCGGCTCCGGGTGCGCCAGGCGATGCCACCCCTCGTAGATCGAGAACAGGCCGCCGACCAGGAAGAGGAGCAGGGCGACCATCATTCCGTAGAAGTAGGTCACCCGGTGGTAGCCGAGCGGATGCTCTTCGGTCGCGGCGGTCTTCGAGCGCTTCAGTCCGAGCAGCAGCAGCAGCTGGTTCGCAGTGTCCGCGACCGAGTGGATCGCCTCAGCGAGCATGGCGCCCGATCCCGTGTACGCCGCCGCGCCGAACTTCGTGACGGCGATGCCGGCATTGGCGCCGAGCGCGAAGAAGATGGCGCGGGTGGAGTCAGCTGCCATGTGGGGCGTCGTTCGTGTACGCAAGCTTCTGCGTCGGAGACGCCTGAGGCGCCTACTTTATGGCCAATAACTCGACTTCAAAGATCAGCGTGGCATTCGGCGGAATTCCGCCGCCAGGGTTGCCGCGCTCGCCGTAGGCGACGTTGGCCGGGCAGGTGAGCCTGGCTTTGCCGCCCACCTTCATCTTCTGCACGCCTTCCGTCCAGCACTTGATCACGCGATTGAGCGGAAACTCCGCCGGCTGGCCGCGGGCGATGGAACTGTCGAACTCCTTGCCGTCGGGGAACGTGCCGCGATAGTGCACGCGGACGACATCGGTCTCTTTCGGGCTCGGGCCGGTGCCATCCTTCAGCGACCGATAGACCATTCCGGAGTCGGTCTTGACCGCGCCCTTTTCCGCGGCCGACTTCTCGACCGTGGCGTCCTGTGCCCACGCCAGTGGGCTTGCGAGCAGTGCAAGCAGCACCAACTTCTTCATCGTTGCAATCTCCGGTTTGTTGGCACACGAGCGATGGGCTCGCAGTGCGGCGGGCGCGATGCTAGCCTGTTCCGGGCCTGAACCCAATTTGTGGCAGCCGGACCCAGTCATGCACGATCTCTTCACCGCTGAACCCGCCACGACACCGCTGGCGGAGCGCATGCGCCCGCACTCGATCGACGAGGTCGTCGGGCAGTCCCATCTGCTGGGTCCGGGCAAGCCGCTGCGCGTGGCGTTTGAGTCTGGGCGGCCGCATTCGATGATCCTGTGGGGGCCGCCGGGAGTCGGCAAGACGACCCTGGCGCGCCTGATGGCTGATGCGTTTGGCCTGGAGTTCATCGCGATCTCCGCGGTGCTCGGCGGTGTCAAGGACATCCGCGATGCGGTCGACCGGGCGCAGATCACGCGCGCGCGCACCGGACTGGCGACCGTGGTCTTCGTCGACGAGGTCCACCGTTTCAACAAGGCACAGCAGGATGCATTTCTCCCGCACGTCGAATCGGGCCTCTTCGTGTTCGTGGGGGCGACGACCGAGAACCCGTCGTTCGAGGTCGTGGGGGCGCTGCTGTCGCGCGCGGCGGTCTACGTCCTCGAGCCGCTGAGTGCCGACGAGCTGGAGGCGCTGATTACCCGCGCGACCGGCGGACCATTGGGCGGGCTCGTTGTGGATGCGCCGGCGCGACGCATGCTGATCGACCTCGCCGATGGCGATGCCAGGCGCCTGCTGAACGCGCTCGAGGTGTGCGCGAGCGCGGCGGCCGACAAAGGGGCACAGTCGATCGACGCCGAGTTCCTGCGTGCCGCCTTGCCCGCCACGCTGCGCCGCTTCGACAAGGGCGGGGAGAATTTCTACGACCAGATCTCGGCGTTGCACAAGTCGGTGCGCGGCTCGGACCCCGATGCGGCGCTCTACTGGATGACGCGGATGCTCGACGGCGGCACCGACCCACGCTACGTCTCGCGTCGCGTCGTGCGCATGGCCGTCGAGGACATCGGGCTGGCCGATCCGCGCGGCCTCGAGATCGCGCTCGCGGCTGCCGAGACCTACGAGCGCCTTGGCTCGCCCGAAGGCGAACTCGCGATCGCGCAGGCGATCGTCTATCTGTCGGTCGCGCCGAAGTCCAATGCGTTGTATGTGGCTTTCAACGCCGCGCGCGCCTTCGTGCAGGGCGACGCGTCGCGTCCGGTGCCGCTACGCCTGCGCAATGCGCCCACGCGGTTGATGAAGGACCTCGGTTACGGGACGGGCTACCGCTATGCGCATGACGAGGCGGAAGGCTTCGCCGCCGGCGAACGCTACTTCCCGGATGGACTGACGCCGCCACGGTTCTACGAGCCCACCGATCGTGGAGTGGAAGCTCGCATCCGGGAGCGCCTCGCGCAGTTGCGCGAGAAGGACAACAAGGCGCACGACGACCGCGGCTGAGGCGCGGCTCGCGGTAACACCGTGGCGCGAAGTTGCGTACCGCATCGTCGTCGAGGAAAATGCCGGCCATGCGTTGCCGAACTGCCCCGCCCAGTCGATCCCGCTCCCGGCCCAGTCTCCGCGTTTGCGGGTGACTGGCCGCTCCCGCCGCGCCCGCGCGCGGCCGCCCTGCAGAACAACCCTATACCGGCCGCGCCGGCAGCACCACAGGAAACGTCATGCTGGACATCACTCTCTTGCGCAAGGACGTCGGCGCCATCGCGGACCGACTGCGTGCCCGCGGCTTCGAGTTCGACACCGAAGGCTTCCACGCGATCGAAGCGGAACGCAAGGCGGTTCAGGTCGCGACCGAAGATCTGCAGGCGCGTCGCAACGCGTTGTCAAAGCAGATTGGCACGCTGAAGGCCAGGGGCGAAGACGCGTCGGCGGTGATGGCCGAAGCCGCGGCCATTCCGCAGCAGTTGAAGGATCTCGAGGCGCAGCTCGGCAATGTGCAGTCCCGCCTCAACGAGCTGCTGCTCGGGGTGCCGAACGTGCCGCACGTTTCGGTGCCGCACGGGCGCTCGGCCGAGGACAATGTCGAGGTGCGTCGCTGGGGCACTCCGCGCGCCTTTGATTTCGCCGTGAAGGATCACGTCGACGTCGGCGCCGGTCTCGGACTCGACTTCGAGACGGCGGCCAAGCTCTCCGGCGCACGCTTTGCCGTGATGAAGGGGCCGGTGGCCCGGCTGCACCGGGCACTTGCCCAGTTCATGCTCGATACGCAGACCGGCGAGCACGGCTACACGGAGTGCTACACGCCGTACATCGTCAATCGCGAAACGCTGCTCGGCACGGGACAGCTGCCGAAGTTTCGCGACGACATGTTCTGGGTCACCAAGGGCGGTGGCGAAGACAAGGAAGAGCTGTACCTGATCTCGACCTCGGAGATCTCGCTGACCAACACCGTGCGGGGCGACATCCTGCGCGAGTCTGACCTTCCGCTGAAGCTGACGGCCCACACGCCGTGTTTCCGCTCGGAGGCCGGCAGCTACGGCAAGGACACGCGCGGCATGATCCGGCAGCACCAGTTCGACAAGGTCGAGATGGTGCAGATTGCCCATCCCGAGCGTTCGTACGACGCGCACGAGCAGATGGTCGGGCACGCCGAGGCGATCCTGCAGAAGCTCGGCCTGCCATACCGCGTGGTGCTGTTGTGCACGGGCGACATGGGGGACGGTGCTGCCAAGACGTATGACCTGGAGGTCTGGCTGCCCGGGCAGAACGCTTATCGCGAGATTTCCTCAGTTTCGAACTGCGAGGCCTTCCAGGCGCGACGGATGCAGACCCGTTTCAAGAATGCGCAGGGCAAGACCGAACTCGTCCACACCCTGAACGGCTCGGGCCTGGCGGTCGGCCGCACGCTGGTCGCGGTACTCGAGAACTATCAGCAGGCTGACGGCAGTGTCCTGGTTCCGCCGGTCCTGCAGCGTTACGTCGGGCAGGAAGCTCTGAAACCGGTGTGACCAACGCGCGCAGATATAATGCGCGGCTTCCTTGAAGCACGACCCAGCGCCGGAGAGGTGGCAGAGTGGTCGAATGCGCCGGATTCGAAATCCGGTGTACGGTTCTACCGTACCGTGGGTTCGAATCCCACCCTCTCCGCCAGTTTTCCGCCAGTCAAACGGGCCCCCGTATGGGCCCGTTTGCTTTACTACCTGAGATTCTGGGTCGCCTGGTCAGAGCGCGAGGCCCGCGCGGAAAAGTGGCATTTGTTGATCTGCGCCAGTGACCGCATCAAGGGTGTCGGGCATACCGCACTGGGGTGCCGCCTTCCTAGGGTTTTCCCGTGGAAGGGCACTCGGATCGTGCATTGCAGCACCGAAACTGGTGCTGCTGTCAGTCTGCTGTAAGGGCGTGTTCATAACGTCCGCGCGGGCGACGACAAATTGCACATAACGATAAGACGCCGCGGAGCGAGGAGCCATGGGAAACATTGAATCGGTAATGCAAGAGAATCGGGTGTTCCCACCCAGTGCAGAGTTCGTCAAGCAGGCCAACGTATCCGGCATGGACGCGTACAACGCGCTGTGCGCCGAGGCCGAGAAGGATTTCACAGGTTTCTGGGGCCGGCTGGCGCGCGAACACATCAGCTGGCACAAGCCCTTCACGCAGATTCTCGACGAGTCGAACGCTCCCTTCTACAAGTGGTTCCCCGACGGTGAGCTGAACGCCTCGTACAACTGCCTCGATCGCAACCTGACCAACGGCAATGCCGACAAGGTTGCGATCATCTTCGAGGCCGATGACGGCACCGTCACGAAGGTCACCTACCGCGAGCTGCACAAGGAAGTCTGCAAGCTCGCGAATGCGCTGAAGCACCATGGCGTCAAGAAGAGCGACCGCGTCCTCATCTACATGCCGATGTCGGTCCAGGTCGTTGCCGCGATGCAGGCCTGTGCGCGCATCGGGGCAACGCATTCGGTCGTCTTTGGCGGCTTTTCCGCCAAGAGTCTGCAGGAACGGATCATCGACGCCGGTGCCACCGAGGTCATCACCGCGGATGGCCAGTTCCGCGGCGGCAAGGAGATCCCGCTCAAACCGGTGGTTGACGAAGCCTTCGCGATGGGCGGTTGCGAGGGCGTGCGCAACGTGATCGTTTACAAGCGCACCGGCAGCAATGTGCCGATGCAGGCGCCGCGCGACAAGTGGTGGGAAGACGCCGTCAAGGGTCAGCCCGAGACCTGCGAACCGACCTGGGTGAACGCGGAGCATCCGCTCTTCATCCTGTACACCTCGGGTTCGACCGGCAAACCGAAGGGCGTGCAGCATTCGACCGGCGGCTTCCTGCTGTGGGCGGTGCTCACGATGAAGTGGACGTTCGACTACAAGCCGAGCGATGTCTTCTGGTGCACGGCCGACGTCGGCTGGGTGACCGGACACACCTACATCACCTATGGGCCACTGGCCGTCGGCGCCACCGAGATCATGTTCGAAGGCGTCCCGACCTATCCGGACGCCGGACGCTTCTGGAGAATGATCCAGGACCACAAGGTCAGCGTCTTTTACACCGCTCCGACTGCGATCCGTTCGCTGATCAAGGCCAACGAAGGCCAGCCGGCGACCCACCCGACCAAGTACAACCTGTCGGGACTGCGCATCCTCGGCACGGTCGGCGAGCCGATCAATCCGGAAGCCTGGATGTGGTACCACACCAACGTGGGCGGTGGCCGGTGCCCCATCGTGGATACCTGGTGGCAGACCGAGACCGGCGGACATCTGATAACGCCGCTGCCGGGCGTCACGCCACCGTGCCCGGTTCCTGCACGCTGCCGCTGCCCGGAATCATGGCGGCGATCGTCGACGAGACGGGGCATGACGTACCGAACGGGCAGGGCGGCTTGCTTGTGATCAAGCGTCCGTGGCCGGCAATGATCCGGACGATCTGGGGCGATCCGGAGCGGTACAAGAAGTCGTATTACCCGGAGGAACTCGGCGGCAGGCTGTACCTGGCCGGCGATGGTTCGATCCGCGACAAGGAAACCGGCTACTTCAAGATCGTCGGTCGCATCGACGACGTGCTTAACGTCTCCGGCCACCGCATGGGAACGATGGAGATCGAGTCTGCTCTGGTCGCCAATCCGATGGTCGCCGAAGCCGCCGTCGTCGGCCGTCCGGACGACATGACGGGCGAAGCAATCTCTGCATTCGTCGTGCTCAAGCGCGCGAGGCCGACCGGCGACGAGGCGCAGAAGATCGCGAAGGAGCTGCGCGACTGGGTCGGCAAGGAGATCGGCCCGATCGCCAAGCCCAAGGACATCCGCTTCGGCGACAACCTGCCGAAGACCCGCTCGGGAAAGATCATGCGGCGCCTGCTGCGTTCGATCGCCAAGGGCGAGGAGATCACGCAGGACGTTTCTACGCTGGAAAACCCGGCGATCCTGGACCAGTTGAAGGTGACGCTGTAACTGCGGGTCGTGTCGTCGCGCACGCGAGCGCCGAGCTCGGCTGTGCGTGGCTGGTGGTTGAAGCGGAGATCCGGGGCACTCGAAGGTGTCCCGGTAGGTCGCGTTTCAAGGGGCTTTGGAGGCAGACGGGGGCGTTATGCCCCGCGTGAGTAGGCGTGTGGTCCCGGTGAGGTCGGAACATACCGACCCACCGGGTTAGCGCCGGATTGAAACGCCGCGGCGCTGACAGTGCATCGCATGCCCGGTGAAGGGCGCAGCCGGCGGGCACCCGATGCGGAGAAGGATGGGAATGGCATTTGCGATACTTCTAGGCCAGACGCTGGTGTTGGTCGCGGGGCTGGCCCTGCTCGGCCAGGGCCTCGTCGGCGTATTCAACTGGCCGCGCCGCCGGCAGAACCTCGTCTACCGCCTGTTCGAGGTCATCGCCAGTCCCGTCGTCAAGCTGATCCGTCTGGTCACGCCCAAGGTCGTGCTGGACCAGCACATACCGATCGCCGCCTTCATGCTGCTTCTGTTCGCGTACTTCTGGCTGGGGTTCGAACACCGTGACGCGTGCCGCGCTGACACGGCACAGGCCGGCTGCGAGAAGTGGGTAGCGGCGTGGACCGACAGGACGGTGAAGCAATGACCTGGCTGGTTCGCACGCTCAGGCTCTGGTGGCTGCAGCTTCGGGCCAACGCAGCCCTCATGTTCAAGCGGACGCCGGATGCGGTGCGCGCCTACCGCGAAATGCTCGAGGTCGACCCGCGCAACGAGTCGGCCGGGCTGATGCTCGGCAGCCTGCTGGTTGAATCCGGCGACCGCGCCGGCGCCGTGGCTCAGCTTGAACTGCTGACCGCGACCCATCCGGCGCACGCCGACGCCTGGTTCAACCTGGGCTTTCTGCATGACCAGGCGGATCGGCTCGCCGACGCCGAGCGCTGCTTTCGCCGGGCGGTGGAGCTTCGTCCCTCCATCGATCGCGCCTGGTACGGACTGGGCCTGGTGCTGATCCGTGACGGTCGCCTGACGGAAGCTGTCGATGCGCTGAAGCAGACCATCAAACTGCAGCCGTTCAGCCCTTATGGCTACTACCAGCTGGGACTGACGTATCACCACCTGGGTCGGACCGAGGACGCCTGGCGTGTCCACAAACAGCTGACGGGATTCGAACCGAAGTTTTCTGCGACGCTGAAGCGAGACCTCGAGCGGACGGTGCCGCAGGCTGTGCCCGCCATCAAACCGGATGCCCAACTCAAGGAGGAAAAGACCGCCGACGCCACATAGTCCAAGGAGACAGAAGCCCACTTAGGAGAGAACATGCAGCTCAACCAAAAGCAGAAAGAGTACTGGAGCAGGAATCTGCGGATCACCGCGATCCTGCTCTTCATCTGGTTCGTCGTTACCTACGTGATGGGGTACTTCGCCATACCGCTCGCCGAGATCAACTTCTTCGGCTGGCCGCTGTCGTTCTACATGGCGGCGCAGGGGTCCCTGATCATCTACGTCGTGATCATCTGGTACTACGCCAAGTACATGCGCAAGCTTGACGTCGAGTATGGCGTGGAAGAGGGAGCCGAGTGATGAGCACCACAGTCAGTTCCAATCGTGCCTTCTTCAACCAGCTGAAGAAGTACTACACCTGGTACACGGGCGGCTTCGTCGCGTTCGTGATCGTGCTCGCGATCCTCGAGCAGATGGGCTTGCCGAAGGTCTGGATCGGCTACGTCTTCCTGTTCGCCACGATCGCGCTGTACGCCGGCATCGGCATCATGAGCCGGACGGCGGACGTCGCCGAGTACTACGTCGCGGGTCGCCGTGTGCCTGCGCTGTTCAATGGCATGGCGACCGGTGCGGACTGGATGTGGGCCGCATCGTTCATCGGCATGGCCGGTACGCTCTACCTGACCGGCTTCGATGGACTCGGTTTCGTCATCGGCTGGACCGGCGGCTACGTGCTGGTGGCGCTGTTCCTCGCGCCCTACCTGCGCAAGTTCGGCCAGTTCACGATCCCCGACTTCCTCGGCGCGCGCTACGGCGGCAACATCCCGCGTGCCATTGGCGTCTTCGCGGCGATCCTGTGCTCGTTCACCTACGTGATCGCCCAGATCTATGGCGTCGGCATCATCACGTCGCGCTTCACGGGCGTGGAGTTCGGCGTCGGCGTGTTCCTCGGCCTGGCCGGCATTCTGGTGTGTTCGTTCCTCGGCGGCATGAGGGCGGTGACCTGGACCCAGGTGGCCCAGTACATCATCCTGATCATTGCCTACATGATCCCGGTGGTGTGGCTGTCGGTGAAGATCACGGGCATCCCGATTCCCCAGATCGTCTACGGTGGAGTGCTCGAGCGCGTTACTGCGCTGGAGAAGAAGCTGACGATCGATCCCGAAGGAGCAGGAGGTCCGGAAGATCTTTGCCGAGCGCGCCGCGGACGCGAAGAAGCGCATCGACGGACTGCCCGGGACGTGGGAAGCCGGCAAGGCTGCTGCGGCCCAGAAGGTCGAAGACCTGAAGGCCGCGAATGCCGCCGGTGGCCGAGATCCGCGCGGCCGAGAAGGCGCTGGCCGACTATCCGCAGTCGGCTGACGACGCGCGCAAGGCCTGGACGCCGCAGATCGCGTCCAACGCGGCGCGCTCGGCCGCACCGCTACCGCACGCGACGCCGTATCCGACGAACAAGACTGGAGAGGCCGGCGAGAAGGAGCGCGACACCAAGCGCAACAACTTCCTGGCCCTGGTGTTCTGCATGATGTTCGGCACTGCAGCGCTGCCGCACATCCTGATGCGGTACTACACGACGCCCATCGGTGCAGGAGGCGCGCTAGTCGGTGTTCTGGTCGCTGTTCTTCATCTTCCTGCTGTATTTCACGGCTCCGGCGCTGGCGGTGCTCGCGAAGTTCGAGGTCTACAACAATGTCGTCGGCACGTCGTTCGCCAGCCTTCCGGCGTGGGTGGCGGCCTGGGCGAAGATCGATCCGACACTCATGTCGATCACCGACGTCAACAAGGACGGCATCGTCCAGCTGGCGGAGATGGTCCTGGGGGGTGACATCATCGTGCTCGCAACACCGGAAATCGCGGGCTTGCCCTACGTGATCTCGGGCCTGGTGGCGGCGGGTGGTCTGGCGGCGGCGCTCTCGACGGCTGACGGCCTGCTGCTGACGATCGCCAACGCGCTGTCACACGACCTGTACTACAAGATGATCAACCCGAACGCCTCGACGCAGAAGCGGGTGATGATCTCCAAGATCCTGCTGCTGGTCGTGGCGATCTTTGCTGCCTGGGTGACGTCGCTGAAGCCGGGGAACATCCTGTTCCTGGTCGGCGCGGCGTTCTCGATGGCGGCGTCCGCGTTCTTCCCGGCCCTGGTGTTGGGCGTGTTCTGGAAGCGCGCGAACAAGTGGGGCGCCATCGTCGGCATGGTTGCGGGTCTTGGCATCTGCCTGTATTACATGTTGCACACCTATCCGCAGTTCATCCTGTGGTTCGGCACCACGAAGATGGACATGTGGTGGGGCATCGCGCCGATTTCTGCCGGCGTCTTCGGCGTGCCTGTCGGGCTGATCACGATTGCCGTCGTGAGCATGCTGACTCCGGCGCCGGATCGAGAGGTGCAGGAATTCGTCGAGCATGTTCGCTACCCGAACCTGCGCGGCGACACGGTCTCGACGCTCGCAGCCTGACCGTATTTCTGATTGCCTGAGAGCCCGCGGTTCGCCGCGGGCTTTTTTTGCTCCCGAGGTGGCCGATATAATCCGCGGCCCGGACGGGAGGGATGGCCGAGCGGTTGAAGGCGCACGCCTGGAAAGCGTGTATAGGTGAAAGCCCATCGTGGGTTCGAATCCCACTCCCTCCGCCAAGTCAAACAGGCCCGTCGCGGGCCCTTTTGTCATCTTGCTGAGGCTTTGCGCTGGTCTCGGCAGAGCAACGGCGCCTGAATCCTCGCGCAATTCCTTGACTCCGGGTTTGCGCGGCGTCCGACGCCTTTTCTTCTTCGGTGGAGCAAACGAGCTATACGCTCGCGGGACCACTGCGCATCCGCGTCCCGATCGATCCCCCGTGTCCGCCGCACAGTCCTCCGAACTCGAGCAGGTTGCCTCCGCCGTCCTTGATGGCAAGCGACGCGGAACGCGCCGGTGTTACCGAAGGAGTCGAACGGGCCCGCGGTGCCGAGCGATCGCGCGCTGCTGGCGCGGCTGCTGGGCCGCCTCGCAGCATGCTCGAGTGCGTCCGGCGAGTGCTCGGCGGCGGATGCGCACGCGATCCAGTCGGCCAAGCTGCATGCCGGTTGGAGGCGATCGGCCGGGCCAGGTCGCTCGCCTGACCTTTGCGGTCCTGGCGTGCGCGCAGTTGCGCCGCTATGACGATGCCTATGCCGCCGCCTTTGCGGCCAATGACGTTGTGCAGCCTGATGCCGTCCGGAAGCGCGGCTGATGGCAACGCGCGCGCTCGGCGCGGCGCACGCCGCCGCCGGTTCCTACGAGGATGGACTCCAGCTCTTCGCGCGGATGATCGACATCGCGCGCGAGGCGGGAATTGCGCTCTGGGAGCGGATGGCGCGGACCGACTGGCTGATCATCAACCTCGGCTGGTTGACTGACCCGGCGGCCCTGCATGCCTCGGCCCCGGATCGGGAGCACCTGACCATGCTGCAATCGTGGGCCGAGAACCTGCTGCAATCAGCCTCCGAAGCGTCCCCTGAAATCCAGTTGCGGGAGCGTGCGGCAACACTAAGCCGTGCTCTCGCAGATCCACGTGGCGCTCGGCAACGTAGCGGCGTCGCGCGTGGCGATCGATGCGGTGATGCGCGACGCGGCACGGCTCGATTGGTCGCACGGGCTGGCCGAGGGCGCGGTGGTCGAAGCCGAAGTGCTGCTGCTCGAGGGCGACCCGATGCGCGGCGTCGAGACGGGCGCGCGTGGCCATCGAACTTGCGCAGTCAGTTCGATCTGCTCGTGGTGGAAGGCAAGGCGCACGACACGCTGGCCCGTTGCGCCGAGGCCGCGGGTGACCACGAGACCGCAGTGCAAGCGCGTTGCGTCGGCATATGCAGGTGACGCGCGAGATCCTGCGCCTGCGCAGCGAGAACCGCGTTCGCATCGAACGCTGGCGGGAGTCACTGAAGCAGCGCGAGGAGCTGGACACGCTTTCGGCGGAGGCAAGTTCGTTCCGCGAACTCTCGTTGCAGGATTCACTGACCGGCCTTGCCAACCGCCGTGCGCTGGAGCCACTGCTCCAGGATGCGCTGGCCGAGACTCAGCGGAGGGCGGCCGGCCATTCGCGCTCTGCATTGCTGGATATCGACCAGTTCAAGCGTGTCAACGACAGGCACTCGCACATGGTGGGCGATGCAGTGCTCAGGAAACTCGGCGAGCTCCTGCGTGCGATTCACTGCGCAGCTCGGACTTTGCGGCCGCGCATCGGTGGCGATGAACTGGTCGTGCTGTTCGGCGACACGTCGCCGGACGAGGCGCGCGCGGCATGTGACCGCATCCTGCAGCGGGTTGCGGCCTGCGACTGGAGCAGCCTGTCCGCCGGGCTCGATGTCACGTTGAGCCTTGGCGTGGCGGCGGCGCAGGCCGGACGATTCGGTCGAGACGCTGATGCGGCGCGCGGATCGCCTGATGTACGGGCAGAAGCCTCCGGAGCCGGCAACTCAGGTGGCGGACTGAAACTGACTTGCGCCGTCGACGGAAGCGCTGAACGTTGCGCGACTGCGGCGACTACATCGGCGCGGAGACGGATTCGACGCCAGGCTGACTGCGCAGGGAATCGACGCACTGCGCCGAATCCGTTATCCGGCTCGTCGGCCGAACTGCATACGTCACGGTGTCGGCGGTCGTCGCTTTTGCGATATAGATCACATCGCACCCGGTGGCGCTCGACAGCGCGAAGGCGCCCTGCGGATTCGGCGGGATGCGGGCAGGCTGGATCTTGACCTCGTACAACTGAGAAGCCGGTATCTGCGCATCCTTTCCGCTCGGCGATTGCGTCGAGCATCCGGTGGACAGCCCGACCGTCAGGACGGCGGTGGCGCAACAGGCAAGGACAGTTGTGTTCTTCATTGCGGGCTCCTGCAGATCGGCGCGTAGCTTACGCGGGAATGCCGGCAACTGACGAGCCTCGGACAGCGCCGTGCGGTCGACGCAGTTGCCTCTGCAGTTCAGCGGACATGGCGTCGGGGTAGAGGCGAGCCAGGACTTCGGCGGTCAGGTCGCGAAGCTCATGCTCGATGTCGCGGGCTGTGGTCTCGGGCGGACAGCCAGTCCGGGCCTGGCTCCAGATCGCGTGCAGTGCGTCCGTGCGCTCGGCGATCAACGACTGCACGGACTCGAACCAGAACGGGGACGACTCCCCCTCGACGAACTTTCCCCGGCCGCGACCGTAGTGCGCAATGGCGAGGTAACGCAGCACACCGGCGCGCAGCAGGCCATCGAGAAACTCATCCGGCCAATAGATACGGGTGCGCTCGACTCCGGTGAGCTTGTTGAGGCCGCGCGCTATGCCGGCTCCACCGAGCCCTCCGAGGAGTCCACCGATCAAGGCACCGGCGCCCATCGTCAGCCCACCGGTTGCCAGGTCGGCCTTCAGGCCGGCGAGGGCGCCCGCCAGCACACCGCCGAGCAACGCGGCGCGCCCTTCCGGTATGGGATCCTGCGTCGCGTAGGACTCCTGCACTCGCTTCAGGATGGTCTCGGTCGCAGTTCCCTCCAGCCCGTTGATCGCGATCATCGACTCGGTGGCGGATTTCACGCCGACGTCGACGCGTTCCGCCAGCGCGGACATGGCGCATGATCGCGCGTTGTCGTCGCTCCGCACGCCAAGCCTAATCAGAACGCGCGCGCCGACCGATTCCGCGGGTTCGTCGATCGGCTCCGCGTCATGCGCGGCCGCCGACAACTGGTCGGCCAGTGCCTGCATGCACGCCGCGAAGCGCTGGAGGCTGATGATCGACCACTGCGCCTGCAGACGTGCGAGCGCCGTGGCTTTGTCTGGAGGCAACTGGCGGCTGACCGCCTTGAGCAACATCCCTTCCTGCACCCAGCAGCGCGCGAATGCATCGAGTGGCAGGACTTCGCACGGGAGTCCGTGCGCGGCGAACTGCGCGCGCCACCGCTCGCGTTCGGCCTCCTCCTCGGCACGCGGGCGCGGCGGACCGACCTGATTCAGCAGCACGAGCACCGGCTTGCCGAGCCAACGCAGGATCTGTGCTTCAGAAGGGAGATATCCAGCATCGCGCGGCGACTCGGCCGCGTTCGCGAGGTAGAGCACGACATCGGCCGATGCGCGTGCAGCGAGAACCGCCTGCTGGCTGCACCAGAACGGCCGGTCGCGATAGCGGTCCCAGACCTCGCGCAACAACCAGCCAATCGGATTGTCCGAACGCTGCAGGCGCCGAACCAGGCGCGCGGAGTCCCCGAAACCCCGGCGTGTCCCACAGGCGCAGTTCGTCGCCTTCGGGTGAACGCAGCAGGACGTGGACTTCTGCCACTTCCGTCACGTGAGGGGCGTCGCGCACTTCGCCGATCTCCCTCCCAAGCAGCGTGCGGGCGAGGGTCGTCTTGCCTACGTTCGTGTGGGAGACCAGCGCGAGATCGATGCTGGCGGCCTGCAGCGAGTCGTTGTTCATTGCCTGCCCCCGAGCGCCGGTGCCAGCTCGCGTTCAGCGGCGTCGACATTCGGCGCAGCGAGATCCACGCACGCCACCGGCAGTCCACGCGACTCGACAAAGGCACGCCAGCCATTGCAGCGCTCTTGAAGGCGTTCGTCTGCCCCAGCCTGCGCGCCGAGGCGTCGGCGGTAGGGCTCCGTGTCGATAACGACGGCGAGCGGGGTTTCGACCGCAGCGCGCAGCGAATCGAGGAATCGTCCGTGGTTCTCGGATTCGGGTGTCGACGCCGCGTTGAATACCGCCAGCGTCAGCGGGACGTCGTCCTCCCTGCGCGGCACTCCCTGCGCGGCCGTGTCCTCCGCGCCGTATTCGGTGCTAGGCCGCAGCGCGAGTTCGGTGGCATCGCCCAGCAGATGTCGCGCGAGCACATTGAGTCCGCTGACCGCCGCCTCGTCGAGCGTGTAACTGTAGGGCGCCACGCGCAGCCGCGCGCGGCTGGGCGCGAAGGAAGCGAGCACGCGGCGGAAGTAGGGTTCGCCGAGGTCGAACTGAAACGCGCCCGCGAGGCGTCTCTCACGCCACCGAGCGAAGGCAGCCATCACCAGGCGAGGCACGACGACGACCAGACCAACGGTCACCGCGTACAGGTGGATCCACGGCCCCGCATCCGTGCCGCCACTTCCGCCCGTGATACGCATGGCGGATACGGCCTCGAGCGACGGGAAGGGCATGCCGAGCAGCTTCGCGGCCGGCCCCAGCACGATCTGCAGGATGGCGTGGACCGATGGCGCCTCAAGAAACGTGCTTTCCCAGCCGATCCGATACTCGAATGCGACGGCGCGGAGATACAGACCCAGCACCGCGCCGAGCGCAAGCAACGCCGCCGCCAGGTGCAGCACACGTCCCGCCCGCGCGTTGGTCAGGGGCGCGGCGAGGGACGCCCAGTCACCGACGAAGCGCGCCGCCGGGCGCGCCAGAGTGCCCGGCAGCGTCGCGATCTTCGTACGACCCAGTTCTGCGACCCAGCGCCGCACGGGCCCGAGCGTGCGGCCGAGCAGCGGGCGCACCAGCATCAGCCCGTACACCGCGAGGTTCCACGCGAGGATGCCGAGCAGCGGAAAGGCAAGCACGTTCACATGTTGCCGGTCGGCGACCTGCTCTGCCAGCACGCCCAGAACGAACGCTGCCGCGGGCAACGTCACGCCGATCCAGGGGCGCCATCGTATGCGTCGCAGCGCTCCCAGCGCCGATTCGCGCTCACCCAGTTTGTCGAGCAACAGGCCGGCGCGTCGCGCGAGGAAGAGCTCCGCGGTGGGCGGGCGACGCTGGTCGGCTGCCTGCCAATGCGCCAGTTCACCCGCCGCGCGGCTCGCATAGCGGCGGTCGTCTGCCGTCAACACCGAACGCTCGGCATCTCCGGATTCGAGCGCCCGCACCAGTGCGACGTCGCGGGCGGTCTGTTCGTCCATCGTCGGAGGTAGGGCGGGCGCGGATCGCTGCAGCGGCTCAGCGGCTGTGCTCGAGCGCCTGCTCGAGATCCCACAGGATGTCGTCGATCGACTCGATGCCTACCGAGAGTCGGACCATGTCGGGCGAAACGCCCGCCTTGAGCTGGTCCTCGTCCGAGAGCTGGCGGTGCGTCGTCGACGCCGGGTGGATCACCAGCGACTTCGCATCGCCGATATTGGCCAGGTGCGAGAGGAACTGCAAAGCATCGATGAGCTTCTCGCCGCCGGCCGCACCGCCCTTGATGCCGAATGTCATGACGCCCGAGGCGCCGGGCTCGCCATCGATCGCACGCAGGTACTTGCGCGCCAGCGGGTAGTACGGACTCGACGGCAGGCCGGGCCAGTTGACCCAGGCCACCTGTGGGTGACTTTCGAGAAAGCCGGCCACGCGGCGCGCGTTCTCGCAGTGCCGTTCCATGCGCAGGTGCAGCGTCTCGACGCCCTGCAGCAGCAGGAACGCCGACAGCGGCGCCAGCGCCGCGCCATGCACGCGCAGCACCTCCATGCGCGCCTTCATCGTGTAGGCGAAGTCGCCAAAGGTCTCCCAGAACTTGACGCCGTGGTATCCCTTCGACGGCAAGACCATGTCCGGGAACTTGCCGTTGCCCCAGTCGAACTTGCCGCGCTCCACCAGCACACCGCCGAGCGTGGTTCCGTGCCCGCCGAGATACTTGGTCGCCGAATGCACGACGATGTCGGCGCCCCAGTCGAACGGCCGGCACAGGTACGGCGAGGCCATCGTGTTGTCGATCATCAGTGGCACGCCGGCATCATGCGCAATCGCCGCGATCGGCTCGATGTCGAGCACGTTGATCTTGGGATTGCCGAGCGTCTCGGCATAGACGAGTCGCGTGTTTTCGCGCAGCGCAGCTCGAAAGTTCTCCGGCCGGTCGGGATCGACGAATGTCGTCTCGATGCCCATCTTGCGCAGCGTGACGTCGAACTGCGAATACGTCCCGCCGTAAAGCAGCGACGAGGCGACGATGTGCTGGCCCGGCTGCACGATGGCCAGGATGCCGGTCAGCTGCGCCGACATGCCGCTTGCCGTGGCAAGGGCCGCGCGGCCGTTCTCGAGCGCAGCGACACGCTCCTCCAGCACGGCAACCGTCGGATTGCTGATGCGCGAATAGACGTTGCCGAAGGTCTGCAGGTTGAAAAGGCTCGCCGCGTGATCGGCGGAGTCGAACACGTACGATGTCGTCTGGTAGATCGGCACCGCACGGCTGCCGGTCACCGGGTCAGGGATCTGGCCGGCGTGCAGGCACAGCGTCTCGATGCCGAAGGCGCGGTCCGCCATTGGTTACGTTCTCCTCAGTACGGCAGCTGCCGCGGCCGCTTGCTCGAAATGACGCGCGTGTTGACGCCGGCCCAGTTCAGCCCGCCAAAGAGCCGCCCATGCTCGATCTTCACGCAGCGGTCCTGCACGACATCCAGCCCGGCTGCTCGAGCGCGATCCGCCGCGGCCTCGTTGGTGACGCCGAGCTGCATCCACAGGCACTTTGCGCCAATGGCAATCGCGTCCTCGGCCAGCGGACCGATGTCGGCGGAGCGGCGGAAGCAGTCGACCATGTCGATCAGGCCCGCCGCCTTTGCAGCACTGCGCACGTCGGGGTAGCAGGTTTGCCCAAGGACCTCGGCGTACTTCGGGTTCACCGGGATCATCGAGTAGCCATGCTCGAGCAGGTACTTGCCGACGAAGTAGCTGGGGCGGTGCCACTCCGCCGAAATGCCGACGACGGCGATGCGCCGGCAGTCGTGCAGCAATCGGCGCAGCGTGGGAATGTCGGTGTTGTCGGCCATCGGGATCAAGCGGTCTTTGCTGAGTCGCGATTCTAGGCGGTGACCGCCGCTGACTCGCTGGGCGCGGCCGGCTGGCGCGATCAAATGAGATCGCGGGCCACTACAGGGCCCGCGCGTGAAGAACCTGGGAGTCCTGCTGAACGGAGGGGACGCTAGACGGAGGGGACGTGGCCCGTCGGCGACTGAACCTCGACTGATCTCAGGGACAGACGATAACGCCCCTTGCGGCATTTCCGCTCAATGCGCCGGAGTTCGCTGTGATGGTGATCGGCGACTGGACGCCCATCACCGCTCGGTTGAACGTCAGCACATACTGATTCTCGTACAGCAACGACGCCAGTTGCTGATAAATGGTCGCGAGGTTCTGGGAGGCGTTCGCCTGGTAGTACAGGCCGCCCGTGTCGCTGGCCAACTTCTGCAGGTCCGTACTGTTGACCGATGCGCCGAGTCCGATGGTGAAGACCGGGACGTTCTTGTTCTTTGCGTTGTCGATGGCGCTCTGCAGAGTCTGGACCGGAGGTGCGGAGGCGGGGAGTTCTTCGACTCCATCGGTCGCCAGGATGACCGCTCTTCGATGGCTAAGCGGTTGTTTCGCGGCGTCTTCCACCCCTTGATACACCGTGTCATACAGCCGAGTGCCCGTCCCCATGCTGAACGGCGCCGCAATGGCGGCCTGGAGCAAGGTCTTGTCGGTTGTGAAGGCCTGCACGACCTGGTACTCCGTCGCGAACTTGATGACCTCAGCGGTGTCACCGGCCTTAAGGCCGGCCAGCAAGTTGCTGAATCCGGTCTTCATGTCGGCGAAGGCCACGGGCTGATCCGTCAGGCTCTTGCTGTGGTCCAGGAGAGTAGCCATTGCAACGTTCTTGTTGACGCTGCCGACGAAACTTACAGAGGAGATCGCGATCGCGCCTGACCCTTGATTAAACGAAAATGCGTTCGCTACCGACTGCAGGCCTGTTACCGGATACCCACTCTGATCGGTAACCGAGACGTACGCGGTTGTCAGAGGGTTAGGACACGCCAAAGTGTCAATCTGATTGATCTTTACATTCAGCGCCGATACGGCTTCGGAAGCTCCCGCGATCGGCAACCCGAAGTTGGGCGACGTCGGATCGTTCGAAGTTATCTGCAGCGTCGACGTAAATGCCCCGCTCGTCGAAGGCGGCTGAAACTCGACCCGTACCGTGCAGGAGTCACCCGCGGCTACAGTCGGAGATATGGAGGCGCAGGGTTTCGTTCCGAGGCTCGCATTCAACATGAAGCTCGGGTCAGCGGGTACGCGAAAGGAGATACCCGAAACGACCAACGCGGCGTTGCCATTGTTCTTGATCGTGACTTCCAGCGGCGCCGGCTTGTTGGTCGTGGTCACCTTGCCGAAGTCAAACGTTGCCGGAACCACCTGAAGCGTCGGACTGGTGGCCGGTGGCGGGGTTGGTGTTGGCGTTGGGGCGGGGGTCGGGGCGGGACTCGGTGAGCTGCCGCCGGAACTGCACCCCACCACCGCAAAGGTCGCCGAGGCGAAAAGCACTGGAAGAATCGACGAACGCTGTTTCATGACTGATCCGATCCCCTCAAGTTACTTGCGCTGCGCTTGGTCCGTCTGCAGCGTGCCAGATTGCCTGGCCCACGATACCGAAAAGTGTTCCTGAGCATCAGCGCGGGCCGACGACTGGCGAGTGTCGCACAGGGAACGGAAGGGCCTCGCCATCCGGCGAGATTCAAGCGGCCCCTTGTACCAAACGCTGTAGTAGGGCCAACTAATCGCCGTGACGATAGTTCGGTGACGGCAAAAGGTGAGTCGTCCATTTGACCGGACTGAGAGACGTCAATTTGGCTGAGGCCGCTGAATTGGCATTGCAGGCCGCGGCCGCTCTGCTAGGAGAGCGACAAGCAGAAGGAATTTGCGCGGCGCAGCAAATTTGCTCGGCCGTTCCGAACGCGCATTCGGTCCACGCACCACCAGGCGACGAAGGGTGTGCGAGGCGGCCTACCTGAGCTGGCGGAAGTGACAGTGATCGTCCACCCGGGTTGCGTTTTCGACGCGAAGGCGTGACGCGGACAATAGGAACCCGCCACGCGGGCGGGTTCGTGTTGGCGATCTGTTGCGGCTAGTGCTTGCGACGCCGGGCAAAGGCGAGTCCAGCGAGACCGAAAGCGACGAGTGCCATGGAACCCGGTTCGGGAACCTTGCATGCATCGGGTGTTGCGCAGGGATTCAGGATGGCAGAGGTGACGAAAATGCCGTCCTCCGGTTGGCCACCGAAGTCGCCGATGAAGGTCTTCACGAACTTGCTGCCATCCCACGAGATCGCGTACAGGTCGTGCGTGCTTTCTTCGGTCACGATCGCCTGGCCCAGGTACGGGGCAAAGTCCGTCCTCTCGGACTTGACGACCTCGGTCGGGTACCGCGCCGCGTAGAAGCCGGCCAACGGATCGAGCGTCTGGTCGAAGTTCAGCGGAACGAAGCTGATCATCTCCGGTGTATTGAACAGCAGTCCGAGGTCGGTGATCACACCGTTGGGGTCGATCGCCCGCACGTGGCCGTCACCTTCAGACAGCACGACCAGCATCCCGGAGGCGATCGGTCCGAACGCCTGCGGCGTGAAGTCCAGGCCCTCCGTGTCGAAACCGAGGTTCGCGATCTGTGTGGCGACTCCGCCGCTGTTGACGCGATAAATGCGGCCGACGGAAGTCGCGACGATCATGTCGCCGCCGTAGTTGCCGTAGGGGTCGAACGCGATGCTGCGCACGCCGCCGACCAGGCCGGTGACGAACTGCGTCGCCGCGGTCGCCGTGGTCGCGCCGTTGGCATATGTCCAGACCGTCCCGAAAGACTGCGACCCGGCAAAGACGCTGCGGGAGGCGAAGCCGCCCAGCCCGAGCGAACTGGAGACATAGATCTCGCCCGCGTTGCCCGACGCGATCGGAAGAGGCGCCCCGAATTTCGTGGCGTTGTTGCCGTCAAGATCGGTCTGGTACAGCTGGTTGTTGAAGTAGATCGATCCGACAAACTTGTTGCCAGCGAAGGAGAAACCGATCGCCGCGTTGTTGCCAACCGCTCCGATCAACTCCGCGGAGGTCACGAACGGGTCGAAAGTGAGGGCCGCGTTCGCACTGTGGGCGGCCATCGCGCAACATGCGCCGGCAAGGGTGGCTATCCAGCGTTTACGAAGCATGCGAACCTCCTCATCAATATGTCAGTCAATCCCGACAACCAGCGACCCAAGCACGTTACGGACGGGAAGTGCAGTCCGGGGTGGTCCGAATTCTTGCGGCCCGGAACGATTCGGTTCTGCGCCAGGTGTGAAGCGCACCTAAGCAAGAAGAGCGCCAAACCTTCGGATTTCTCGTAGCGCAGATCTGATGCTCAATCAAATCAGTGCGTTACTAAGGGTTTCCGCTTACCAGTGGGACAACGTTGAGTTCGCGACCCGGTGCGGCGTAAGAATCTCCGACAGGCTTCAAAGGCAGTGCAGCCGTCGATAGGACTAGGTCGCGAGCAGCAATTACGGGGCCGCTGCCAGTGCGAAACAATCAACCCAGGTTTCGCGTCGGGTCCCGCTCGGCAACACTTCTTGCTCGTACGGAGCTGTAAAGAAACGAAGGGCCGCGCTGGGCGGCCCTTCGAGTGATTGGTGGAGGCGGCGGGAATTGAACCCGCGTCCACGAGTGATCCAGATCCAGTTCTACATGCGTAGCCGGTCTATTTTTGTCTCACCGCGCGTTTGGCCGATCGGCAGGCCGACGCGCAGCCAGTCACTGGATCTCGATGCCGCCGTCGTGACTCCACCGGCATCCAGCTTCCGTGAATGGCGCTGCTGTCAGTTACCCGACCTGGCCCGGAAGCGAACCAGTGCAGCGTCTGGCCGGTATTAAGCGGCTAGAGCAAACGCGTCTTCGTTGGCGTTTGTAGTGTTCCAGATGGATTTACGAGGTGACTGGTCCTCGGCATGCCCTGAGATCCTTCACGACCCGTGTCGAAGCCAGGTCGCCCCCAAGAGAATTGATTCTACGCGGTAGATGGTTCACTTCAGCGCAAAATCAACCCGGGTCTTCGCCCCCTTGTCCTGGATGCCCTCTGACGTGACTTTGGGCTCGACCAGAAACAGCCGTTCGCGCGAGACCTTGCCCTGCGTTTCGAGCTGATTGCGAACGGCCGTGGCGCGCTGGTTCGCCAGCGCCCGCAGGTCTTCGGGGGAAACGGCGAGATTGGCCAGGATGAGCGCCTCCATTTCGGGGGCCGGAATTGACTTGGCGATGCCGATCACGTTGCGCGGCTTGCCGGGAATGTCTTCGTCGGAGTAGACGGCGGCTACGAGCGCCGGCTGCTCTTCGGCTGTGACCGTCACGCTCGCCGGATCAACCGCGTCGCCGCCGCGGCGTACCAGTCCCTTGACCTTGGCGGCCTTGAGCTTCGCGTCGTACTTCGCGCGCCTGACTCCGTCGGTGTCCACCGCCGGATCGACGCGACCGATGATGTCGAGCCTGAGTCCCGGTCGATCGCTCAGGGCCTTGGCCAGCGTGTCGAGGCGCTTGGTCTGGTCATCCCTGAGCGCGGCAGCGCCGGGCGCGAACTCGATGTACCCGAGTTCCTCGCCACCGCCAAAGGCGGCCGCCAGCAACGTGAATGGTGCGGTCACGACCTTGGTCAGCAGATTGACGATGACCTGAATGATGATGCCGCCGACCGAGAACTTCGGGTCGTTCAGCGTGCCGGAGATCGGCAGATTGATGTCGATCTCGCCCTTCGAGTTCTTCAGCAGTGAGACGGCGAGCAGCACCGGTAGCTTGGTGGCCGTCGGGCTTTCGACCTTTTCGCCAAAGGTCAGCTGGTCGAGGAACAGGTGGTTGTTGGCGGCGAGCTTTTCGTTCTCGACCTTGTAGCTGACCTCCATCGAGAGTTTGCCCTTGGTGATCGGGTAACCGGCGTACTTCACCGCATACGGCGTCAGGCGCGGCAGGTCGACACCCTTGGTGCGGCCTTCAATGTCAAGAAATAGTTGCGGCGCGAGTGGATTGAGACGGCCAGTGATGTCCAGCGGCGCGTCGTCGTCGATCTTGCCGGCGAGTGTCAGTGTTGCCGGCTCGGCGCTGTCGGAGGCGAGTGTCGTGATGGAGCCACCGAGTCCCGTCATGTTGGCGGTGTAATTCGGTTTGATGAAGTTGTCGGTGAAATTCACATTGCCGCGGGTGAACTCCATTTGCCCGAAGCGGATGACCGGGCGTTGCGCCATGGAATCGGTCGCCGGCGCCGCAAGGGGTGCTGTCGAGCGCACAGCCGCAGCGTCGGCGGGGCTCGGTGAGGTCCCGGACATCTCGCGGTCGACCGGCATGGACAGTTCGGCCTTGGGCGCCGTTGCTGCTACCGGCGCGCTGCTCGAGGCGTGACCGGGGGCATCAGTTGCGGGAGCATCATCGCGCTTGATGAGATCGACGAGGTTCAATCGTCCCTGTTCCGACACGATCACGCGTGCGTAGAAGTCCGACAGTGCGAGCCTGCCGACGACAACGTTGGGTGAACCGTCGCCCAGCTTCAGGTCGATCTGCTCCAGGTCGAGCACCTGCCACTTGAGCAGATCGTTCTCGCTGCGCGCATCGAGCAGGTGCAGGTTGCCGAGCCGCGCGCTTCCCTTGTAGGCGACGCGCAGCGGGGCTACGTCCGCCGGCTGTTCGACGGTCACCCGGCCGCGCGCCGAGGCTTCGGCCCGCGCCAGCACGGCATTCAGGCGCGCCGCGAGGTAGGGCCGCACCGCGGAGACATCCAGGCTGCGGGCTTCGACCCGCAGGTCCGACGCGAGCGGATTCCAGCGCGCACCACCGTTGACGGACAGCGTGCCGCCGCTCCCGAATCGCGTTCGCAGCGTGATCTCGGCGCGCTCGCTCCCGTCGCTGACCACGTTGCGCGCCGTTACGGAGATCGCCGAAGCTCGCACCTTGACGTTGGGATCCACCGCCAGATCCTCGAGCCGGAGGTCGCCGCGCGTCACACTTGCTTCCTGCAGTCTGACTTTCCACGGCGGCGCCGTGGAACCCGCGGCGGACGGCGCGGAGCCGGCCACCACTCCCGACGGCTGGGCCCGCAGCACCTGCAGCCAGTTGATCTCGCCGTCGGACAGGCGGCGCACCGTGGCCCGAGGACCGTCCAGTGCAAGCTTGCCGAACGTGATCGTGCGTCCGGTCAGGTCGATGGCACCGCCTTCAACGGTTAGCCCGGCCAGTTCGAAGTCGGCGCCGCTGCCCTTCGGACCGCGCAGCGAGATGTCTTTGCCGCGAACCGAAATGTCGCGCAGCACGGCGCTGAACGCCGGCTCGGCAGCCGCAAACTCCAGCACGGCGTCGACGTCACTGCTGCCATCGAGCGTCCCGTTGACCACATGTGCGAGATAGCGTGCAGGTGCGCGCAGCCTGACGTCCCGCATGGCAACGGCCAGGCGTCCGGCGACGGGCGCGAGGCCGACGTCACCCTCGAGAGAGGCGGAGCCTCCACCCTCGGCGGCGTCAAACTTCACGAGAACCTTGCCGCGCTCCGGCGAAATCGTGGTCAGGTTGCCTGCATCGGCGTTCAGGTTGATGAGCTGCAGCCGGAAACTGCCGGCAGAGTCATCGGCGATGTTCACCGTGCCATCGCGTACCGCGGCGTGCCTGAGCGTGACCGCCGGCCGCGCGCTCGGAGCCGCGGCGCTCACAGCGGGCGCCGGCCCGCCGCCGGAGGGCGTCGTTGGTGTTGCCTTCAGTGGTTGCTGGATGAACTGCAGCCAGTTCAAGGCACCGGATGCGTCGCGGACAGCCTCGACCGTTGGCGCGGCCAACGCCAGGTCACCAATGACGGCACGCCGTGCAAACGGGTCCACTTCATCGAGCGTGACGGCGAGCGACTTCCACGAGATCAGCGGCTTGGGTTGGGCCGCCGGCGCGGCGAGCGCAAAGCCCGCCACTTCGAAGCGGCCCGATACGATCGTCCTCGCCTCGACGGCCGGCCGTGCTCCGCGCGCCGGCGCGGCGCGCCGGAAGGCGATACGCAGGTCCGTGGTCAGCGCTCCGCGGGGAATCGCGAAGTCAAGCTGGACCGGGGAGTAGGCCAGGTACCTGGGTATGTCGAGCCCGGCAAGCTTCAGATTGACCGACGACTCGAGGGTTTCGGCGAAGGGGCGTGTCTCACCCTTGATCTCGAGCGGCGTGTCGTCGATCCGTGCCGACAGTGCAGGCTGCACCTGAATCTCGATGTCGGTAGGAAGGTTTGAGAGGAATGGAATGCCGAGTGCGATGGCACTGACGACATGCCTGGCCGCAACGGGCCGGTCGTCGAAGTGAATGGTGCTATCCGTGACCTGGATGTTGTTGAGCGAAAAGCGCTGGGGAGCGTCGTCGGGCTTCGGCTTGGCCTGGAGGCGCTCCAGGATGTCGCTGAAGTTGAAGCGCTGCGTTTCCAGTCGCACGACGTTCGCGGTGAGCCCATCGATCGTCAGCGAGTCCAGCACCGGCGCCCGATAGAAAATCGACGCTGCCGATGCATTGGCGGTGACTTCGCGCACGGCCAGCAGCGGCACGCTCTCGCCCGTGGCGCCGTCGACCACGAGGCCGCGCATCGTGACGCGCAGCGTGAACGGGTTGGCGTCGATGCTCTCGACGCGAACGGCCCGGCCCAGTTCGCGCGAGGCAACCGTTTCCAGTCCCCAGCGCACGACCTTGGGAATCGCGAAGTAGCCGACGATGCCGAACAGGAGGGCAATCGCCGCGGCGGCGATGGCCAGCTTGCGGAGTCGCGGAACCCAGGGGGTCAATGTCGCCGCCATAGATTGAAGGTCGCGAGCAGGGAAGTGGGAAACGCGAGCCGGCTATCCCTTGACCAATTCCAGGAGGTCCGTCGGCCGTGCGATCACGTCATCCGCGCCCCAGAGCTCGAGCGGTGTCTCGTTTCCCAGGTATCCGTACGCCGCGATGACCGTTCGCATGCCGGCGGCCCGGCCAGCCTGGACATCGCGCAGGTCGTCACCGACGTACATGGCTGCCGGGGCGAGTTGTCCGGCCTGATGCAAGGCATGCAGCAGGGGAGCCGGGTGCGGCTTGGCATGCGCCGTCGTATCGCCGCTGACCACGCAGGCGGCACGCTCTGCCAGGCCCAGGGCACGCACCAGTGGCTCGGTGAATCGTGCGATCTTGTTGGTCACGATGCCCCAGCGGATACGGTCCGCATCGAAGGCCGCAAGAGTTTCGGCCATCGTCGGGAAGAGAACGCTGTCCTCGCACAGCGCGGACTCGTACTCGGAAAAGAACTCCTGTCGCAGTGTTTCGTAGCCAGCATCGGAAGGTGTCAGACCGAAGGCACGTCCAATCAGTCCACGCGCGCCGTGAGAGGCCAGCGGGCGCAAGGCTTCCAGCGGTACCGGATCGCGACCGCGCGCAATCAACATCCGGTTGACCGCCGCCCGCGAGGTCGGGTGCCGTATCGGCCAGCGTTCCGTCGAGATCGAACAGCACGAGGCGGACGCCGTCCATGGTCAGTCCGGCTTGCGAAAGGCCATCAGGTAGTTGACGTCGGTGTCGCGGCCCAGAGCGGCGGACTTGGTGAACGGGTTATAGGTCATGCCCACGATCTCGTGCAGGGCAAGTCCGGCGTCGCGCGCAAAGCCTGACAACTCGCTCGGCCGGATGAATTTCGCGAACTCGTGCGTGCCACGCGGCAACAGGTTCAGGACATATTCCGCGCCGACGATCGCAAGCAGGAACGCCTTCGGATTCCGATTGATCGTCGAGAAGAACGCCCAGCCGCCCGGCCGGGTCAAGGCGGCGCAGGCGGCGACGCTCTGGGCCGGGTCCGGCACGTGTTCGAGCATTTCCATGCAGGTGACGACGTCAAACGCCGCCGGGTGCTCGCTCGCCATGCCTTCGGCCGTGCCTTCCTGGTAATCGACGCCTGCTCCGCTTTCGAGGGCGTGGAGCTGCGCCACCTTCAGGGCCTTGCCTGCCATGTCGATGCCCGTGACCTGCGCTCCACGGGTCGCCATGGCCTCGGCCAGGATTCCTGCGCCGCACCCGACATCGAGCACACGCTTGCCGCCCAAGGCTGCCAGGCGATCGATCCAGTCGAGGCGAACCGGGTTGATCTCGTGCAGCGGCCGCATCGGCCCGTTGGGATCCCACCAGCGGGCGGCCATGTCGCTGAACTTGCGCAGCTCGCCTTGATCGACGTTGGCTTCCATCAGGACGATGTTACTTCCTGGCGAACCGCAGATTCGTGAAGCGGCCTTGCGCGCACACCGGCTTTGAAATAAAAAAAAGCCCCGCCGAAGCGGGGCTTTGATCAGCGCGTACGCCTACTAGCGCTTGACGGGGCGAGTACCCACGACCTCGACCTCGACGCGACGATTCGGCTGCAAGCACTCGATCAGCTGCTTGAAGTTGCGAACTTCGCCCTTGGCCGACGGATCCGGACACTGCTTGACCGGGTTCGCCGGGCCCTTGCCTTCCGTGTAAACACGGTTCGGCTCGATGCCCTTGCTCACCAGGTAGTCCTTGACGGACTGGGCACGACGCACGGAGAGGTCCATGTTGTGCTTCATGGAGCCGATCCGGTCGGTGTAGCCCACACCGATGATCACCTCGAGGCTCACACCAGCCATCTTCGACACGAGATCGTCGAGCTTGGCCTTGCCTTCCGGACGCAGGACCGCCTTGTCGAAGTCGAACAGGGCGTCAGCCGCGAACGTCACCTTCTCGCTCGTCGGCGCCGCAGGCGGCTGGCGGCGGGGGTGGCGGTGGCGGTGGCGGCGGCGGGGGCGGCGGCGGCTCGCAGACCGGCTTGGGCATCAGGTCCTTGTCGCACTCGCAGCCCAACGTCCAGTTGGGATACGGCGCACCCTGGATGGCCGCCTTGGCCGCGCGGTCGACGCTCCACGAACCCGTACGCCAGCACAGGCCGAACGGATCGCGAACGACGACGCCACGCGCGTCGATTACGTACGGGCTCTCCTTGGGATCGACGACCACGATGTCCTTCATCTGGGCGGAAACCGTCCCAGTGATGGCCATCAGTGCCGATGCCAGAAGGCCCAGCTTGATGAATTGCTTCATATTGCTCCTCACTCGAGATAAGGAAGACCGGCCGGGGTACCAACTCGGCCGGGTGTGACACGCGCCGCATCGGCCGATGATGGCTTGAACTTCTAAGCCAACCCCGCCGTCTGCAGAACCTGCCGACAGCGATTCTGCCACGCGAGCACCCGGGCCGCCGCCTCGCTCGTCACGCCTTGTTGAGCTTCCGCAAGCACCTGTCTCCCCCTTACAACAGGATTTCCGGCGACCCAGACGTCGGAGACGTGTTCCCGCCCGGCGGCATAGACCAGCTGGGTTACAGGGTCATAGACGGGCTGGGTCTCCATCGAGGAGAAGTCGAACGCGGCGAGATCGGCGTCCTTGCCGGCCTCGATCGAGCCGATGCGACGGTCCAGGCCGAGCGCCCGGGCCCCGCCGAGCGTCGCCGCTTCCAGTGCCGACGGCGGCCGGGAACGACGCTGGCGTCGCGGCGGACCCCCTTGGCGAGCAGGGCGGCGAGACGCATTTCGGAGACCATGTCGAGGCGGTCGTTGCTTGCCGCGCCGTCGGTGCCGAGGCCGATGTTCACGCCTGCCGCCAGCAGTTCCGCAATCGGCGCAATGCCGCTGCCGAGCTTCAGGTTGGATGCCGGGCAGTGCGCGACCGAGGCGCCGCGTTGCGCCAGCAGGGCGATTTCCTCGGCCGCCGAGGTGAACGGCATGAACCGCGATCAGCCGCTCGGTCACCAGGCGCAGGCGGTCCAGGCGCGCGAGCGGACGCTCGCCATGCCGTCGCACCGACTCCTCGATCTCTTCGATGGTCTCGTGCAGGTGGATGTGAACGGGCAGATCCAGCTCCTCGGCCAGCACCGCGATCTTCGCCGAGTGTGCTGTCAGCCACCGTGTAGGGCGCGTGCGGCGCGAGGGTGAAGGAAACCAGCGTGTCGTCGCGAAAGGCGTCGCGCGTCGCGAGGCCCTTGCGCAGGTAGTCCTCGGCATCCGCCGCGTAGGCGGTCGGGAACTCGATCGCGATGATGCCGGCCACCGCGCGCATGCCGACGCTGCGCAGCGCCCGCACCGCGGCCTCCGGGTAGAAGTACATGTCGGAACAGCAGGTGGTGCCCGCGCGGAGCATCTCGATCGCGGCCAGCCGCGTGCCGTCGTGGACGAACTCGGGCGAGACCAGGGCCCGCTCCAGCGGCCAGATGCGCGTCTCCAGCCATTGCATCAGCGGCAGGTCGTCGCCGATGCCGCGAAACAGTGACATCGCGGCATGCGTGTGCAGGTTCACCAGCCCGGGTATCAGGGCATGGGTGGGCAGTGACACGCGCTCGGTGGGCGTGAAAGCGCGCCCGCGCTTCCTCGATCGGCAGCAGCGCGCTGATGCGGCCGTCGCGCACCGCGACCGCGTGATGCTCGAGCACCGCCGCGCGCGGCACCACCGGAACGACCCAGCGCGCCTCGATCAGCCGGTCGACGGTTTCCATTTCGATTCGTTCGACGTAACAGGGGATCGGCCGCGGATCAGAACATATCGGCGCGCGCTTGGCGAGTCGGGTCGGCGCGTGCGCTGCCGCTCACCAGGTCCGATCCCGGCAGCGGCAGTTCGTGCGAGGAGGGCGAAATGAGGTCCGCGCACTGGTAGAATTTTCGATTCGCTTGCGGGCTGTCGGCCCTCGGCGAGCGTCTGAAGGCGGCCGCCCTGATGGATCAATTCGCGAAGGAAACCCTGCCCGTCTCCCTCGAAGAGGAGATGCGGCGTTCGTATCTGGATTACGCGATGAGCGTGATCGTCGGGCGTGCGCTGCCCGACGTGCGCGACGGCCTGAAGCCGGTGCATCGGCGCGTGCTGTTCGCGATGCACGAGGCGAACAACCACTGGAACCGCTCCTACGTGAAGTGCGCGCGCGTCGTCGGCGAGGTGATGGGCAAGTACCACCCGCACGGCGACAACGCCATTTACGACACGCTGGTGCGCATGGCGCAGGATTTTTCGCTGCGCTACATGCTGATCGACGGCCAGGGCAATTTCGGCTCGATCGACGGCGACAACGCGGCGGCGATGCGCTACACCGAGTGCCGGCTCGACAAGATCGCCGCCGAACTGCTGGCCGACATCGACAAGGAAACGGTCAATTTCGTCCCGAACTACGACGGCAAGGAACGCGAGCCGTCGGTCCTGCCGTCGAAGATCCCGAACCTGCTGATCAACGGCTCGGCCGGCATCGCGGTCGGCATGGCGACCAACATCCCGCCGCACAACCTGTCCGAGGTGATGGATGGCTGCCTGGCGCTGCTGCGCCGGCCCGAGACGACGGTCGACGAACTGATCGAGCTGATTCCGGCGCCGGACTTTCCGACCGCCGGGATCATCTACGGCCTCGACGGCGTGCGCGAGGGCTATCGCACCGGGCGCGGCCGCGTGGTCATGCGCGCCAAGACGCATTTCGAGGAAATCGACAAGGGCGCGCGCAGCGCGATCATCGTCGACGAGCTGCCCTACCAGGTGAACAAGCGCGTGCTGCTCGAGCGCATCGCCGAGATGGTCAACGAGAAGCGGCTCGAGGGCATCTCCGACATCCGCGACGAGTCCGACAAGTCGGGCATGCGCGTGGTGATCGAACTCAAGCGCAACGAAGTGCCGGAGGTGGTGCTCAACAACCTCTACAAGCAGACGCAGCTGCAGGACACCTTCGGCATGAACATGGTGGCGCTGGTCGATGGCCAGCCGCGCCTGCTGAACCTCAAGCAGATGCTCGATGCGTTCCTCTCGCACCGGCGCGAGGTGGTCACGCGGCGCACGGTGTTCGAGCTGAAGGAGGCGCGCAAGCGCGGCCACGTGCTGGAGGGCCTGGCGGTGGCGCTGGCCAACATCGACGAGTTCATCGCGATCATCAAGGCGGCGCCGACGCCGCCGGTGGCGAAGACCGCGCTGATGGCGCGCGCCTGGGATTCGTCGCTGGTGCGCGAAATGCTGACGCGCTCCGGCGCCGACATGGCCGCCTACCGCCCGGAGGGGCTCGAGGCGCGTTATCGGCCTGCAGAACGAAGGGCTGCTACCGGCTGTCCGAAGAGCAGGCCGAGCAGATCCTGCAGATGCGCCTGCAGCGGCTGACCGGACTGGAGCAGGACAAGATCGTCAACGAATACCGCGAAGTGATGGTGACCATCACCGACCTGCTCGACATCCTCGCCAAGCCGGCACGCATCACCGACATCATCGCCGACGAGCTGCTGGCGCTGAAGAGCGAGTTCGGCGACGCACGGCGCTCGGAGATCGTGCGCAGCGCGCAGGACCTGATGACCGAGGACCTGATCGCGCGCGAGGACATGGTGGTCACGCTCTCGCACACCGGCTACATGAAGACCCAGCCGCTGGCGGACTACCGCGCGCAGAAGCGCGGCGGGCGCGGCAAGCAGGCCGCGGCGATGCGCGAGGACGACTGGATCGACCAGCTCTTCATCGCGAATACGCACGACACATGCTGTGCTTCTCCAACCGCGGCCGGCTGTACTGGCTCAAGGTGTGGGAAGTGCCGCAGGGCGCGCGCACTGCGCGCGGCAAGCCGATCGTCAACATGTTCCCGCTGGACGAGGACGAGAAGATCACCGTGGTGCTGCCGATCTCGGAGTACGACGAGCACCACTTCGTCTTCATGGCGACCGCGATGGGCACGGTCAAGAAGACGGCGCTCACGGATTTCAGCAACCCGCGCAAGGCCGGCATCATCGCGGTCGACCTCGATCCGGGCGATTACCTGATCGGCGCCGCGATCACCGACGGCCAGCACGACGTGATGCTGTTCTCCGACGCGGGCAAGGCGGTGCGCTTCGACGAGAACGACGTGCGCCCGATGGGCCGCACGGCGCGCGGCGTGCGCGGCATGCAGCTCGAGGACGGCCAGCAGGTGATCGCGATGCTGGTGGCGGAGGACGAGCAGCAGAGCGTGCTGACCGCGACCGAGAACGGCTTCGGCAAGCGCACGCCGATCGCCGAGTACACGCGGCACGGCCGCGGCGACGAGGGCATGATCGCGATCGCCACCAGCGAGCGCAACGGCAGGGTCGTCGCGGCGACGCTGGTGCGAGGCGACGACGAGGTGATGCTGATCACGACCGGCGGCGTGCTGATCCGCACCCGCGTGGCGGAGATCCGCGAGATGGGGCGCGCCACGCAGGGCGTGACGCTGATCGCGCTCGATGACGGCACGACGCTGTCCGGCCTGCAGCGCGTCGTGGAGCGCGACAGCGAGGGAGCCAATGGCCACGAGGCCGGCGCCGAGCCCATGTCCGAGGTCGATACGCCCGATTCGCCGCCGACCGAGGGCTGAGCGGAAGCCCGCACCTTGTCCCGCGTCTACAACTTCTCTTCCGGGCCGGCGGTGCGCCATGGCTGAATCGATCGACCGTCGGCTGCAGCCGCTGCGCGATGCGATCGATCGCGTCGACGCGCAACTGGTCGAACTGCTGAACGAGCGCGCGCGGCTGGCCAGCGAGGTCGGTCGGCTCAAGGGCGAAGTCGATGCGCCGGTGCTGCGTACCGAACGTGAGGCCGAGGTCGTGCGCAAGGTGACGTCGGGTTCGAAAGGGCCGCTGACGGCTGCGGCACTGGCGAATGTCTTCCGCGAGACCATGTCGGCCTGCCGCTCGCTCAACGGCCGCTGACAGTGGCTTTCCTGGCCCAGCCGGGACGTTTTCCGAGACGGCGACGCACCGTCAGTTCGACACCAGCGCCACCCGGGAATTCCGTGTTCAACGCTCGACGAAGTATTCCGCGCGACCGAGGCCGGCAGCGCCGATGTCGGCATCGTCCCGCTGGAG
>CAWEPP010000019.1:0-41237 GCA_963810985.1 uncultured beta proteobacterium
TTTAGTGCAGTTCCTAGATAGACAAATATTACGGGCATTTCTATTACGATGGTCGTATACATAGACTAAAAATATTGATTGAGGAGAGTTCTGACAATTACGGAACCCGGCGCGAATCCCGCGCATGACCACCTCGAGCCGCTAATGCGCTTATCGAGCAACACCGTTTTGTGACCACTTGAACGACCGATTCTGCCAGGGCTAGATTTCGGCAGCGCGTCCGGTAGGCCGCTTCAAGCGGGAGTCGCAGTTCGGCCACTTTCCGACATCCTCAAGTAGAGGGATTTCCTAGCCAAAGCGGACAGCCCCCGCTCTCCGACTAGAGTGGGCCACCCAGGCATCCATCAAAGGCAGTGTCGCGCTCTTCGAACTCAATCGTCATGATCCGCTCCTCCGTACCGCATGGGACGGAAAGTCCGTCGGGTCCCGTGTTCACTAAGCAGAGGTAGCTACATCGGCTCGCGGCCAACTGCAGAAGTCAGCCGCGCGTGACCCAGGGTCGTCACTATCTGGTGAACGTCTTCGACATGGGAAGGACAGCGAGTTAGAGGCAGCGGTGGCACTTGAATCAGAAGAAAGGGACCACCTCCATCCGCTTTGAGGCGATTGTCACGCCAGCGCTGCCAACCACAAATGGCCGACTTGTGCGCTACCGAACAGACGGCGGGATTCCCCGCGTAACGTGCTCAATTGCTCCTTGACAGGGTGTTTCTGGTCAGCCGCCGTTCGCATTCGATGCGGTGGAGCATCCGTTCGTCAATGAGCCCCTCAGGAGACCACAAGGAAACACCATGAATGTGAACTACGTCACGCGCGACAATTTCGGCATGTATGCCAACAAGATGAGGACCCGGGACCCGGCGCTGATGGGCGCCGACACCCTGATCGGTAACGACGTCTACAACAAGGCCGGCGAGGACCTGGGCGACATCAAGGAGTTCATGATCGACATGGCCTCGGGCAAGATCGCCTATGCGGTACTGTCGTTCGGCGGCGTGCTGGGCATGGGCGACAAGCTGTTCGCCGTGCCTTGGGCGGCGCTGACGCTGGACACGGTGAACAAGCGCTTCACGCTCAACGTGTCGAAGGAAGTTCGCAGACGCACCCGGCTTTGACAAGAAGCATTGGCCGTCGATGGCGGACAAGGCCTGGGCGACCGGCGTTCACAAGTTCTACGGGACGCCGTACCGGGCCGATCCAACCCATTGAACCCGTCGCCGCCTCGCTTCATCGGGATGCGACCGGCCCCCAAAGTTGCGGGGGTCGATGCTCGCGATTCAGTGACTGTTCGCGAGCGGTAGCCCGGGGCGACCAGTCAGTCACCCGGGCTACAGACGTCCGGCCTGATCCAGGATGTCCAGCAACTGAGTCGGAGCGCTGATCATCGGATCGTGGCCGGTGGCGATTTCGATCACCTGCCAGCCCGGTTCGGAGCGCACTCGCTGACGCGACTTTTCGATCGTCGGCAGTGCCGGCGAGGTGCAGTCCACAAAAGTACGAGGCAGGCTTGCCACGCGCGCCTCGTCGAATTGCAGCACGTCTTCATACACACCGCCCGGATGTGGCCTCTGGCGTCGGTCCACCCACGCCGCATCCTCGCCGGTCAGGCCATAGGCCGACGCCGGCGGAGGCGGGAGGACGCCGTCTCGCGCGATGTCTGCCCTACGGGCTTGGCGCGCGCTTTCGTCGTGGGAACTCGACCAGCTCTCGCCGCTGTGGGGAATGATGGCATCGAGGTAGACCAGCCGGACAATGCGCTCCGCGTAGCGATCAGCCACGGCGGTGATCAACAATCCGGCATAGCTATGACCCACAAGCACGAGGCGCGCCAGCTCTTCCGTCTCAATGACTGACACCACATCGTCGATGTGAGTCGCGAGCCGGATGGAAGAGGACATCAGGTGTTCGCGTTCACCGACCCCTGTAAGTGTCACGGCAAATGCGCGATGACCTTTGGCCCAGAGTGACGGCAGGATCTTTCGCCAGCACCAGGCGCCATGCCATGCGCCATGAACGAGAACGAAGTCAGTCATGCTGTTTGCCCCGCGCCGAGCTTTCGAACATGCCACTACTCGCAGACCGCCCAGATTCGCAACGGCAGCGCTCAGGAATGGCGGCTATCGGGTAAGTGTGGCCGCGGTGAGCCGCGTCTGCAAGTCGCCGCAAAGTGTCGAGCGGCCCCGCCCAGCCACCGATCCCAATCGAGTCATTGATCCGAAGGAGACCCCGGATCGGGCACGGCGTTTGCTCTTGAATCTTCGGACAGTCATCTAGGGACTTCGTGAATGACCTATATTCGGCGCCGACTGGCGCAAACAGATCGAGCACTTCCGCGCGCTGCATCGCGTCGAGTTCGGAAACGCGGATTTCGACGAGTTCGAGCCCGCTTATCACTATGGCTGGGACGTCGGACGCAACGAAGAGCTTCGCGATCAATCGTGGCTCGACTTCGAATCCGCGATGCGAGTCGACTGGGAACGTCGTTATCCGGACGGCGAGTGGAGCCGGTTCCGAAGGGCAGTGCAGCTGGGCTGGGATCGCGCGCGCGAGCCATCGGCAGCGGCGCCTGAGACCGTTCGCGCGTGGTTCGCGCTCCGGCCCAGTTCATCACGCGGCATCGGGCGTCGCGATTTGGCCCCTTCGCTCTCTCGTCATCGCGCGATGACGTCCGTCATCGTCGGGCGGAACCTCGAACGACACCGCAGCGCATCTCGACACTGAGTACACCGCAGAGCCCCTCTTTGACAGGGTGCTTGACGTACTCGGACGGGACCTTGACCTTTGCGTCGTACGTCTCGCCGTCAGGCTCGATGCCTTCAACCTGAGCGATCAGGTTCTTGAGACTCGCATGCTCGACCGTCGCTTCGGGTACCAGTAGTTTGTCCTTCAGCGCGGCCTTGACTTCCGGATAGAAGATCTCCTCTTCGATCTGCGCATGTACGCTCAACTCAGTGCAGATCTCGGCGACAAGCGCCGTCTTCTTGGGGACGGAGCGCCTGGCTGCACAGGTCGACCCTCTCGTAGCAACAAAGCGATCGCGATCTACTTGGGAACTCCTTGCCGCCCCCCTTGAACGCCGGGCTTGAGTGGTCGTTTGCCTGGCCGGGTTTGGGGAGGGACGTCGCATCGCCCTTGGGCACATCGGGAGGCGGCATCGGAGCCGTCGGCGTCGACGGAGCCTCCTGCTCTACGGGCGGTGTGGGCGGTGCAGTCGTTGCCTGCGACGCTGTGTTGGTCGGCGGTGCCGTGGTCGGCACCGGGGGAGTGTCAGTCTTGTTACATCCGGCGGTAAAGACAAGCGCACTGGCGCACGCTGCAAAGATGGAAGTCAGTTGCTTCATCGCATAACTCCAGTTGCAAAGCTGGCAAGTAAGACCCTGCCCATGCTGCGAAAGTAATGACTACAGATTAGCGAGGTCTGTGCGATGCCGAACACACGGGTGCCGAGAACGGCATCTCGAGATCGATGACCACGGTCGCGTTGTCCCAGCTATTGGGCCGACAGTGGCCAGCCATGAATCAGGATGACGGGTCGGCCTAAGCCCTAGTCCTAGACGCAGAGCCTGGTCTGGTCTGTCGCGGTGATGTGGTTCACGGTGTCCTTCCCGGTTCGATGAACGGCACCCGCTTGGGGTGTCACGGCGGGAGCCTGAGCTCTGCCGCTCCGTTTCGTGGCTGCTTTCGGGATCCGAAAGCTCGTCAGCTATCGGGCGAGCGTCATGTCAGCAGTGGGTCGATCTGAAATTCTCATTGGCGTCGAGCCATGCGTGACGACACCCACGCCGGCCAATCGCAGTCCTTAGTGGCAGCTGCCAACGCTGCCGGAACACTGCCCTCTCGTCGAGCGCGCATCTCACATGGCAGCCGCTCGGAACGGAACGTCGCAGTTAAGCTGTGTTTCCCGCCTTTCGGCGTCTCCTTCACCGCTCGCTGACACCGCAGAGCGGCGCTGTGAGGATCGCGCAACGCGGTGCATTTCTTCGTGAAATCTCAAAATCGGCCGCTTACCCAGGCTCCGAAAGGTAACGCTCCTTTTCCGAAAGCCTGGGCGATCTTGGCGGCCTCTAAAGACCTAAGTCGTCACGGCGCGACAACCACGACTTGCGCCATGATTCCATAGCCTTCCACCTGCGGACTCCCGTTCTCAACGAGAACGCCGGGGTTGGTGTAGCTGCCGATGGAAGGCATGGTCGCGGTGGAGTAGAGCCCGACGTTAAGTGAGTCGTAGGGACCCGTGACACCAAGCGCAGGCGATCCGTAGGTTCGGGTGTTGTATGACACCTCGAACGCCAGCACGTCGTAGGGCAATTTGATGTTTAACAACGCAGGTCGAACGTTATGGGCGCGACAAATCCGTTGTAGCAGGTGCCATTCGACGCTTTCCACTTACCGACGTCGGCAGCCACGCAAGTCGGATCGGCGGAGGGGCGGAACGGAAGGTGAAGGTCTGCGTACGCGTCGCAAGCAGGTTGCCAAAGCTGTCGTAAACCTTAAGCGTGATCGGGTGGTTGAACATCGCGTTTGCGGCGGAAGCGCAGTTGAACGTGTTCCAACCACCGGTCTGGCAGGCCCAACTGCTCATCGCGACCGTGATCGCGTGCACCGTTCGCGGCGAGCCAGACTTCAGGGCGACGCGATCGCCAAGGCTGGTCAGGGCGGCCGCTTCGAATCCGTAGCTGGGCGTGTTTGGAGGAAGCGGCGAAACGGATTCGAACCCGACAACCGTTGTCGCGGTAACGGCCACTGTGCTGGGCGCGCTGTTGACTTTGCCATCGTTGACGATGAGCGTGGCCGCGTAGGTTCCCGGGGCGTCTGCCGTGAAGGTCGGGACGGAGCTCGTGGCCGCGCTTAAGCTGGCTGCACTGCCCATCGGCTTGGTGCTCAGCGTCCACGCGTAAGTGAGAGCGTCACCGTTAGTATCCGAACTGCCGTTGCCGTTCAGGGTCACGGCGGAGCCGGCAATCACGGACTGTGCAGCGCCGGCATTTGCGACGGGCGCAGCATTGACGACGGCGGCAGTGACCGTCACGGTCGAAGGCGCGCTGGCGACCTGGCCATCGTTGACGGTTAGCGTGGCGACGTACGTGCCGGCAACATCGGCGGTAAACATCGGCTTGGCCGAAGCCGCGCCGGCCAGCGCGGCTGCACTACTGGCCGGCTTGTTGCTGAGCGTCCATGAATACGTCAGGAGATCGCCATTCGCATCGGAACTGGCGCTGCCATCCAAGGTGACGATCGTCCCCGTGAGCACGATCTGTGTGGTGCCAGCATTTGCAACTGGTGCCGCATTCGCGGTGGTCGCAGACACCTTGGTTGTCGCCACGCCGCTGGTCAGCGCGCCGTCGCTGACTACCAGGCTCGCGACGTACATGCCGGGCATATCCGCAATGAATGTGGGCTTAGCAGAGGCCGGGTCGCTTAGAGCTGCTGCGCTGTTTTGTGGCCTGCCGGACAGCGTCCAAGAAAACGCAATCGAATCGCCGTTCGTGTCGGTACTGGCGCTTCCGTCAAGTGTTATGACCGTCGAACCCGCGATCACGCTCTGGTCGCGTCCGGCATTGGCAACAGGGGCCACATTGACGACAGGCGCTACGTTGGCCGAGTCTGGACTTCCTCCGCGTGCACGATAGCGCGCAGGCAGCAACCAGGGCCGCAAGTACTGCTTTCTTTCTCTCACAGCCATCCCTTCCTTTGAACCGACCGCTCGATCGGAAACTCGCGCCCGTTGAATCGACGGAGCAAGGAATGTTGAAATGGGACGGCTGCCTGCAGTGGGCACAAAAGCGAGAAGTTAGCGAGTCAAATCGCACGAGCAATGCCTCGGTCCAAATGGCTCTAGTTGCGATGGAGCAAATGCAGTGCGATCTACTCTGCAAATGCGCCGGCGGAATGTTCGAGCCCGCCAGCAGCGATGCTCGAAAGCCATCACCTAAGGCGCTCAGCTGTTGCCACGCTCCTGGCAGAGAGCGGCCGAGGGTGTGTAAAAACGCGTCAACGTCGAGCGTGGGGTTGAACTCGACCTCTCAGATCGCTCTGTATTCAACGATCGACCTTCGGGAATACCAAACCGACCCCCGCAAACGCGCGGATTCGGAGCTTTTACACAGCCTCGGCCAGAACCTGCCATTGAGCACTGCCACCAGCTCGCCCGCTAGCAGACGTTTCCTCCGCTGCGACCTCGGGTGTCCATCCCGGATCAGGGGCCGCGAGATCAGTTAACCCCAAAGAGTTGGCATCGCCAATGCGTGAGCCGGTCGTTACTCTGGAACGGTCTGCGCGGTTTGACCGTAGGCCCCGAATGAGCGAGATGTGAGGTCATCATGGCAGCGACAACTGTTCTTCGCTGGTTTCATCCCAGATCGGACCCGCCGATGGTTCAGACGGTCATCGTGGAAACCGAGGAGCAGCTCGCGCTCCGCAACCAGCAAAGGCTGGAGCAGGCCAAGCGGACCCTAGGAGGGCGTTACGTTTTGCACCCGAGCAACAAGGTGATTCGACAACCTGTAGAGCGACCGCGCACGCTGGCCGTCCGTTCGCCTATGCCGGACAAATTGCACAAAGCAAAGCAGGGAAATCCGACCAAGCGCCACTCCTGAGAGCATCCGACTCACGGTGATCGGCTTTTGATGCTCCGTTTGACAGTGGCGGCCTTAGCTGGGGTATACGGGGCGCGGCCGAGGGTGTGTGAAAACGCGTCTTCGAAGCAGGCGACGTTTAACTCGGCCTCTCAGATCGCTCTGTATTCAACGATCGACCGTTCGGGAATACCAAGCCGACCCCCGAAAACGCGGAGATTTCGAGTTTTCACGCGGCCTCGGTCGCGTGCTGCCGATCAGATTGAGTGCGAACTCGGTCCTTGCACGGTCCTTGAAGCCGCCGCTTGCAGCTGTGATTGATGAAACCCGTGCAAGGCGGCTTTCGCAGCGGTCGCTTGTTTACGACATTCGGCGAACTTGGTGACAGCCACCCAGCCCGAAAGGCGCGCAAACGCTAGACGGGCGTTTACGACATTAATGTCGCGGAGCAAGGCAGATGTTCCTAGCAATTAATGTCGTAAACAGGACATTAAAGTCGTAAACACGGCAATAGAGTCGTACACAGGTCGCGACCGTGTCCACTGAATCCTGGGAACTCCAAACTCGGCCAAGACCGGCCAGTCGGAGCTGACTCACAATCCGCCCAGAAGCGGACAAAGAATCGATTGCGTTGGGGCCTCTGGGCGGAGGCCTGAAGGTGCATGCTCGACCAGTCTGCGGCTGGGAGTAGGCTGGCATGATGAGCGCGCCGAACTTTGTCCACGCGCCGATCAACGACGCAACTGCAGACCCACCCGAAGTCGAGGTATTGATCGAGGTGCCGCGCGGCAGTTTTCTGAAGCGCAGCTCCAGCGGCAGTATCGACTTTGTCTCGCCCTTGCCGTGCCCGTTCAACTACGGCGCCGTACCCACGCTCTTGGGGCTCGAGGGCGACCTGCTTGACGCACTGGTGCTCGGGCCGCGATTGCGCTTCGGTGCTCGAGCGCGCGTGAAGGCTTGGGGTGCGGTGACGCTGACGGACCGCGGCATGTCGGACGACAAACTAATCTGCAGCGACTTTCGGCCGAGCCAGCTGGAGATCGACGGAATCCTACGGTTCTTCCGCTTCTATGCAAAGTGCAAGGGGCTTCTGAATTTCTGCTGGCGCCGACCCGGCCGCAACGCCTGCGAAGGCTTGTGCGCCGCAACCGAAGCACTTGGACGCGCTCGCCCGTTGCCCGAATCATGGGAGCACTCGCCAGTGCCTTTCTGATCCGCGAGAATTGCGGCAGAGCCGACGAGAGTCGGCGCTCAGATGCCGAGATGCGCTCTCAAACTGATTCTGCCTGGTCCACCGCGCGCCTGAAGGTGCGTCGCGCGCGACCTGACGACGTCGCCGACGTCTTCGCCTACGCGTCCGATCCGGTCGTCACTCACTTCACCGACTGGCCCGCGGTATCGCATCTTCATCAGGTGGCAGACGTCGTCCAAGGATGGCAACGCGATTGGGAATCGGGGAACGAGTTCACCTGGGTTGTGACAGAGTTCCAAGCAGATCGCGCGATTGGTGCAGTGTCCTACTCTCGGACAAGCTCCGAAGTCACGTTTGGCTACGTACTCAATCGCGCGTACTGGGGAAGAGGCTACGCGACCGAGCTTGCCGTCAAGTTCGTCGAACGTCTCTTCGTCAATCCGGAGCTTCAATTGATCCGCGCCACGTGCGACGAGGAGAATGTGGCGTCGCGTCGCGTACTGGAGAAGTCCGGGCTGAAGCTCCGTGGTCGAACGTCGCGAGACATAGCACGTCCGCAGATCTCGCCAGTCCCTCGTCCGGCCTGCCTCTACGAGCGGCAACGTTCTGATTGATGGCGCTCTCGGCCAGGCGCCGCCGCTTGCGCAACGGACTAGATTGACCGCAGAGCAGACGTTGCGAGACCCCGTTTTCCTTCCGATAGCGGACGCGCGTTGCAACCTATCGAGCTGCCTCAAGTGCCTTCTTGACACTGGTTGACGCAAGCCTTTGATCGTCAGGCCACGCTCAGTTCTTCGGTAGGACGCTTGCGCAACTCGCGATCCGGCGCCTCCCCGGAGACGATTGCGCGCAAGCCGTCGGGATTCACGATCCGGACGTGCTTCTGATTGACCTCCAGAAGCCCGTCTTGCGCGAAGCGCGACAAGGTGCGGCTGACCGTTTCGAGTTTCAGGCCGAGGAGGCTGCCGATTTCCGCGCGCGTCATCCGCAACACGAACTCGGTGCGCGAATAATGGCGCGCCTCGAAGCGCAGCGAAAGGTTGAGCAGGAACACGGCCAACCGCTCGTCTGCGTTCATTGTTCCGAGCAACAGCATCGCGCCATGTTCGCGCACGATTTCTCGGCTCATCACCTTGTGGAAGTGGTTACGCAGCTTCGGCACCGCGCTGGCTACTGCTTCAATTCCGGCGTACGGAATGACGCAGACGTCGCTGTCCTCCAGGGCCACCGCTTCGCACGTGTGCGTCCCGTTGCTGATTCCATCCAGGCCGACGAGCTCGCCGGCCATGTGAAATCCAATGACCTGCTCGTGACCATCGGGCGACACCGCCGTGCTCTTCAGGAATCCAGTTCGAACCGCGTACAAGGATTCGAACGTATCGCCGGCACGGAATAGCCTTTCTCCGCGTTTGAGGCGCTTGCTCGCAGCGACGAGTTTTTCCAGTCTTTCGATGTCTGGAAGCGGCAGTCCGAGCGGAAGACACGACTCACGCAGACTACAGGCGGAGCACGCGACCTTCGGGTGCGTGATGGAGAAATTCGGAGCGTTCATGAGCCGTACTCCCATGCAACCCGCAGCGTGCCCATCGCGCATGCCGGCTTGGCCGCCCGTCGCCTTGCTCACGAGCGCGGAGGTTCCGCTGCAAACGTGGACAGCGCATGAATTCGGACTGGGTGCGCGCGGCAGGAGTTCATGCAAGAGGCCGCGCCGAAGGTTCAGTGCACTGTAACAGAGTCCGTTACAGGGAATGTCCCGGTTAGCCGACCGGTCCCTACCTGTCGGCGTCAGGAGCCGAAAGCCACTTGGCCTGGAGGGATCGCGCTTGTAGGAGACCTCACGCGACGTGTAACGCGATGACTGCGAGCGCTTCTTTGCGGATGTGTCCGGCGCGGACACGAGTCGCAGCTTCACCGAGGCGGAACTGATCGGCTTTGGGCGCACCCACGGCCGAGAAACTGGCGGCGATGGGTCTGGATCGCTTCCCAGCGCCGCGCCACCGCTTGACTGGGGAGAGCGCCTGACACGCAGGCGACGCCGTCAGACCACCTCTTCCGCCTCGGGCAGCAACTCGATCTCGAACTGCCCTGCCTGAGGCACTTCATCTGGCAGCCGGCCGTCGGCGAGCGCGCGCAGCAGCGGCATCGGTTCAAACGCAAAACCGACCACGCGCCGCTGACCGTCCATCAGAGTCTGGGTCAGTGCCAGCTCGTAGCGCAGCATGTCGGACAGATACGGTACGCGCCAGCCGCGCGAAGCCACCTGCTCGGCAAAGGCCTGGGCTTCGAGCGAGGCGTACAGCTGCGGCGGATGGTGTTCGAAGGTGTCCGCCAGCATGCGTCGTAGAGCTGCTGGTCCGACGCTGCAGAGCAGAAGGCGGGTGCTGAGCCGCAGCACCTGCACCACCATCGAGGCCCGGAACGAGAACACCAGGTCCTGCACCAGCGGCACGCCGGCCTCGCCGGTGAGACTCTGGCGGATGGCGGTCGTCTCTGGATCGGCCGCCTGCACAGGTTGCCCGGTCACCAGCGCGGTCAGGGCCGATTCCCAGCCATCACCGAGCTGCGGCATGGGCGGCTCGGCGGGGATGTGGCGAAGGGTGAGCGCCGGTGACGGCATCGTCGGGGCAGGCGGGGCGGCGATCGTCTCTTCGGCGATCCAGGCCCGCATGCGGCGCAGTTCGTCCACCACGACTGCGGTGCCGAGTTCAGGCAGGAACGTCGGGAAGATCTCGAAGATCACCGCCTTCAGTGCAGGCAGGCGGCGGGGCAGGGTGCGGACGAGCGTCCACAACTGCGGCGGCACCGGGCCCGAGTGAGCGAATCGAGCCAGAAGCCATCGCGCTCCATGCCGCCGGCCAGATGAATCTCCCAGACCCGGTCCAACGGGAGCGCACTGAGGAAGTCTGCCAGCGGCTGACGACCGTTGACCGCGTTGGCATAGGCGTTGTGAAGGTCCAGCAGCAGCCCGCAGTCAGCAGCCTCGGCTACGCGCGCGATGAACTCGCCATCCGGCATTTCGTCGCTGCGCGGCCTTAGGTAACTGGTTCCGTTCTCGATGGCCACCGGAACCCCCAGAGCGTCCTGCAATCTCTGGATGTTGTCCGCGATCACGCGCACCTGGGCGTCGGTCTGCCGCGGCGGCATGAAGAACCCCGTGCAGACGCCATGCGATGCGTTGAAGCTCAGGTGTTCCGACGCCCATGGTGCGTCCAGCGCGCGTACCGCCTCCCGCAGCAACGCGAGGTGCTGCGTCGTGGGGCGCGTCGTGCCGCCCACCGGGGCGGCGACGCTGTGCACAAGCTTGCGCCCGGGCAGCCGCTGAAGGTGCTCCAGGACAACGCCCGGAGCCCGCGGGGGCGCGTCCGGTGCCGCCACCTGCCACGTGGTTTGCGGCTCGAACTCGATCCAGTCGATCAGCTCGGGATGCTGCTCAAGCACGGGGTCGAGGGCCGCCGTCCAGCTGACCCCCACGCCCGCCGATGGTCGATCAAGGTGCTGCAAGGAGTGCGCCCCCGCTCCCGTGCCTCGTCAGGCGAACCGACCAGTGCCCTTGATGCCGAGCTTGGCGTCGACCGCGAAGCCGTCCATTTCGCGCTGGAAGAGGATGTCGAATCCCGAACAGCAGTTCGGACAGCCCAGACGCCCGAGGACCTTTTCAATGGATGAACCCAGTCGGTCGATGTCGTCAAACACGGCCGCGGGCGCAGTGACTCGTACCGCCTTCCAGGGAATGGGATCCTGCGGCAGCCCAACCGCTGACAGCGGCGGCAGCGGTTGCGGGTTGAGCGATACGGCGCTGCCGCTGATGCGGGCCGCGAAGTCACGTTCGAGATTCAGGTGAAACTCGTTGCAGCCGGTGGCGCAGGCAGAATGGCCCAGACGCTCGGCCAGATCCTTCAGGCCCTTCTTCAGCGCGCCCAGATCATTGGCAACCCCAGCGGACAGCGTCAGCCGCATGGCAGTACCACGCAGCTTGAGTTGCGAAGCGTCGATGCCTTTCATAGCCATGGATCAGTTCCTTTTCGTTGGTTGCGCGCGGTCATTTCGGACCCTCGCCCCGCGGCAGCGCCACAGTGCGCGGATCGTAGGCGAAGGTAGTGGCAACGGGCTACGTGAAAATTCACGTGGGGGCCCGAATCGGCACCCGGACTTCCGGGACCCGCGCGGGGGGGGCCAGTGACGCCCGCGCAGAGCTTCCTGCCGGCGTCGTTGTCCGTCGATCCCGCACTCAGAGAGCGAACGCCGACGTCCCGCGAATGCGCGGCGACGCTGGCGACAGCGCTTGATGGCTCATGGCCACTCGACCGATCTCGAACCCTCGCCTCGGCACTGGCTCGCCGTCACAATTGGACCTTGCAGCCGCCGAGGGCCGCATACCCTGGTCAAAGTCAGCGCTAAGTCAAAGAGTTGCCTGTTCGGTTTACGCGTTTAATGTCCGAAGGACGCCAACGGTGGCCCCTAACAGGACCGTCGTTTACGACTTTGGCAGCGTGACCAAGTCAATCGGCGGCTTGGAAAGTGGCGCGTTTAACTGGTCAGCGTTTACGACATTAATGTTGCGGAACAGCCGGCGATGTCCCGTTCTTCCGTCGAGGCCATGGCCCGTTCGCATTCATCGACGAGCGATCGGAAATGTCCTCTCAGATAGCCGTGCTTGGCGTCGCCGCTGGAGCAAATGCCCCTGCAACTGACGTTTTGTCGCAACCGCTTGCGACACTGAGCTCTCAGAGCGTCTTCAAGTATTCGAGCAGACTCTCCTTCTCCGCGGCCGATAGCGTGGTGCCGAACAGGTGTCCGTCGTTGCCGTTGGCACGTTGCGTGGTGTCATGCCGGGTGCCGATTCTTTCTGCCTCAGCGCCCTGCGAGATGAATCCCACTTTCTTCTGATCGTAAAGATCGTAGCCACGCCAGAACAGTTTGGGTCGACTCGCGGGAGGCTCGAGCAGGTCACGCAGTGTGGGCACCGAACCGTTGTGCAGGTACGGCGCGCGCGCCCAGATGCCGTCGAGAAATGGCGGGTTGTAGCCAACGAGCTCTTCCTCGACCAGGCCCTTGCGGATGATCCCCATCTTGGTCACGACCTGGTTGGCCGCAACGGCGTTGCTCTTGTTCCAGGTGCCGATGCGCTCTTTGTCGGTGTCAATGCCGGCGAGAGGCATGCGGCGGCCGGTCTTGTCGCTCGCGTGGCAGCTCGCACAGTGCTGCTCGAACACGGCCTTGCCAGCCTCGGCGCGCACGGCGTCGACCGGGAACGGATACTTCGGCGGCGGCAGGCTAGACAGGTACTCCTGCAGCCACTTGATGTGACCAAGGAATTCGTCGTTGTCTTTCGGCGCTGCGCCGACCACGCCCAGGGCGGAGTCGATGATCACCGAATAGGCGTCGTGGCTGTCGCCGGCGTGATTCATCGTTGTTCCCGGCGCGCTGTATTTCTTCAGGTTCCAGATCGCCGGGATGTCGTCCGGACCGAAGCTCGCGTCCATCGGCAGCTCGAGCATGAAGTACTTGGTCAGATTCATCGAGTCGTCACGTCCGCGGCCCCAGTCGGGGAAGTCCTTGCGGTAGATCCAGGCGAACTGCTTCTCACGCTCGATCAGCCGCTTCTTCGTCATCGGAATGATGAGAAAGCGGTACGCAAGCCGGTCGTCCCACGGCAGGTCGGTGACGAGATTGATCTCGCGCATCAGGACATCGGCGTTGAAGCGCGGATCCTTGGCGCAATCCACCAGAAAGCGGAAGAACGCGACGAGGTTCAGCGTATGTCCCGGACCGGCATTGACGAACACCGGGTTCTCGTTCGGATTCGCGCGGTAGTTGGTCGTATGGCAGACCGCGCAGGTATTGCCCACCCGTGGAAATCCGACGGTTTTCTTCGTGAAGCCGATCGGCAGTTCGCGACCTTGTTCCCACGAGACGCCCAGCGAGGCGTAACCGCCGGGACCTGGCAGCTTCTCAGGGAAAACGCGCGGCAGCACGTAGAAGATCCAGTAGGGGATCCCGGCGTCGCGTTCGCCACCAATCGAGCCGTAGCGGAAACGCATTTCCGGGCTGGCGGTCACCCAATCTTCCTGCGGCACTTCGCGAAAGAACTTGTACCAGCCGTAGTAGCCGAGAGCCGCGCCGACGAGGAATAGCACGCCCAGCCAGAGGGCGACTTTGCTCCAGTTCCAGCCCGATTGCTTGCTCGAATCCATGGTCAGGCTCCTAGAACGTCTTCATGAACTCGACCAGCGCATCCTTGTCGGCCGGCGCAAGTTCGGTCCCATAGCGCTTCCCCTCATGGCCGGAATTCGAGTTGCCCGGCTTTGAAGTGTCATAGGCGAAGAACTTCCGGCCGCCCTGTTCGGGCGAGTGCCAGACGAAGCCAACCCGCACCGGGTCATAGACGTCGTTGCCGCGGTAGAACTCCTTTGGCCGTTGAAGAGCGGGTTCGAACAGGGCGCGCAATGTGGGCACCGAGCCGTTATGCAGATACGGCGCGCGTAGCCAGATGCCGTCGAGCGGCATGTTGGAGTACCCGAAGGTCTTGCGATAGTGACAGTAGCGGTGCGGGTAGCCGGCGTAGACCGTTCCGAGGGTCACCGCGAGGTCGTAGGAGAAGGAGTCGAGCCGGCGCCGATCGGTTCCGATGTATTCGATGCGCGTTATCTTGCCGACCTGTGGGCCGTACAGATCTTCCTCGCGCTCCTTCGGGTTGATGCACTCGCGTGTCTCGGTGCCCGCCGGCGCACTGAAGTTGCGGCCATTGACACCATGACAGCCAGTGCAGTACTCCGCGTAAAGCTTGCCTCCTTGCGCCGCTTTGGCTGTGTCGATCGGATACGGATACTTTGGCGGCTCCACGGTCAGCAACCACTCCTCGAGGCGCCCGATACCTACCAGATCGATCGTCGGCGGCGTGGTGCCGGTGCCGAACGCTGCATTCTTGTTCCGCTCCTCGGCCATCACGTTGTTGCCGTCCCAATGCAGCTGCATGCCCTGGCGAGGCTTCTGCAGCCAGATCGACGGGAAGTCGACCGGCGCGTTGCGCTCACGTTCCGGCAATTGATCGATCGGGAAGTTGAAGAGAATCTTGTTTGGATTGAAGGTGTCGTTGCGTCCCGGACCCCACTCGGTGTCTTTCATCAGCGACGCGAAGCGCCCATTGAGGAGTAGCAGGCGTTCGCGCATCAGCGCGACGGCGACCGGATAGACGACGTAGCGATCGAGCAGCCCAAGCTTCTCGCCCTTTTCGTTCATCAGTCGGCCGATTTCCGGAACGATGTACTCGGCCGCGAACTTCGGATCGTGCGCGCAATCGAAGATGAACTTCGTGAACCCCATCAGATTGAAGGTGTTCGCCGGCATGCCGAGCACGAGCCGCGGCTTCGCATCCGGTGTGTCGCGCACCGTACTGGTGTGGCACACCGCGCAATTGAAGAACGTACGGTCGACGCCCTGGTAATTGCGCATCGACATGCCCACCGGCAGGTCCTTGCCCTCCTCGAAAACGAAGCCAAGCGAAGCCCAGCCGCCGGGCAGGTGGGCGGCGCAGACGGCCGGCATCGCTTTGAAGATCCAATACGGAAATCCCGATACGCGCTCGCCGCCAGTCGAGCCGTACTTGAAGTGCTCCTCGATCTGCGTGTACTCCACCGGCCGGTCGGTCCCGAAGCGCTGCCAGAGGATCACGGTGACGACCAGTGCAAAGGCCGTCGGCAGCGCCAGCACGAGCATCAGGACGCGCACCCAGCGATAGCGATAGAGTCGGGTGAGGAAGCCCGTCTTGCGCTGGGTTTCGAACGGATCGTTCATTGACTTCTCCCTCGATTCAGCTGCCGGGCGGCAAGCATGGGCGCAGGTTTTCGTAGCCGCGCGCAAGCATTGCTGAGACGTCGGGCGGGCGTCCGGCTTCCGCACGCAGCCACGCGGTGACCGTGGCCTGCAGCGAGGCGATCGCCGGTTCGGGCTGGCTCTGAATCCGGGGCGTGCCCAGGTGCGACGCACTCGGAGGTGGCATCGGCACCTTGGCGCGCTCTGCCTCCGGTGCCTGCCACATTGCGAGTCGCACGAAAATCCGCGGCGCGCAGTGCGCGAGACTCGCGCCGACTCGCTGCCGATCGCCGGCGAGAAAATTCGGCGGCGTGCGGTCCGGCGTCCGATGACAGCGCGCGCAGGGACCGACGAAAGCCTCCGCCTCGGCGTCCAAAGGCTGCGCCGGTTCGATGTCAGCCCGCGCCGGCGGCAGGCGAGTGGTCGAGCAGCACGGATCCCCGGACTTCAGACCGAGGGCAGCGCGCATTCGCTCGCGACTGAACGGTGCGGCGGACCAATCGGTTTGAGCGATAGCGGTTCGCACCGGGGCGAAGTCCTCGACGACCGAGACAGTGGCTACGCCTTCGTTTCCGCGATGACGCAGCGTCAGGCGTTCGATCGAGTCCCCTGAGGCGGTGCGAGCGCGCCGGCCGCCGCTGGTGACGCTGCCCTGGTCCAGGCGAAGCTGTCTCAGGGATCGCCCGTCGATGGTCAATTCCTCGATCGTCGATCGATCGCCGCGCAGCGTGATCTCTCCTGTGCAGTCATAGCGACCTTCGCTGACGGAGCAGCGGGCCGTGTAGGTTCGGCGCTTCGCCGTCGCGGCGCCACGCCGCAGCTCAGAATCAAGCTCACGCACATCGGTCTCGGTGATCTGGGCCGCGAGACCGGCGACAAAGCGCGCTCCGAGCAGTGGATCGGCGGCCGTCCATACAGCCAGCGGTCCGCGCGGGGCGAGCGGCTCCAGGGCTGCGGGGATGTCGACCTGGGCCACGTCCAACTGTGCCGGGTGCGAAGGCCAGCGGATCGCGGTTGGGGATGTCCGGGTTTGGAATCGCCAGTCCGCCCGGCCACTGGGCCGCAAACCTCGCAGCGATCGGCGGCTTGGCTTCGAAGTCACGCTCACCCGAGAGCCGGTACTGCAGTGCCGCGGTGAGTGACTGGGCGCGGCAGGCGGAGTCGCAGGCGGTGCGCCAGATGCGTTCTGTGACGCTGAGAAGATTGGCCCGATCGGTCGCGTCGTCGATCGCGTTGGGAATGTCGACGCCGCGCTGAATCAAGGCGCCGTGAATTTCCGTTCGCAAAGCGGCCGGGCTGTGATCCGTCCCGGCCAGCGCCGCCGCGACGCGCGGGTTCGCATTGGTTTCATCCCAGACCTGACGCGCGAAGATCGGTGCGTGATTCTGATGACACGCCGTGCATACGGCGCGCGATGCGTAGACCAGTTCCGGCGTGCCGCCGACGCGGTAATTGCGCACGAGCTGGAATTCGAAGCGGCCTGCCGCCTCGTTGTAACTGATCACCTCGATCAGGTTTGCGCGTTCCTGGTAACCGAGGTACAGCCGGTCCTTCGAGAACATGGCTCCCTGGCCTTCACCGGTGACCGCGACCACGACGCGTGGCGACGCGAAGAAATCGGGCGCTGCCGCCGCGCGCTGCAGCGATCGCCCGAGCGGTATCAGGACCGAACTCACACAACGACCCACCTTGCAGCCTGCCCGCCGTTCGATCTTGCGCACTAACGCTTCGAAGGGAAACGGCACGCCATCGGCCGCGATCGAATCGAATAGCGAGCGGCCCGCGACCGGCAGATCCGGACCCGGGTCGGCGGGATCGAGAGCCCAGCGGGGCGGTGTCTCGTCAGCGAAAGAGATCAGCGTGCAGCTGGCCACAATGACCGCTGCAATCAGGCGCTTTGCCATCGGACATGCCCGTTCACCTCACTTCGACGCCGTCAGAACCGCTCGCTGCTGCGTGCCAGGCCAGCAGTCTTCAGCTACCTGACCGGTCTTCAGAAACGCGCCGCCGTCGCGCGTGTCGACTTCCTTGTTGTACAGCGTGAAGTTGAGCAGGAATATCTTGCCGAGGTAGGCGCGGCCCAGATAGAAGCCGGGGCGAATCATGCGTATCTCGTCGCGCACCTGCAGCCCGCGCCGTCCGGCCAGGAAGTCCGGCCCCTCGCGATAGCCGGGGATCTCGTCGGTATAGAAGTAGTCGATGATCACCGATTCGCGGCGCGAGTCGAGCAGACTCTGCCCACAGTAAAGTCGCGCCGGGAACAGCAGCCACTGGTCCTTTCCGTTGACGGTGACTTTCTGGATCGTCGAAGGGTCGCCGTCGATCAGAGGCGCCAGCAGCTTGGTGTCTTCGATCCGGTTCCTCAGCACCCGCTCGTCGCGGTAGAAAACCTTGCCGCGCCACAGGTGTTCGCCGACCAGTTCGAGCTTGACCGTTCCTATCCCGGCGACCAGCCCGCCGAGCCCGCCAATGATTTCGCGAATGCGCTTCTTGCCGGAGATGCCCTTCGGAAAGGAGAGGTCCCCTTCGTACGCCCCGTCCGGGATCGGCCCCGCCGTCAGCCGTGCGTAGATCTGGTCGATCTGTTCCTGGTCGTAGGTCTTCAATGCATCCGGTGTCAACTGCGCAAGATCGGCTGCCGCCAGTGGCAGGTCGTGTTCCACCTGCGCGAAGTCGGGCTTCGATGCGTAGCCCGCCGCGTACGGGGCGAACTTGATGCCGGACGGTGGTTTCTTCTCGCAGCCGACCAGGGCGACGCCTGTTGCGAGTGCCAGCAGAAGAGCGGTGACATGTGCCGTGCGCGTCATGGCATTCCCCCTATACCGTTGCCAGGAAAGCAATCAGCGCCTTCTTGTCCTGCTCCGTGAGATCCTGGCCGAACGGGTGGCCCTGGTTCTCGATGTCTGCGGTGCATGAGCTATAGACCTCGATCAGGCGCGGATAACGCCGGATCGCATCGACCAGCTTCTCGGGATCCTTCGCGATCTCCTGCGTGACCGAGCGCAGGTCCGCAGCGACTTTCTTGCCCTCCGCCTCGCCGAGTTGCTTGACGAGCTTGGCGTCGAGATCGTCCGGCTTGAGTTTTGCGAGGATCAGGTCGTTGACGAACGCCTTGTGCTGGAAGCTCGCCAGCCCGCCGACACTCGTTCCGGCCGGCAGAACCAGTGTGAATCCGAGAATCTGCCTTTCTTCCTTGCCGTCCCAGGTGCGGGGCCCGAGCGCCATGCGCACCTCCTTGTCGAAGCGGGCGATCTTGGGCACGCGCTTGCCCGGGTTCAGCAGTTCATTCATCGACGCGACATAGAGCTTGAAGCGGCCGTCGACACTGGGGTCATAGGCGAAGCAGGCCGGAGCCTTGTCGGGGGGCAGCGGCTTCTTGTCGGCGTCGACGTACGGCGATCGGTAGAACTGGTTGGCCTTGTTCGCCGGCTGGCCGCAGAGCTCCGGGCCCATCGCGTTGTTGTGCATGAAGGGTGCATGCGCCCACAGCGACACCAGCGAGATGTTGCGGTAGTAGCCACGGCCGCCGTCGTGCGGCTCCTTGATCGCGGGGTCGGGCTTGCGCGCATGCAGCGTCTCCGACCCGTATTCCTGCCAGATGTGTCCCACCATGTGATTCGAGTGCAGCGCGCGGCAACGCTCGGTGCCGACTTCGGTCGCGAGAGTGGCCTGGTCCGAACCCAGCCAATCGGCGCGCAACCCGTCTGGCCGGGTCGCCATGAAGTCGCGATTCCTGAAGGTGTTGTCGGGTGTCTCGGCAATAGACGAATGGCAGCGAGCACAGTTCGCCGCAAAGACTTCTCGACCACGCGCGACGGCATTGGTGCCGAACTGCCTGTCGAGGTCGCGCCTCAGGTCCGCCGCGGTGTAGCTGGCCTTGGGATTCGTCGCGCGCAGCGCATTGGCGCGGGCGACTACGAGGTCGGTCGCATCGGTTTCCTTCGACATCAGGAACGCGAGAATGTCCGGCAGCCGATCTTCGATCGCGCGGAAGTTCGCGCAATCGCGCCGGCACTGGCCGATGTCGAATGGAGTCTGGCCAAAGTTGCGGCCGGTCGGATCGAGCTGGCGCAGATCGGTCAGGTGATTGAGCCAGCACTGCTCAGAGCATGACCCGATATTGAAATAGACGCGCTGGATCGCCTCGAGCGCGCCGATCGAGTCCTCGCCGCCCTTGAGTATGTGATGGACGGTCTCGGTTGCCGTGCTGCGCTGCCAGCACTTGTTGTCGCGTCCCGGCTCGCACCAGCAGTTCGCATCCTGCTTGTCGCAGCTCGATGTCTTGCGCCACTTGTTGACGATCTCGCCAGGGAAGGTGGGCCGCAACTTGGTGTTGATGATCGCGTTCATCGTGCCGGGGTTGTGCACCTGATCGGTCGGAATGGCCGAGGTGTCGGACGTTCCGGGCCGCGCGTGCGCGAACATCTGCGCCTCGAGCGTCGCGCCCGACATGCCGGAAGTAAGAATTTCCGAGATGCGCGAATACTGGTTTCCCAGCGCGCCCTTGAGGTTTTCCCACTTCGGGTTGGCGGGGTCGTGCGGGGGATTCAGCGGATCGAACGAGATATGGCAGGAGCCGCATGCCGTACCGATCAGGAATGGTGGCTCGATCGAGCCGTCGGCCAGGCGATTGAGCGCCGAGTCGCTCGACTTCGGATCCTTCGACAGTGCGCCGCGATAGCCCTCCCAGCTGGCCAGGCTGCCATTGACCTTGAGCCAGCGCGCCTTGTCGAAGCGGGGGTTCGGGAACTTGCGGAATCCCAGTGCTCCGGTCGACGTCCCGAAGGCAAGGTCACACGCCGACTGGCGCTGGTCCTTCGCCTTGTGATGCGGATCCGCCGGATCGATCGGGCGCTTCCTGATAGTCGCAGGCCGGATCGCGATAGCCCGCCTTGCCGACGAACTGCAGCAGTTCCTGGTCACCCGGGCACCACTCGAAGCCGTAGGTTTGCTCAAGGCTGGTCGCCGGACAGTTCTTCGAGCCAGGAACGCAGCATCCTGGGTCATTGATGATCCCCCAGGCCGCGAAACGGTCGCCCCGCTCGCTGGCGTTGAGCACGCGATACCAGTCGATCAGCACGTTGACGCGCTGCTGGAAGACGTAGGTGTGGAAGCGGGCATTGCCGGCCGTGGCCTTGTACCAAATCTCGCGTCCGGCGCGCTCCGATGGAGTCAGGTTGGCCTCGCCGGCATAGAAACCGGGATCGTCAGGTCTCCCGCGCGCGCCCAGCGCAGGCGAAGCCGGCGCAGTCGCCTGGACCTGCGCGACGACAATCTCGTTTGACGTGTCTCTGGAAATCGCCGCGACTCCGAGCACTGTGCCGAATGCAATCAACGCAACCGCGTAGGTGGACCGTTTCATGCCGTTTCCCCCGTCGACGATCGAGCCGCGCTCGCGTCAGCGCGATGGCGTCGTGAATTGCAGAATAGTCCGCAAGGTCAGGAGTAGATATAGTGGCTTTGCGGCACTCGGGACGTCAGGATCGGTTCGACATCGCAGGTCCGCTGATGCAAGTCCGAAGGCTTTCCGGCCGTGTTCAATCGCCCCGATTCGGCAACTCGATGGAGAGTCGCGTCGCGAGTTCGCGTGAGGCCGATGTGTCGGCCATTTCCAGAACTACGGATGCCACAACTTGATTCTGGTCGCCGGTAACGGCTTTCAAAAGATCGACTTCCAGATCCGCCGACGTGCTCGTAGCGTCGGTTACCTTGAAGCGAAATTCCGTTGCAGCTTGCTTCTTGGTCTACCCAGTTGACCGAGCTGTCGGCGGACGCGACTTTCTCTACTGCTTCGGGGCCGACAGGAAGGGTCGATACCCCCTGGCAGTTACAACGCTAGAGGATGGGGGCGCCGCACCGGTCGACGCACGATGCGCGGTTCACGCCAATCAGCTGCGCGCATGGATGGCGAGACCAGCGGTCTCTAGGAGCCACGATGAAAAGACCTGCGGTGGTCGACCGCGGTTCCCTTACGGATCCGCGCGACGGGTCGGATGGCGTTCTTCTGCCGGGCTGCGCCTATCAAAGTATCGTAGTGCACGGCTGTATACGACTTCGGTTGGTTGATCATGCCAATGGACCTTGGGGAAGCGGCGTGTTTGCTCGGTCAGCGTTTACGACACTGATGTAGCGAAACAGTTGCCCCACATGTAATTCGATATCCTCGACAGCCAACTCCCCGATGAGAAGTAGCGATCAACGTCGACGGCGGCCGTTCATCACTCTGGCGGTTGCCCATGCCATCGCATTAGTCCTCGTGGGATGTGCGGCCAGCGGTCCGGTTTTGATCCGTGGTGAGCTAGCGTCCCGAGAACGCATCGCATTGCCGAACGAAGGCGTCGGCATTATCGAACTCACTCGGGCGAAGGATGGCCGTGTCCTGGCCGAACAGCGTCTGCCGCTCGCTGGCCGACAGATTCCCGTGCCTTTCGAACTGAGGGTGCAGCGCGAAGCGTTCGAAGACGAAGCGATCTACTTCGTTCGTGGTGCCATCGCCTTGAACGGCAGGACCCGTTGGCTCAGCGATCCCGTCGAAGTGCGAGCGCACCCCAGCCCCATCAACGCCGGTACTTTGCTGCTGAAGCCCTACGAACCGGTGGCGTTCAGCTCGCCGCTGGTATGTGGCGACCGAAGCGCGAACGTTGGCGTCGGTCGAGTCGGGCAGCGGGAATTCCTGCAACTCACGATCGAAGGCGAACGCTTCGAGCTGTACGAATCGATCACAGCCTCCGGGGCGCGGTACGAGGCGGTCAATGACCCAAGGACCTACGTCTGGTTCAAAGGACAGCGTGCAACCCTCACGGTTCGCGGCAAGACCTATCCTGAGTGCGTCGTCGCGAACTAGTGCGGCGCGTCGCGGGAAAGCGAAGGGCAGGGCGGTCCATTGACTGATCGCCTTCGGCTCAGAAATGATCGCCATGGCCTCGCGGCCGGCGGTACGTGGCCTATCGACGGACATGCCGCACTCGCGGGAACGGGCCAGATATTCCCTTGAATCTGGATCCCGAACGATCCATGCTGAATGATGACGCCCGTACAGTGGCGACGAACGAGCCACCGCCGCGCTATGCCCGTTCAGGAATCGGAGGACGTCATGAGGAGATCCGTAGCAATAGCCTCGGTTGTTCTGCTCTGCCTCCCGACGCTGCTGTTCGCCCAGACCATCGATCCTGACGTCCCGGGACTTGAGATGCAGCTCGCGCAGGCAAAAGAGACCATCATCCAATGGGAGTCGCTCGCGTTTTGGGGCCGCCTGCTCGGGTTGGCGCTGGTCGTGATGGGCGGTACGGTCACCGCCCTTCAGCCGTTCGGGTCCAAGCGCTGGTGCGCGGTCTCCGTCGCCGTGATCGGTGTGGCCATCAGCGCCTTGTCGTTTCTCAGGGACGATGCGGACGCGAGCTACAAGACCTACCGGCACAACGCCGAGGCGGCCAAGGAGCAAGTAAAGGAGGCGGAAGGCCTTCTCACCCGACTCAAGAAGGAAACGACGGAAGATCGGCGAGCTGTCGCTGCCATTCAGGTAGCCGCAAAGCTCGACACCGTTAAGGAACTGAAGGCAAAGCTCGGTGGGACAGCGATCGCCACACTCGATCCACTGTTTATCGCCACCGCGTTTGCGCAGTCGACCCAGCGTCCAGCTTGGACCGGACAGGCCAAGATCGAGGACACCACCTCGTTTCGCTTTGTCGGCATCGGAGCCGACCGCTCGCTGACGGCCGCACAGGCGAAGGCGCTTGAGGATGCACAACAGAACGCAGCGAGGCAGCTTTCGATCTCGCTTGACTCGGCAAAGCTTTACGCACGACCGGCGGCCTCGTTCACGGAGTGGGACGCGGGTCAGGGCGTGTACCGGCAATACACTCAGGTACAACTCAATCGCGCACTGATCCGCAAGTAGCCCGTCTCTGCGCTCGTGTGGTCTCTGCCGGGAGCGCAGCTGCGGGTCGACTGCCGACCAAGGGAGCACTTGAAAGCGGTCCTCTCGGCGTTTCGAACGTGGTTCCGCCGGCATGCGCTCGATCAAGCGGCGAACCGTGTCGGTTCCGGACTTCGTCGGCCCTGTAATCCAAGGGCCTCCTCTCTCAACATCGTTCCGAACTAAATTTCACTGCACCAGTCGGCTCTGTCGAACTGAAGAACTTGAAATTGCGCGTTGGGGGGCGCACCCTAGCGCCTCGCTGCTTCGTCCGCGCCGCAAGCACAGGCACCGCGGATCCGACAGGAGGCACTGTCTCGGCCATGTCCGACAAGATGATCATTCAGGATCGGGAAGAGCTCATCTACCTGCTTTGCGAGGCGGCCGAATTCGAGCATACGGTCATGTGTTCCTATCTGTACGCGCAGTGGACGTTGAAGCGCGGCCTGGACGAAGACGTGACGCCGATCGAACTGGCGGCGATCGAACGCTGGCGTCGCTCTCTGGCCCAGGTCGCGCTCGAAGAAATGCTGCACCTGTCGCTGGTGAACAACTTGCTCTTGGCGGTCGGAGCGGCGCCGCATTTGTGGCGGCCTGCGTTCCCGGTGCGGCCCGGGCACTTTCCAGCCGATGTCCTGATGTCCCTCACGCCCTTCGGCGAGGCGGCGCTCGATCACTTCATGTACATCGAGCGACCCGAGGGACTGAACCTGGCCGACGGTGCCGGCTTCGGCCACGCGCTGCACTACCGGCGCATAGCGCGTCCTGACATGCTCGCACCGTCACCGCAGGACTACTCGAGCCAGGGACATCTGTATCACGGGATCCTCCAGGGCCTGATACGACTGAGCGAACAGATTGGAGAAGAGCGCGTATTCGTCGGTCACGAACAGGCGCAGGTCAGCGTCGAGGAGTTCGGCCTGCCCGGCCTGTTCAAGATTTCCGACCTTGCCTCGGCACACCGCGCCATCGAGGAAATCGTGCTGCAGGGAGAGGGGGCGCCGGCGCATCGTGACGACTCACACTTCGCGCGCTTCAAGTTGATCAGAAGCGAACTGGGTGAGCTGCGCGCCGCACGGCCAGGGTTCGAACCCGCGCGGCCGGTGGTCAGCAATCCAGTGCTCGGTGACACCGGCATCACGCGCGACCGCATGCGCGTCGTCGAGCCGCTCGCCGGGCAGGTGATCGATCTCGGTAATTCAATCTACATGTTGATGATCCGCGCCCTGTCGCAGGTGTTCGCGCCAGCGCCGCTGCCGCGCGAGCTTCGTCTTGAACTTGCCTCGTCGTCCAACGTGCTGATGTCGGCGATGGGTCGGATTGCCGACGTTGCGACGCGACTGCCGATCGATGCCGAACGAGCCGGGTCGACCGCGGCCCTGAACTTCGAGTTGCCGGGCTCGGCCGGTGGCCTGGTGCAGACCTGCGCCGCCCGCATCCTCGGTGAGCGATCGTCGGAGCTCGGCGCCGCGGCGCGCCGGCTGGCGCACGTCGTACCTCTGACCGACGTTGCCAACGATCTCGAGCTACTTGCACAGCGCTATGAAGCGATGCACCTGCGCTTCGAACCGCACCTGGGCGAGGCGGTGGATCGTGTGGCGCAGCTCAGCGTGCCGGTCACACCCGTCAGTGTTGCCGTGTCGCCGGCAGAGTTGCCACACACTCAGGCGGCCGGTTCACCCGATGTCGCCCGTACCGACGCCATCACACTGCGCTTCGACGGTCGCCGATGCATTCACTCGCGTCACTGCGTGCTGGAGGCGCCCAACGTATTTCTTGCCAATACTCCGGGCGCATGGATCCACCCGGAAGCGGCATCGGTGGAACACTGCGTCCACGTCGCGCACAGCTGCCCGTCGGGCGCGATCACCTATGAGCGCCACGACGGCGGACCGCAGGAATCGGCGCCCAGGGTCAATGTCGTGCGCGTACGCGAAAACGGCCCCTATGCCGTGCATGCGCAGATCGAGTCGACGGCCGCGGAGTTCCGCATGACGTTGTGCCGCTGCGGGAAGTCGAACCGCAAGCCCTATTGCGACGGCAGCCATGCCGCCGCCGGATTCTCGGCCACGGGGGAACCTGCCACGATCGCTTCCGATCCGCTCGCCGAACGTGGGGGCGGTCTGACAATACGTCCGCTCCCAAACGGCCCCCTGCAGCTGAACGGCAATGTCGAAATCTGCTCCGGTACCGGACGCACGGTTTTGCGGACCCAATCGGCGCGACTGTGTCGCTGCGGCGCTTCCGGCAGCAAGCCGTTCTGCGACGGCTCACACGCGCGCATCGGCTTTCGTTCGGAAATGCCCGCGCGCACTTCGGGTGTACGCGACTAAAGCCGAAGCGGCGGCATGAACCGGCGGCAACTGCGCATTGATCGCGAGACGGTCAGGGACAAAGCTAACTGAGCAGCGCCAGTGGCTCGAACTGGGCCTGCTCGCGGATCGTCGCAATGAGCCACATCCATGCGCTCGGGTTGTGCTTTACGAATTGCAGCCAGCCGGCCACCTGAGCTGACACGAACCGATCCCGGGTGTCGCGTATCCGGATCCTGGCTGCGCTGTGGATGGCGTGCGTCACCTCGTGCACAAAGACGACCGCTCGTTGCGGTCCATGCAAACACTCGTACAGTTCAACCGTCCGGTCAGACTTTGTCGTGCTGAAGTAGCCATCGACCTGATGACGCACGGCGGCATGATGTCGCAGCGGCTGGAAGCGCACGACATGGCCGTCAACGAGGACAGCCTTGGGAATGCAATAGCTTCGGTGCCTCGCTCCTGACGCTGCATGTTCGAAGCTTGCCCCGGGTTTGACGGACTCTCCAAGCAGGCGGTTGAACCAGACCCAGACCTCCGGATTCTGCTGCGCGAATGACACGAGGCCGGCCGCGAGACTCTGCGTAAATGCTTCCTCGATGCAGCCGGTCTGGCAGCCTGCTGACTTGTGAATCAAGCGGATGAGCGCCTTGAGGAACTGATGCGCGAGGCGCTCTCCGGTCAGCGATTCGTGCAGCCAGACAATGCCGTGGCTCAGCTCGTACTCCATCAAGCGCCGCTGCATCCGCATCGTGTCGCGCGGGGCGTGGATGACTGCCAGGTGAAATGGCCCCACCGTCATGCTCAGCGGGAACGCCGCCTCAGCAGGCGGCCGGACTCCAGCGTTAAGCCAGGAAGCCAGGTGTCGCTGTGAAGCGCGCGACATTCCGGGTGAGACGGCAGCGATTCGCATGGGAAGCTCGAAACTCGATTTGGCCCATGTTACGGCCGCCAGCCGTTCGCCAAATGACGTGACTGCGCCCGCCCGTCACCTGGCCCGTGCCTAGAAGGCAAGTACTCGCTTACGGGAAGTCCGGCGCGACAGCTAGAGTGAGTCTGTAGCCTGAATCAAATGGCCGGACCACGTCGGTGGAAACTGAGGAGAGCCTCATGACCAAAGGCGGCGACTTGGCGACTGGACCGCTCCTCCCGGAAGTCATCGGCCGGGGGCAGAACCGGCGTAGATAACCACCAGACGGTCGGTGCCCGACTCTGCGCCCCAGGCCTCGCCGGGTCGGCCCAGCATCTGGCGCACCTGCGCATTCGGGCGGTCGCTCGGGAACCGCTCGAACTTCTCGCTCTCCGGATCGAAGCGCAGGATCGTGTTGGTCGACCACTCAGCGAGCCACACCTTGTCGCGCTCGTCGACAAAGACGGAGTACATCTGGGTGCGCTCCTCCGGCCGCCACGCCTTCCATTGCTTGTTCGACGGGTCGTACATGCTGACCTGGCCCGACACCCATTCGCTGATCCAGAGGCGACCCTTGCTGTCGCTCCACACGCGGCGCGCGCCCTGTCGCGGGGTCGGCGGCTCGATGACAGTGGCTGCGCCGGTGCGCGTGTCGATCTTCGCGAGATGGCTGCCAGCGAGGGAAACGTAGTAGATGTCCCCCGACGGCGTCGCGGTGATGCCGTACGGTCCGCGGCCGCGCGGCGCCTCCATGACGCGCGCTTCGCCGGTCTTCGGATTCACGCTGCCGTAATAGCCGGACTGCCCGGTCCACCACAGCACGCCGCTGCCGTCGAAGGCCGCCGTGTTCATGTTCGTGTACGGAGTTCCCTGTGGCAGCGGAAACACCTTCACCACCTTGGTGGCCGGATCGACCCGTACAACGGCGTTCTGCCCGCTGTCGGTGACCCACGCCGCTCCGTCAGGACCGACGATCACTCCGTGCGGGGCCGAACCGCGGCCGAGAGGAATCTCCTCGACCTTGCCGGTGCGGGGATCGAGCCGACCCAGATGTCCCGTGCGTTGAGCCGTGTACCAGACGGTGCCGTCGGGCGCCGGCGCCACGTCGTGCGGCCCGCTGCGCGGAGGAAGTTCGAAATAGCGCACCGTCTGACCGAAGGACGGGCCAGAAAGTGCAAGCATCAGCGGCAGGGCGAAACCAAGCTTCGTGAGTGACAAGGTGCTCATCTGCGACTCCCGGGGCGCGTCAGAGCCGATCATAGGTCGCACTTCGGCGCGATGGCACGGTGCATGACGCTCGCTCGCAGAGAACTCCTCGAACGGCGTGCCGGGAAGTCGCGCGTCCGTGGGCTGGCCGCTCAAGAGAACGGGTGCAGCGGGACCGTCCACGCTTGACGACACGCAATCCTTGCGACGCCATGGGCACTAGCCTGAAGTAGCTGTTCACGACCTCCGCAAGGAAGCACACCATGCCGAAGACTCTCATCGTCTATCACTCCCGCACCGGCTACACGCGACGCGTCGCGCAGGCGCTGGCTCGTCGGCTCGATGCGGACCTCGAAGACATCCACATCGTGCAGCCGCTCGCCGGGCCGCTCGGATACGCCATGTGCGCTATCGAGGCGATCGCCGGTCTTGCCCCGGCGCTGCTGCCGGCGCGCAGGGACGCGGCGGGGTATGACCTCGTCGTGGTCGGCACGCCCGTGTGGTTCTGGAGCCTGTCGAGCCCCGTGCGCAGCTGGCTCGAAAGTCATCCACTACAGGGGCGGCGGTTCGCCTTCTTCTGCACCATGGGGGGCTCGGGGGCGGCGTGCGTGTTCGCCACGATGAAGCAGCTCGCGGGCGGCGAGCCCGTCGCGACCCTGGCGCTCACCGACGCCGAGGTCGGTGCGATGGCGGAGGCGAAGCTCGATTCATTTGTCAGCGCCCTGCGATCCGGCCGCCGGCAAGCCAGAAGAGTTGCGACTGGCGCCGCCTCGGCCGCTGCCTGATTGCGGGAGGCCAGCGTCCCTGCTTCGCCGTAACGCCTCGTCCGCGGAATTTCAGGTTCGATCCTGCTCGAGGGCCCATCGCCGCTCGGCGGCTCGTCGAACTGCAGGCAGCATGAGCAGGCGAATGGCGATGATGCCGAAGCGTGCCCAGCGCCAATAGCGGCGGAACCGGTTCCGCGCATGCTCATCGGTTGCCACCGCTCGCGTCTCCTGGGTGAGCCGCGTGAGTGCCGGACCGAGTTCGTCGGCTTCCAGTGTCCACGCGATCTTTACCTGGCCCGGCTCTGCGTACGCCTCGAAATCTTCCGGGGGCAACGCCGAGAAAGCGACGTTCGCCAGCCACGGTTGGCACCGGGCGCCGCAGATCAGAAGCCGGCCCGGCTGCTCCGCCAGGAGTCCCCAACCAAGTGCCTTCGTTTCTTCCAGGATGCCCTGGGGCCTGCGGGGCGCATGGCTGCCGCTTCGCATTGCTTTGTCTCGCAGCCAGAAGATCGCTTTCACGATCGACAGCGACTGCATGTCAAAGCTGGAGGCAACCTCCATGACAAGACTTGCCGGGGCACGAACGGTCGTCTCGAAACGCTCCCTAACGTCAGGTTGTGGAATGAAACGATCGAGCAGAGGAGGGGTGGCACTCATGCAGGTCCGCGCAGGCGCCGTCGCTGCCACGCCTTGCGCGCTTCCTCCAGCGCCCACATCAGCGCTGCGCCGGCGAGCGCCAGCAGCCACGACTTCGGCGCCGATCGGCGCCGTGCCGAACAGCCAGTTGCCGGCCGGCGTGTAGATGATGAACAGGATCAGCGCCAGCTCTGCCGCCAGGCCCAGCAGGATGTAGCGGGTTGCTGAACAGCCCGAAGGACAGCGATGACTTCAGCGGGTGGCGGCACAGGAAGACATTCATCATCTGCATCACCACGATCGTCGCGAGGCAGGCGGAGGTCGCCTGCAGATAGAGCGGATCGTCGCGGTCGAGGCTGGTCGCCGTACTGCCAGCCGGCGGCGTGGAGCACGAAGAAGAACACGGCCATCGCCGCCGCCGCTTCGAGCACGCCGAGAAACAGGTAGGCGCGGGCCATCAGGCCCCACGACAGCAGCCGCTCGCTGCGCGCCCGCGGCGGGCGGTGCATCACGCCGGGATCGGGCTTCTCGGCGCCGAGCGCCAGCGCCGGCAGCATGTCGGTGCCGAGATCGACGGCGAGGATCTGGATGATGGTCAGCGGCAGCGGAATCGCGGAACAGCACGAAGGCGAGATAGGGCACCAGCTCGGGGATGTTCGAGCTGAGGATGTAGGTGAGGAACTTGCGGATGTTCTCGAACACCGCGCGCCCTTCCTCGATGGCCGCGACGATGCTGGCGAAGTTGTCGTCGAGCAGGATCAGGTCGGCCGCTTCCTTGGCCACGTCGGTGCCGGCAATGCCCATGGCGATGCCGATGTCGGCGGCTTTCAGCGCCGGCGCGTCGTTCACGCCGTCGCCGGTGACGGCGACGATCTCGCCCTTCTTCTTCAGGGCCTGCGACGATCAGCATCTTCTGCTCGGCGGCGACGCGGGCGAAGATGATCTCCTTCGCGTCGAGCGCCAGTTGCAGCTGCGCCGGCGAGATGCGAGCGCAGTTCGTCGCCGCTGATGACCACCGGCTCGTTCGGTCTTCACCAGGCCGATCTGGCGGGCGATGGCCAGCGCCGTGTGCGGGTGGTCGCCGGTGACCATGATGATGCGGATGCCGGCCGTCGGCGCAGCGCGCGATGGCGTCCGGCACTTCTGCGCGCGGCGGGTCCTCCAGCCCGACGAGCCCGGTCAGGGTCATGCCGCGCTCTTCGCTCGGCATGCCGTCTTCGACGGCGCCGTGGGCAAAGGCCAGCACGCGCAGACCGGCCTCGGCCATCTGCCGCTGCGCCGCCAGCAGGCGCGTCTTCGCCGCCGGATCGAGCGGCGCGATGCCGGCATCGAACTGGACGAAGTCGCAGGCCGCAAGCACCGTCTCCGGCGCGCCCTTGCAGTAGAGCATGCGGCCCTGCGGGGTCGCGCACAGCACCGACATGCGCTTGCGGTCGGTGTCGAAGGGAATCTCGTCGAGTCGCTTGTGGTCGGCAAGCTCACCGGCCACCTGCCGTCCCATGCCGGCCAGCGCCACTTCCATCGGGTCGCCCAGCAGCTTGCGCTGACCGTGTTCGTCGATCTCCCTCAGGCTGTGGCAGAGCGCGGCATTGACGAACAGCTGCGCGGTTATCCTGCGGTCAGGCGCGGTTGCGCTGCAAGATCGCCAAAGTCGAGAAATCCGCCGCCCAGCCACAGGCGCTGCACCGACATGCGGTTCTGCGTCAGCGTGCCGGTCTTGTCGCAGCAGATCGTCGTCGTCGAGCCCAGCGCCTCGACCGCAGGCAGGTGCCGCACCAGGGCATTGCGTTTGGCCATGCGCTGCGTCGCCATGGCCAGCGAGAGCGTCACCGTCGGCAGCAGGCCTTCCGGCACGTTGGCGACGATGATGCCGATGGCGAACAGCAGGTTCGCCCAGGACGGCAAGCCCATGCGCCTGACCGACGAAGAACAGCGCCACGCCCATGCCCGTGGCGAGCGCCGCGACGATGCGCGAAAGGCGCGCGATCTCGCGCTGCAGCGGCGAGGCGTCCTTGCCGGCCGTTTGCGTGAGATGGGCGATCCGGCCGAACTCGGTGCGCATGCCGGTGGCGTACACCACGGCGCGCGCCTGGCCCGACACCACCGAAGTGCCGGCCAGCACGACGTTCTTTGCGTAGAGCGGCGAGTCCTCGGCGCTGGGCTCGGCATTGCGCGCCTTGGGCAGGGATTCGCCGGTGACCGTCGCGGTGTTCACGCGCAGCCCGAAGGCCTCGATCAGGCGGCAGTCGGCCGGAACGAGCATTGCCTTCTTCCAGCAGCACGATGTCGCCGGGCACCAGATCGATGGCGCAGCACTTCCACGATCTCGCCGCCGCGCAGCGCCTGCACCTTCTGCGGCAGCAGCTGACGCAGCGCGGCCACCGCCCGCTCGGCCTTGTATTCCTGCCAGAAGGAAAAGACGCCGTTGACGAGGATGACGCCGACGATGGCGACGCCGAGGCGGGCCATGCCCTGGCCCGGATCGAAATGGTCGGCGAGAAAGGCCAGCGCCGCGCCGATCCACAGGATGAGCGCGAAGAAGTGCGTGAACTCGCGGGCGAAGCTGAGCAGCAGCGGCTCGCGGCCGACTTCCTCGACATGGTTCGGTCCGAACTCCGCCAGGCGGCGCGCCGCCTCGGCCGCAGCACAGACCGGCAGCCGTAGTCTTCAGGCTGGCGAGGACTGCTCGGCGTCGAGGCCATGAATCTGCATTTAACGTGGTGCAGCGCTGGTTTGAGGGCCTTGCCGCCTAGTGCCGCTGCTGCATGTTCAACGCGCGATCCAGCTACGCGCTGTCCCGGCCGATGGCGCCGCGCGTTGAACTTTAGAGTGGCCTTTTGCGTGTGTGTAAGCCCAGGACAGAGAACTCAACTAGCGGGGAGGAGTTGGCGGTGGTGGCGCATCGCCACGGCCACCTCGCACCGCGCCGGCTGCGCCGCGCAGCACGCTGCCCACCGCTTCGCCCGCGCCACGTGCCACGTTCGGCACCGAGCGCACGACGACTCCCGCGGTGACGGACGGCCAGCGAACCTGCCATTGCACGTCACCAAAGGGGCCGTGCAGCTCGACCGGCACCATCACGCCGTTGAGCATCACCATCTCCGGGCCGGCCCGGCCTCCCGCAGTGTTGACGACACGCGCCCGCAGCAGGTAGTCGATACGGCTGCGCGCGAGGTCGATCGAGCCTTCACCGGCCACGTTGAGAAAGTCGCTGCGCCCGTCGAGGTCGGTGCTGTGTCCGACGCCGTCGCGGATGTCGAAGCTCGCGTCAAGCTGGGCGAAATCGGTCTGGCGGGTCGCGTCGCCGGCCACCGTTGTACTGCCGCCCTCGGGTGCCGTGCGCCAGCCGCGCAGGGTCTGAGTGAGATCGATGCCGCGGACCGCGGCTGGTCGCAGCGCGAATACAGCGCGGCCGTTGAGTGCTGCTTGCAGCGCACCCCACGTACTGCCACGGCTGCGCAGATCTGCATCGACTCGGCCGCGGCCGCGCAGGCCGTCGTATCCGAGTGTGTCGTTCAGCAATGCGCGCAAGTCCACATCATGGGCGCGCAGTCGCAGCGAAAGCCCGCCGTTGCCGGCATCGGCGCCGCCACTGGCATCGAAGCGCCCGCCCCAGGCGCGGCCGGCGAGTCGCTGCAGGTCGAGCACGCCGTTGTCGATGCCAGCCTGCAGGTCGAGTCCATCGACCCGGTACGGCGGCCACACCAGCCGCGCCACCTTCAACCGCAGCCGCGCGTCAACCCATGTCAGAGGCTGCAAGTTCACCGGAGTGGGCCCACTTGTCGGCGCTGGCCGCCGCACCGCGCTCGGCCGGGGCGACGAACCGGTCCAGGTCGAGCGTGCCGAAGCTGGCGTCGATTTCGACGTGGGCTCGTGGCCGGCCGAGTGTCGCGTCGATGCGCGCCTCGAAGCGCTGTTCATTGATGGTGCCTTCGGCACGTCCGCCACCGGCCGAGGCCGAGAGCTGCGCCTGTCCAGCCAGCTTCAGCTGCAGCGGCGGCAGCGACGGATCGCTCAACTGCAACGCGAGCGACAGCGGGGCGAGCGCGACAGCGAAGGGCTTCGGCGTGATCACCAGTGTGGCGTCGGCCTTGCCCTGCACCGTACTCGAACCGGCCCGGCCTTCGGCCTCGACGTGCAGCGCCGGTACCGTGATGCGTTCGAACACGCCGCTCGGCGCTTGCGAGTTCAACTGCAGCAGCAGCCGCTGGTCACCGCCGAGCGCCAGGCGCCCGACCATCGCCGCGCCTTGCAGGTTCTCGCCGACCACCTTGAGCGCGGGCCAGTTGACCTGGGCGTCGATCGTTGTCTGTTGCCGGCGACCCTGCAGTTGCAGCGCCAGTTGCTCGAACTCGAGGGTCCGGCTGATTACGTCCAGTCGCAGCCGGGCAAGGCCAAGCCGACCGGAGTTGACCGTCCAGCCGAGCCGAGCGCCGCTGAACTGCAACTGCACGCCGTCGAGGTCGACATGGCTGTCTGCCAGGCCCGCCGACGTGCCGTAATCGAGCCGAATCGCATCGGCCTGCAGCCGCGCATCGAGATCCTCGAAGCCGTAGCCCTGCCCTCGCAACTGCAGATTGGCTTTGTCGAAGCGCACGATCGGCGGCGCCTTGGGCTCGGACGCCGGCAACAGCTCCAGCCCGGCATCGAGTGTCAAAGTGGCGTTGAGCAGCGGCTGTTTCAGCTTGGCCTGCGCCTGCAGATGCAATGGCAATAGCCGCGTTGCGCCGGCGGGGCCGAGGCTGAGCTGGTGAACGGCGAAGCGTCCTTCCACATCGGACAGCGCGTCGGACAGGTACAGCTCGGCGTCCGCGAGCTCGATCGTTTCGATCGTCACCTGTCGGCGCGTGCCCGTGCGCGGCTCGCCACCGCCCGCGGCGTGCGCCAGCAGATCGTCGATGTTGCTCCGACCGTCGGCGCCGCGTCGAACGCTCAGGCGCACACCTTTGGCCGTCACGCTGTCGATCTCGATCTCGCGCCGCGCCAGCAGCGGCTCCAGGCGCACCGACAACGCGGCTTCTTCGATCGTGGCGAAGTTCTGCCGGGGCTGTCCGGATTCCGACAGGCGAACGCCGTGCACCGCCACCGCCGGTTGCGGCCACAGCTGCAGCGTGATCGGCCCGTCGAAGGTGAGCTCGCGCGCGTGATTGGCGTACATCCAGTCGATCGCCGCGCGCTTGAAACGCTCGCCATCGAAGCTGAGGGCAAGCCACACCGCCACACCGACCAGGAGCAGCAGCAGGGTGGCCATCACGGTCAAGGTTCGACGCAACCAGGGTCGCATGAGTGTTGCGCAGAGGCGCATTGCGGGCCATCGTCGGCCACAACAGGATTGTGAGTCAGGCGCGCGGGGTGGACGGCTGATCTAACGCAGTACCAGATTAGGGTGTGGCTAGGGCGGTTCCACTAGACAGTTGCGCGATAGCGACGGCCCTTGATCGCCCATGCCCTGGCGATGAGCGGAATCGATCCATCGGATTCGATGGGCAGGCGCTGGTGAATGCGGTCTCTCAATCTGTTCCGCGGCGCCTCATCCAGCGACATGGCATAGGACGGTGCCGGTCCCTGGCCCCCGAGAAACGGCAGCCAGAAGTCATCGAAGTCCGCGAATCGCGTCGGTATGTCGATGGCTCGAACCTCAATGTCAGACAGTGAGGCTGCTAGGAACAGATTCTCCAGATCCTCGGGTCGGCACAGTGGAAAACGGCGGCCTTCATCGAGCTCGCGAGCCGCACTGCTCAGTTCGACGGCCGCATCCCAGAAGTGACGCATGAACTCCATCTTTCCTGCGTAATCCCAGACATAGGCCGCGATCGTCCCGCCCAATGTCGTGACGCGCTGCATCTCCTGAAGGCCACGCGCGGGATCCGGGAAGAAGTTCAGCGCCAGGCCCGATACGACGACATCGACTTCCGAATCGTGCAGCGGTAACTCCAGCGCGCTGGCGACGTGAAAAGTCGCATGACCTTCCAGACGCGCTCGCGCCCTCTGCAGGAAGCCGTCGGAAGGATCAATTCCGGTCAGCCGGACGGGCCGGCACTGCTCCCGGATTGCGGCGGTCAGCGCACCGGTTCCGCAACCGACGTCGAGCCAGCGCAAGGCCGGTGGTAGAGCGAGCCAGTCGAGAAAATCATGGGCAACAAGCTGGCTCCAGCGGCCGACATACCGTTCGTAAGGGTCGCCCCGATTCCAGGAATCACCGAGATGCATGCCGGCCATAGGTTATCGCCTGAACTCGACGATGCCTTGCGAGGCCAATCACGATACATCTTCCGATCAATCTGCACTCGCCTTGCCGGCATGACGAGGTACTGCCACGTCCGGTTGCGCGTCTCGAGGGACTCGCGACCGACTTGGTCGACGGGGTCCCACAGGCCCCACAGTCTCGCGAACACGCGCGGCGCCCACCACGGGCAGGTGCGACGCGTGGTCGGCGGCGTAGTTCAGCCCGTCTCGACGGATGGTCGACGTCCAGTCGTGCTCGGTCGTCGTGACGCGCAGGTCGTCGCGGATGCATGCGAACTCCCACGATCCGAGGTCGTCACCCGCATACGTGGGTCGGCAGTTCGCGCCAGCGATCGCGGTCGACGACGAAACCGTCGCGATCATCGGCACGTCGACGCGCGCGGCATTCCGCGCGACCCACGGCGCGACGACGACGGCCGTAGCCGCGCCCGCGACGACGAGCGCGACGGCAGCTGCACGCCAGCCGCGCCGACGACCGCTCCAGGCAACCGGTCCGATCACGAACGGCACGAGCAGCAGCCCTTCGGCGCGCGTCAACGCGGCCAATCCCGCCAGCGCGCCGGATGCGCCCCACAGCCACGCGTTGCCTGCCCGAGCCGCGTGCAACGCCAGCAGCATCGTGCCGAGCGCGAGCGGGACGAAGACCGTCTCGGCCATCAGCGAACCGTCCGCCGCGATCAGGATCGGGCTGATGGCGGCGAGCGCGGCAGCCACGAGTCCGATCCGCGTCCCGGCGATCCGGCGCCCGATCAGCCCGGTCAACACGACCGTCACGCTACCGGTCGCGACGCCCGCGAGTTGCGCAGCGCGTATCGAGTCGCCCGCGACCGACTGCACCAGGGCGAGGAACGCCGGATAGAGCGGTGGCCACGCCGCGCGTCGGCGCGCTGGGTCGCGAAGACGGCCGGATCGGCGAACGCGTGCTCGTGCCGGATGACGCCGCCCTCCAGGTAGTACCAGCTCGCGTCGATTCCGAGGTGCAGCCGGTGCAACACGACGACGTCGTACAGCAGGCGCAGGACCGCTCCGGCCAGGACGACGCACACGAGTCGCGGGCCGAAGCCACGCACGCGCGTCGTCGGACCGGCCACGATTGCGGATCATACGGTGGACACCGATGACCGGGCGTCGATGGTTCGCCCCCCGAAACGAACGCGCCGCGGCGCGCGTTGCGGTCGCGGCGACGCTCGTCGCGATCCTGCCGTTCGTCGTCGCGATCGTGGTCCGCGCCGGTCGCCACGACGTCCCGGTCGGCGACTTCACGCTGATGGATCTGCGCGTCCGCGACGTCTGGTCGTCCGACATCCCCCTCGTCGGCGCATACAGCCGGTTCGGGTGGAACCATCCGGGACCGGCGGTCTACTGCAATAGCGCCGGTGTCAGGGCTGTTCGGGAGACCGGCGTGGGCAACGGTCGTGGGCAACGTGCTCGCGCAAGGACTGACCGTTGCAGCGATCGCGCTCGTTGCGTGGCGAACCGGTGGCCTCGCGCCTGCTCGCCTCACTGGCGTTCGTCGGGCTCGCGTACGGCGCGACCGGACCGTCGATGGTGCTCAACGCCTGGAACCCGAACGTCGCCTACCCGCTGTTCCTGCTGTTCGTGCTGCTCGCCTGGGTGTTCACGACCGGTCATCCACGCGCCCTCGTCGGAATCGCGCTCGTCGGCAGCGTCCTCGTCCAGGCCCATATCGGCTACCTCCCGCTCGTCGCCGCAGCCTCCCGGCCGCGCTCGCGTTCTGCATCGCGCACACGGGCGCCGCCTGGTCGCGCTTGGCGCGGGCCCGTGCAGTGGTCCGTGCTGGGGCTCGTGCTGCTGTGGCTGCCGCCCGTCATCAACGAGTTCGTGCACCCGTCGAACCTCCACACGCTCGCGCGCTCGCTGACCGAGTCCGGCGAGCCATCCCTCGGAACGCGGTCGGCGGGCCGCATCCTCGCCGAGGAGTTCGAGTTACCGCCGCCCTGGCTCGGTGGCCACCATCGCCTCGAAGGCTTCGGCAACACGGTCGTCGGCGCGTCGCCGTGGTGGCTGATGGTTCCCGCACTGTTGTTACTCGGCGCCGTGCTCGCGATCTGCGTTCGACGCCGCCGCGGGATCGGTCGAGTTGCTGGCCTTGACGGTGACGCTCACCGTCGTCGGCTTCGTCGCGCTGGCGCGCGTCATCGGCGATGCCGAGCGCTACGTCTTCTATTGGCGCGCACCCTCGCGCTGCTCGTCGTCTTCACGTTCGTGTGGTGCGTGTGGCTCGCCCTCGATCTCGACCGCTTCGACGCTCGCGCCGCGACTCGCGGGCGTCGGGCTCGCGGCGATCGTGCTCGTCGCATCGGTCACGCTCACGATCCGGATCGTGGATACCCCCAACGTGAGCCCGGCGGAACACATCACCGCGACGCCCTGGCCGCGGTCGACGGTCGAGTCGGAGCAACCTCGCGGATCCTCGTCCGCGATGCCGACATCCCGCTGATCGGGATCGAGCGCGGCGATCGTCAACGAGTTGATCGCGACGGCGTCCCCGTGAAAGTCGACGAGGGGTTGGGCTACCAGTTCGGTTACTCCCGCACCGCACGGCCCGAGACCGTCGACGAGGTCTGGTATGTCGTCGAGCTCGGACAGTCGCTCAGCCTCCTCGCCGACCTCCCGGGCGCAATGGTGCTGTGGAACACGTCGCCGCTCAGCGCAGCCGAGGAAGCCGAGCTCCAGGCCGGGCAGCGCGAGCTGTACCCGCGCTGCAGGACGCCGGGCGCCCGACCTCTACTTCCGCTTGCAGTCCCCGTTGGTCGGCTTCGCGCTGCACGGCATCGAAGGCGTCGATCCCGCAACGCTGCAACGGGTCGCCGACCTGAATTCGAAGGTGGCGGAGTCGGGCGGCTGCCGCTCGCGATCGTCGCGTTCGACCCCGCCGACGCCGCGGCGGCCGCGGCGGTGCTTCCGCGGCCTTCCTAGATCACGAGCACCGACCGCGTCGCGCAGCAACTGCAGGTTGTCGCGCATCACGGAGAGATAGTCGGCGCCGGCGTCGATCTCGTCGTTGCCGAGACCCTCGAGCGGGTTCAACGTCGCGGTCTTCAGGCCGCCCGCTTCGCGCGCCAGCGTCTCGGCCACACGCGGCGAGACGAGCGTCTCGGTGAAGATCGTCGTCACACCATCTCGCTCGGCGAGGTCGCTGAGCTCGGCGATCCGCTCCGCCGACGGCTCCTGGTCCGGGGCGATGCCGGCGATGGCATGTTGCTCGAGGCCGTAGCGCCGTGCGAGCCAGCCGAAGGCCTCGTGCGCCGTCACGATCTCGTCGCGTGCGCAATCCGCGAGCCCTTGCGCGTACTCCTGGTCGAGCGCGGCCAGTTGTTCGGAGTACGCCTCCGCATTCGCCGAGTACGACGCCGCGTGTTCCGGGTCGACTCGACCGAGCGACTCCGCGACCGTCGCGACGATCTCCTGCATCAGCTTCGGGTCGAGCCAGACGTGCGGATCGAGCGCGTTCGACCCCGCCCTTCTCCACCGACTTGTCGCCCACGTCGATCGACAGGTCGTCGAGGACGAACACGGTCTGGTCCTCGGCCCGGCGGCGCGCGACGTCCTCGACCGCGGGCTGGAAGTCGTGGCCCATCGCCACGACGAGATCGGCATCCTCGAGTGCGTCGACCTGCCACGTCGTGAGCTCCAGGTCGTGGGGTTCGGCGCCGGCCGGCGTCAGGTCGGTGACCCGCACGGCGTCGCCGCCGACCTGTCGCACCGCTTCCACGAGCGGTAGAAGGCCGCGACGACGGGAACCTGGCTGCTGCTGTTGGCGGCACCGTCGTCGCCGCCACCACACGCCCCGAGCACGAGCGCCCCGCCCGCGACGAGCACCAACGCCCGCACAACGAGGTTCGGCCGGCGACACATAATGAGAATGATTCTTATTCGGCACCGTCACGGATGCAAGTCGGGATCGGCGAGACTGCGACCGATGCCGAGTGACCTGCCCCGCGTTGCGACGATGCGCCACGCTCGCCGCAATCGGCGCGCTCCACGTGGCCTGGGGTCTCGGAAGCACGTGGCCCTTCGCCGACGAAACGGCACTCACCGACAACATCGTCGGCACGCCGGTCACACCCTCACCAATGGCTTGCTTCGCCGTCGCCGGGTTGCTCGGCAGCGCGGCCGGCCTCGTCGCGGGCCTGCCGTCGCGCACGTCGCGCGTCGGCACCTTGGGACGCGCCGACGGTCGCGGCGGTGCTCGCGACTCGTGGTTTCCTCGGCCTCGCGCGGACGCACGGACCTCGTGTCACCCGGGTCGAACTCGACGCGGTTCCGCCGGAACGACCGCGCGTTCCTCGGGCCGTTGTGCCTCGCTCTGGCCGCCGGGGCCGCGAGCAGCCTGCGCCACTAACCGACGCGCGCGACTGTCGAGAACGACGCGTAGTAGACGGCGCCGTCGACCGCCGCGGGGAACACGACGCTCTGCATCGGGCTACCCGTCGGCGCGCGGCCGCGCTCCTCGCCCGTCGCGAGGTCGAGGAAGACGAGGTCCTCGGTCTCGTGATGGTCGTAGGCGACGAGCGTTCCGTCGTCCGGATACCACGCGAGGTGTCCGGCCGTATCGAGGTCGACACGCCAGAGCGGTGCGAGTGCGCCGTCGAACCGGAATGCGGCGAGGACTCCGTTCGCCGAGTCGTACCCGACTGCGATGCGCGACGTTGCGTCGTACAGCGGCGGATTCGTCACCGCGCCACCCACGAGTCCCGAGATCTCCACGAGCTCGTGATCCCGGGCGTCGTCGACCGCGACTCGCACGAGGTGCACGGGGCCCGAAGCGACGCCGCGGTCGCGCATCGTGCCCGCGTAGCGGTGTGCGCCGTTGTCCATGAACCACACGTGCCCGCCGGCGATCACCGGATCCCATCCGTAGGACTGGTCTGCCGCGGTGCGATAGCGGAACGACCAGTCGGCATCGAGGGCCAAGCGTCGACCATCCCACTGGTAGCGGAAGACGGAGTGATCGCCGACGAGATAGACGACGTCGCGGTCGGCCGAGAGCCGTGCGATCGAGGCTTCGGGAGCGGCGACCTCGCCGGCGACGATCTCGAGCGAATCGGGATCGAGCACCACCAGTCGCGAGGGCGCGCGGCCGTCCATCACGAGATCCTTGGTGACGAGGTGACCGTCCGGCAGTACGACGAAGGAGTTGTACGCGCGATCCTGCGGCAATTCGCGCGCCGCCTGCGGACGCAGGTCGACCGAGAGCCGGTGCGCCCACCGACCGTGCACGACGTGTAGTGAGCCGTTCGCGTGCGCGGCGATGCCGCCCGGCCACCAGGGACCGCCCGCGAGGATGTCGACAGCGCGCGATCGGCTTCGAGTGTCGTCGCGTCGAGGCGCTCGACCCACGCGGTCGAGCCCGCGCCGAAGGTGCTGCCGTAGAGGTACACCTCGTCGCCGGCGCGGACGATCACCATGTGCGCGCCGGGCAATCGCGGGAGACAACGGAGAGCGCACCCGCCGGCGCCCGTCCTGATGCGGCTTGCACCCGTGCCGCGCCGGCGCGCCTCACTCGCCCACGGGCCGTCCCAATACGCCATTCCGCGACACTGGCACGTGGGCAACGCGAGCGTGGCGGAATTGGCAGACACGTCGGGTTTAGGTCCCGGTGTCGCAAGACGTGAGGGTTCGAGTCCCTCCGCTCGCACGAG
>CAWEPP010000020.1:0-9183 GCA_963810985.1 uncultured beta proteobacterium
GCCCTATCCCGCGCCGGCCGCGTCGTCCCGCTGCCGGGCGACCAGGGGATTGGGACAGACAGCCCAAGTTAGCTGGCAAGTGGTCTCGAAGCCGAGCTGGCATCGTTCCTGGGTACGTGGCTGGCTTAGGCCTGGCCGTTCAAGACGGTCACGTTCAGCGGTGTGCCCAGGAGCTTCCGCGAATCGACGCAAGGGGTTTAGCCCGCACCGCCCGGATGCCACAATCCCGCGCGCGTTCGACCACGGTCATGTTGAGGGTGCCGAAAATCGCGAACTCATCGGGAGAAGAACAGTGAACACCATCATGTCTCTTGCGGCCCGCCTGATCGGCGCTGCCTTGTTCATGGCCTTCGCGCTGACAGGCGCCGCGGCTTGGGCGCAGGAAGGCTGTCGCGCCGATCTGGCGAAGTTCTGTCCGCAGGCGAAAGCGGGCGACGGGCAGGTTGCGGCGTGCCTCGAGACCAACAAGGCGCAACTGTCGGTGCCGTGCAAAGAGCACGTCGCCAAAATGACAGAACTGCTGAAGGAAGTCGACAAGGCCTGCGAGGATGACATTCATGCCTACTGCCCTGGCGTCCAACCCGGTGGCGGGCGGGTTGCGGCCTGTCTCAAGCAGAACGTGAATTCCCTGTCGTTCAGGTGCAAGGTCAAGGCTGCGGAAGCCAAGGCGGCCAAGTAGCAGCGACCAGAGGAAACCGACACCATGGCGCTGCTACAGCTCGACGAAGAACAGATCCGCACCTGGACGCGGGCGCAGAAGGACGAGTGGTGGTTCAAGAACGTCTATCCGCGGCGACATGCCGCAGCTGACGATCCGCTCGGCGATCACCGGCTTCCTGCTCGGCGGCGTGCTGGCGGCCACCGCCATGTACATCGGCGCCAAGACCGGCATCAGCATCGGCGTCGGCCTGACCGCGGTGATCCTGGCCTTCGCGATCTACCGGATCATGGCGAGCGCCGGGTTCGCCAAGGACTTCACGATCCTCGAGAACAACTGCACGCAGTCGATCGCGACCGCGGCCGGCTACATGATCGGCCCGATGATTTCCAGCCTCGCGGCCTACATGCTGGTCACCGGACAGGATCATTCCGTGGTGGCACATGATCATCTGGATGTGCGTCGTCTCGATCATCGGCGTGCTGCTGGCGTTTCCGATGAAGCGGCGCTTCATCAACGACGAGCAGCTGCCGTTTCCCGAGGGGCGCGCCAGCGGCGTGGTGCTCGACGCGCTCTACACCGGGGCCGCCCACGCCGGCATGTTCAAGGCGCGCCTGCTCGGCATCACGGCGCTCGTCACGGGCCTGTACCAGGCCATCATCAGCGACGGCTGGATGAAGCTGCTGCAGTTCAAGATCCTGCGCCTGGACCAGTGGGCCGGCATGAAGGAGCCGTGGACCTTCCACGAGCGGCTCGACACCTACTACTACGCCGCGGCCACCAAGGTGAACGGATGGATCCCCACGATTCTCGGCACCGACATCCGCCAGCTCGGGCTGCGCCTGACGCTCGATGCGGCGATGCTGGGCGTGGGCGGGCTGATGGGGATCGCGGTGGCCACGAGCTGCCTGCTCGGCGCGTTCATCAACTTCGTCATCCTCGCGCCGATCATGATCCAGGCCGGCGACATCGTCGCGCGCGTCGGCCCGACCGGCGCGGTGGTGCCGATCTCGCGCGCCGAGATCGTCAACCAGTGGTCGCTGTGGTGGGGCGTGACGATGATGGTGGTCGGCTCGCTGGTCAGCCTGCTCGGGCGGCCGGAGATCTTCAAGGGGCTTTTCAAGCGCAGCGAGCAGGGAGCAGGGCGCCGATGTGCTGAAGCACATCGAGTTTCCGCTGTGGATCTCGGTCGTCGGCATTCCGCTCTTCAGCGTGCTCGGCGCCTGGGTGACGCACGAGTTCTTCGGCGTGCCGTGGCTGCTCGCCTTCATCTCGCTGCCGCTGATCTTCGTGCTGTCGGTCATCTGCACCAACTCGATGGCGCTGACCTCGTGGACGCCGACCGGCTCGATGTCGAAGATCACCCAGTTCACGATGGGCGCGATCGACCGCACCAATCCGGCCAGCAACCTGATCCCGGCGGCGATGACGGCCGAGATCGCCGCCAACTGCGGCCAACCTGCTGTCGGACATCAAGCCCGGCTACATGCTCGGCGGCAAGCCGCGCCAGCAGGCGATCGGCCACGTGATCGGCATCTTTGCCGGCGCGCTTGCCTGCGTGCCGCTGTTCTTCCTGCTGTTCCTGCAGCCGGATGCCAATGGCGTGCGCTCGACGGCCACGATGGTGTCGGAGCAGTTCGCGTTTCCCGGCCGCGTTGCAGTGGAAGGGCGTGGCCGAGATCATCGCCAAGGGTGTGAGCGCGCTGCCTACATCGGCGGTCGTCTCGATGATCGTGGCGGCCATCAGCGCGGCGGCGATCGAGATCGCGAAGATCGTGACCAAGGGCCGCTTCCCGCTGTCCGCGGTGTCCATCGGCCTCGGCGTCGTGCTGCCGCCCGAGGCGACCTTCGCCATGTTCGTCGGCGCGCTGATCTTCTGGATCATGGGCCGGCGCTACCCGGCCAAGGGCACGCGCGGCCACGAGTTCTGGGTCGAAGGCCTGGAGCCGATCTGCGCCGGCCTGATTTCCGGCGCGGCCCTGATGGGCATCGGCAATGCCATCGTCAATGTGCTGATGAACTGAACGAGAAGGCGCGGGCATTGGCGGCGCCATCGAGGCATTGTCGTGCAGGAGGGGCCTCGGCAGGCGACGTTCCCCATGCCCGTCGCCTGCAGCCGGGCGGCATCGGAGGGTTCAGTACAGGCCCGGCACGAAGCGCCGCGTGCGCTGCCGGTACTCGCGATACGCCGGATATCGCTCGGCCATTCCGCGTTCCTCTACGTTGGCCTTGATCACGAGCACGACGGCGAGTGCCACCAGTACCAGCCACGTCTCCACGTCCCCCGCGACGCGTGCCGCCGCCGCCCCTGCCAGCAGGAGCGCGCTGTACATGGGATGTCGGATCCACCGATATGGCCCGTGCTGTATCAGCTGGCCTCCCGCACGGGGCAGCGGTCGGATGTTGAAGTTGCCCAACCGGTTGGCCGAGAGCGCCCACAGACCCAACGCGATCGCGGCGCCCGCAGCGATGACGGCATCGATCGGCGATCGGCCCGCCACGAGGCCCCCGGCGCCCTTGAAGGCGAGCCACGCCAGCAGAATGAATTGCAGGCTTACCAGCATGCTGCCGAGCCATGCGTCGGAACCGGTGCGCGTCCGCATCGTCACAGGCTCTTAGCGCCTTCTTGCCACGAGGCCGATCAGCGCGGACCGGCCGCAATGGCCAGTGCCCTCCGCTACATCAGCCTCGTACTCGCGCAATTCGAGGATTTCGAGATCTGCGAATGCCGCGCGCAGGAGTTCGGGCGTGTAAAGGTGCGACACATACGGCGGGCCGCCTGTGCGGTACTCGAGCTGCTTGGGCGTGTAGCCCTGCAGAACGAGAATGCCGCCAGGCCTTCAGGCTGTCCTTCATGTGCGCGAAGAGTCGCGCGCGTTGTGCGGGGTCGGCGAACTGGATGAATATCGCGGCCACCCCGTCGACGCTGGCCTTGGGCCAGGGGTAGGTAGCGCAGTCCGCGACGCTGTAGTTCACGGTCACGCCCTGTCGCGCCGCGAATTGCCGCGCCTTGGCCACGCCGACCTCGGCGATGTCGAATGCGTCCACCACGAACCCTTGCCGCGCCAGCCACACGCTGTTGCGACCTTCGCCGTCGGCGACGCAGAGGATCCTTCCGCCGGGCGGCCAGACCGCAACCTGCTCCCGTAGCCACTCGTTGGGCTCGGCGCCGAACAGGAGTTCGTCGCCTTCGAAGCGGCGATTCCACGTTGCGGCGGCATCGGTGAAGGCCGTCGTACCGTCCTGGTTCATGCGGGCATTCCCATGGAAGCAGAGCAAGTGAGGCCGCCGGGCCGGAAGTCGGTACCGCGGCGAAGTTGCCTGGGGACTTGACCTTGCCATCGTTGGAAGCTTGAGCATAACGACTCCACACCTCAACCCCGGAGTCCGGCTATGGAACACGTTCAACATTCACCGCACATCCCAAGCCTTGCACATTCGCATCATGGATCGGGCGCTTCCTTGCAACGCATCGCCCTCTTGGCGACTCTGCACTGTCTTGCAGGCTGTGCGATCGGCGAAGTCGCCGGCATGGTCCTGGGCACGGCACTGGGATGGGGCAACGTCGAGACGACTGCGGTGGCGATTGCACTCGCCTTTGTATCCGGCTATGCGCTGACGATGGTCCCGCTGTTGCGCGCCGGCTATGGAGTCCGAGCTGCGACGCGCCTCGCTCTGGCGGCCGATACCGCGTCGATCACGGTCATGGAGATCGTGGACAATCTGCTGATGTGGATGATCCCGGGCGCAATGGACGCGTCCCTCGACTCATGGCTGTTCTGGGGCAGCCTGGGCCTGGCTCTGGCAGTCGCCGGTGTCGCGGCCTATCCGATCAACCGCTGGTTGATCGCACGGGGGCGCGGGCACGCACTCGCCCATACCCATCACTGAGGAACGATCGGTGAACATCAGCCAGGCCGCGAAGGTATCCGGTATTTCCGCGAAGATGATCCGGCACTACGAGGCGATCGGGCTGTTGCCGAAGGCTGTGCGTAGCCAGTCCGGCTATCGCAACTTCCGGGACACGGACGTGCACCTGCTGACCTTCGTGCGGCGGGCGCGCGACGTCGGATTTCCGACCGATACCATCAAGACACTGCTGTCACTGTGGCAGGACCAGCGTCGCCCGGCCCGCGAAGTACGCCGGCTTGCGCAGGACCATCTGCGGGACCTCGAAGCGCGCATGACGGAACTGCAGGCAATCGCGGGCGCGCTGTCACACCTGATTGAGCACTGTCACGGCGACGAGCGCCCGGAATGCCCGATCCTCGAAGCGCTCGAGCGGGATGACTCGGGCTCGGCGCCGAAATCCCGCAAGACGGGAGGGGCCATACGTAACCGTTTAGCGCGCCGCTGATGAAGCGATCGACGCTGGGGCTGCTGGCGATCGTGGCCGTGCTGTTCGCCGCCGCGGCCGCCTGGTGGATCACGCGCGAGCCCAGCATCGATCACACCGATCGCGCGCTTGTCGCCCTGGGCGAGCCGCTGTACAAGCAGCACTGCGCCGCGTGCCATGGCGCGCGGCTCGAAGGCCAGCCTGACTGGCAGTCGCGCAATGCGCAGGGGCGCTTGCCGGCGCCACCGCACGACGACAGCGGGCATACGTGGCACCATGATGACGTGGTGCTGTTCGAGGTGACGAAGTACGGGATCGCGAAGCATGCGCCGCCGGGCTATCAGTCCGACATGCCGGGGTTTGGCGACCGTATGAGCGATGACGACATCGTCGCGACGCTGGCCTATATCAAGAGCCACTGGTCGCCCGGCGTGCACGAGAAACGCGCAGCGGCCGGCATGAGGTGACATGGAGCAAGGACGGGTCGGGACGCTGGGGCAGAATCGGCGCTTTCCGTGACGGAGGCAGCAATGAAAGTGGTTTCACTCGCGGCGGTTGCGTGTGCCTGGGTGCTGGCGTTGCCGGTATCGGCGCAATCGGCGGCGACGCATGCACACGGCACTTCGGCGACGAAAGCGGCGACCGCCGAGATGTACGACGGCCAGGTGCGGCGCGTGAGCAAGGAGACACGGCGCGTGACGCTGGCGCATGGGCCTCTGACGGGTTTTGACATGCCTGCCATGACGATGGCGTTTCCAGTCAAGGATCCGGCGCTGCTCGCCAACCTCAAGGAGGGCGACAAGGTCCGCTTCGCCCTCGAAAAGTCTGGCGAGAACCTCGTAGTAACCCGGATCGAACCGGCCAAATAGACTATCGGTCCAGGGGGTGCTTGACTACAGTCAAGGTTGTCGGACCCGCGCTCCCGATACTGCTCGCTCGATGCTGACCCTGAAGCTTTTCGGAATTCCGTACTCGCCGCGCGAAACGCGTTGCGGCCGGCGTGCTGGCATTAGCGCTCGTCGCGAGCAATGCGTGCGCGGCGATGGGCGTTTGCGTCGCGAAGGCGCCGGTGCGGGGCAGCGTCGCAGCCATTGGCGGCCGAGGCGCCGTGTCCACAGCACGGGGTCGACGCGTCGGTGCCGGCCGGGGAACTGGGCTCGACCCATTGTCCGCAGGACGATCCGGGTGCCCAGCCACGTGCCGCGGACCTGCCTGGCGGCGATTGGGTCGCAGCACCTTCGTACACGCACAGCGACATCGCGCCGCGCGTAATCCTTCACCGTCCTAGCTACATCCTGGACCAAGCTCCACCCGAGCCGCTGTACACGCGGCTGTCCCGACTCCTGCTCTAGCCCTCCGGTCCGCGCGCATGTCTACGCGCTGATTGCTGCGCTCGCCGTCGCGGCGAGCTCGCCTCGACCGGAGGTTCCCGTGCAACGACATCGATTCTTTTTGCGTTGCGCATTGCTGACTTCGCACTGCTAGCTCGCGTCCGAGGCGCCTGCGGCCCAGTCGTCGGACCCAAACCGCCTGCGGCCGAGCTCGGCGCGAGCCTCACGGGAGTGCTCGACATTCTCGAAACGCGCAATCCCGAGCTGCGAGCGATGTCGCTCGAGGCCGACGCAGCCCAGCAGCGCCTGCGCGGTGCCGGAGCGCTGCCGGATCCGATCCTGCAGATGGAGCTGCGCGACATTCCGATCAGCGGAGCCGACGCTGTCGCCGGCCAACGCCGGCAACACGCGCTACTCGCTGCGGCAGATGTTCCCGCTCGGCGACAAGCGCGAACTGCGGCGCGGCATCGCGGCGGCCGAAGCCGCGGTCGGCCGACGCGCGCCGCAGCGCGACCGTGGCCGACATACGCATGCGCGCCAGGTGGCCTACAGCCAGTACTGGTACGCGGGGCAGGCGCAGGCCGTGACCGAGCAGCTGCGCGCACTGATGACCGATCTCGAACAGGTGGCGCGTCGCGCTATGGCAGCGGCCTCGCGCCGCAGCAGGACGCGATCAAGGCGCAGACCGAGCTGACGACGATGCGCTCGGACCTGGTGATGTTCGGTTCGGAGCGGCGCCAGGCGGCGGCGCGGCTCAACGGTGTGCTCGCGCGTCCGGCCGATGCGCCGTTGGCGGATCCGCGCGAACTGCGGCAGGTGCCGACAGCGTGCGCTCGATTTCGCCGGGCTGGTCCGCGATGCCAGCGCTAATAATCCGACTCTGGCTCTTAGCTTCGGCCCAGATCACGGCTGCGGAGCGCAGTGCGGAACTGATGCGCGCCAATCGCGTGCCGGATCTTGGCGTTGGCCTGGGTCTGATCCAGCAGGGGACGCGGCTGACCGACTACGAGGTGATGATCGAAATCAACATCCCGTGGCAGACCGACGTGATCCGCGCCAACGTGAACGAGGCACAGGCCATGAGCGGCGCCGCCCCGCTCGCCGCGACGCCGCTGCGCTGCAGTGCAGTCTGAACTCGGCCAGAACTGGGCCGCACTCGATGCGCTGCGCGAACAGGGCCAGATCCTGCGCTCCACCCTGTTGCCTCAGGTCGAGTTGACTTTCGAGTCGGCGCTGGTCGGCTACCAGACCGGGCGCGTCGACTTCGCGACGCTGCTGGATGCCCAGCGCCAGATCCGGCGCACGCGGCTCGACCTGCTCAAGGTCGAGCTGGAACAGCAGATGAGGCTCGCCGAGATCGAACGCCTCGTCGGGGAGGACCTATGAACGCCAAAACCTTCATCGGAGTCGTCATTCGCGGTGACGGTGGCACTCGGCGCCGGCTACTGGCTCGGACGCGGTGGAAACGCGCGCGGCGCCCCAGGACGCGGCGAGCGGCGCGCCGACGCCACGGCCAAGTCCGGTGGAAAGAAGCTCCTCTACTACCGCAACCCAATGGGCCTGCCGGACACATCGCCGACACCGAAGAAGGATCCGATGGGGATGGACTACATCGCCGTGTACGAAGGCGAGGAGCGCGACGGTGCGGGCACGGTGAAGGTCTCGGCCGACCGCATCCAGACGCTCGGCGTCCGCACCGAGACCGTCGAGCAAGCGCGCGCTGGCACGCGAGGTGCGGGCGGTCGGAACGATCGAGATCAGCGAGCGCGGTCAGTACACGGTGGCGCCCAAGTTTGAAGGCTGGATCGAGAAGCTCTACGTCAACACGACCGGCCAGCCGATTGCGCGAGGTCAGCCACTGGCGGAGGTCTACAGCCCGGAACTGGTGTCTGCACAGCGTGAGTATCTGGTCGCGCTACAGTGCGTCGAAGGCGATGGGCGGCTGCGGACCGCCGAAGCGCAGGTCGGCGTGGGCCACCTCGCCAGTGCGGCCTGGAGCGACTGCGCAACTGGGATATCAGCGAGCAGCAGCTCGGGCGGCTGCAGGGAAGGTGGCGAGCCGCGCCGCACGATGACGATGGTGTCGCCGGTGTCCGGCGTGGTCGTGAAGGAACCGCCGGTGGCCGGGATGCGTTTCATGCCGGGCGAGGCGCTGTTCCAGATCGCCGACCTGTCGCGCGTGTGGCTGATCGGCGACGTATTCGAGCAGGAGTTTCGCTCGTGAAGGTGGGAACGCGCGCGACGCTCAGCGTCGGTGCTTTCCCGGACCGGACCTTTCCCGGGGAGGTGACGTTCATCTACCCGACGCTGAATACGGAGACGCGCACGGTGCGCGCGCGGATCGAACTCGCCAACCCGCGGGGCGAGTTGAAGCCAGGCATGTACGGCACCGTGAAGATCGACGCCGGTCCACGGCGTGAAGTGCTGACCGTGCCTGATTCGGCCGTGATCGACAGCGGCACGCGGCAGGTGGTGCTGGTGGCCATCGGCGAAGGTCGCTTCGAGCCGCGCGACGTCAAGCTGGGCAGCCGGGGCGACGGCTTTGTCGAAGTGCTGTCCGGCGTCAAGGACGGCGAAGCCGTGGTACGCGCGCCAACTTCCTGATCGACTCCGAGAGCAACCTGAAAGCGGCGCTCGGCGGCTTCTCGGCCGACAAGAACACAGCGGCAGGCGGCGGCTCGACGAGTGGCGAGGGTGCGGTGATCGAGCTCGACGTCGCCGGCAACAAGGTGACGCTCGACCACGATGCTATCCCTTCGCTCAAGTGGCCACGCATGGAGATGGAGTTCGGCCTCGAGCCGGGTGCCGCGCCCAAATCGATCAAGCCGGGAGACCGCGTCCGGTTCGAAATGAAGGCC
>CAWEPP010000021.1:0-8650 GCA_963810985.1 uncultured beta proteobacterium
GCGCCGAAGCCCGTGACTTCGACCACGATCCCTTCCTCCGCCTCGAGCCCGAAGCCCGAAGCGCGCAAGCACTGAGGAAGAGTTCATGCTCGCTCGTCTGATCGACTGGTCGCTCCGCAACGTCTTCCTGGTGTTGCTGGCAACCGCGTTCGCCGTCGCCGCCGGCGTCTATTCTGTGCTCAAGACTCCGGTGGACGCGATCCCGGATCTGTCCGACGCGCAGGTCATCGTGTTTACCGAGTTTCCAGGCCAGGCGCCGCAGGTCGTCGAGGACCAGGTCACCTACCCGTTGACGACGGCGATGATCGGTGTCCCGCGCTCGAAGGTCGTGCGCGGGTTCTCGTTCTTCGGCGCATCGTTCGTCTATATCATCTTCGAGGACGGCACCGACATCTACTGGGCACGTTCGCGCGTGCTCGAGTACCTCAGTGCGGCGACAGCGCGTCTGCCCTCAGGCGTGTCCCCGACACTCGGGCCCGATGCCACGGGCGTAGGCTGGGTCTATCAGTACGTCGTCACCGGGGCCAATCGTTCGCTGGCCGAGTTACGCACTTTGCAGGACTGGTTCATCAGGTACCAGCTGTGGAAGGCGACTGGCGTGTCGGAGGTGGCCTCGATCGGCGGCTTCGTGCAGCAGTACGTGGTCACGGTCGATCCGCGCAAGCTGCAGGCATACAACCTGCCGCTGTCGAAGATCATCGAAACGATCCGCATGAGCAACCGCGATGTCGGCGGGCGGATCGTCGAGATGGCGGAGACAGAGTTCATGGTGCGTGGCATCGGCTACCTGCGCGGCGCTGGGGATCTCGCGAAGCTGACGGTGCGTGCCGAGAAGGGCGTGCCGGTGCGGCTCTCGGACGTCGCACGCATCGAACTCGCCCCGGACGAACGCCGCGGCATCGCCGAACTGAACGGCACTGGCGAGGTGGTCGGCGGCATTGTGGTTGCGCGCTATGGCACGCACGTCATCGACGTCATTGAAAACGTCAAGCTGCGCATCAAGGAGATCGCCACCGGTCTCCCCGAAGGCGTCAAGATCGAGACGGTGTACGACCGCTCGCAACTGATCGAGCGGGCAATCGACACGCTGAAGCGCACGCTGGCCGAGGAGGCGGTGATCGTTGCCGTCGTCTGTGTCGTGTTCCTGATGCATGCGCGCAGCGCGCTGGTCGCGATCCTGATGCTGCCGGTCGGCGTGCTGATGGCGTTCGTCGCGATGCGCTGGCTCGGCATCAACGCGAACATCATGAGCCTGGGCGGGATCGCTATCGCGATCGGCGCAATGATCGACGCTGCCATCGTGATGATCGAAAACGCGCACAAGCATCTCGAGCGCGCGCCGCCCGATGCGCCGCGCCTGCCGCTGATTCGCGCCGCCTGCGTGGAGGTCGGCCCGGCACTGTTCTTCAGCCTGCTCATCATCACGGTGTCGTTCCTGCCCGTGTTCACGCTGGAGGCGCAGGAAGGCCGGATGTTCGCGCCGCTGGCGTACACGAAGACCTTCGCAATGGCGGGGGCCGCACTGCTCTCAATCACGCTGGTGCCGGTGCTGATGCTCCTGTTCATTCGCGGCAAGGTGATGCCGGAGAAGAAGAACCCCATCAATCGCTTCCTGATCTGGATCTACCGGCCGATAATTGAGGTGGTACTGCGTTACCGCGTCGTGACGATCCTGATCGCACTGGTCGTCCTCGGTGTCTCCTGGATCCCGGCATCGCGGCTCGGGTCCGAGTTCATGCCAACGCTGAACGAGGGGACGCTTTTCTACATGCCGACGGGGCTGCCCGGCATGTCGGTGACCAAGGCCTCCGAGCTGCTGCAGACGCAGGACCGAATCATCAAGAGCTTCCCGGAAGTCGAATCCGTGTTCGGCAAGGCAGGGCGCGCCATCACGGCCACCGATCCGGCGCCGGTCGAGATGTTCGAGACCGTGATCAACCTGAAGCCCGAAGCGCAGTGGCGGCCGGGCATGACGACGGACAAGCTGATTGCCGAGATGGACAAGGCGCTGCAGCTGCCGGGTATCGCGAACTCATGGACGATGCCGATCCGGGCGCGGACCGACATGTTGTCGACCGGGATCCGCACGCCGATCGGCGTCAAGGTCTTCGGTCGCGATCTCGGTGAGATCGAGCGGCTCGCGAAGGAAATCGAAGACGCGGTGAAAAGCGTCCCGGGCACGACCAGCGCGTTTGCCGAGCGACTGACCGGCGGCTTCTACCTAAACATCGAGCCGGATTACGAGAAACTGTCCCGCTACGGTATCCGTGTCAACGACGTGCAGGAGGTGATTGCCAGCGCGCTGGGCGGTGAGATGATCACCACGACTGTCGAGGGGCGCGAGCGCTTCGGTGTCGCGGTGCGCTACCCGCGCGACTACCGCAGCGACCCGCAGGCCATTGCGACGCAGGTGCTCGTGCCCGCCGAGGGCGAAATGGGCAAGCCAGCACCGATGGTGCCACTCGGGCAGCTAGCGAAGGTGAGTCTGTCGAAAGGCGCCCCGGCGCTTCGCACGGAGAATGCGCAGCTTGTCGCCTACATCTATGTCGACATCCGCGACCGCGACATCGGCAGCTACGTGCGCGACGCGCAGAAGGCGGTGCGCGAGCAAGTGAATTTGGCTCCGGGTTACACCGTGCAGTGGAGCGGGCAGTTTGAATACATGGAACGCGCGACCGAGAAGCTGAAGCTCGTAGTTCCGCTGACACTGGTGATCATCTTCCTGCTGCTGTACCTGAATTTCCGGCGCCTGACCGAAACGCTGATCGTCATGCTGTCGGTTCCGTTCGCGCTCGTGGGCGGGGTCTGGCTGCTGTGGCTGCTCGACTACAACCTTAGCGTTGCCGTGGCCGTCGGATTCATCGCCCTGGCCGGTGTGGCCGCCGAGACCGGGGTGGTCATGCTGATCTACCTCGACCATGCGCTCGAGCGCATACGGACGGAGCGCGCGGCAGCGGGGCAGCCACTGACACTGAAGGATACCTACGACGCCATCATCGAAGGTGCGGTGGAGCGCGTGCGGCCGAAGATGATGACGGTGGTGGCAATCATCGCCGGCCTGCTGCCGATCATGTGGGGCACCGGTACCGGCAGCGAGGTGATGCGACGCATTGCCGCGCCGATGGTCGGCGGCATGATCTCGTCGACCGTACTGACGCTGATCGTGATCCCGGCGATCTATATGCTGGTCAAGGCGCGCGGTGTCGAGGCCCGGCCGACCCCGGTACCATCCGCGGCATGAGCGCAAATCTGATACGCGCGCGCCTCGATGCGATCGGCGCGCGCTGGATCTACGTTTCGGTGGCGCTGGCAGCGCTCGGCCTGATCGCCGCTGCGCTTTTCATGCAGCACGTCGTCGGACTGAATCCCTGTCCGCTCTGCATCTTTCAGCGCATCGCGTACCTGCTGCTCGCCATCATGACGCTGCTGGCGGCCTGGCGGTCGCCGCGGCATTCGGCGCGTGCGTTTGGTGTCGCGGGAGTCATCATTGCCCTGATCGGGGCCAGTATTGCGGCGTGGCATGTGCGTCTGTTCCAGGCGCCGGAGTCGCTGGCCTGCGGCCCGGGTCTCGGCGCGATGCTCGAGAATTTTCCTTTAACGCAAGTGCTGCCACGCATACTCAAGGGCAGCGGCGACTGCTCCGATGCGAGCGCGGTGATTTTCGGCATTTCGCTGGCCGGCTGGTCACTGGCCGGCTTTCTCGTACTGACGCTGGTCCTGTTCACCGCCATGGCCCGCCGTTAGTCGGCCTCTTTACAGCTCGTTACATCGTTCGCAGTTGAGTAACGGACAGCCGTCCGCCTGCGCTCCTACGCTGCCATTCACCGATCACCAGCCAGCTGCGCACCGCGGCGGCCCGGTCACCGACGAGGAGCAAACGATGAAATTAACGACGACGACACGGTTCACCGCACCGCTTCAGGACTTCCGCGCCATGGTGCTCGTCATCGCCGCGGCGCTGGCGCTGGTCGTGAATGGAAGCGAAGCGCGGCAGCACAGCGTGCAGCGCCAGGCCACGGGTGGACAACATGCGCCGGCAACCACCAGTGTCCAGCGCAGCCGAGGCGATGACGGCGCCGTGGACGCCGTGCGTACTGGCCGTGGTGGTACGTCCTCGGTGGATCGGTATCGCGATGGCAGCGGGACGACTGACGCGCGCATCACAGGCCCCAAGGGCGGTGTCGGCACGATCGATCGGACGCGTGGCTCCGACGGCCTGGTGGACAAGGCCGTCACGGGTCCGAACGGCCGGACGACGACAACCGACCGCACGCGAGGTGCCGATGGTCTCGTCGACAAGTCGGTCACCGGACCCCACGGTGGCGTCAGCACCGCCGACCGCAGTCGCGGATCCGACGGGCTTGTCGACAAGACATTGACCGGGCCGAACGGGCGTGTCACCACGACCGACCGCACGCACGGATCCGACGGATTGGTCGACAAGACTGTCACGCGGCCGAACGGCCAGGCCACCGTGTTCGATCGATCGCGTGGCAGTGACGGAGTCATCGACACCGCCATCACCGGGCCGAAAGGCACGTCAACCGTGGATCGCAGTCGCGGGGCAGATGGTGTGTTCGACGCGGTGCGCACGGGACCCAATGGGAAGTCGTCGACCGTCGACCGCACGCGCGGGGCCGACGGCGCCATCGACTCGTTCACGACCGGGCCCAACGGCGGCACCACGTTCGTCGATCGCAGCCGCAACGCCGACGGCACGGTGAACCGCATCGTCACCACGACGCCCCCAGCCGACCGCTGACCTCATTGCAGGGTAGATCGGCACCGGCGCCCGGCCGGTGCCTGCGCCGAGACTGCGACGCGCTCTCGCCGACCACTAAACTGGCGGCATGCATGTCTGTGTCATCGGGGCCGGGGTGGTCGGCCTCACTACCGCGTACTTCCTGCAGAGCGAAGGTCACGCCGTCTCGATCGTCGAGCGCGAATCCGCGGCCGGGCTCGGCGCAAGTGGGGGCAACGGCGCACAGCTGTCCTACGCCTTCGTCGCCCCGCTCGCCGACGGGACGATCCCGTTCAAGTTGCCCGGGCTGCTGTTTTCGCGACACGCGCCGTTGAAGCTGCATCCGCGCGCGGACCGGTCGCAGCTGCGCTGGGCGCTTCAATTCCTTCGACAGGCCAACCTGCGGGCGTCGCGCAACACCACCGAGGTCCTGCTGAAGCTCGCCGAGTTGTCGCGCGAGTTCATCGAGCCGCTGATCGAGGGCGAGCGCATCGAGTGCGACTTCACGCGTGGCGGCAAACTGGTGCTCTATCCGGATACGGCAGCGCTCAAGGCCGCGCGGGCGCAGATGACCTACCAGGCGGCACTCGGCACGCGCGGCCAGGTGGTGCTCTCGGCGGCCCAGTGCGTCGAACGCGAGCCGGCGATCGCCGGCTATGTCGGGCAGTTCGTGGGCGGCGTGTGGACGCCCACCGAAGCGGCGGCCGACTGCGGTGCTTTCTGCACGCAGATCGCGGCGCTGCTCGCGCGGCGCGGCGCGGAGATTCAGTATGACCGCACGGTCGACCGCATCGACGCCGTCGATGGACGCGTGCGCGCATTGATCACCGACGCCGGCCCCCTGCGCGCCGACGCTTTCGTGCTGGCGGCGGGCGACGTTGCAGCGTCGCTCGGCAAGAGCGCCGGACTGGACTTGCCCGTGCTGCCGCTGAAGGGCTATTCGATCACCGTCCGCCCCGACCCTGGTGCGAGGCTGCCGCGCGCATCGATCACCGACATCCGCCGCAAGATCGTGTTCGCACCGCTCGGGGACGCCGTGCGCGTGGCGGGTTTCGTCGAAATCGGCAACGACGACCGCTCGATCCCACCGCGCCGGATCGGAGCATTGCTCGAGGCCGCGCGCGAAGTGCTCGGCTACTCGGTGATCGACGGCAACCTGCAGCCGTGGGCTGGACTGCGCCCGGCGACTCCGAGCGGGCGGCCGATCATCGGCCGCACGCCGCTCGCGAACCTGTACCTGAACGTCGGCCACGGCTCGCTGGGTTGGACGCTGGCGGCGGGCAGCGCACGCCTGGTCTGCGACGCCGTCGCGGGCCGCCACACCGACGATCGACATCGCGCCGTTCGCGCTGCCTGCGCGCTGAAGCGCGCGTTCGCCATGGCAGAAGTGCGCGCCTATCATTCGCGCATGCACAGTGAATCGAAGATCCTGCATCGGCAACTGCGCGGGCAGTACCCGATCGCCGTGTCCGCCGAGGGTTGCTGGATCACTGACGCGCGCGGGTCACCGCTACCTCGATGCGTCGGGCGGCGCGGCGGTGTCCTGTCTTGGGCACGGACATCCCGATGTGCTGGCGGCGATGCACGCGCAGATCGATGCGCTGGCCTATGCCCACACCAGCTTCTTCTCAACCCAAGTGGCCGAGGAACTCGCGCAGACGCTGATCGCGCAGGCGCCCGAAGGCATCACGCACACGTATCTCGTCAGCGGCGGTTCCGAGGCGATGGAAGCGGCGCTCAAGCTTGCGCGCCAGTACTTCGTCGAGAAAGGCGAGCCGCAGCGCGCGAGGTTCATCGCACGCCGCAACAGCTATCACGGCAACACGCTGGGCGCACTGGCGGTCGGCGGCAATGCCTGGCGACGCCGGCAGTTCGCACCACTGCTGATCGAGGTCGAGCATGTCGCGCCGACGTATGCCTACCGTGACCAGCGCGACGGCGAGTCGCCGCGAGCAGTATGGCGCGCGGCTGGTGGCCGAGCTCGAAGCGACGCATCGCGCGCATCGGCGGCAGGAACGTCATCGCGTTCGTCGCGGAAACCGTCGGCGGCGCGACCAGCGGCTGCCTGACTCCGCCGCCGGGTTACTTCCGCGGCGTGCGCGAGCTGTGTGACGCCCACGGCATCCTGCTGATCCTCGACGAGGTGATGTGCGGCATGGGCCGCACGGGCACCCTGCACGCCTGCGAACAGGAGGGCGTGGCACCGGACCTGATGGCGATCGCCAAGGGCCTCGGAGGCGGGTACCAGCCGGTGGGCGCGGTGCTGATCGGTGGCCATGTCATCGATGCGATCGCGGCTGGCAGCGGCTTCTTCCAGCACGGACACACCTATATCGGGCACCCGGTCGCCTGCGCCGCGGCACTCGCCGTGCAGCGCGTGCTGGTGCGTGACAAGCTGGTCGAGCGCTGCGCGCAGCAGGGCGCACGGCTGCGCGACGAACTCGACGAAGCGTTCCGCTATCACCCGTACGTCGGCGATGTGCGCGGACGGGGGCTGTTCCAGGCGATCGAGCTGGTCGCCGACCGTTCCAGCAAGGAGCCCTTCGATCCGGCACTCAAGTTGCATGCCAAAGTCAAGCGGGCGGCGCTCGACCTCGGCTTGGCGTGTTACCCGATGGGCGGAACGATCGACGGCGCCCGCGGCGACCATGTCCTGCTGGCGCCGCCGTTCATCATCAGTGATGACGAGATGGACGTGCTGATCGAGCGCCTGGTCGAGGCGGTGGACATGGCTACCGCCGCGGTCGGCTGAACCGGGTCCAGCGGGCGTCGTCCCGCGAGGATGTCCCGCCTTGCGCCGCCGGCCGGCGGGCGCTAAGGTGCGACTCCCCTGGGGGCAACAGGAGACTTTCCAGATGAACTTCAAGATTTCCATGTGCGCGGCGGCATTCGCGTCGGCGTTCGTCGCCTTCGCCTCCGCGCCGCAAAGCGTGAACGCGCAGCAGTCGCAGCGCTTCATCACGATCGGCACCGGCGGCGTCACCGGCGTCTACTACCCGGCCGGTGGCGCGATCTGCCGCCTGGTCAATCGCGACCGCGCCAAGCACGGCCTGCGCTGCTCGGTCGAGTCGACCGGCGGCTCGGTGGCCAACGTCAACCTGCTGAAGTCGAGCGAGATCGAATTCGGCGTCGCGCAGTCCGACGTGCAGTTCAATGCGACCAAGGGCCAGGGCCAATTCCAGAAGGACGGCGCGATGGGCGAACTGCGCGCGGTATTCGCGCTGCATCCGGAGCCCTTCACCGTGGTGGCGCGCAAGGAAGCGAACATCACCAAGTTCGAGGACTTCAAGGGCAAGCGCTTCAACGTCGGCAACCCGGGCTCGGGCACGCTGGCGTCAATGAACGAGCTGCTGGCCGCGATGGGCTGGAAGATGAGCGACTTCGGCCTGGCCTCCGAGTTGCGTCCGGACGAGCACGGCCCGGCGCTGTGCGACGGCAAGATCGATGGCTTCTTCTATGCCGTCGGCCACCCGTCGCGCCAACATCCAGGATCCGACGACGATCTGCGGCGCCAAGCTGGTGTCGCTGACCGGGCCGGCCGTCGACAAACTGGTCAAGGAAAAGCCGTACTACGCGATGGCGACGATTCCGGGCGGCATGTATCCGAACAACCCCAATCCGACGACAACCTATGGCGTGCAGGCGACGATCGTCAGCTCGGCCAAGGTGCCAGCGGATGTCGTCTATGTCGTCGTCAAGACGGTGTTTGACAACCTCGACGAGTTCAAGAAGCTGCACCCCGCGCTCGCCAACCTGAAGCCCGAGGACATGATCAAAAATGGACTGTCCGCGCCGCTGCATGAAGGGGCTGCGCGCTACTACAAGGAGAAGGGCTGAATCGAGTCGCCACGCGCGGAAAACTGCGCGTAGAGTTGGACGGGCGGCTGCGGCCGCCCGTCGTGTTTCTGG
>CAWEPP010000022.1:0-154530 GCA_963810985.1 uncultured beta proteobacterium
CTGAACTACTTTCTAATTAAAGAGATATAGATCCAAATTTATAGATAACTAAATACAATAGAAAGCTCTTTTAATGAAATTAAAAAAGAATTTTTAATGCTAAATGTTAATCTAAAAAGCATCAAGTCTAACTGCCCACATAACTTAAAAAAATCAATCAATAATTTAATTAATGGAATAAAATAATTTTGTTAACGATACCCTCATTATTAAAATTGCTATCAGATTTTAATAAGAAAAGCAAAGCAGATATAATTATATGCAATTACATAATGAACTTGGCGCAGCAATTGAAGAAATTGACAATGTTATCAAGGAACAGAGTTGGAGATTGAAGCAATGACTCAAGATAAAATTGGAATATCGGGATACTATAAACATAATTGAATTAAAGCGTAATCGCAAAATGGAATGGAAAAAACCATTCGTTATTCCATCACATGAGATGATCCTGAACTTAGATTATATCAGTTTTAAGAAGTCATCGTATAGCAATAAAAAATATATTAATAGCTGAAATTAAAAGAAGAAGAGTTGATTATAATGAGGTAAATTGGGATAGTGAAGTTATATTAGAAAAGAAAATTAATTGATGCGTTAGATAATCAAGAATGGCAATTCCCCTGATAATGTTAAGATATGGGATTTGCTTGAAGCAATAAAATGGCAAGTTGCTCAAGTTGATCTATTTTTAAAAGAATTATTTGCTGAAAATAAATAAAATAAAAAGAAATAATGATGAAATCAATCAAAAAAATCGTCCTGGCCTACTCCGGCGGGCTGGATACCTCGGTAATCCTGAAGTGGCTCAAGGAAACCTATCAAGTGTCAGGTGGTGGCCTTTGCCGCGGATCTGGGGCAGGGCGAAGAACTGGACGAAGTGCGCGGCCAAGGCCAAGGCCACCGGCGCCGACCGAGGTCTTCATCGAGGACCTGCAAGCAGGAGTTCGTCCGGGACTTCGTCTGGCCCATGTTCCGGGCCAACGCCCTGTACGAAGGGGCCAGTATCTGCTGGGCACCTCCATCGCCCGGCCGCTGATCGCCAAGGCCCAGGTGGAGGTGGCCCAAGAAGACCGGGGCCGACGCCGTGAGCCACGGCGCCACCGGCAAGGGCAACGACCAGGTGCGCTTCGAGCTGACCTACATGGCCCTGGCCCCGGAACTGAAGATCATCGTCCCCTGGCGGGAGTGGGACCTGCAGGGCCGGGCCGATTGCGTGGCCTATGCCCAAAAAGCACGGCATCCCGGTGCCGGTGACCAAGGAAAAGCCCTACTCCAGCGACGGCAATCTGCTGCACATCAGCTTCGAGGGCGGCATCCTGGAAGACCCCTGGGCCGAGCCGCCGGCGGATATGTTCGTGCTGACCAAATCGCCCCAGGAGGCCCCGGACAAGCCGCAGTACCTGGAGATCGATTTTGAGCAGGGCGACCCGGTGGCGGTGGACGGCCAGCGCCTCAGCCCGGCTCAATCTCCTGGACCGTGCTGAACCGCATCGGCGGCAAGCACGGCATCGGCCGGGTGGACCTGGTGGAAAACCGCTACGTCGGCATGAAATCCCGGGGCGTCTACGAAACCCCCGGCGGCACCATCCTCCGGGCCGCGCACCAGGCGGTGGAATCCCTCACCCTGGACCGGGAGGTCATGCACCTGCGGGACAGCCTGATCCCCCGCTACGCCGAACTGGTCTACAACGGCTACTGGTTCGCGCCGGAGCGCTACGCCCTGCAGAAGCTCATCGACGAGGCCCAGAAGACCGGTGACCGGCACCGCCCGCCTGAAACTCTATAAGGGCAACGTCACCGTCGTGGGCCGCAAGGCCCCCAAATCCCTGTACCGCCCGGACCTGGTGACCTTCGAGGCCGGCGGCGACTACCAGCAGGCCGACGCCACCGGCTTCATCCGCCTGAACGCCCTGCGCCTGAAGATCCGGGCCGAAGCTGGAAGGGAAATGATAGTGGTCAGTGATGAGTGGCGTAAGTCAGTTTCGATTTGTTTCGAGATAAGGCTTAACTACAGGGCCTGGACAAAAGCAGGCAGTTAAAAGGTCTTTACTGACCACTGACTACTGACCACTGCCACTGTAGGAGGCGGTGATTCCTGCCATACTCGCGTTACCTGGTATCGGGACTCTGCTGGGCCCTGGGGCTGCTGATGCTCTTCTGGCAGCCCGGCCCCAACCTGTGGTTCGGGGTGCGGCTGCCCTGGACCCTGGCGGATGCCGCCATCTGGAAGAAATCCTGGCGCCTGGCCTCCCGGCTCCTCATGGTCATGGGCGTCACCGTGCTCATTTCCTGGCGGGCCTTTTAGATTTCCACGGCCCATCTCATCGGCCTGAGCTGCCTCTACACCGTGCTCCTGTACCGCTGGAAGTACGGCACCTGGCGCTTCTGGAAGGACATCGGCTGGATCGACTACCGTCCGGTGGTGCGCTGCACCCACTGCGGCCATTTCCAAAAGCTGCGGGACGAAAGCGAGTTGGCCGTGGCCATCTGCGAGGCCTGCGGGCACCTCTGCCGCAGCCGGCAACTGGGCGCCATCCCATCGCCGTGCTTGTCCGAAGCCTGCGGCGCAATTTCTCAACCCTGGGGCGGCGGCCCCCCAAAGTCCGCCCGAGCCGTGAGGCTCTGCAATGTAAGGGAGATGACCATGAGAACCAGACTGATCGCCGCGCATTTTGGTATTATTGCCGTTGCTGTCCGTCAATAATCTGTACGGCGGCGAACCCGCCAGTAAATATTATCCGCTGAAGCCGGGGCTGACCTGGACCTATAACGTGACTTCCGAGAAAACGCCGACGGCAAGATCAGTGATCACCAACCTGCCGGCCAAGGAGATCAACGGCGTCAACGTGACCCCCAGGAAATGGGATATAGGCGGCGTGGGCAAGTATTATTTAATGGCCACGGATAGCATGGGCATCTACCGCTACGGCGAACAAAAGGATGAAAATGCCGAGCCCGTCCATCACCAAACCCAAGGCCTATTCTCTCAAGGATCCGGTCAGCTACCGGCACCACCTGGGATATGAAGACCAAAATGGGCGAAGACGAGCTGACCGTTAACCTGACGGTGGAAAGCACTCACCGATAGCGTCACGGTCCCGGCCGGCACTTATAAGGATTGCGTCAAGATCAAGCACATAGGCGGCGCTCAGAAGAGGGCGCGGCCTCTCCGTGGAGGCCTACGAGTGGTATGCTCCCGAATGTCGGCTTGGTGAAGAGCATGGTGACTATCAAAAAGTGTGACAAGAAACAGCGTCAAAGACTATCCGAACATCTGACTATCAACTGGAATCATTCAAACCTTAAGGTCGGGCAGCCGCGACTCTGAGATAAAGGAGTGAGGACCATGGCGCAGAAACCCTGGGGCGGCCGGTTTGCCGGGGAAACGGCTAAGACGGTGGAGGACTTCACCACTTCCCTGAGCTTCGATAAGCGCCTCTATCGGCAAGATATCGCCGGCTCCGCGGCCCACGCCCGGATGCTGGGCCGCCAGGGGATCATTGCTCCGGCCGAGGCGGAGGAGATCGTCCGGGGCCTGGAAGAGATTCGCGCCGAAATCGACTCGGGCGAATTCGACTTCGACCCGGCCCTGGAAGACATCCACATGGCCATCGAGACCCGGCTCATCGCCAAGGTGGGCGAGGTGGGCCGCAAGCTCCATACCGCCCGGAGCCGGAACGACCAGGTGGCCCTGGATGTCCGCCTCTATCTGGCGGCGGAAGTGGAGGTCTTGATCGAGGCGCTGACCGAGCTGCGCCGGGCCGGGGTGCGGCTGGCCCGCCGCCACCTGGACACCATGCTGCCGGGTTATACCCACCTGCAGCGGGCCCAACCCATCCTGTTGGCCCATCATCTCTTGGCCTACGACGAGATGTGGCGGCGCGATGTGCTGCGCCTGACGGAGTCTCTGGCCCGCATCAAGGTCTCGCCCCTGGGGGCCGCGGCCCTGGCCGGGACCACCTTTCCCATCGACCCGCAGTTCACTGCGGACCAACTGGGCTTCCCGGAGGTCTTTCGCAATAGCCTGGACGCGGTGAGCGACCGGGATTTTTTGCTGGAATTTCTCGCCCATGCCGCGATTATCATGGTGCATCTGAGCCGCCTCTCCGAGGAACTTATCCTCTGGTCCTCGGCGGAGTTCGGCTTCGTGGCGCTGCCGGATGCCTACGCCACCGGCTCCTCCATCATGCCCCAGAAGAAAAACCCTGACGTGCCGGAGCTCATCCGGGGCAAGTGCGGCCGGGTGGCCGGCGCACCTCATGGGCCTGCTGATGACCGTCAAGGGCCTGCCTTTGGCCTACAACCGGGACCTCCAGGAAGACAAGGAGCCGCTGTTCGACACGGTGGACACGGTTAAGGCCGCGGTGACGCTGATGGCCGGGCTGCTGGAGACGCTGACGGTGCGGCCGGAGCGGACTGGCCGCGGCCCTGCACGGCGGCTTCCTCACCGCCACCGATATGGCGGATTACCTGGTCACCAAGGGCGTACCCTTCCGCACCGCCCACGAACAGGTGGGCGAGACGGTGCGCCACGCCGAAGCCAAGGGAAAAGAATTGTGGGAGCTCAGCCTGGAGGAAATCTCACAATTCGCCCCCCTGGCCCAGGCCGATCTATTCGACTGGCTCAAGGTCGAAAACTCCGTGGCCCGGCGGCAATCCCCCGGGGGCACTGCGCCGGAAAGGGTGACGCGAAGCCCTGGAGCGGGCCGAAGCGGAACTGGGACTGAATCCGTATGAACAGAAAGCTGTGATAAGGACGGGGGACGGGGGACAGGGAGACCGGTGAGGGCTGTTACCGGCCCTTGGTCCTCGTGCTGGCCTTGGTCCTGTTGGTCCGCTGCGCTTGCGGCAAAAAGTTGTCGCCCCTGGCGCCGGACAAGGTCTTGCCCGCGCCGGTGCGGGAGTTTAAGCTCTCCCAGGAGGGCGACGCCCTGGTCTTGAGCTGGCTGCTGCCCCGGGTTAATCTCCTGGGGCAGCCGTTGACCCAGGTGCAGGGTTGCCGGGTCTATCGGGCCGAAATCAACGGAGTGGCGCCGGAGGCTCCGTGCCCGACGAATTTCGTCCTCTATGCCGACATTGACCTGGCCTATCCCCAGAAGGGCGAGGTGCGGGGCGAGGCCCTGCTCTTCCAGGACCGGGAATTGGTCCCGGACCGCCGCTATTACTACCGGGTGGCCGCCTATGACCAGGGCGGCTATCTGGGGGGCTGGTCCCCGACCCTGAACCACGTCTGGGGCTGGCTGCCCCGGGCGCCCCGGGATCTCAAAGCGGCGCCCGGAGACAAGGTGGTGCTGCTGAAATGGAGCCCCGTGACCCAGCTTAGCAACGGCTCCCCGGTTCGGGACCTGGCGGGCTATCTCATCTATCGCCGCTCCGGCGATAGCGCCTGGATTAAGCTCCGGCCCGAGCCGGTGGCCCAGGCCGTTTACCAGGATGTGGCGGTGTTGAACGAAGTGGAATATACTTACAAGGTTCAGGCGGTGCGCCGCCTGGGGGGCGAGTTGCTGGCCAGCCTGGACTCTCCCCTTAAGGTCGCCAAGCCGGAGAAGCTGACGGGGCCGCCGCCTCTGTTGGGCCTGTTCGCCGTGGCCACTTCCCAGGGGGTGGAACTGCGCTGGGAGCCCAGCCCCGCCGCCGGACCTGGCGGGCTACCGGGTCTATCGCCGGGGGCCGGGGGTGGAGGCGCCTGAGCTGCTAACCCCGGAGTTGCTCACCAAGCCGTATTTCGTCGATTCCCGGGTGCAACGGGGCCGGACTTATTACTATTACGTGACCGCGGTGGACAGCACCCGCCGGGCCAACGAGAGCCTGCCGTCGGAAGAGACGGCGATCAGCTATTAGCTGTGTCAGCAATGTTCATCTTGGTGGGGCGGCCGTCCCTGGCCGCAGGATAAGGATGGCGGGCAGAGCGCCGACTAGCCAGCCCCACATTGGCATTTTCATAGAATAGGGAAGAATCTATTGGTTTTAAAATGACCTAGCCGTCGCTTTACACAAGGTGACAGAAAAACAGATAGGTAAGCCTTCGCTTTAGCTGACTGCTGATAGCTGAAAGCTGACCGCTAAAGGTTTTAACGCATGCACCACTTCAATTACCAAGCAGGCGAACTCTACTGTGAAAACGTCCCGGTGCGTAAGATCGCCGCCCAGGTCGGGACCCCTTTCTATCTCTATAGCGCCGCCACCCTGGGGCACCACTACCGGGTCTTCGAAGCCGCGTTCCACGGCTTTCCCCATATCGTCTGCTTCGCGGTCAAGGCCAACGCCAACCTGGCCATCCTGAGCCTGCTGGCCCGTCTGGGCTGCGGGGCCGACATCGTCTCCGGCGGCGAACTCCACCGGGCCCTGGCCGCCGGGGTGGACCCGGGCCGCATCGTCTATTCCGGGGTGGGCAAGACGAGCCGACGAGATCCGGGCCGCCCTGAAGGCCGGCATCCTGCTCTTTAATATGGAATCCTCCCAGGAACTGGAGGAGATCAACCGCATCGCCGGCCGCCTGAGGAAAAAGGCGCCGGTGGCCTTGCGGATCAACCCGGACATCGACGCCCGGACCCATCCCTACATCTCCACCGGGCTCAAGAAGAACAAGTTCGGCATCGACCTCGAGCAGGCCCTGGAGGACTACCGCCGGGCCCAGGCGCTGCCCCATCTGGAGGTGGTGGGGGTGGCCTGCCATATCGGCTCCCAGATCACCGAGGTCTCCCCCTTCGTGGAGGCCCTGGAGCGCCTGAAGGAGCTGATCCGGCGCCTGCAGGAACTGGGCATCGGCATCCGCTACCTGGACCTGGGCGGCGGCCTGGGCATCCAGTACGATCAGGAAGAGCCGCCGCATCCCCGGGAGTATGGCAGCGAGCTCCTGAAGCACCTTCAGGAGCTGGACGTCACCCTGATCCTGGAGCCGGGCCGGGTGCTGGTGGGCAACGCCGGCATCCTGGTGACCAAGGTGCTCTATACCAAGGAGAGCGAAGCCAAGCATTTCATCATCGTGGACGCGGGCATGAACGACCTGGCCCGCCCCAGCCTCTACGGCTCCTACCACGGGGTCTGCCCGGTGGTGCAGCAGCCCCGGCCCCTGGTTAAGGCCTCCCTGGTGGGGCCCATCTGCGAATCCGGGGATTTCCTGGCCAAGGACCGGAAGCTGCCGGCCTTTAAGCCCGGGGAGCTGGTGGCGGTAATGAGCGCCGGGGCCTACGGCTTTTCCATGAGTTCCAATTACAACGCCCGGCCCCGGGTGGCCGAAATCTTGGTGCAGGACGGCGAATTTTATGTTATCAGAAAACGGGAGACTTACCGCCAACTTACCTGGGGGGAGTCCATTCCGGAGTTTTTGAAATAGGCATGGTTCAAGCAGGCTTGACAGACCAGACAATAATCCCCCTAACCCCCCTTTAGAAAAGGGGGAAGAGTCAAGGCTGTCTTTAGTCCCCCCTTTTTAAAGGGGGTTTAGGGGGATTTGAATTTGAGACCATGGCCTTGGAAAATAGCAACACATCCCTTTTTATAAAATGCACGGCGGGGGCAACGATTTTGTCCTCATCGACCACCGGGCGCGGTTCATCCCGGAGCCGAGCAGCCCGGGTTTGCCCGCCGGGTCTGCCACCGCCAGCTCGGGATCGGGGCCGACGGGCTGATCCTCATCGAAGGCTCGGACCAGGCCGATTTCCGTTGGCGCTTTTATAACGCCGACGGCTCCGAGCCCGAGATGTGCGGCAACGGCGGCCGCTGCGCCGCCCGCTTCGCCGTCATGCACGGCATCGCCCCGGAAAATCTGGCTTTTGAGACCCTGGCCGGCCTCATCCACGCCGAAGTCAAGGGCCGCCGGGTCAAGCTGGCCATGGCCGGGGTGGGGGATTTTAAGCTGCACCAGACCATCCCCCTGGACGAAGCCAACGTCACCGGCCATTTCGTCCGGGTGGGGGTGCCCCACCTGGTGGTGCCGGTGGACGACCTGGAGGCGGCGCCGGTAACCGAGTGGGGCCGGCTGCTCCGCTTCCACCCGATGTTTCAGCCCGGCGGGCACCAACGTCAATTTTGTCAGCTTTACCGGGCCCCAGGACCCTGTCCATCCGCACCTATGAGCGCGGGGTGGAGGACGAAACCCTGGCCTGCGGCACCGGTTCGGTGGCCGCCGCCCTGGTGGGCGCCTGCCTGGGGAAGCTTGACTCCCCGGTGGCCGTGCACACCCGGGGCGGCGAAATTCTCAACGTCTACTTCAAGCCCCAGGCCGGGGCTTGCGGCGAGGTCTATCTGGAAGGCGACGCCCTGGTGGTCTACCAGGGCGAACTGTGGGTCGAGGAACTCAAGTAAGGAGGTAGTACCATGTTAAAGGGAGCCATCACCGCCATCGTCACTCCCTTCAAGAACGGCCAGTTCGATGAAACGGCCTATCGGGAACTCATCGAGTTCCAGATCAAGGGAGGCATTAACGGCATCGTGCCTTGCGGCACCACCGGCGAATCCCCCACCCTGTCCCACGCCGAGCATAAGCGGGTGGTGGAGACCTGCATCGACCAGGTGAAAAAACGGGTGCCGGTGATCGCCGGCGCGGGCTCCAACAATACCGCCGAGTCCCTGGACCTGACCAAGCATGCCCAGGCGGCCGGGGCCGATTATGCCCTGCTGATCACTCCTTACTACAACAAGCCGACCCAGGAAGGGCTGTATCAGCACTATAAAACCATGGCGTCCCAGACCAAGATTCCCATCGTGGTCTATAACGTGCCGGGGCGCACCAGCGTCAACCTGCTGCCGGAGACCATGGCCCGGCTGGCGGAGCTTCCCAATATCGTCGGCCTCAAGGACGCCACCGGGGACCTGAAGCAGGGCGCCAAGACCCTGGAGCTGTGCGGCGATAAGATCACGGTGCTCTCCGGCGACGACTTCACCACTTTTCCGCTGCTGTGCGTGGGCGGCATGGGGGTGATTTCGGTGGTCTCCAACGTGGTGCCGGGCGATATGGCGGGCATGTGCGCCGCCTTCTTCAAAGGCGACCTGGAGGGCGCCCGGAAACTGCATTACAAGATGTGGCCCCTGACGGAGGCCATGTTCTATGAGACCAACCCCGTCCCGGTCAAGACGGCCCTGAAGATGATGGGGAAGATCACCGGCGAGGTGCGGCAGCCGCTGTGGACGATGTCCGAAGCCAACGAGAAGAAGCTGCGCACCGTGATGCAGAAGTATGGACTGATAAAATAGTTCAAGGTTCAAGGTTCGAAGTTCAAGGTTAACAGCCGGTAGGGCGGGCCTCCGTGCCGCCATCCTTAAATTTTCAGGACTCACAAATCGTATTGCTGAGTAATATTTGAAATTAGGATTTGGGTTTTCAACTTTGAACCTTGAACTTTGAACATTGAACCCAGGAGGATTCCATGATCAAAGCCATCGTCTCCGGCCCGGCGGGGCGCATGGGCGGCCGGATTATCCACATGATCGAGGCGGCGGAGGGGATCACTCTGGCCGGCGCCTTCGAACGGCCCGGCCATCCCGCGGTGGACAAAGATGTCGGCGAGGTGGTCGGGCCTGCCGGCCATGGGCATCAAGGTGGCGGACTACCCTCCACGAGGTCCTGGGGCAGGGGGACGTGGTCATCGAGTTCACCCATCCCGAGCCGTCGCTGAACCATCTGCGGGAGGTGGCCGCGGCCGGCAAGGCCATGGTCCTGGGGACCACCGGCTTTTCCCCGGCCCAGGTGGCCGAGATCCACGCCCTGGGGGCCCGGACCCGGCTGGTCTTCGCCCCCAACATGAGCGTCGGGGTAAATTTGATGTTCAAGGTGGTGGCCGACATCGCCAAAGTGCTCTCCGAAGGCTACGACGTGGAGATCGTCGAGGCCCACCACCGCCTGAAGAAGGACGCGCCCAGCGGCACTGCCGTGAAGCTGGCCCAGGTCATCGCCCACGCCCTCGACCGGGACCTGGAGAAAGTCGGGGTTTACGCCCGCCACGGCATCATCGGCCAGCGCACCGATAAAGAGATCGGCCTCCAGACGGTGCGGGCCGGGGATATCGTCGGCGAGCACACCGTGCTCTTCGGCGGCATCGGCGAGCGCCTCGAGATTATCCACCGGGCCCACAGCCGGGACAATTTTGCCAAAGGCGCGGTGCGGGCGGCGCAGTGGGTGGTGACCCAGCCGCCGGCCTGCTATGACATGCAGGATGTGCTGGGGTTGAAGTAGGAGGAGCTGTCAGCTAGTCAGCGGTCAGCAAATACTGACCCTGGTGGGGCGGGCCTGGTCGGCGCCGCCCGCCACCCTGAGCGGCTTAAGACTACCTGGGCGGCCGCTATGCCGTCCCCCTTTCTAAAGGGGGATTTAGGGGGATTTTGAGGCGCTATTAAAATCCCCCTGCCCCCCTTTAGAAAAGGGGTAATGATTGGGAATTGAAGACTAGGTAAAAATGCGCATCGTACGCTTTGAAATGCAGGGCCGGACGGGTTACGGCCTCCTGGCAGGCGAAAAAATCGAGGTCCTGTGGGGCACGCCCTATGACGGCGGCCTGGCGAATACCACCGGTGAGGTCTTGTCTCTGCCGGAGGTCACCCTGCTGGCGCCCTGCGAGCCCACCAAGATCGTCGCCATCGGCTTGAATTACCGGGACCACGCCGCCGAATTCGGCCACCCCATTCCCGAAGAACCTTTGATTTTTATGAAGCCCAGCACCGCGGTGATCGGCCCGGACGAAGACATTGTCTATCCCGAGATGAGCCGCCGGGTGGACTACGAAGCGGAGTTGGCGGTGGTCATCGGCAAACCTTGCCAGGACGTGGCGGCTGAGGACTTCCGGGACTACGTCCTGGGTTACACTTGCATCAACGACGTCACCGCCCGGGACTTGCAGAAAAAGGACGGCCAGTTCACCCGCTCCAAGAGCTTCGACACCTTCGCCCCCCTGGGGCCCTGGATCGAGACGGAGATTGCCGATCCGGACAACCTCACGGTGGCAGCGCTACCTGAACGGCGAGCGCCGGCAGCACGGCAACACCAGCAACATGGTCTTCGGGGTGCCGTTTCTGGTCTCTTTCATCTCCCGGATCATGACCCTGCTGCCGGGCGACGTCATCGCCACCGGCACGCCCTCGGGCATCGGCCCCATGCGGCCCGGCGACGTGGTGGAGATCAGGGTGGAGGGATCGGCATCTGGTCGCCTCTGCGCAATCGCTTTAGCTCGTCAGAGAAAGGTTGAGGAAATAAATGGCAGATTTTTTCAAACCCGCGGCGCGGCTGGACCTGATCCCGCCCTATCTCTTCAAGGCGATTGACGAAAAAAAGGCCGAGGTCAAGGCCAAGGGGGTCGATATCATCGACCTGGGCGTGGGCGACCCGGATCTGCCCACCCCGCGGTTCATCGTGGACAAGATGATGGAGGCGGTGCAGGACCCCGGCACCCACCACTACCCGGCCTACTCCGGCATGAATCTCTTCCGGGAGGCGGTGGCCCGCTGGTATCAGCAGCGTTTCGGGGTGGAATTGGACCCGGGCAGCGAAGTCCTCACCCTCATCGGCTCCAAGGAGGGCATTGCCCATCTGCCCCTGGGGATCAACGACCCCGAGGATATCAACCTGATGACCACGCCGGGCTACCCGGTCTACCAGATGGGCACCCTGTTCGCCGGCGGCTTCTGCCATTTCGTCCCCCTGCGGCGGGAAAACGGCTTTTTGCCGGACTTGGACGACATCGATCCCCTGACGGCCCGGGACGCCAAGGCTTTCTTTTTCAACTACCCCAACAACCCCACGGCGGCGGTGGCGGATAAGGATTTTTTTGCCAGGGTGGTCGATTTTTGCCGGGAGCATCAGATCATCGCGGTGCACGACGCGGCCTACACCGAACTGGCCTACGACGGCTATCAGCCCCCCAGCTTCCTGGAGGTGCCCGGGGCCAAGGAGATCGGCATCGAGTTCCATTCGCTCTCCAAGACCTACAACATGACGGGCTGGCGCCTGGGCATGGCGGTGGGCAACGCCGAGGTGCTGGCGGCCCTGGGCAAGATCAAGAGCAACATCGACTCCGGGGCCTTCGACGCCATCCAGCTGGCGGGCATCGCCGCCCTGGATTCGGACCAGAGCTGCGTCCGGGAAAACTGCGCCATCTTGCAGGAGCGCCGGGATATCCTGGTGGGGGGCCTGCAAAAGCTGGGCTATGACGTGACGCCCCCCAAGGCCACCTTTTACGTCTGGCTGCCGGTGCCTAAAGGGCTGACTTCCATGGGCTTCACCACCCACCTGCTGGAGCAGGCCGGCATCGTCACCATTCCGGGGAATGGCCTGGGCGAGCCCGGCGAAGGTTACGTGCGCCTGGCTTTGACCGTGCCCAAGGAGCGCCTGCAAGAAGCCCTGGCGCGGCTGAAAAAGATTGGCGTAAGAACCGAAGCCGTATCCCATGAGCAGCGACCAGTCCCGGAAAACCTGGCTTGAGCGCCATCCCAAAAAGATCATTTTTCTGTTGGTATTTCTGGTGGTCTGCGGCCTGGCCATGGTGACGGAAAAGATCCTGGCCCTGAAGGCCGGCAACCTGCGGCATCCCCAGGGGGTGAAACGCTACATCAAATTGCGGGAATTTGAGCCGGGTTATGCCGACGTGCTGCTGCCCCCCAAAGAGGCCCTGACCGTTTCGGATACCCTGGTCCGGCGGGATTACCTCATCCGGGTGGATGACAACGGCTTCATCATGCCGTCCAAAGTGCATGAGCACCCGGACCTGGTGCTGGCCTTTTTAGGGGGCTCCACCACCGAATGCATCTATGATGACGAAAATAACCGGTTTCCTTATCTGGCCGGCCACTTGCTGGAGGAAAAGACCGGGCTTAAGGTGAATTCCTACAATGCCGCCAAAAGCGGCAACGATTCGCTGCACTCCATCAATGTCTTGCTGAATAAGGTGGTGGCCCTCAAACCCGGACATCGTGGTCATGATGCACAATATCAACGACCTGAGCCGTCCTGCTCTATGAAAAGACTTACTGGAACAACCACCCGACACGCTCGCCCCTGGTGGTGAAAAAGCCCATGCTGGAAAACGGTGGGCAAGGATTTGGAGGAGACCTTCCATTTGGCCCGGGACCTGGTGATCCCCAATCTATACGGCGTCATTCATCGGCTGGTGCACACGGAGAGCAAATTCAAGAGAGATGAGTTTAAGCAGGTCCGGGGCCGGAAAATCGAGGTCCATCCAGACCGACTGGTGCCCGAATTCACCCTGAATCTCCAGACCTTCATCAATATCTGCCGGGCCCGGGGAATTACCCCGGTCCTCATGACCATGCCCAGCCGGCTGAAGGACGCCCCCGACCCCTTGATCGCCCGGCTGATGAAGGGCCTGGAGGTGCAGCAGGGCATCACTTACCGGGAATTTAAGGGGGCCTTTGACCGCTTCAACCGGACCATCCGGGAGGTGGGGGCCAAGAACCAGGTGCTGGTAGTGGATTTGGCCCGGGAAATCCCCCAGGAAAAAGAATACATGTCCGACGTGGCGCATTACACCCCGGCGGGTTCCCGGCTGGTGGCCCAGAAGATTGCCGCCGGCCCTGAGGCCGCTGGTGGCCTCTTTGGGGAAGCGCCCGACGGTTAATTAGTCGTTAAGTGGCACAGGCCTCTGGCCGGTGATAGACACAGGCTGGAAGCCTGTGCCACTAATATCCAGAAGAAGGATTTCTTTTAAAATCATGCCCCTGGGATATCCTGCCATCACCGAGACCAAGCCGGTATGGCCTATATCGGCCTGGGGGCCAACCTGGGCGAGCCGGCGGCGCAGTTGCGCCGGGCCCTGGCGGAGCTGGCGGCGCTGGACGAAGTGGAGGTGCTCCAGGTCTCCGGCTTTTATCTGAATCCGCCCCTGGGGCCGCCAGGGGCAGCCCTGGTACGTCAACGCCGTGGCGCAGGTGCGCACCCGGCTGACCGCGGAGGAACTGCTGCGGGGCTCTGCAGCGCCTGGAAGCCGCCCTGGGCCGGGTCCGGGGGGAGCGCTGGGGCCCCCGGGTCATCGACCTGGACCTGCTGCTCTACGACGGCGAGGTCAGCCGCACTCCGGAATTGGTCCTGCCGCATCCGGAGATGCACCGGCGGGCCTTTGTCCTGGCGCCGCTGGCGGAAATCGCCCCGGACGCCTGGCACCCGGTCCTTAACCAAAGCGCCGCCCAACTCCTGGCGGAGTTGGACTCGGCGGACCGGGAGGCGCTTAAACCAATGTCATTTGAGGAAACGGAACGATGTCCCGTTTAATAGGCGGTTTAATCCTCGGTTACTTGATTTACCTGGTGGTCAAAAAGGTGGCCCAATCCCTGGGCCTGTGGCCCCAGGCGCCCCGGCCGCTGGCCAAAAACCGGGAGCCGGACGTGCTGGTCCAGGACCCGGTATGCCAGACCTTTATCCCTCGTAAAGAGGCCCTGAAGGCGGAAAAAGACGGAAAAGTCTATTTTTTCTGTTCCGAAGGCTGTTTAAAGCGGTTCAGGCGTAGTGGCAGCAATTAACTTTTATGATATGATGAGAGGTCATTATGAAATTTTTATCGACACCGCCAACCTGGATGAGATTCGCGAGGCCCACAGCCTGGGCCTGGTGGACGGAGTGACCACCAACCCCAGCCTGTGCGCCAAGGCCGGGATTAAGACCGACGAGCAATTTGCCGACCTGATCCGCCAGATTTGTGAACTGGTCCAGGGGCCGGTGAGCGCCGAAGTGACGGCCACCGACGAAGCCGGGCATGGTGGCCGAAGCCCGCCATCTGGCCAAAATCCACGAATGGGTGGCGGTGAAGATCCCCATGACCCCGGACGGCCTCAAGGCCACCCGCATCCTGGCGGCAGAAGGCATCAGGGTCAACGTCACCTTGATTTTCCAGCCCCTCCAGGCCATGCTGGCCGCCAAGGCGGGCGCCGCCTACGTCAGCCCCTTCATCGGCCGCCTGGACGACATCAACCACCGGGGCATGGAGATCGTGGAGCAGATCATCACCATCTTCGAAAATTACGGCTTCGACACCGAGATCATCGTGGCCTCGGTGCGCTCTCCCCTGCACGTCCTGGAGGGCGCCCTGGCCGGCGCCGATATCGCCACCATCCCTTACGGGGTGCTGCTGCAGCTGCATGAAGCATCCCCTGACGGACTGCCGGGTTGAAAAAATTCTTGGAGGATTGGGAAAAGTCCCGCAAGTAGGAGCGGACCCAGGTGTCCGCCCTGCTTTGAGGCGCGTACCCACGGGTGCGCCCTACTTGCTTATTTGAACTATGGAACAGGTAGAGACCGACATCTGGAGCACCCCCAACATGCTCACCGGGATGCGCATCGCCGCGGTGCCGGTGGTGGTGTTCCTATTGCTCTTCCCCGGGCGAGCTGGCCAGTTTCCTGGCGGGGATTTGCTTTGTGCTGGCCGGGGCCACGGATTTTCTGGACGGCTTTCTGGCCCGGCGCTACCGGATCGTGAGCCGCGTCGGCAAATTCCTGGACCCCCTGGCGGATAAATTGCTGGTCTCCGCGGCCCTCATCATGCTCATTCCCCTGGGCCGGGTGCCCGCCTGGATGGCCTTTCTCATCGTGGGCCGGGAACTGGCGGTCACCGGCTTACGGGGCCTGGCCGCCACCGAAGGCATCATCCTGGCCCCGGACCGCTGGGGCAAGGCCAAAACTTTGCTGCAAATGGCGGCCTTGACCGGCTTGATTTTGCATTACCCTTCGTGTCCTTTAACTTTCAACAACTGGGCACGGTGCTGCTCTGGCTGGCGCTGATCATCACCCTGGTATTCCGGGGCCTGGTATTTTCAGACCTTTTTCCGGCAGCAGCCGGACAGGCCCCAAGGCTTGACAAAAACGGCTCTTGAATAGATATTTTAGCGAGCGAATTAACGGAGGAAGAAATTGGCCAGACACATTTCCGCCCTGAAGCGGGCAAGACAGAATGAAAAACGGCGGCTGCGCAACCAGAGCCGCAAGACCCGGGTCAAACACGCCGTGCGCGAAGTCGCGCGCCGCGGTTGGTCCAAAAAAATCTGGAAGCCGCGGAGACCGCCTTGCAAAAGGCCGTGCCCACCATCGCCAAGGTGGCCGGCAAGGGCACCCTCCACTGGCGCACCGCCGCCCGGAAGATCTCCCGCCTCACCCGGCAGGTCCAGGCCCTGCAAGGCGCCTAAATAAAGCTCACCACAGAGACACCAAAAGGCGCAGAGAATTCATTTCTCTGTGCCTCTCTGTGTTCTCTGTGTCTCTGTGGTAAATCTTTTCATCCCGGCCCCATCTTCAGCAAGGCCCACTCCAGCCACAGCCGCGGCGAGCCGGCGCTGGTCTTCAGTTGCAGATCGAGCTGGTGCAGCAGGAACAGGTGGGAGCGCAGGGCCGCCTCCGAAAAGCGGGCCGCCTGCTGCGCGAATTTCCTCTGGTTCCACTGCGGCAGATTGAACCGGCGCTGGCGGCGTCTTCTTTCAGACGCAATCAGCAGGCGCAATTGCCGGGCCAGCATCACCAGAATCTTGGGCTCGCTTCTCCCCCAGGTCCAGCAGTTGCCCCAGGGCGGTGAGGCGCTTGTGGGCCCCGGGCTCCCCCAGGGCGTCCACCAGGGCGAAGATATTGTAGGTGCGGCTGTGGGTGGCTAGCTGGTTCACCAGGCTGGGGGTCAGGGACTTTTCCTCGCCGGCATAGAGGGCCAGCTTCTCCAACTCCTGGCTCAGGTCCGCCAGGTTGTCCCCCACGATCTCCACCAGGCGCTGGGCCGCGGCCAGGGTCAGGGTCTTTCCCAGACTCCTGGCCTCCTGGGTCAGCCACTGGAACAGCTCCGCTTCCTTCAGGCGGTAAAACCCCAGGGCCGCCTCTTCCCGCTGCAAGCGGCTCCAGACCGGATTTTTCGCCAAATCCCTGGCCTTGACTCCCTCCGCCAGGAGCACCACCCAGGCCCGGGGGGCGGGGTGGTCCAGGTAATCGTTGATGGCCTTGAGGGCCTCGGCGTTGAGCTCCAGCCGGCGCAACACCAGGAGCTGGCCCGGCCCCCAGAGGGAGGCCACCCGGGACTCGGCCAGGAACTCCGGCAGCGCCATCTCCTGGGCCTCCCGCATGCACCTCGGACCGGAGCCTCGCCCCATTGGTCCTTAAGGCCCTCCTCCAGCCGCGCCAGGGCCCGCTCCATGAGGAACTCTTCATCCCCATAAAAGAGATAAAGGGGCCGGACGGCCTGACGTTCGAGATGGCGTTCGATGATGGGATGGGACATGGGATTTTAGCTATCAGCTTTCAGCGGTCAGCAATCAGCTTTAAAAACAATATTTTACGATTACGGTTGTAAAGCGGCAAGCCGTCTAGCGGGTAGTATTCAGCAGTTTCTTTGGCTGAAAGCTGACAGCTAATCGCTAAATCACCATCAACACCTTATCCATGACCCGGCGGGCCATGTTGACCGCGGCCCGGCGCAGGCCTTCGGACTCTGGTGGCCTCGCCGGCGTGGTAGTTGGGGTCCACCACGTAGTCTTCCTGCAGGACCTGGGTATCTTTCCAGAGGACCTTGCCGTTCTCCTGCTTGCTCAGGGTCAGTTCCACCCGCACCGTCACCCGCCGCACCGTGGATTGGGTGACGTCCTGGAAGGCCACCGAGGTATTATCCACGGACTGGACCTTGCCTTCCAGGACCAGGTCGGCGCCCTCCTCATAGGGCGTCACCTTGACGGCCCGGGTCTGGGTAAAGGCATTGATCAGGGCGTTGGCCAGGATGGCTTCCAGGCCCACCTCGGTGGAGCGGTTGGCAAACAGCGGCACGGCCAGGGTGCGTGGTGGTGGGGCCGATGGGTTCGGCCCCCATGGGGTGATAACCGCAGCCCAGCAGGAGCAGCAACAAGCAGGATGCGAACCAGCGGCCCGGGACTTTCATATCGGGGTCCTTCAGATGACGATGTTAATCAGTTTGCGTTCCGGGCCAGCACCAATCTTTTCGGTAGCTTGGCCCTGCAGCCATTTCTCGATGGCCGGATCGTCCACGGCAATATCTTTGATTTCCTCATCCGTAGCCGTGACCGGCGCGAGTGAGTTTGCCCCTGACCTTGCCGTTGACCTGAACCACCAGGGTAAAAGCGGCCGCTTCCAGGGCCTCGGCCTGGGCTTGCGGCCAGCAGCAGAGTTGCAGGGACTGGTCGTGCCCCAGGGCCTGCCACAGTTCTTCGGCCAGGTGGGGCACCATGGGGTTGAGCAGCAGAAGAATGGCCTCCACCGCCTCCCGGAAGACTGCCTGGTGACGGCGTCCCGCTCCAGGTTCTCGGCCGGCCAGGTAAAAGGCGTTGACCAGCTCCATCACCGCGGCGATGGCGGTATTGAAGTGGAAGGAGTCCTCGATGTCGTCGGTGACCTTTTTGATGGTCTGGTGCACCTTGTGGCGGAAATTCCTGCAGCGTCCGGGGACAGGCCGTCGCCTTTGCCGGCGTAGGCGGACACCCCTTGCAAGTCCGGCAGCAGCGAGTGCACCAGATTCCAGAGGCGGTGCAGGAAGCGGTTGGAGCCGGCCACCCCCTGGTCGCTCCACTCCAGGTCCCTTTCCGGCGGCGCGGCAAAGAGCATGAAGAGCCGGGCGGTGTCGGCGCCGTATTCCTGGATCAGGTAATCCGGGTCCACCACGTTGCCCTTGGATTTGGCCATCTTGGCGCCGTCTTTGAGGACCATGCCCTGGGTCAGGAGCGTTGTAAAGGGCTCGTCGATCTTGACCAGCCCCAGGTCCCGCAGCACCTTGGTGAAGAAGCGGGCGTAGAGCAGGTGCAGCACCGCGTGTTCGATGCCGCCGATATACTGGTCCACCGGCATCCAGTAGTCCACCCGGGCCTTGTCCAGGATGCCGTCCGGCGTAGTCGGTGCAGGCGTAGCGCAGAAAATACCAGGAGGACTCCACGAAGGTGTCCATGGTGTCGGTCTCCCGGCGGGCCGGACCGCCGCAGGTGGGACAGGTGACTTCATAAAAGCTGGGCAGCTGGGCCAGGGGCGAGCCGCCCTCGCCGGTGATCTGCGCGTCCAGGGGCAGGACCACCGGCAGGTCTTTCTCGGGCACCGGCACCATGCCGCATTGCTCGCAATAGATCATGGGGATGGGCGCCCCCCAGTAGCGCTGCCGGGAGATGCACCCAGTCCCGCAGGCGGAAGTTGACCGCGGGCTTGCCCTGGCCCTTGCCCTTCCAGGTAAGCGGCGATGGCCTCCCTGGCCTGAGCGCTGGTCAAGCCGGAGAAGTTCCCGGAGTTCACCAGGATGCCGTCGTCTTCATAGGCCGCGGTCAGGTCTTCGGCCCGCAGTTCTTCCTGTGGCGGCTGGATCACCACCTTGATGGGCAAGCCCGTATTTTTGGGCGAACTCAAAATCCCGCTGGTCGTGGGCCGGCACCGCCATCACCGCGCCGGTGCCGTAGCCCATGAGGACGAAATTGGCCACATAAATGGGCATCTGCCAGCCGGTGACCGGGTTGAGGCAATAGCGCCCGGTAAAGACGCCCTCCTTGGTGATCTCTTCCAGGACGCCGCGGCTGCGGTTCTGGGCCGACCAATATTCCACGAAGCGGCGCACTTCGGCTTCCTGGGCAGTTCCCCGGGCCAGTTCCAGGGCCAGGGGGTGCTCCGGGGCCAGGCTCATGAAGGTGGCGCCGAACAGGGTGTCGGCCCGGGTGGTGAAGACCTTGATGGGCGATCCGGCGCCCTCCAGGGGAAAGTGAATCTCCGCCCCCGGCGACTTGCCGATCCAGTTGCGCTGCATGGTGAGGACCTGTTCGGGCCAGCCGTGAGCAGGTCCAGGTCGGCCAGCAGTTCCTCGGCGTAGGCGGTGATCTTGAAGAACCACTGGTCCAGTTCCTTCAGGTGCACCGGCGAGTCGCAGCGCCAGCAGCGGCCGTCCTCCACCTGCTCGTTGGCCAGCACCGTGGCGCACTTCGGCACCAGTTGACCGGCGCCTTCTTTTTAGGCCAGCCCCCGTCGAAACATCTCGATGAAGACCAGCTGCTCCCAGCGGTAGTAGTCCGGGTCGCAGGTGGCCAGCTCCCGGCGCCAGTCGTAGCTGAAGCCCAGGGCCTGCAGCTGGCCGCGCATGTAGTCGATGTTGTCGTAGGTCCACTTGGCCGGATGAGCGCCCCGGGCCATGGCGGCGTTTTCCGCCGGCAGGCCGAAGGCGTCCCAGCCCATGGGGTGCAGGACGTTGAAGCCCCGCATGCGCTTGTAGCGGGCCACCACGTCGCCGATGGTGTAGTTGCGCACATGCCCCATGTGGATGCGGCCGGAGGGGTAGGGGAACATCTCCAGGACATAGTATTTGGGCCGGGCGGGGTCCTCAGAGGCGTCATAGAGCTGCCGCTGCCTGCCAAATTTCCTGCCATTTGGCCTCCAGGCGGCGGGGTTCGTAACGGGGCGGCATCGACACTCCTGCAAAGCAATATATTTTAACCTTAATAATTTACCATAGATGAACCTAAGGGACAAACGGTAAAGGGGAAGGTGAGGCCGGATTATTGGCCCAGGCTTTCCAGCCGGGCCGGGCGGTTCGAGAACCGCCCCTACGGCCCTGTACCACTTCACCCTTGAATTTTCCCGTTTTTTTGATAACTTCTCCATATGGCGGTCCCAATTCCGGTCAGCGTCATCATCCCCACTTACAACCGGGCGGGCCTGGTGCAGGAGGCGGTGGCCTCGGTGCTGGCCCAGACCTGGCGGGACTTTGAAGTCCTGGTGGTGGACGACGGCGGGAGCGATGGCACCGACGCGGCCCTGGCCCCCTATGCGTCCCGGCTCAGGCTGCTGCGCCGGGAGAGCCGCGGCGGGGTGTCGGCGGCGCGCAATACCGGCATCGAGGCGGCCCGGGGCGAGTGGCTGGCCTTTCTCGACTCCGACGACCTCTGGCTACCGGAAAAACTGGCCCGGCAGATGGCGTATCTGGCCGCACATCCGGACCTGCTGCTTTGCCAGACCGAGGAGACCTGGGTCCGCCGGGGGCTGCGGGTCAATCAGCCCTTGAGCCACCGGAAGGTGGGAATCGGCGATCGCCGCGGACCCACGGCGCAGCGAGTCGAGGGCGTTCGTCAGATCAAGATGGCTGGAGCCACCAGTGAGCCTGGAGAACAAAGGCGAAGCTGCACAGGGCTGTCGCTGCGCGATGATTCTCACGTCAGCCAAGCCGGTCGAGAAACAGCGGCATGACCTGCGGCGAAGCATCGTCGTTGCAACTGCCAGCGACGGCTGCCAGGCCGTGTTTTCCTGGGCGGAGTTATTTCTTTCGCCCATCGGCGACGGCGCCCTCGTACTATTCGAGCGCGATGGTGCGTCGCTGCGCAAGCGATGGGCCATTGGCTCTGGTTTCGCTCCGTGACACGCGGCCGGGGCCGCGCCACGTGTAATGGCTTCAGAAGGTCGACATTCGCCGTGTCGGTGACTGGGAGGAGGGACTATGTCGCACGCTGGAACTCAACGCGAAGGACTGATGGTTCGGGTCGCGGTCGGCTTCACGGCCTGGGCCGAGACGTGGTTTCCTGATGCTTTCATCTTCGTGGCCATTGCGGTCGTGGTCGTTGCCGCGGCGGCGCTCGCCAATGGCGCCTCGCCGCCGCGGTCAGCCAGGCGTTCGGAGACGGCTTCTGGAGCCTGATCACCTTCACGATGCAGATGGCCTTCGTGGCCATCGGCGGCTACGTCGTTGCCACGTCCGCTCCGGCGTCGCGCCTCATCCCTGCCTCGCGCGCTTGCCGAAAAGCGGTCCTGGCGCAGTCGGGCTGGTGGCGGCGGTCAGCATGCTGGCCTCGCTGCTCAATTGGGGGCTCAGCCTGATCTTCGGTGGCCTGCTGGTCCGGGCACTGGCCGAACGGCGCGAATTGCGGATGGACTACCGGGCGGCGGCGGCGGCTGCCTATCTGGGACTCGGCGCCACCTGGGCCATGGGGCTGTCTTCCTCGGCGGCGCAGCTGCAGGCAAATGCCTGCGAGCCTGCCGAAGATCTCTGCTGCCGATCACCGGGGTGATTCCGTTCTCCGAAACGATCTTCCTGTGGCAGTCGGTCGTGATGACGGTCGTCCTCCTGGTGGTGTCGGTCATTATCGCGTTCTGGTCGGCGCCCGGACCGAACAGCGCGATGACCGCGGAGGCGATGGGAATCGATGTCGCATCGAAGACGAGATCGAGTTGCCGCCGCCGACAGCCAGCCCGGCGAGTGGCTCGAGCATTCTCCGTTGTTGACCATTCTGCTCGTGCTGCTCGCGGCAGGCTGGCTGGTCTACGAATTCACGCGCCAAAGCCCGATGATCGCCATCTCGAACCTCAACACTTACAATTTCCTGTTCATCATGCTGGGTCTGCTGCTGCACTGGCGTCCGAAGCGATTCCTCAATGCGGTGGTCAAGTCCGTGCCTGCCACCGCCGGAGTGCTGATCCAGTTCCCGTTCTACGGCGCCATTGCCGCGATGCTGACCAGGCGAAGAACGGCGCGGGGCTGTCGGTCTCCGACCAGATCGCGCATGCCTTCGTGAGCCATGTCGACCCAGCACCTTTATCCGCTGGTGATCGGCGTGTATTCGGCGGTACTGGGCTTCTTCATTCCCTCGGGCGGCGGCAAGTGGCTGCTCGAAGCGCCCTACGTGATGCAGGCGGCGAACGATCTGAAGGTGCATCTGGGCTGGGCGGTGCAGGTCTACAACGCCGCCGAGGCGCTGCCGAACCTCATCAACCCGTTCTGGATGCTGCCGCTGCTGGGCGTGCTCGGCCTGCGCGCGCGCGACATCGTCGGCTTCACGTTCCTGCAGTTGCTCGTGCACCTGCCGCTCGTGCTGTTCCTGCTCTGGGCGCTCGCGTACACGCTCCAATATCACCCGCCGGTCGTTCCATGATGGAAGCTGAACTCGAGATGCGGCCACGCGTTCCGCGCGTGGCCCGACCGACTTGCGCTACCTGAGATTGCCCGTGTGACCCAGCGAATACCGGCCCGGCTGCGGCCACACGGTGAGCCCGTGCGGCTCCTTGCCCACCGGAATGATCTTCACGTCGCCGTTGCTCGTGTCGATCGCGTACACGACGTTGTCGTAGCGGCCCGATAGCCACAGCCACTTGCCGTCGGCGCTGACGTTGCCCATGTCGGGGCTGCCGCCGCCGGGGATCGGCCAGTTCGCCTCGACCTTCTGCGTGGCGAAGTCGATCACCGACACGCCGCCCTTGCCCTTCGGCGGGCCGTGGATCTTGTTCGAGCCGCGGTTGGCGACGTAGAGCTTCTTGCCGTCGCGGCTGGGATACAGGCCGTGCGTGCCCTTGCCGGTCGCGATGAAGCCGACCTGCCGGAACGTTTCGCCGTCGACGACGTGCACGCCGTCGGCCATCATGTCGGCGACGTAGAAGAGCTTGCCGTCGGGCGAGGCGCGGATGTCCTGCGGCATGCCCTTCCACGTCGTGCAGATCATCTCGTCGCGGCCGTCCGGCCCCTTGACGATCTTGGTCGGGCGGCCGGGCTGGATCACCTGCGTGTAGCCCAGCACCTTGCGGTTCGACGAGGTCGATCTTGGCCACGGTGCCGGAGAATTCGCAGGTGAAGATCGCGAAGCGGCCGTCGATCGAGAAGTCGGCGTGGTTGATGCCGGCGCACTGCGGCACCGGCGATCGAATACTGCAGCTTCATCGTCTTGCGGATCGCGGAAGTCGAGCCGCTTCATGGCTTCGGCGACGACGATCGCCGACTTGCCGTCGGGCGAGAAATACATGTTGTACGGATCGTCGACGGCGATCGGCTTGCCGGGCTTGCCGGTCTTGGGGTCGATCGGCGTCAGGCTGCCCTTGTTCGTGTTCTCGGCGTTGTTGGCCACCCACAGCGTGCGCAGGTCCCACGACGGCACGACGTGCTGCGGGTTGAGGCCCACCTTGAACTTGTCGATCGACCGTGAACGTCGCCGGATCGATCACGTAGACGTCGTTGGACTGGATGTGCGGCACGTAGACGCGCGGCAGGTCGCCGGCGACGCGCGGGGCTCATCTTGGCGGCGGCGGTCTCGCTGTAGAGATTCGGCGGGTCGGCGACAGGCGGCATGCCGGGCACCGTGGTGACGGCCGGCGCGACGGGAGCGCGGCCGGCGCTTGCGCCGGCGCCTGCGCGAAGCAGGTCGCCGAGCACGCAAAGGCAAGCGACGACGCAAGGGCAGGCAACGAGTGCGAGCTACGAAGGTCACGACAACTCCTGACGTTGCAGAATTCGACTGCGGAAATCGTGCAGCATGCGGCGCTACGGCGTGGCCGCCGCTGCGCGGATGGCCGCGACCGTTTGCGCGCACGATGACGTCCACGCCGAGCTTGCCGAGCTCGGCGCTGGCCCGGCGCGGATCGCCGGAGACGCCGGGCGCGTGCCGGCTGTCGCCGGTGCGGAGCGCGGTCGCTGCGCACAAGGCGCGGATCGACCGCAAGCGCCAGCGACGTGTCGGCGAGGCCGGCGTGCGTGCCGATCTCGGCGTCGCGGTAGCCGCGCTCCTTCAGCGCTTGCGCGAAGCCAGTCCGTTGCGCGCGGTAGTATTCGCCGACCGCGTGCACGCGCACCGGCGTGCGCCGCCCATTCGCGATTGAGCTGCTCGGCCACGGTCTCGTTGTCCTTCTGGTAGTCGCCGTGATCGCCCAGGAACACGATGTCGCGGAATCCGGCGAGCTTGAAGCTGCGCGCCGCGGATTCGAGCACTTTCGCGATACACGTCGGCAGGCATCGTGATGGTGCCGGGAAAACGCATGTGCCCGGTCGGCGGATTGACGCCGCCTTCGGGCACGTAGGCCATCACCGGGGCGACCAGCGCGTTGCCGAGCTCGCGCGCGATCCTCTCGGCCAGCGCCTTCACGCGAACGTTGTGCTTGCCGAGCGCCATGTGCGGGCCGTTCTGCTCGGTGCCGCCGATGGGAACGATGATCGTGGTCTTGCCGGCACGGATCGCGGCGGCCAGTTCCGGCGAAGTCAGGTCCTCGAGGAACAAGCTCGCCGGCGGCTCGGCGCTCGACGGCGGCTGTGCGAACGCCGTAGCGGACGCGGCCACCAGGGCAACGATTATCAGGCGCAACTTCAGTAGGTGCATTGGCGCAATCTATGTGGCGTCGCAGGGTCAGGCCAGGCGGCTGAATTCGGCGCCGAGCGCCGCCACTCCCGCTCGCATCGCTTCGTACGCGTCGTCAACCGACGCCGACGCGCCCTTCACGCCGAGTTCGATATGGCGCCGCGCGACGCGACCGTCGGATCCGTCCCCGACCGAGGGCAGGCTGAACACCTTGACATCGGCAAAGCGCCGCTCGATGTCCTGCATCAAAGGAACGATCGCGGACTCCGCCGTTTCGAACACCAGCATCGAACGCTCGGCCAGCACGCCCGAACCAAAGGCGTCGCGGTAATGCAGTCGAGGACCCATTCGATCATCGGCCACGCCATCACCGGGAAACCCGGGACGAACCAGTGCTGCCGAATCGAAAAACCGGGAATCCGGTTGAAGGAATTCGGAATGATGGCCGCGCCGACCGGAAATTCACCCATGGTGAGCCGCTGTCGATTCTCCGGTAGCGTCATGTCCGCGCTACCGCGCCCCTCGCGCGCCATGTCGGCGCAGCGCTGCGCGATCAGCTGCGCCGCTTCCGGATGCAACACCAGCGGAACGCCGAGCGCGGCCGCTGCGGCCTGCCGGGTGTGATCGTCGGGCGTGGAGCCAATGCCGCCGCAACTGAAAACGACGTCGCCGCTGTCGAAGGTGCGACGGTAAAGGTCGACCAGGCTGCCCGATCGTCGCCGGCGTAGTGGGCCCAGGCCAGCGTCAGGCCGCGTTGCCCCAGCAAGGTGATGACCTTCGCCAGATGCTTGTCTTCACGCTTGCCCGAGAGTATCTCGTCGCCAACGATGACAAGCCCGAGGCGACGCGCACTCATGGTCGAACCACCGTGGCGGCCGTGGCGTGCCGCCCGAACGGGCGATCCAGCCCCGGCGCTCCCGACTTCCAAACGTGCATTGCGTTGCGCTCCTCACCGTTCTCGCCGCAACCTGAAATCTTAATGGAGTGCCGGGAGCGTGCTCTGACGGAAAAGGGGCACAGCGCGCACCTGTTCGTCACGCCTCCTGCGAAAATGTCGTGCAACTTGTGTGAAGGCGCCACGATCATAGGGATGATCGTGCCCGCACGATCGATTGTGCTTAAATGCAGATGCAGCGTGGTGACGCGTCCGCTGCCGCGCTCCGGAGGTTGAATATGCCATTGAGCGTTCGCTCTGTTGCCCTGTCGATCGCTGCGGCAGCCTTGGTCGCCGCGTGCGCCGCACCCGAAAAGCCAACAACGATTCCGGCGGCGGCGATGCCGTCGTCCGAGGCGCCCTCGGCGTCAACCAAGGCATCCGCGCTGGAGGTGGTTTCAGCGCAGTTCGGCGTGTTCGGCGCCGACCAGGCGGGCCGGCGCATCCTGTACGAGACCGACAAGTTCCCGGCCGTCATAGCGGCCCCGTACGGCTGGTACATCGTCTTCAAGACCAGCAAGCCGACCGTCATCTGGCGCGAGGAATTCGGCTGCCCGAACCGCCCCCGACCTGGGGCCCCGGTGAAGCGATGGGCATCTATACGATCTCGCCTGACCGCAAGACGGCCGTGACCGAACGCATCATCCCGACCCGTCTCGGATTCGTCGCCAATGAGTGGCGTTACGCTCCCGGCGACCCCGTGGGCGCGCACAAAATGCGTGTCTACATCGATGGTCAACTGATCCGTGAGTTCGCGTTCGACATCGAACAGGGCCCCAAGGATGATCCTGCGCCATCGCGCAACCCGCTCCGCGGCGGAGGCACCGGCTCGAAGACCTGAGCCGCGTCCTCGCGCAACGTTTGCGCTAGCTGCGCTGCTGCTTTCCATCATGACGCACGCGACCGCCGGCGACGACATCGAGGAATTCTGGGAGTACGACGACCCGGGCGCCAGTGAGCAGCGCTTCCGCGCGGCATTGGGCAGCGGCGGCAACGATCGCGACCTCGAGTTGCAAACCCAGATCGCGCGCACCTACTCGCTGCGACGGCGCTTCGACGAGGCCCACCGCCTCCTGGATCAGGTCCAGCCGGCGCTCTCCACGTCCAGCGTTCGTGTCCAGTCACGTTACCTGCTCGAACGCGGCCGCACGCTGCGCTCGGCCGGTGACAAGGCTGCAGCGCAACCACTCTTCCTGCAGGCCTACGACGCCGCGCACAACGCCGGCGAAGTCGGTCTCGCCGTCGATGCGGCGCACATGCTGGCCATCGTCACGCCGGCCGATTCCGCTGCCACCTGGACCGATACCGGCATTACATTGGCTCGCGGTTCGAACGATGCGAAGGCACGCGCACTGCTGCCTGCTCTGTTGAACAACCACGCGTGGAACCTGCACGACGCCAGCCAATTCGATGACGCACTGCCGGTGTTCATCGAAGCCGAGACCGCGTGGCATGCCACCGGCAAGCAGCCGCAGGGCCGCATCGCGACCTGGTCGGTGGCACGCTGCCTGCGCTCGCTCGGACGCTACCAAGAGGCCCTGACGCTGCAGAGAAAGCTCGAAGCAGAGTGGACCGCGGCCGGCGGCAGCGATGGCCACGTGTTCGAGGAAATCGCCGAGAACCTCGATTCCCTGGGGCGCTCTGAAGAAGCCCGGCCTTTCTACGCCCGGGCCGCGCTGGAACTGGGCAAGGATCCGTCCTTTGCGCGCGATGAGCCGGCCCGCCTGCAGCACCTGATCGATCGCGGGGGACATTGAGGATCTGTATATCCGCGGCTACGCTGTAGCGACGCGCAGTCCATCGACGGAGGTCGGAATGAGCGAGGCGACGGCTATCGCGGATCACTGGGATCAGGGCGACATCTACGAACGCATCGTTTCGGTGCTGCAGCAGATGTCGAAACCGCTCGACAGCCTGGCGATCGAAGACCTCGCCCCGGTCGATCACTTTCATGCGCGTGGCTTTCCGGCGACGATCGAGCTGGCGGAACTGCTTCCGATCCAGGCCGGCCAGCATGTCGTCGATATCGGCTGCGGGCTTGGCGGTCCCGCGCGCTACATCGCGCGGCGTTTCGGTTGCACCGTGAGCGGACTCGACATCACGCCGTCCTTTGTCGAAGCGGCCAACAAGCTCACGGCGCTGCTGCGGATGGAGCAGGAGGTCAGGGTCGAACTGGGCGACGGTCAGCACCTTCCCTACGCGGATGCGACTTTCGACGGTGGTTATACGCAGCATGTCACCATGAACGTGTCCGACCGCACGCGGTTCTTCGCCGAGGCGTTCCGCGTCCTGAAGCCTGGCAGCTTCTTCGCCCTGACCGAGCACGCTCTCGGCCCGACGGGCAAACCGCACCATCCCGTGCCCTGGTCGGCCGACGGGAGCGGCGCCTATCTCGTCACTCCCGACGAAACCGAGGCCTACCTGCGCGCGGCCGGATTCGAGGCGATCACGGTCGAGCACACGGGGCCCAAATATGTGGCGGGCTACAAGGCTGCCATCGAGAGGGGCGAGCAAGGAACCCTTCCTCCTCTCGGCACCCATCTCCTGCTCGGCGACACCGCGATGCAAAAGACGCGCAATGCAGCCAGAAACATCGTCGAGGGCCGCACCGACCCGATTCAGGTCGTGTGCCGCAAGCCGCGCTGAGGCTGGACTGCACGGGGCCCGACGACAGCGGGCTCCGGTCTCGCAAGCTCACACGCCGCAAGGCCGAACCGCGACCGACCAAGGCTCGCTACGCCTCGCAGTCGTCCGCAGCCGATTCTCGACCGGCGCTAGCGCCGTAGCGCGTCCCACGCCTTCTGCAGCCGCTTGACGCTGACGGGCATCGGCGTGCGCAGTTCCTGCGCGAACAGGCTGACACGCAGTTCTTCCAGCAACCAGCGAAACTCCTCCAGCCGCGGATCGGCAATGCCCTTGCGCGCAGCGACTTCGCGCAGCCAGGGAGCCTGCAGCGCGGCCACTTCCTGCAGGCGCTGCGCATCGCGCGCCGGATCGGACCGAAGCTTCTCGAGCCGCAGGCCGACGGCCTTTAGGTAGCGCGGGTAGTGCGCGAGTTGCGAGGGCGTCACGTCAACGACGAAATCGCGCGGAAACAACCGCGCCAGCTGCTGCTCGATGTCGGCGACCGCGGCGGTGTAGGCGCGGCTGGCGTTGAGCTTCTTCGGCAGCGCGGCGGCCTCGTTCACGATCGTGGCCAGCAGGCGCGCGACTTCCTGCGCGATCAGACTGAGCTTGCTGCGCGCATCCTCCTTGCGGGCGACGAAGGAGGCGCGATCGGTGGGCCAAGGATCGGCGAGGCAGGTGCGGTCGATCGCGGCCGTCACCACCTGCTCGCGCAGGACTTCAAACCCCGGCAGCGCGGCAGCCAACGCTGGAACGGTCGTGGCCTGCATCTGCACGGTCTGCAGCGACGAGAGGCCTTTCTCCAGGAACTTCACCTGTTCACGCAGCTGCAGTCGGAACAGGCGTCGCAGCCCGTTCCGGTGCTGCGCACGCGCGGTGTCGGCGTCATCGAAGACGTCGATCTCGCAATGGTCGTTGCGATCGACCAGCGCCGGAAATCCGACCAGCGTGACGCCGCGTCCGTCCACACCTCGCCGCTCCAGCTGCATGAGCTCCGGCAGTTCGCCGAAGTCCCAGTCGCGGATCTCGGCCTGCAGGCTCGGCGCTATCGTCGCGTCCGCCGCCGCCACCGATCGCAGGCTCTCCTGTGCCTGCGCGCCGAGTTCGGCACGTAGCTGGGCCAGGTTGCGCCCCATCGCCAGCTGCCGGCCATGCTCGTCGACGACCTTGAAGTTCATCGTCAGGTGCGTGGGGAGTGTCTCGAGCTTGAAGTCGGTGCGCTGGCAGGTGATGCCGGCGTGTTCCCTCACGTCAGCCATCAGCGCGTCGATCAGAGATTCGTCGGTCTGCCCTCCCCGCCGTTGCGCGAAGCGTGCGGCGTAGTCCGGCAGCGGCACGCAGTGACGGCGCAGCTTCTGCGGCAGCGACTTCAGGAGCAGATGAACCTTCTCCTTCAGCATGCCGGGCACGAGCCACTCGGCGCGCACGGGGTCTACCTGGTTCAGTGCCATCAGCGGAACGGTCAGCGTCACACCGTCGCGAGGACTGCCCGGTTCGAAGTGATACGTCAGCGCCAGCACGGTTTCAGGCCCGGCGCGGCCGCGCAGCGCGAACTGCTTCGGGAAAGAGTTCTGTCGTGATGCCTGCGGCTTCGTGCCGCATCAGTTCGTCCCGCACCAGGAAGAGCAGTTTCGGCTGTTCGCGCTCGGCACCCGTCCGCCACTTGTCGAACTGCGCTCCGGTCGTAATGTCGGCTGGAAGGAGTCGGTCATAGAACGCGAAGATCAGTTCGTCATTGACCAGAACGTCGAGCCGCCGCGCGCGGTGCTCGAGTTCGCGGATCTCGCGCACCAGGCGCTGGTTGTGGGAAAAGAACGGTGCGCGCGTGTCGTACTCGCCTGCCACGAGGGCTTCACGAATGAAGATCTCGCGCGCGTGGGCCGGGTCCAGCGGCCCGTAGTGCACGCGCCGCTGCTGGTAGACGAGCAGTCCGTACAGCGTCGCGCGTTCGAAGGCCATCACCTGCGCCGGCCGCTTCTCCCAGTGCGGTTCGCCGTGCGACTTCTTCAGCAGGTGGGCGCCCACCCGTTCGAGCCAGATTTGCTCGATCGATGCAACGGTGCGCGCGAACAGGCGCGTGGTCTCGATCAGTTCGGCGGCCATGACCCAGCGGCCGGCCTTCTTTACCAGCGCGGAACCGGGCCAGAGGAAGTACCGGATGCCCCGCGCGCCGGCAAAGGGCGGCTCGCCGCGCTCGGCGTCGAGCACCCGTAAGCCGATGTTGCCGAGCAGTCCCGCCAGCAGCGCAAGGTGAACCTGCTCGAACGTGGCCGGCGTCGCGTTGAGGTGCCAGCTGTGTTCGCCGACGAGAGCAGCGAGCTGGCCGTGCACATCGATCCACTCGCGCACGCGGCGTGGGCTGAGGAACTGGCTGCGCAGTTCCTCGGTCAGTTTGCGATTGGATTTCTTGTGCCCGATCCTCTCCTGCACGAACGCCCAGAGCTTCACCAATGAAAGGAAGTCGCTGCGTTCGTCGGCAAAGCGCCGATGCGCCTGATCGGCCGCCTCCTGCGCCTCGAGCGGACGTTCGCGCGGATCCTGTACCGACAGCGCCGCCGCGATCACCAGCATCTCGGCCAGGCAGTTCTGATCCCGCGCGGCCAGCATCATGCGGCCCACGCGCGGATCGAGTGGCAGCCTAGCGAGTTCGTGGCCGATCGGCGTCAGCGCATTGCGTTCATCCACCGCGTTCAGTTCGGCCAGCAGTTGCATGCCGTCAGCGATCGCACGCCCGGTCGGCGGTTCGACGAAGGGAAATTCGGAAGCTTCACCGAGGCCGAGCGACTTCATTCGCAGGATCACACTCGCCAGTGACGACCGCAGGATTTCCGGGTCCGTGAAACGCGGCCGCTTGACGAACTCCTCCTCGGCGTACAACCGGATGCACACGCCATCGGCAACGCGCCCGCAGCGGCCGGCGCGCTGGCTGGCAGCGGCCTGCGAGATCGCCTCGACCTGGAGCTGCTCAACCTTGTTGCGGTAGGAGTAGCGCTTGACGCGGGCCAGCCCGGTGTCGACCACATAGCGGATGCCGGGCACGGTCAGCGACGTTTCCGCGACGTTGGTCGCCAGCACGATGCGGCGACCCGCACCCGATGGACGGAACACCCGGTCCTGGTCCTCCGCCGACAGACGCGCATAGAGCGGCAGGATCTCGGTGGCAGGCGGATGGTGCTTGCGTAGCGCCTCGGCGGCTTCGCGGATCTCGCGCTCGCCCGGCAGGAACACAAGCACGTCGCCGCGGCCCGCGCCGGCACACTCGTCGACGGTGTCCACCAATGCATCCATCAGCGTCCGGTCGTCGGCATCGTCCACATCTTCTACCGGGCGATAACGGATCTCGACCGGATAGAGCCGGCCCGACACCTCGATAACCGGCGCCGGAGCATCCGCCGACCCGAAGTGCCGCGCAAAGCGTTCGGCATCGATCGTCGCCGAGGTAATGATCAGCTTCAGGTCGGGCCGGCGCGGCAGCAGCTGGCGCAGATAGCCGAGCAGGAAGTCGATGTTGAGGCTGCGCTCGTGCGCCTCGTCGATGATCAGCGTGTCGTACTGCCTGAGCAGAGGATCGGTCTGCGACTCGGCAAGCAGGATGCCGTCGGTCATCAGCTTGATTGATGCCCCCGGCCGTGTCTGATCAGTGAAGCGGACTTTGTAGCCGACGATCTCCCCCACCGGGGTCTTCAGTTCCTCCGCGATGCGGCGCGCGATGCTCGACGCTGCGATGCGGCGCGGCTGGGTATGGCCGATGACTCCACGCTCGCCGCGGCCGAGCGTCAGGCAGATCTTCGGCAGCTGCGTGGTCTTGCCCGAGCCGGTCTCGCCGCTGACGATGACGACCTGGTGGGCCTCGATCGCGCGCGCGATGTCCTCGCGCCGGGCCGAGACCGGCAGTTCCTCGGGAAAGGTGATGGCCGGCAGCGGCGCGCGAACCCTGAGCCCCCGGGTGCGGGGCGGGTTGGGCGATGGTGGCTGCATCGGCTTGCGTCGCACCCGAAGGTGCTAGCGCGTCATCAAGGGCTCGCTGAGTGGTTGCGGCAGGGTCACAAGGATCGCGAAAGTATACTTTCGCCCATGAACGACACGCCGGCACTGCCGCCCATTGCTCAGGTGTCCGACCCGACGCAGTTCGTCGCGTGGCTGCGCAAGGTCGCGCCCTACGTGCATGCACACCGCGGCAAGACCTTCGTCGTGGCGTTTTCGGGAAGTCTGATCGAGGCCGGCGCACTGACAGCCCTGATCCAGGACGTCTCGCTACTCAATGCCATGGGCATCCGCATCGTCCTGATACACGGCTCGCGGCCGCAGGTGCAGGCCCAGCTCGCACTCAAGGGCGTCGAGTCGCGCTTCCACAACGACGTGCGCATCACCGACGCGGCGGCGCTCGAGTGCGTCAAGGAGGCCGCCGGCGAAATCCGTCTCGACATCGAGGCCGCGTTTTCGCAGGGACTGCCCTCGACGCCGATGGCGCACTCGAAGGTCCGCGTCGTCAGCGGCAATTTCGTGACCGCTCGGCCGATGGGCGTCATCGACGGCATCGACCTCGCGCTGACCGGCGTGGTGCGCAAGGTCGACACCGAGGCGCTGCGCTTCGTGCTTGCCAATGGCGGACTCGTGCTGCTGTCGCCCCTCGGCTTCTCGCCGACCGGCGAGGCGTTCAACCTGACAATGGAAGACGTCGCCTGCAGCGTCGCCACGGCGCTCAAGGCCGACAAGCTGGTGCTGCTCACCGAAACCTCGGGCATCGCCGACGCAGACGGGCACCTGCTCAACGAGCTGTCGGTCGAAGACGCCGAGCGCATGCTGGGCGCTGGCGAGGTGTCCGGCGATGCCGCTTTCAACCTGCGCTATGCCGTACGCGCCTGCCGCGGTGGCGTCGCGCGGGCGCACATCCTCTCCTATGCACTCGATGGCGGACTGCTGGTCGAGCTCTTCACGCACGAGGGCGTCGGCACAATGGTCGCGCCGGAAGACCTCGAGAAGATGCGCGATGCAACACCGGACGACGTCGGCGGAATCATCAAGCTGATCGAGCCGCTCGAGGCCGACGGCACGCTGGTCAAGCGGCCGCGCGAGCTGATCGAGCGCGAGATCGACCGTTTCACCGTGCTCGAACACGACGGTTTCATCTTCGGCTGCGCAGCGCTCTACCCGTTCCCGCGCGACAAGTCGGGTGAGCTCGCCTGCCTGACGGTCCACCCGCAGTACCAGGGCTATGGCGACGGCGAGCGGTTGATGAAGCGCATCGAAGCAAAGGCGAAGGCGGCCGGCATCGAACGTCTGTTCGTCCTCACGACGCGCACCGCGCACTTCTTCATCAAGCGCGGCTTTAAGCCCGCAACGGTCGACGACCTGCCGCCCACGCGGCAGCACATGTACAACTGGCAGCGCCGCTCTCAGGTGCTCGTCAAGACGCTCTAGGAGACTTCATCATGGCGCGCATGATTCACTGCGTGAAACTCGGCCGCGAGGCTGAGGGACTCGACTTCCCGCCGGTGCCCGGCGATCTCGGCAAGAAAATCTGGGAGAACGTGTCGAAGGAAGCATGGGCGGGCTGGCTGAAACACCAGACGATGCTCGTCAATGAGAACCGGTTGAACCTCGCCGATGCGCGTGCCCGCAAGTACCTGCTGACGCAGATGGAGAAACACTTTTTCGGCGAAGGCGCCGACCTGGCGCAGGGCTACGTTCCTCCCTCGAGCTGAGCTGCGCCGCCCTGGCGCCGCGCTGGATCAACGTGCCGGGACCGCCGGTAGCTGCCGCATCACCGCGATATCGAATGGAGCCCACCACGCGGTCCGGACTCCGGCGGCCGCCAGTGCTCGCCGCGTCCACTCATTGCACGTGAACCAGAACGTGTAGGTCGGCACCGCCTCGTAGAAGGCATCGGTGTCGAAATAGCCCGGTGCGTCGATCTGTCGCACGGCACCATCGGCGCCGCGCACGAACGAGGCCCGCACGTACGCCACGAGCCGGACGTACTGCTCCGCAGAGACCCGCACGCGCCGCGCGTCGTACGCGAGCGGCGAGTCCACATACTCCACGTGCATTGCGCCTTGGCCGAGGCCGGTCAGTGCAACGACGGCCGTGCCCGGCCGCAGATCCGACCAGGTGGGCGTCTTGAGCATGAAGCCGCGGTCACCCCAGCCAAAGGCGATCCAGTCAGTCGGAGCACCAAGCTGCCGCATGTCGCGCACGGGAAACTCCACGCTCCAGTCCATGCCGTTGCGCCGCGTCGGCAGCACGAGTTCCGCGTGTACGCCGTTGGTTCGCACGTAGATGTCGACGCCGGCAGGGGTCTCGACAAATCCCGCGTTGCGCGGCAGGAGGCCGAGCAGCAGCGCCACGAGCAGGTACAAGGTGATCAGTCCAGCCGGGATCCCGAATGCGAGGGCAACGGCACGGACCGCTCGTCGCATCACGACTCACGCCCGGTTGTGCACCCGTTCGGCGTCGGCGCGCACTTCGTGGCACCGGTTCGTGCGCTCACGCGCGCTGCGATTCCCGAACTCCGTCGGCAGTGCCGAGCAGCAGCACATCGGCCCCGCGCCGTGCGAACAGACCGTTGGTGACTACGCCGACGATGCCGTCGATGCGCTGCTCGAGCCCGGAGGGTCGTCGATGCGCAGGCCCGAAACGTCAAGGATCACGTTGCCGTTGTCGGTCGTGAATCCGGCGCGCAGCCGCGGCGTTCCACCCAGCGCGTGCCAGCTCGCGCATCACATGCGCGCGCGCCATCGGGATCACTTCGACCGGCAGCGGAAAGCGCCCGAGGACATCGACCTGCTTGCTGGCATCGGCGATGCAGATGAAGCGGCGGGCAACCGCCGCGACGATCTTCTCGCGCGTCAGCGCTCCGCCACCGCCCTTGATCATCGCAGAAGCCGGTGTCGATCTCGTCGGCCCCATCCACATAGACGGGGAGCGCATCGACGTCGTTCAGGTCGAGCAGCTTGATTCCATGTGCTTCGAGCCGGCGCGCGCTGCGCTCGGAACTGGCCACGGCGCCGGCAACACGGTCGGCGATGGCGCCGAGTTCATCGATGAAAAGGTCCGCCGTCGAGCCGGTCCCGACGCCGATGACCTGGCCTTCGGGAACATGTCGGATCGCGGCGCGCGCGACAGCGCGCTTGAGTTCGTCCTGGGTGGCCATCGCATTCCTCGCAATGGCCGGGATGATAGCTGCGCGCTAGACGGTCGACCGAGCGACCGGGCTGCGAATGCGACGATCCAGAACGGACGCGGGCGATGCTCGCAGTAGCTGCGCATCTTCGTGTCGGCAAAGCGGGCGACGCGCGGTCGGACCGCGAGATTCGTTGTCACGAGCTGCGGCGAATTGTCTTCGCTTTCGACAATGTATCCGTGTCCGTAGGGCTTCAGCACGACATTGCCGCTGATGCGCACATGGCGCGAGCCCACGGTGACGATGCCGCGCTGGTACGAGTCGTGCACGAGGCAGCCGCTGACAAAGCTCTCCGCGGCATCGCCATTGTTATGCCAGTGCAATGGGTAGCGCCCGGGCCGATTGAATTGGCCCATGCGGCGGAATTCGACTCCGCTGAAGCGGCCGATCGCGCGCCGACCGGCCACACCCGTCACAAGCGAACTCGCGATCAGGCAATAGCCACCCTGGCTCGCGCGCTCGGATTCTTCGCAACCCTGCACGACGATGTTGCGCTCCAGCAGCACCGCCTTGGCGATCGAGCCCGGCAGCGCGTGCTGCATCGGCGCATGCTGGCCATGGTGGCGATGCGCCACTGGACGGTCGAGCGTCAGCGTCATGCAGTCGCCGCCGACCTCGGTGATGCTGCGCTCCTCGACCAGCGCGTGATCCTGGCCGGAGGCAACCGCAATTCGTTCGCCTACCTGCCAGTCCACCGGTAGCGCGAGTCGCAGTGTGCAGTGGCCAGGAGCGACTGAGGCCCCCAGCGGGACCCATGACGCGCGCTGTGCGCCGTGCAGGTCGATCGTGCCGCCATCGAGAGCGACCAGAAATTTCGTGCCGAGCTGCGGATGCGGCGCACACGTCTCGCGCGCGCACAGCGTGACCGTCAACCGCTGCCGGAACGTACGGTCGACCGTGCCGGCGACCAGGCGACCTGCGCCGCGCACCAGGATCCAGCCGGCTCGCACTCGCGTTTCGCGCGCCGCGACGATCAGCGAGCCTTCGATTTCCAGGCTGGCAACGTCGATGTCCTGATCAAGAATGACAGTCCGGCCAGCCTCGATGCGGACGGGCTTGCCGTCCACCGGCGGAGTGCCGTCCCAGGTGGCTGCTTCCGACCATAGGCGTGCACCCTCGGGAAACACCTCGATCGGTGCGGGAGGCTGCGCCAGCGGCCGGAAACTCCAGATAACCCATCGGTGGAGGTACGAAAACCTTCTGCGCCTGATGCCCGGAGGAGATTCGCCGAGCTGAGCATGAAGGGTAAGGCCACCCTGTTGTGCGTCAATCGCGCGCCTCGCATCCGGATGGATGACGAGGCCGCGCGCGCCCCAATGACGCGCCACTTCACGGCGTTCGGGGCGTGCGCTTTCAGCGGCGCGCAGGTGGCAGATCGGTGCAGACCCCCTCAGCCACTTCGGCCGCCATGCCGACGGATTCTCCGAGCGTCGGATGCGGATGGATCGTGCGTCCGATGTCGACGGCATCGGCCCCCATTTCGATCGCCAGCGCAACCTCGCTGATCAGGTCGCCGGCGTGAGTGCCGACGATGCCGCCGCCAACGATGCGGTGCGTCTCGGCATCGAACAGCAGTTTGGTGAAGCCTTCGTCGCGCCCGTTGGCGATGGCGCGGCCCGACGCCGACCACGGAAAGTGGCCCTTCATCACCTTGCGGCCCTGCTGCTTCGCATCGTCTTCCGTCAGGCCGACCCAGGCCACCTCCGGGTCGGTGTAGGCCACCGAGGGAATTACGCTCGCGTCGAAGTGCGCCTTGTGGCCTGCCGCGGCTTCCGCCGCGACGTGGCCCTCGTGCACCGCCTTGTGCGCCAGCATCGGCTGACCGACGATGTCGCCGATCGCGAAGATGTGCGGCACGTTGGTCCGCATCTGGTCATCGACGGGGATGTAGCCACGTTCATTGACCACGACGCCGGCCTTGTCGGCGCCGATCTTGCGGCCGTTCGGGCGAGCGTCCGACCGATTGCAGGACCAGGTCATAGCGCTGCGGCTCCGCCGGCGCGGCCTCGCCCTCGAAGCGGACCAGAGTCCGTCGGGCTTGGCCTCGACCGCCACGGTCTTCGTCTTCAGCATCACCTTGTCGAAGCGCGGCTGGTTGAGCTTCTGCCAGACCTTCACGAGGTCGCGGTCGGCACCCAGCATCAGGCCGTCGAGCATCTCGACGACGTCGACACGCGCCCCGAGCGTCGAGTACACGGTCGCCATCTCGAGGCCGATGATGCCGCCGCCGACCACGAGCATCTTCTTGGGCACCGCACGCAACTCGAGCGCGCCCGTGGAATCAACAACGCGTGGATCGTCCGGCATGAACGGCAACCGCACTGCGGCCGAACCGGCGGCGATGATGGCGTTGGCGAAGCGGACGACCTTCTTCTGGCCGGACTTGTCCTGCGCATCGCCGGTGGTCAGTTCCACTTCGAGATGGTTGGGGCCAGCAAAGCTGCCGTAGCCCCGCACGACAGTGACCTTGCGCATCTTCGCCATCGCGGCGAGGCCACCGGTCAGCTTGCCGACGACCTTGCTCTTGTGCGCACGCAGCTTGTCCACGTTGAGCTTCGGTGCACCGAACTCGACGCCGAGATCGGCGAAGTGCGCGGCCTCGTCCATCACCGCCGCGACGTGCAGCAGCGCCTTCGACGGAATGCAGCCGACGTTCAGGCACACGCCCCCGAGCGAGGCATAGCGTTCGACCAGCACCACCTTCTGGCCGAGATCCGCCGCGCGAAACGCGGCCGAGTAACCGCCGGGGCCGGCGCCGAGCACAAGCATGTCGCACTCGAGGTCCGCGCCGCCCGAGTAGGTGGTCGCGGTGGGTGCAGCCGCTGGCGCGGCCGGCGCCTTTGCGGCCGGCGCGGGCGTCGTCGCGGTGGCAGCTGCAGCCGCTGTTGCGGGCGCCGCTGCGCTCGCCTCCAGCCGCAGGAGCGGCGATCCCTGCGAGACCTTGTCGCCGAGCTTGACGCGCATTTCCTTCACGACACCCGCGGCCGACGACGGAATCTCCATCGAGGCCTTGTCGCTCTCCACCGTGATCAGCGACTGTTCCTTCGCCACGGTGTCACCCGGCTTGACCAGGACTTCGATCACCTCGACGTCCTTGAAGTCGCCGATATCGGGGACCGCCACCTCGATCGGATCGGGCTGGCTCATCTAAGCATCACCCGGCGGAAGTCGGCCAGGATCTGGGCCAGGTAGCCGTTGAAGCGCGCGGCACCGGCGCCGTCGACGACGCGGTGATCCCACGACAGCGACAGCGGCAGGACGAGGCGCGGCTGGAACTGCTTGCCGTCCCAGACCGGCTTCATCGTCGAACGGCAGACGCCGAGGATCGCCACTTCCGGCGCATTGATGATCGGCGTGAAGGAGGTGCCGCCGATTCCGCCAAGCGAGGAGATCGAGAACGTGCCGCCCTGCATGTCGGAGGGCCCGAGCTTGCCGTCGCGCGCCTTGGCTGCGAGCGCCGACGTTTCCTGGGCGATCTCGAAGATGCCTTTCTTGTCGGCCTCCTTGATCACCGGCACGACCAGGCCCTGCGGCGTGTCCGCCGCAAAGCCGATGTGCCAGTAGTTCTTGCGAATGATCGCGCCACCTTCGGGATCAATCGAGCTGTTGAAGTCCGGAAACTTCTTCAGCGCCGCCACGCAGGCCTTGATCAGGAACGCCAGCATGGTCAGCTTCGGCGTGTCCTTGCTCTTCGCGTTCTCGTTGTTGAGCTGGACGCGGAATGCCTCGAGGTCGGTGATGTCGGCGTCCTCATGATTGGTGACATGCGGGATCGTCACCCAGTTGCGCGACAGTGCCGGCCCGGAAATGCGACGGATGCGCGACATCTCGACACGCTCGATCGGGCCGAACTTCGCGAAGTCCACCACCGGCCAGGCCGGCAGGTTAAGTCCGAGGCCCGGCCCCGCGGCGGCAGCCGGCGCGGCCACCGCTCGCAGGCCGCCTGCCATCACGCCCTTCACGTGCTCGCGCACGTCGTCGGCCGTGATGCGGCCCTTGGCCCCGCTGCCGGTCACATTGGCGAGATCGACACCGAGTTCGCGCGCGAACTTGCGGATCGAAGGCGACGCATGGGCCTTGGCACCCGGCGCCGGACCGAGATCGATCGGTTGCGGACGCGCTCCCATCTCGGTCGCGAACGCGGTCGACTTCGGCGCCGCGCCTTCGGCGAGAGGTGCGGCCGGTGCACTGGCGGCCGACGGTGGCGTCGCCGGAGTTGCGGCTCCGGCTGCGGCGCTCAGCACGGCCAACGGGCTGCCCTGCGAGACCTTGTCGCCGAGCTTCACGCGCAGCTCCTTCACCACGCCCGCTGCCGACGACGGAATCTCCATCGACGCCTTGTCGCTTTCCACCGTGATCAGCGACTGTTCCTTCGTCACTGCATCACCGGGCTTGACCAGTACCTCGATGACCTCGACGTCCTTGAAGTCGCCGATGTCCGGCACGACGACCTCCACCGTGCCACCCGGCGCCGCCGCAGGCGCAACCGGTGCAGCAGGTGCGGGCGCAGGTGACGCCGGTGCCTTGGCGGGCGCCCTGGACGGCGCCGTCGTCGCGCCCTTCGCGGCGGCCGGCGCGACACCGTCGGAAACTTCAAGTGTGATGAGTGGGCTGCCCTGCGAGACCTTGTCGCCGATCTTTACCTTCATCGCCCTGACGACGCCGGCAGTCGACGACGGGATCTCCATCGAGGCCTTGTCGCTCTCCACCGTGATCAGCGACTGTTCCTTCGCCACCGTGTCACCGGGCTTGACCAGCACCTCGATCACTTCGACATCCTTGAAGTCGCCGATGTCGGGTACCTGAACTTCGACGCTTTGGCCCATGAGGTCGGCCCTTTCGTTGCGTTTGACTCGCGCTGCGGGATACGCAGTGTCGTCGTCGAGAAGAAGGCGGGCCCGCCCCGGCGCTTCCGGGGCGGGGGCGTTCAGGCAGTCGCGGGATTGCGCTTGTTGGGGTCGACGCCGTACTTCTTGATCGCGTCGGCGACTTTCGAAGCTGGCACGAGACCCTCATCGGCGAGCGCGCGCAGCGCCGCGATGACGACGAAACGCCGGTCGACCTCGAAGAACTCGCGCAGCTTCGCGCGCGTGTCAGAGCGGCCGAAACCGTCGGTGCCAAGCACCGTGTAGCTGCGTCCGCGCGGAAGGTAGGCCCGGATCTGGTCCGCAAACAGCCGCATGTAGTCGGTCGTCGCCACGATCGGACCGACGGTCTTCTCGAGCTGCTGCGTGACATACGCCTTGCGCGGCTTGTCGGTTGGATGAAGCAGGTTCGAGCGCTCGGCGTCCATGCCGTCGCGCCGCAGCTCGGTGAAGCTCGTCACGCTCCAGACGTCGCCCGCCACGCCCCAGTCGTTCCACAGCAGTTCGGCCGCGGCAATTGCTTCACGCAGGATGGTGCCGCTGCCGAGCAGCTGCACGCGCTGGATCGAGGCGCCCATGCCGCTGCCTGCCGGACCTTCGCGCAGGCGGTACATGCCGCGCAGGATGCCCTCCTCCTGGCCCTTCTTCAGGCCCGGATGCGGGTAGTTCTCGTTCATCACCGTGATGTAGTACCAGACGTTTTCCTGGTCCTGCACCATGCGCTTGAGGCCGTGCTGAATGATCACCGCAACCTCATGCGCGTAAGTGGGGTCATAGCTGATGCAGTTCGGGATCGTCGCGCTCATCAGGTGCGAGTGCCCGTCCTGGTGCTGCAGCCCTTCGCCGTTCAGCGTGGTGCGACCGGCGGTCGCGCCGAGCAGGAAACCGCGTGCCTGCATGTCGCCGGCGGCCCAGGCGAGGTCGCCGATCCGCTGGAAGCCGAACATCGAATAGAAGATGTAAAACGGCACCATGATGCGGTTGTTGGTCGAGTACGAGGTCGCGGCTGCGACCCACGAACTCATCGCCCCGGCCTCGTTGATGCCTTCCTCGAGGATCTGGCCCTGCTTGTCCTCGCGGTAGTACATCACCTGGTCGCGGTCGACCGGCTCATAAAGCTGGCCCTGCGAGGAGTAGATGCCGAGCTGGCGGAACATGCCTTCCATGCCGAAGGTGCGTGCCTCGTCCGGGATGATCGGGACGACGCGCGGGCCGACGTTCTTGTCGCGCACCAGCTGCGTCAGGCAACGCACGAAGGCCTGTGTCGTCGAGATCTCGCGCCCTTCCGCGGTCGCCTCGAGCACCGGCGCAAACGTGTCGAGCGCAGGTGCGGCAATCTTCTCGTCGGCGACCCGGCGGCGTTGCGGCATGTAGCCGTTCAGCGCGCGACGACGCTCACGCAGGTACTTCATCTCCGGCGAATCGTCGGCCGGCTTGAAGAAAGGCACGTCATCGAGCTTGTCGTCAGGGATCGGGATCGCGAAGCGGTCGCGGAATTCGCGGATCGCCGCGGTATCGAGCTTCTTCAGCTGGTGCGTCGGGTTCTTTCCCTCGCCCACCTTGCCCATGCCGTAGCCCTTCACCGTCTTCGCAAGGATCACGGTGGGCCGCTCCTCCACCTTCATCGCCGTGGCAAAGGCGGCGTAGATCTTGTGCGGATCGTGGCCACCGCGGTTCAGCCGCCAGATGTCGTCGTCGGTCAGGCGCGACACCATTTCCAGCAGTTTCGGATCCTTGCCGAAAAAATTCTTGCGCACGAAGGCGCCGTCGTTGGCCTTGTAGTTCTGGTACTCGCCGTCGACGGTTTCCTCCATCACGCGCAGCAGCCGGCCCTCGCTATCGCGTGCCAGCAGCGGGTCCCAGTACGAACCCCAGATCACCTTGATGACCTTCCAGCCGTCGCCGCGGAAACCGCCTTCGAGCTCCTGAATGATCTTGCCATTGCCGCGTACCGGTCCGTCGAGCCGCTGCAGGTTGCAGTTGATGACGAAAATCAGGTTGTCGAGCTTCTCGCGCGAGGCCAGCCCGATGGCACCGAGCGATTCCGGTTCGTCCATCTCGCCATCGCCGCAGAAGACCCAGACCTTGCGGCCGGAGGTGTCAGCGATGCCGCGCGCGTGCAGGTACTTGAGGAAGCGCGCCTGATAGATCGCCTGGATCGGGCCGAGCCCCATCGACACCGTCGGGAACTGCCAGAAGTCCGGCATCAGCTTCGGGTGCGGATACGACGTCACGCCCTTGCCGTCGACGTCGCGGCGGAAATTGTCGAGTTGCTCCTCGCTGAGGCGGCCTTCCAGGAAGGCCCGCGCATAGACGCCCGGAGCACAATGGCCCTGAAAGTAGATGAGGTCGCCACCGAAGTCCGCGCTCGGCGCACGCCAGAAGTGGTTGAAGCCCACTTCCATCAGCGTATTGACCGATGCATAGCTGGCAATGTGGCCGCCGAGGTCACCTTCGCCGCGATTGGCGCGCACCACCATCGCCATCGCATTCCAGCGCATGAACGAACGGATGCGCTCCTCGAGCACCGGGTCGCCGGGCGAGTGCTCCTCGAGGTGCTGCGGGATCGTGTTGATGTAGGCGGTGTTGGCCGAGTACGGGATGTGCGCGCCCGAGCGACGCGCCTTGTCGATCAGCGCTTCGAGCAGGAAGTGCGCGCGTTCGGCGCCCTCGCGTTCGAGCACCGTCTCGAGTGCATCGAGCCATTCCTGGGTCTCGAGCGTATCCGGGTCATTGGCAGCTTGCGGAATCGCGGACATCGTTGTCTCCTGATCGATGTGAGCGTGCTGTGGAAGCGCCGCGCGACATGGGCGCGACTTTCTGAATCAACAATAACAGCCCTTTCGGGCATTTTCAAATAGTGAATGCAGTTTTCATAATGCGGAGCATCGTATCCGGTGGCGGCCTGCATGCCGATTCGCCGAACACCTCCCGATAATATGCGTGCGCGCTGCAGATGGAATCCCCTGAGCGCTGCCCGTGGACTCCCCCGCCCCGCCTCAGCCTCTACCTTCGCCTTCGCCCGACGCCGTCCAGCTCGCGTTCGAGCGCCTGGCACGCGACCGTTCACGGCGGCTCGACCTCAGTCGCTTCGTACCGCTGCTAGCAATCGTCCTGCTCGCGGCAATGAGTGCCGGGCTCGCTTATCTGCTCATCAACGAAGACAGCGCGCTCCGGCGGGATGCCCTGCACCGCGACACCGACACCCTCGCGCAGTCGATGACGCTGCGCCTGCAGGCGATCAGCGAGGCCACCAATGGCCTCGCCCGCGATGCCGCGAGTCCTGATGCCACGGACCGGCGGCTGCTGGCCGCTGCGCGCGAAGCGATGGCGGTCAAGCCGGAAGTCGTTCACGTTGCCTTTGTCGATACGGCGGCCCGCGTGACGTGGTCGGCAGCGTCACCCGGCCCGCTGGGCGAGGCCGTGCGCACTCCCAATACCCAACTGACGGCGGAACGACTCGTGGCTGCACTGGACAACGCACGCGACGCGCACTCTTCTTTCTTTTCGCCGCCCTACGAGGACACGTCCGGTTCGGCAGGTCCGGACAACGGCGGGCCATTCACCGATCTTGTCGCGCCGATCTACTCGGAAGAACGCTATCGCGGCGCCGTGGTCACGCGGATTTCGCTGCCCGAGTTGCTGCGCCGTACGGTGGCGCCGGATGTCGCGCAGCGCTACCGGGTCAGTCTCGTCACGGATTCAGGCGACGCGCTGGCCTCGACGACCGCGAGCCCAACACCGGCGGACGCCATGGTCTATGAGGTGCCGATCTACCTCCTGCCCGACGGAGTCTCGCTGCAGGCCTCGAACTTTCGCGAACGCTCGCCCTTGCTCGGCAATGTCCTGGCGTGGATCGTCGCTGGACTGACACTCGCCGTCATGGCGACGCTGATCGCCCTGATGCGCCGGGACGCGAAACAAGCGAAGGTCGAGCGCGCCCTGCGTGCCGAAACGGCCTTTCGGCGCGCGATGGAAGACTCGCTGGCCACCGGCCTGGCCGTCTTCGACCGCAACGGCGTGCTGCGCCATGTGAACGCGGCGTTCTGCCAGATGACGGGGTGGAGCGAGGCGGAACTGGTCGGAATCGGTGCGCCCTTTCCCTACTGGCCCGCGGCCAGTTCGCGGAACACCGGACGACGATGAAGGCGATGCTTTCCGGACAAGCGCCCGCCAGCGGCTCCGAACTCAAGGTGCTGCGGCGTGACGACACGATGTTCGATGGGCGGCTCTATGTGTCGCCGCTGCTCTCGGATGATGGTGAACAGCTGGGCTGGATGAGTGCGCTGGTCGACGTCACCGAGCCCAAGCGCATCAGCGAGCAACTCGCCACCGCCCACGAACGCTTCACCAAGGTGCTCGAGTCGCTCGACGACGCCGTATCGGTCGTCGCCCCGGCCGCCGACGGCAGCGGCGATGAACTGCTGTTTGCCAATCGCAGCTATCGCGACCTCTACGGCGCCGATGCAGGCGGCCATCGCCGGTTGCAGGGCAACCTGGCCGCGCACGGTGGCGTCATGGCTGGCGAGGTCTACGACGGCGACCAGAAGCGCTGGCTCGACGTGCGTATGCGGGATGTGCGCTGGGTCGACGGGCGCGATGTACGCCTGCAGATCGCCACCGATGTCACCGGGCGCAAGGCGACCGAGGAGATCGTGCGTCAGCAGCAGGAAAAGGTCCAGCTCACGTCGCGCCTGATGACGATGGGCGAGATGGCCTCCTCGCTGGCGCACGAACTGAATCAGCCCTTGACGGCGATCACCAATTACAGCCTCGGCACCGTCTCGCGCCTGCGTGACGGCAGCGTCTCGACGGCCGAGCTGCTGCCCGCGCTGGAGAAGACCGCTGGCCAGGCGCAGCGCGCCGGCAACATCATCCGGCGCATCCGCGAATTCGTGAAGCGCGCGGAGCCCCGTCGACGCCCAACCGCCGTCGCGCGCATCGTCGAAGACGCGATCGGCTTCGCGGAGATCGAGGCGGCAAAGAAAGCCATCACGATCAATACCCAGGTGCCCGCCGGGCTGCCACCGCTCGACGTCGACCCGATCCTGGTCGAGCAGTTGCTGCTCAACCTGCTGAAGAACGCCATCGATGCGATGGACAAGGCCGCCGTGCGTCGCATCGATCTCGTCGTGCGACGGCTCGACGACATGGCAGAGTTCTCCGTCATCGACCATGGTTCGGGCATTCCACCCGAACTGCGTGCCCACCTGTTCCAGCCGTTTTTCAGCACCAAGTCGGAAGGCATGGGAATGGGACTCAATATCTGTCGCTCGATCGTCGAGTTTCACCAGGGGCGATTGCTGCTCGAGGAAAACCCCGAGGGAGGAACGATCTTCCGCTTCACGCTTCCGCTTGCGGTGTCGTCAAGCGTCGACGAAAATGCGCGCCTCTCTGAAGGAAAGCAGACGTGACCGATTCCGAGGAAACCCTGGGCGTTGTCTATGTCATCGACGATGACGATGCCGTGCGAGACTCGTTGCAGTGGCTGCTCGAAGCAAGCCGGTATCGCGTCATCGGTTTCGACAGCGCCGAGAAATTCCTGGCCGATCACGATCCCGCCGCCATCGCGGTGGCAATCGTCGACGTGCGCATGCCTGGCATGAGCGGCCTGGAACTGCAGGACGAGCTGATTACACGCGGCGTGCCTTATCCGATCATCTTCATCACCGGACACGGCGACGTTCCGATGGCGGTTTCGACGATGAAAAAGGGTGCGGTCGATTTCATCGAGAAGCCGTTCGACCATGACGCCCTGAAGGCGCTGGTCGAGCGCATGCTCGCCGATGCGCGCGCGCGCGCTTCCGAAACCGAGCGCCGCCGCATCAGCGAGGCGCTGGTGGCCAAGCTCACGCCGCGCGAACAGCAGGTGCTGGAGCGGATCGTCGCCGGGCGCCTGAACAAGCAGATCGCCGACGACCTCGGCATCTCGATCAAGACGGTCGAGGCGCACCGCGCCAACATCATGGACAAGCTCAACGCCAATACGGTGGCCGATCTGATGCGCACCGTGCTCGCGGGAGGCGGACTGCGGCAGTAGTCCAGGCGTGCGCCGGTAGAATTTCAGGCTTTCCCCGGAAGGCTTCGACATGAGCGCGCGCATCATCGATGGCAAGGCACTCGCCGCGCAGATACGCGCCAGCCTCGGCCCCCGCGTTGCCCGCGCTTCCGCTGCCGGGCAACCGCCGGGACTCGCCGTGGTGCTCGTCGGCGACGATGCGGCCTCGGCCGTCTACGTGCGAAACAAGGTCCAGGCCTGCCATGACATCGGCATCCGCTCGTTTGACGACCGCCTGCCGGCAGACACTACGGAAGCGACACTGCTCGCGCGTATCGCCGAGCTGAACGCCGATCCCGCGGTCCACGGCATCCTCGTGCAGTTACCGCTGCCCAGGCACCTTGACGCGCAGAAGATCCTGGAGTCGATCGCCTTCGACAAGGATGTCGATGGTCTGCATGCGATGAATGCCGGCCTCACGCTGATGGGTGTACCGCACTTCCGCTCATGCACGCCGTACGGCGTGATGAAGATGCTCGAAACGACCGGCGTGATGATCGAGGGCGCCCACGCGGTCGTGCTAGGTCGTTCGAACATGGTCGGCAAGCCGATGGCGATGCTGCTGCTGGCGGCCAACGCCACCGTCACGATCGCGCACAGCAAGACACGCGACCTCGCGGCCGTTACGCGCAGCGCAGACATACTGGTCGCGGCCGTCGGACGCCGCAACCTCGTGACCGCCGACATGGTCAAGCCCGGCGCGGTCGTCATCGATGTCGGAACGAACCGCACGCCCGAGGGCAAGCTGGCCGGCGACGTCGACTTCAACGCCGTGCGCGAAGTGGCCGGCTGGATTTCCCCGGTGCCTGGCGGCGTCGGGCCAATGACGATCACGATGCTGCTGGTCAACACGGTCGAAGCGGCCGAGCGGCGCGCCGGCTTGCTCAACTAACGGACCTTCCCCATGGCCAGCATTACCTCGCCCGCGCGCGAAACACCTTCATTGAATCCACTGCTCGAACTGTCGGGCCTGGTGCACTTCGGAGCCGTGCGGCCGGAGCACATCACGCCCGCCATCGATGCATTGCTGGCGGCAGCGCGCGCCGCGGTCGTACAGGTGACGCAGACGGACGTGCCGGCGTCCTGGAGCAGCGTGGTGGAGCCGCTCGACGAAGCGACTGACCGTCTGGCACGCGCCTGGAGCGCGGTGGCACACATGAACGCGGTCGTCGACACGCCCGAGCTGCGCGCGCAGTACAACGCCAACCTCCCCCTCATCACCGCGTTCTGGACCGAGTTGTCGCAGAACGAGGTGCTGTATGACCGCTTCAAGGCGCTGGCCGCCGCGCCCGAGGCGGCGCACTGGCCGGCGGAGCGCCGGACGCTGGTCGAGCATGAGCTGCGTGACTTCCGGCTGGGTGGTGCCGAACTGGCGTCCGCGGAGAAGCAGCGCTTCAAGTCGGTGCGCGAACGCGAGGCGGAAGTCTCCACGCGCTTCGCCGAGAACGTGCTCGACGCGACCAACGCGTTCGCGCTCTATCTCACCGACCGAGGCGCGCTGGCCGGAGTGCCAGACGATGCCGTGCAGATGTACCGCGAGGCTGCCGAGGCGGAGGGACGCGTCGGCTACAAGGTCACGCTGCAGTTTCCGAGCTATTCGGCGATCCTTGATTACGCTGACGACCGCACGCTGCGCGAGAAGCTTTATCGCGCGTATGTCACGCGAGCGTCCGAGATGGGCAATCCGGACTGGAACAACGGCCCCTTGATGGTCGAGCTGCTGCGGCTGCGACAGGAGCACGCGCAACTGCTGGGATACGGCAACTTCGCCGAGGTCTCGCTGGTCCCGAAGATGGCGGCCACACCGTCGGAAGTCCTGCACTTCCTGCACGACCTCGGCCAGCGCGCCAAGCCCTATGCCGAGCGCGACATGGCGGAGCTGCGCCAGTTTGCGGCCGGGCAGCTCGGCCTGCCCGACGTCATGCCGTGGGACTTCAGCTACGCGAGCGAGAAGCTGCGCGAAGCCCGCTATGCCTACTCTGACCAGGCGCTGAGGCGCTATTTCACCGAACCGCGCGTGCTGGCGGGCCTGTTCAAGGTCATCGAGACGCTGTTCGCGGTGGCGATACGGGAAGAGCCGGCGCCGACCTGGCACCCGGACGTGCGCTTCTTCCGGATCGAGAGCACGCGCGGCGAACTCGTCGGCCAGTTCTACCTGGATCTTTATGCGCGCGACCACAAGCAGGGCGGCGCCTGGCAGGGCGATGCGCGCAGCCGCCGCGGCCGCCGCGCCGGGCTGGCAACGCCGGTGTCGTACCTGACCTGCAATTTCTCGCGGCCAGTGGGGGGCAAGCCCGCCACCTTCAAGCACGACGACGTGCTGACGCTGTTCCACGAATTCGGCCACGGCCTGCACCACATGCTGACCCGGGTGAACGAACCCGCCGTGTCGGGCATACGCGGTGTCGAGTGGGACGCCGTCGAGCTTCCGAGCCAGTTCATGGAGAACTTCGCCTGGGAGTGGGAAGTCCTGCAGCTGCTGACCGGCCATGTGGACACCGGCGAAACCCTGCCGCGGCCGCTCTTCGACAAGATGATTGCCGCGCGCAACTTCCAGAGCGGGTTTTATACCGTGCGCCAGCTCGAGTTCGCGCTGTTCGACATGCTGCTTCACGCCAGCGCCGCGCCCGCCATCGACAGCGAGGTGTTGCAGCGCATGGCCGAGGTTCGGCGGGAGATCGGGGTCCTGATTCCACCGGAATACAACCGGTTTCCGCACTCTTTCTCGCACATCTTCGCGGGCGGTTACGCGGCAGGCTATTACAGCTACAAATGGGCCGAGGTGCTGTCGGCCGACGCGTATGCGGCGTTCGAAGAGGAAGGCGTGCTGAACCCGGCGACGGGACAGCGGTTCCGCGACGAAATCCTCGCAGTAGGCGGCAGCCGGCCGGCGATGGAATCCTTCGTTGCCTTCCGCGGCCGCAAGCCGACGATCGACGCATTGCTGAGGCATCACGGCATGGTCAATTAGGAGAACCATGAAACGCTGGTGGGTGGTTGCGGTGGCCCTGCTTTCGATCGGCGGCGCGGCCGAAGCGCAATACCGCTGGCGCGACGCGAGTGGCCAGGTCAACTACGGCGACATTCCTCCGGGCGACGCGCGAGACCTGAAGGCGGTGGGCGCCCGGGCCCCGGTCGAAACCATCGATGTCAACCTCGCGCTGCCGTTCGAATTGCGGCGGGCGAAGGCACTCTACCCGGTCGTCCTGTATTCCAGCGACGCCTGCCCACCCTGCGAAAACGCGCGCGTCTACCTGCGCCAGCGCGGCGTTCCATTCTCGGAGCGCGTACTCGAAACACCGGACGATGGCGCGCAGCTCAGGCGCCTCACCGGGTTCGAGCAGGTCCCGGTGATGACGATCGGGCGTGACGTCCTGGGAGGCTTCCAATCCAACGACTGGTCGCGCGCGCTCGACGCGGCCGGCTATCCGGCCGAATCCCGGCTTCCGCCCGGCTACACGGGCGAACCGCCGCGGTCCCTGGTCTCGCGCGTGAGCGGCCCGGCCAATCGCGTCGCGCCCAACGGCGAAGTTCGCTGATCCCGTTTCCCTCGCCTCGACACACTCGTCATGATCCTGTCCACGCTGTACGCGACCGCGTTCGTACTTGTCCTGCAGGCGCAGTTCGCCGCCACCGACGCCCCGTCCACCAGTTCGCCCAAGGTGCTCTTTCGCTGGACCGACTACCGCGGGCAGGTCAACTACGGTGACCGTCCGCCGCTCGATGCGCAGAACATCCTGCGCATCGACCTGCTGACCATCGGCGAACACACGCAATCGCTGCTGCCCTACCAGGTGCGGCGGGCCGCCTCGAACTTTCCGGTCATGCTTTTCACCGCCAGGAACTGCCCGCCCTGCGGCACCGCGCGTGAGTTCCTCACCAAGCGCGGCGTGCCCTTCGCGGAGCGAACGATCGAGTCCGGTGACGATGCGATGGAACTGAAGCGCCTGACCGGTGCCGAAGGCGTGCCGGTGGTCACGCTGGGCACCCAGCCGTTGCTCGCCTTCAATCCGGGCGATTGGAACAATGCCCTGGACGCTGCCAGCTATCCCGGAACGTCGATGCTGCCACGCAGCTTCAAGCAGGAGCCGGCCCGGCCACTGACGGCCAAGGCCACCCCGCCGCCCGCGGCACAATAGCGGGATGCCGCCAACGCTCACGCTCGCGACCTGGAACGTCAACTCGCTCAAGGTCAGACTGCCGCACCTGCTCGACTGGCTCGCGACGCACCGCGTCGACATCGTCTGCCTGCAGGAAACCAAGCTCATCGATGAGAATTTTCCGGTGGCCGCACTGGCGGAGGCTGGTTACGCCGCTGCGTTTGCCGGACAGAAGACCTACAACGGCGTCGCACTGCTGACCCGGAGGGAAACGACACCTGAGGCGAGCGATGTCGTGGCGGCGCTGCCGGGCCTCGACGATCCGCAGAAGCGTCTGATTGGCGCGACCGTCGGCGACATCCGGGTTGTCTGCGCGTATTTTCCGAACGGCCAGAGCGTCGGCAGCGAGAAGTACGACTACAAGCTGCGCTGGATCGCGGCATTGAACAACTGGCTTCGGCACGAACTGGCCCGGCATCCGCGCCTCGCCCTGGCCGGCGACTTCAACATCGCACCGGAGAATCGCGATGTGCACGATCCGCAGGCCTGGGCCGGCCAGGTTCTCTTCTCCGAGCCCGAGAAGCAGGCCTTCCGCGACCTGATCGCGCTCGGCCTCGTCGACTGCTTTCGCCTGTTCGAACAGCCCGAGCGCAGCTACACGTGGTGGGACTACCGGATGCAGGCGTTCCGCCGCAAGATGGGACTGCGCATCGACCATGTGCTGCTGTCGACGGCGCTCGCGCCCCACTGCACTGCGTGCTCCATCGACGTCGAACCGCGCCGGCGCGAGCAGCCGAGCGATCACGCGCCGGTGATCGCGACGCTGACTCTCTAGCCGTACTTAGGGCAGCAGCGTCACGCTGCCGATGACGCCGGCGGTGCGCAGCATGACCAGGACCTGGATCACGACCGGCAGGCCGATGAACCAGATCACGCCACCAAGCGATCGGCGCAGGGTGCGCGGCTGCACGGTGTAGGACTCGGGTTCGACGAACAGTCGACGCGCGGGAAAGAAGCGGGGCACGCGCCGGCAATACTCGGCATACGCATCGCCGAACTTGCCGCGCAGGAACTCCTCCTCGCCCGCGATCACGGCCGGATAAACCAGTGCGAAGAACGCCACCAGAAAGAGCGTCAGTGTGACGGTCTCGGTCGACAGGCCGATCCCGATGAGGCCGATGAACGAGAAGAAGTACAGGGGATTCCGGCACACCGAATACGGCCCCTGCGTCACCAGTTCGGAACTCTTGTAGCCGCTGGAGTAGACCAGGCACCAGATCCGCCCGACCATTCCAACGGCCGCCAGCACGATACCGGCGAGGAACATGCATCGGCCGACCCATGTGCCCTGCCAGATACTGCCGGTGGCGAGCAAAGCCGCGACAAACGCAAACCCGAAGACGCGTGAAACCTTGATCCGGTTTTGCGAGAACAACCTCGACAGGGGCGACATACGATCCAGAGCCAGGGCGAAACCGCGATTATCGCGCGCCCGCACGGATAGCCGGCACTCACGAGCGTTTCACCCGGAGCCATTCGCCGGCGGCCCCTCGCCTGGGGACTCCAGTTCGCGCCGCCTGCGGTACGGCTGTACGACCTGCGTCTCGATCCAGCGTGCGAACAGCGACGCAGTCCGGTCGGTCCTGCGGTCGAACCAGGCGGCCAGTCCTTTCTCGGAGAAGCTCAGCAGGTCGGTGCCGGGCGCAGGGCGCAGGCCGTCGCGCCCGACGATCTGCCGGACACGTTCCGGGTCACGTGCGTTGCGCGGAGTTTCGAGTACTTCGAACACATCGGCCGCGGCGAACCAGATGTCATCGCCATCGAACAGGATCCGGATCTGGCGGCCATCGAACTCGTAATACTGGCCGCTCCATTCCTGCCAGCCCGATTGCCTCAGCCACCGCAGCACGACGCGCGCGCCACGGTACAGCGCCCAGAGCGCCCAGAGCCCCCAGAACGGCGCCGCGAGGACCGCACCCAGACCGGGTACGCCCCCGCGGATGTCGCCGAGCAGGAGTGCCCCGCCGACGGCCAGCCACGCCAACCAGAAAACCCAGCCCCAGCGAACGACACGCTCGTCGGGGTCCTGGCTCAGGAAGGAAAACCTGCGATCCACTGCGCGAGGTTAGCGCAGCGGATCAACGCGGAGGCGACGATGCCCGATGCCCGTTTCTCAGGCCTTGTCGGCCGGCTGGTGTGCGAGCACCGTTGCGCCGCTCCGTCCGCGTTTCAGGCGACGCTCGAAAGCATCGATGTAGGTGTAGATCACCGGCACCACGACCAGAGTCAGCAAGGTCGAGGTGATCACGCCGCCGATGATCGCGCGGCCCATCGGCGCCTGTTGCTCGGCGCCCTCGCCCAGGCCGATCGCCAGCGGCAGCATGCCGAAGATCATCGCCGCCGTCGTCATCAGGATCGGCCGCAGCCGTACCTGCCCCGCGGCCAGCAGTGCCGCGTTACGGTCGAGGCCGTCGCGCTGCCCGCGATTGGCGAAGTCCACCAGCAGGATCGCGTTCTTCGTCACCAGGCCCATCAGGAACACGATGCCGATCATCGAGAAAATGTTCAGCGTCGTCTTCGTGATCAGCAGTGCCAGCATGACGCCGACGATCGACAGCGGCAGCGAGGCCATGATCGCGATCGGCAGGAAGAAGCTGCCGAACTGCGAGGCCAGCACCAGGTAGATGAAGATCACCGCCAGCAGCAGGGCACCAATGATGGCCGCATTGATTTCCTGCTGCTCCCGGATCTGCCCGCCGACATCGAAGCGCAGGCCCGCCGGCAGTTCGAAGGTCTTCACCAGCGCCTGGACCTCCTTGCCCGCGTCACCGGCCGGCCGGCCCTGCACATTGGCAAACAGCGCCACGCGCCGCTGCAGGTCCTGGCGACGGATATTCTCGGGATTGAACGTTCGCTCCAGCGTGGCGATCGAGCGCAGGGGAATCACCTCCGGCGAGCCGTCGGCGAGCGACCGGCCGGTCGCGATGTTGAGGTTCGCGATGTCTTCGGCGATCGTGCGATTCGCCTGCGGCAGCTGCGTGATCACCTCGTAGTTCTGGCCATCCGGCGCGAGCCAGTAGCCGGAGTTCTCGCCGCCCACCATCGCGCGCAGCGTGGTGCCGAGCTGCGCGTGGGTGATGCCGTACTCGGCGGCCAACTCGGGCTTCAGGCGTACCGACAGCGCCGGCGTGCCCTCCTTCACCGAGATCTCGACATCGGTCACGCCGCGGATCTGCTGCACTTTGCCCTTCAGATCCGCGATGACGCGATTCATCTCCGGCGTCGTTGTTGCCGAGCAGCGCGACATAGATCGGCGTGTTCCAGCCGACCTTGAGATCGACGCCGGGAATGCTGGCCACGCGCTTGCGGATGGCCTGCTCGAGCTGCTGCTGCGACTGGCGGCGCTCGCTGCGCGGCACCAGCTTGAGATTCAGCGTCGCCGTATTGCGCGTGCCATCGATGCCGATGCCGGTGTCGACCGCATCGATCTCCTTGAACTCTCGCAATGCATCCTCGACCCGCTTGACGCGCTCGTTCGCGTAATCGAGGCTGGAACCCACGGGCATCGTCAGGCGCACCGACGTATAGCTCTGATCCGCGTCCGGCATCATTTCGGTGCCGACCATCCCGGCGATCGGGATGCTGATCAGAAAGCTCGCCGTTGCGATCGCCAGCGTGGATTTCCGATGGGCGAGCGCCCAGCGCAGCAGCCGGTCATAGATGGCGTGCACCTTGTCCATGCCGCGTTCAAAGCCACGCAGGATCGGCCCGACCACCGGCAGGCCGCGCGCACCCTGGGGTGGGTCGCGCCAGACTGCCGACAGCATCGGATCGAGCGTGAAGCTGACGAACAGCGACACCATTACAGCCGCTGCGACTGTGATGCCGAACGGATAGAAGAACTTGCCGACGATGCCGCCCATGAAGGCGATCGGCACGAACACCGCGACGATCGAAAGCGTCGTCGCGAGCACGGCTAGCCCGATCTCGTCGGTGCCCTCGCGGGCGGCCGTGTAGTGGTCCTTGCCCATGTGGATATGGCGCACGATGTTCTCGCGCACCACGATCGCATCGTCGATCAGGAGGCCGATGCACAGCGACAGTGCCATCAGCGTCATGTAATTCAGCGTGAAGCCGGCCGCGTAGATGACGATGAAGGTCGCGATCACGGAGATCGGCAGCGTCAGCCCCGTGATGACGGTGCTCCGCCACGATCCGAGGAACAGGAACACGATGACGACCGTCAGCAGCGCGCCTTCGATGATCGTCGTCTTGACGTTGTCGACCGACTGCTCGACGAAGTCGGCCATCGCCCACATGAACTTCAGCTCCATCCCGGGCGGGAGCTGCTTGCGGATGTTTTCGGCTGCGTACTTGAGCTCGCGGCCTACTTCAACGATGTTGGCGTCCTGTGCCTTGAACACAGACACTCCAATCGCCGGCTGTCCGTTGACACGCGACAGCGACTGCCGTTCACGTTCGGCGTCGACCACCGTGGCAACCTGCGAGAGCAGGATCGGAACGCCGTTCTTGCGGGCGACGATGATGCGTTCGAACTGCTCGGGCGAGGTCAGCCGCCCGTCGACACGGATGATCGATTCCGAGGTGTCGTTGTGAATGGTTCCGACCGGCACGGACACGTTGGCCGTGCGCAGCGCCTGCACCACCGTATCGACCGAGAGGCCGAACGCCGTGAGCTTGGCTGGATCGACCCGCACCTGAATCTGGCGTGTCGTGTTTCCGCCCAGATCGACGCGGCCGACACCCTTGACGCGCTCGAAGCCCTTTTGCACGACCTGCTCGGCGAGCAGCGTCAGCTCGCGCGGGGTCTTGCCATTGCCCATCAGGGCAAACGAAGCGACGGGCTGGTCGTTCTCTCCTCCTGCGCGCTGAACCACCGGGTCCTTGGCGTCGCGCGGGAAGGTCGCACGGATCTGCGCCAGCTTGTCGCGCACTTCCTGCATCGCGCGGTCCATGTCGACTTCGTAACGGAACTCGACCCACGTCAGCGAGCGGCCCTCGTCGGAGCGCGACAGGATGCGCTTGACGCCGGCAACCGTATTGGCCGCGCTCTCGATGGGCTTGGCAAGGTCGTTTTCGACCTGCTCCGGCGAGGCACCGGGATAGTTGACCCAGATCTGCACGCCCGGCGGACTGACGTCGGGCATCGGCTCCACGCCCAACCGCAGGTAGGAGAACAGGCCCAGCACCGAGAGGCCGACCATCACCATGGTCGCAAAGACCGGATGGGTGATGGAAACACGCGTCATCCACATGTAAGAGTCCCTTCTGCTCGCGACCCGGGCGCGGACGCCCGTGGTCCGACTACGCCGTTGGCCGCGCTCAGTTCTTGGCCAGCGGCCGTGCTTCGGTGGCGCCGCGCTCGGCCATCTTGGGCTCGCCGGGCATACCGACGACCTTGGCGGCGAGGCCATCCTTCAGGTTGTCGAACTTCGTTGCCAGCACGACGTCGGCGGCGCTGAGACCCGAAGTGATCTCGACCAGTTGCGCACGCTCATCGCGCCGCCCGATCGCGACATTGCGACGCGCGAGCTTGCCGTCGACGAGCACCCAGACATAGGTCTGGCCGGCCTCGGTGCGCAGCGCGGACAGCGGCAGCGACGGTGCCTCGGTCTCCGGCATCGTCGTCAGGACGACCCGCGCGAACATCCCGGCCTTCAGCAGCGATTCCTCGTTGGGCAGGGCCACGTAGATATTGACCGTACGCGTACCCGTCTCCGTGCTCGGGTTGATGCGATCGACGCGTCCGGCGAAGTGGCGCCCGCCGATGCCCTCGATGTCGACCTGCGCCGGCATGCCCTGACGGATCTGCGGCACGTCGGAGACCGGGACCTGGGCCTGGACTTCGAGTTGCGACAGATCGACGATCGCCAGTAACGGCGCATCGAATCCGACCTTCTCACCGGGCTGCACATGGCGCTTGGCAACCAGGCCTGCAATCGGGGCGCGTACGACCGCATCGTTCATCTGGATCTGGGTCTGTTCAAGCTGAGCACGCGCCGCCGCCACCGATGCGAGCTGCGCCTGATAGGCCGAATCCGCGGTGTCGAACGCGTTCTGTGAGATGAAGTTCTGCTTGACGAGCTGGGCGTTGGCCTGGCGAGTGCGGTCGGTCGTCGCGAGTTGCGCGCGCGCCGATTCCAGCGTCGCGGTCCGCTCGGCGAGCTGCGCGCGCAGCTGTGCCGTATCGAATTCGGCAACGGCCTGGCCGACGGCTACACGGTCGCCTTCGCGCACCAGGACGCGCTTCACCTCCGCGGACAGTTTGGCGCGCACCGTCGCCTGAGAGACTGCGAGGACGCTGCCGGGCACGGTCAGTTCGACGGTCAGCCGCTTAGGCTGCACCTTCACGACATCGGCCTGCGCGAATTCCAGCGGCGGCCGCTCGCCCTTCTTGGCCGGATCGGCCGATGAACCGGACGTGCGCGAAGCGATGACGGCCCCGCCCCCACCCGCAACGGCGACCACCAGGAATCCGACCAGCCACCAGATCTTTGCCCGCTTTGTCATTTTTTCCCCCAGGGTACGGCCGGGTCGCCGGGTAGGCGCCACTCGCCAGCGCAGGTTCGTGGCCTGCGGGCCGTGTCTTTGCGTGGGAGCGGATTATCCGCACGAGGCGCGCATTGTCGCCGGAAGTGCGACGAACTGCAGGTTGCGGCGATGAAACGCACTTCGCCGGGATGAAGCGGGGGTCCATAAAGAGCCTAGAGGCAGGCCACTTTCGCCCTCCGCCCACAAACTGGTCAGTCTTCCAGCTGCAGCTCCTGGATCTTGCGCGTGATCGTGTTGCGACCGACCCCGAGCCGGGTCGCAGCGTCGATCCGCCGGCCGTGCGTGTGCTTCAGGGCTGTGCGGATCACGGCCGCCTCGAAATCCCGGGCCAGAGTATCCATGACGTCGGGTACACCATCGTGCAGACGCCGCTCGACCTCCGCGACCAGCGAATCGGTCCAGTCGCCGCCGGCCACCGTGAGCGGCGCGGCGACCGCGATCGACACCGCAGGCGTGTCGCCGCGGACCATGGGCGCCGGGGTTGCGACCGGCTGCCGCATCTCCACCGGAAGGTCTTCGACCTTGACCACCTGCGCCGGCGCCAGCACCGAGAGCCAGTGGCACAGATTCTCCAGCTGGCGCACGTTGCCCGGGAAAGGCTGCTGGCTGATGAAGCGCATGGCCTCCTCTGAAATGCGCTTCGGCTCCACGCCCAGTTCCTGTGCACTCTTCAGCAGGAAGTGGCGGGCCAGCAGCGGGATGTCCTCGCTGCGTTCGCGCAGCGCCGGTAGCCGCAGCCGGATCACGTTCAGGCGGTGATACAGGTCTTCGCGGAACAGGCCCTGGCGGACGCGCTCCTCGAGGTTCTGGTGGGTCGCCGCGATCACGCGCACGTCGGCCTTGATCGGCTGATGCCCGCCGACGCGGTAATAGAAACCATCGGACAGGACCCGCAGCAGGCGCGTCTGAAGTTCGGCCGGCATGTCGCCGATCTCGTCGAGGAAGAGCGTCCCGCCTTCGGCCTGTTCGAAGCGCCCGCGGCGCATCGCCTGCGCGCCGGTGAAGGCGCCGCGTTCATGGCCGAACAGTTCGCTCTCCAGGAGGTCGCGCGGGATCGCGGCCATGTTGAGTGCGATAAATGGCGCTTCGACACGCGGGCTGTGCTTGTGCAGCGCGCGCGCCACCACTTCCTTGCCGCTGCCCGATTCGCCGGTCAGCAACACGGTCACGTTGGACTGGCTCAGCCGGCCGATGGCGCGGAACACATCCTGCATCGCCGGAGCCTGTCCCAGGATCTCGGGCACTTCGCCGAGCGCTTCGTCGGCCGTCGACTCGCGCACGCTCTCGTCCACCGCGCGCCGGATCAACTCGACCGCCTTGTCGACGTCGAACGGCTTCGGCAGATACTCGAACGCACCGCCCTGGAACGCCGACACGGCGCTTTCCAGGTCCGAGAACGCCGTCATAACGATGACCGGGAGCGCTGGATGTTTCCGCTTGACCTCGCGCAGCAGCTCGATTCCGCTCCTGCCCGGCATGCGGATGTCGGAAATCAGCACCTGCGGGCTATCGTGCTCGAGCTCGGTCAGCACCTCCTGCGCCGAGCCGAAGGCCTTGCACGGCAGGTTCTCGCGCGCCAGCGCCTTTTCCAGCACCCAGCGTATCGATCGATCGTCATCAACGATCCAGATTGGTTTCATGGCAGCGCTCATGGCAGCGGAATCAGGATTCGAAAATCGGTGCGGCCCGGACGGCTCTCGACCTCGATGATGCCGTCGTGCTGCTGGATGAAGCTCTGTGCAAGGGTAAGTCCAAGGCCGGTGCCATCCTCGCGGCCGGAAACCAGCGGAAAGAAGATTCGGTCCTTGATGTCATTGGGTACGCCCGGTCCGTTGTCAATGACATGCAAGTCCAGTGCCAAGCGATGTCGCGCCCGCGCGATCGTCACCTGTCGCGCGACGCGCGTGCGCAACGTGATCACCGCATCCCCGGCCTCGATGCGTGATTCCAGGGCCTGCGTGGCGTTGCGCACGATGTTGAGCAGCGCCTGGATCAGCTGTTCGCGGTCGCCGTGGAAGTCGGGAACGCTGGCGTCGTAGTCACGCTCGATCGTGAGCCCGCGCGGAAACTCCGCCAGCGTGACGATGCGCACGCGCTCGCAGACTTCGTGGATATTGAGCTCCGCGATGACGCGCGGCGAGCGGTGCGGCGCAAGCAGGCGATCGACCAGTGCCTGCAGCCGGTCTGCCTCGGCGATGATGACCCGGGTGTACTCGCGCTGTTCGGGAGATGCCAGCTCGGCGTCGAGCAGCTGCGCGGCGCCGCGCACGCCGCCCAGCGGATTCTTGATCTCGTGGGCGAGGTTGCGCAGCAGCTGTCGATTGGCCTCGGACAGGCCGAGCTGGCGCTCTTCGCGATCGACCTTGAGCTGCTGCTCGATTTCGGAGATTTCGAGCACCAGCGGCGTGCTCGATCCGTACTGCGCCGTCGCGGTCACGCGCACTGGCACCGGATCGCGCCCGAAGCGCTTCAGTTCCAGCACCTGTCGTCGCTCGCCGAAGGTATTGGCACGGGCGTCGGACACCAGCTGCTGCATCTGCAGTTCCTCGCCGATCACGCGCTCGGCCGACTGGCCCAGCAGGTTCTTGCGCGACATGCCCAGCAGCAGTTCGGCGGCCTGGTTCACGTGCACGATGCGCGCTGCCGGACCGAGCACGATGACGGCCGTCGACAACAGGTCGAGCCCGTCGAATTGCGCTTCCGTGGTGGAATCGTCGCGCAGTGCCAGGCTCATGGCGACCACGGGCCCGTCCCGCCGCGGCGATCGCGGCCGGAAAGTACAGGCGGGGGAAGCCCTACTGGGTCTTGAGCAGCGCGATTTCGCGGCGCAGGGCGCCGACGTTGGTCTCAACGCGCGCGATGTCCTCGCGCAGGCGCTGGATCCGCTCCTGGTAGAGCGCGAAGTTGCGCTCGTCACCGCGACGCTCCGGCTCGCCGTTGTTGAACTCGGTGCGCAACCGCGCCAGGCGATCTTCCTCGGCCTTCAACTCGTCCTCGAGGATGCGGCGCCGGTCGCTGTCGCGCGTGCGCTGGGTGTCGCGATCGACCCGCGGAAACGAGGCCGGCGACACCGAGGCGCGCTCCTCGACGGCCGGCTGCATTGCACTGCGCGGCAGTCGTGGCGCAGGCATCGACAGCACCGGCCCGACGTCCACTCGCTTGCAGCCCTTGCCGTTGCCGACGTTCTGGTACGACTTGTTGCCCTGCTCGTCGACGCACAGGAAGATATCGGACGACTGAGCGTACGCAGCCCACGGCGCGGTAACGCCGAACGTCAGCAGGACAGTCGAGACTATGCGCTTCAAGGGCGCCTCCGACAGGGCACGAACGACGCGCAGTGTACGGCAGCCTCGCTGCCAAAATCGGCGCAAGTGCCAGCCGTTCCACCATCAGTTCCCGCATTCTGGGGACATTCGGTTCATCCGTCGGGGGCCGAAGCAAACAGGGGCGGTTGCCCGCCCCCGTTCGCACGCGTCACTGGCCGCTTTACGACCCGTAGTACATGTCGAACTCGACCGGGTGCGTTGTCATGCGGAAGCGCGTGACCTCTTCCATCTTCAGCGTGATGTAGGCGTCGATCATGTCGTTGGCGAACACGCCCCCACGCGTCAGGTACTCGCGGTCGCGGTCGAGGTTGTCGAGCGCCTCGTCGAGCGACGCACACGGATGGGGAATCTTCGCGGCCTCTTCGGGCTCGAGGTCATAAAGATTCTTGTCCATCGGCTCGCCGGGATGGATCTTGTTCTGCACTCCATCAAGCCCCGCCATCAGCATGGCGGCGAATCCAAGATAGGGATTGCAGGTCGGATCCGGGAAGCGGACCTCGACGCGGCGCCCCTTCGGGTTGGACACATACGGAATGCGGCAGGACGCAGAACGGTTGCGCGCCGAATACGCCAGGTTGATGGGCGCTTCGAATCCCGGCACGAGACGCTTGTATGAATTGGTGCCGGGGTTGGTGAATGCGTTCAGCGACTTCGCGTGCTTGATGATGCCGCCGATGTAGTACAGCGCGAAGTCCGACAATCCGGCGTAGCCGTTGCCGGCGAACAGGTTGTTTCCGTCCTTCCACACCGACTGGTGCACGTGCATGCCGGAACCGTTGTCGCCGACCACGGGTTTCGGCATGAACGTTGCCGTCTTGCCGTAGCTCGCCGCGACGTTCCAGATCGTGTACTTCATGATCTGCAGCCAGTCGGCCCGCTTCACCAGCGTCGAGAACTTGGTGCCGATCTCGCACTGGCCGGGCGCAGCGACTTCGTGGTGATGCACTTCGACCTCGACGCCCTGCTGTTCGAGCAACAGGCACATTTCGGAACGGATGTCCTGCAGTGAGTCGGTCGGCGGTACCGGGAAATAGCCGCCCTTGACCGCCGGACGATGCGCCAGGTTGCCGGCTTCATATTCGATACCGGTCGACCACGGGGCCTCTTCGGACTTGATGCGCACTGCGCTGCCCGACATGTCCACATGCCAGGTGACCGAATCAAAAATGAAGAACTCGGGCTCGGGACCGAAGTAGGCCGTGTCGCCGAGGCCAGTCGACTTCAGATAGGCCTCGGCACGCTTGGCGAGCGAACGCGGATCGCGGTCGTAGCCCTTGCCAGTCGACGGCTCGACGACGTCGCAGGTAATGATCAGCGTGTTCTCTTCACGGAAGGGGTCCATACGCGCCGTGGTGGGATCCGGCATGAGCAGCATGTCAGACGCCTCGATGCCCTTCCAGCCTCCGATCGACGATCCGTCGAACGCGTGACCCTGTTCGAACTTGTCTTCCTCGAACGCCTTGGCCGGCACGGAGACATGCTGTTCTTTGCCCTTCGTATCGGTGAATCGCAGATCAACGAACAGCGCCTCGTTGTCCGTGATCATTTTCATGACGTCTTTGGCCGTCGCCATTCTTTCTCTCCGTTCGCTCGTGGTTGAATTGAACTTCCCGACGGCATGGCTTCGCCATCCGGGAACTGATGCACCGCAACGCACGAACTATGCCAAAACTTGCCCATAGGTCGTTTGCGCTGCACTAGCCTTGTGCGACATAGCCTTAGCCGCCCCAATCCGTTACGGCCCGTCAACGCTAGATCGGAAAATCGCACCGATATCTGGCACATGCATCACTTCGGTGCAATTATGCACCAGCTTCGTGCGCTCGCTGCGAATCCGGAAGAAAACCTGCCTGGAGGTCAGACAGGAAGCGCCGCCCGAGCGGCGTCGGTGCCCAGCGGCGGTGGTCTGCCATCAGCAGGCCGCGCACTTCCGCTGCGCTGAGACGTGCCTCGATCACCGAGGGCGGCAGCCCGGTCCGTTCGGCGAACCAGTGGCTGGGAACACCTTCGGTGAGCCGCATCGCGTTCAACATGAACTCGAATGGCAGATCGTCGCGCGCCACCTCGGTCGATTCCGCTATGAACTCGCCTGCGGCCGCATGCTTCAGGTAGCTCGTCGGCTGGCGGAAGCGCACCTGGCGCACGACCCGGTGCGGGAACGAGATCTTGGAGTGCGCGCCCGGCCCGATGCCAAGGTAGTCGCCAAAGCCCCAGTAGTTCAGGTTGTGCCTGCATTCGCGGCCCGGCCGCGCGTACGCGGAAACCTCGTAGTGGCGATAGCCGGCCTCGGCCGTGCTCCCGTCGATCCAGTCCTGCATCTCCGCGACCGTGTCGTCATCCGGCACCGGCGGCGGGAACTTTGCGAACACCGTGTTCTGCTCGAGCGTCAACTGGTAGAGCGAGAGGTGCGGCGGTGCGATTTCCAGCGCGAGCCGAATGTCGTCCTGCGCCTCGCTCAACGTCTGCTGCGGCAGGCCGTACATCAGGTCCAGGTTGAAATTTTCAAAGTGGCGTTGCGCGAATTCGATGGCGCGCAAGGCCTGGTCCCTGTCGTGGATGCGGCCGAGTGCATTCAGCTTCTGCGCGCTGAAACTCTGGATGCCGAGCGAGAGCCGATTGACTCCGGCCGCACGGAACGCAGCGAATCGCTCGGCCTCGGCCGTGCCTGGGTTGGCTTCCAGCGTGATCTCGCAGTCGGCTTCGAGCGGCAGCAGCGCGCGTATGTCGGACAGCATCGACTCGACCGCCGCGCCGCTCAGCAGGCTGGGCGTGCCGCCGCCGATGAACACGCTGATGATGCGGCGACCCCAGATCAGCGGCAGCGCCGACTCGAGATCGGCACGCAGCGCGCGCAGGTATTCGGCTTCCGGGATCGCGGGGACGCCGCCGTCCGGCTCGTGCGAATTGAAGTCGCAGTAGGGACACTTGCGCACGCACCACGGGAAGTGCACGTAGAGCGACAACGGCGGGAGTGAGGGCAGCGTCAGCGTCCCCGGGCGCAGATAGTTCTCCACATCAACCGCCGGTGCGACTCCAGCCGGAGCGATCGGGATCACGCCCATCGCGTCTCGGCCCCGTTTAGCGCCACGTCGCGAAGCGGCGCGCCAGCTCACGCATCGCCTGCCCGCGGTGGCTGATACGGTTCTTCTCGTCCGGCGGAAGCTCGGCCGCGGTGCGTCCCAGGGCGGGCAACAGGAACAGCGGGTCGTAACCGAATCCACCCTCGCCGCGTGGCTGGGCGAGGATCTCGCCCAACCACCGCGCCTCGGCGATCAGCGGCTCCGGATCGTCCGCCGATGCGACGGCCACGAGCACGCAGGTGTAGTGGGCACGCCGATTCGCCTCGCCCTGCAAACGCCGCAGCAGTTCTGCGTTGTTCGAGTCATCGTCGGCATTCGGCCCGGAGAACCGAGCCGAGTGCACCCCCGGAGCACCCTGCAGGGCATCCACGCAAAGACCCGAGTCGTCCGCCAGCGCCGGCAACCCGCTGCGCACCGCCGCGTGCCGCGCCTTCGCCAGCGCATTCTCGACGAAGGTCAGGTGCGGCTCCTCCGCCGCTTCGATGCCGAGCTCATCCTGCGCAATGACGGCGAAATCAAGTTCGGCAAGCAGCGCCCGGAACTCGCGCAGCTTGCCTGCGTTCGATGACGCGAGAACGATGCGACGCGTCATGCTTCGCCGAGGACGTGCTTCTGCGCCGAAATGAGTTCCGATATGCCCTTGCGCGCGAGCGCCATCATGGACGCCATCTGTGCTTCGGTAAACGGCTCGCCCTCGGCTGTGCCCTGCACTTCGACGAAGCCGCCGCGACCGGTCATGACGACGTTCATGTCGGTCTCGCAGGTCGAGTCCTCGGCATAGTCCAGGTCGAGTACGGCGACATGGCGATACACGCCGACCGAGACCGCGGCCACGTAGTCGCGCACCGGCAGGTTCTCGATCATGCCGCGCTCGCGCAGCCAGCGAGCCGCGTCGTATGCCGCGACGTAGCCGCCGGTGATCGCCGCCGTGCGTGTGCCGCCGTCGGCCTGGATGACGTCGCAATCGATGTGCAGTGTCCGCTCGCCGAGGGTCTTCAGATCGAACACAGCGCGCAGGCTGCGCCCGATCAGGCGCTGGATCTCCTGCGTGCGCCCGCTCTGCTTGCCGCGCGCGGCCTCGCGATCCGATCGTGTGTTGGTGGCGCGCGGCAGCATGCCGTACTCGGCCGTCAGCCAGCCTTCGCCCTTGCCTTTCAGGAAGCCCGGCACCTTCTCCTCGACGCTCGCGGTGCAGATGACCCGCGTGTCGCCGAACTCGACCAGCACGGATCCCTCGGCATGCTTGGTATAGCGGCGTGTAAGGCGCACCGCGCGCAATTCATCAGGTCGGCGGGCGCTGGGTCGGCCGGAGGTATCTGCAGCTGTAGACATGGAGGGAGGCGACTGCGACATTGAGGTGAGCCCGCAAGGCTACCTCACTGGCCGTAGTCAGGCCGCGCACGGCGCCCGGGTCCGGGCGCCGAACGGCGTCTACTTCCCGACGAGCTTGGTGGAGCGCTGGATCGCCTTCTGGATCTCGGCGACCGCTTCGTCGATCTGGTCTTCGGACAATTCTTCGTCGGCGCCGGGCTCGCCGTGCCGCGGCATCTGGATCGTCGAGGCGACCGTGCCCTCGGGAATGAGCAGCGTCGAGACCGGCTCTTCGGTTGGCGGCACCATCTCCATGGACTCGGTGCCGGCCCAGGTCATCGCCACCGCCGTGCAGTTGTCGGACTCCGGGCCGCCGAGCTCGAGCGCGAGCTCCATCAGCTCGGGAACAGCGCGCATCACGGTCTTGCCGGTGAACGCCTCGGCGATCTGGCGGTCGGTCAGGGCACCCCACAGCCCATCCGAGCAGAGCAGCATCGTGTCGCCATTGCGCATCGCAAAGGGCCGGCTGATCTCGACCGTGGGGGCGACGTAGGCGCCGATGCAGTTGAAGATGCGGTTGCGCTCCGGGTGATCCTTCGCATCCTCCGGCCGGATCAGGCCCGACTGCACCAAGGTGATGCACCCGCGAATGATCAATCGTTCGCTCGAGAATGCGGCCGCCGCGGATCAGGTACAGGCGCGAGTCGCCGACATGTGCCCAGATCGCGACGCCCTGCTGCACGATGCAGGCAACGAGAGTCGTTCGCGGCGCCTCGGGCAGGCTGTGCTCGGCACGATAGCGATGCAGCTCGCGGTGCGCGGCCAGCACCGATTCTTCGAGGAATCGCGTGGGATCCGGCAGGATCGGCTTGGCGTCGCGCTGGTAGATCGAGGCCAGCGTCTGCAAGGTGATCTGCGACGCCACCTCACCGCGCGCATGCCCTCCCATGCCATCGGCCACCAGGACCAGCATCGAGTCGCGCGTGTACAGGTACCCCATGCGGTCCTGATTGACCTTGCGCCCGCCCTTTTTGCTTTCCTGGTAAACCGAAAATCTCATGGACGGTCCTCGTGTACGCGATGCGCTGCGCGCATCGCACGTGCACTCGGACCGCTGATAGTGGCGGCCGGGCTTGGGAACGGCCCGGCGCCCGCCCGCAGTTCAACGGCGGATGGAAAAGCTGACGGTCCTGCGCAGCACGAAGAGTGCTCCCCTTGCTGCACTTGTAATGAAACAAATCGACTGGCTCCGCCAGCGATTTTTTCGAATCAATCGCGCAAAAGTAGGGGTGCACTTTTGCGCGCCAGTCAAAACCAGGTGATGTTGTGATCCTTCATGAACCGCGTCAGGCGGTCCTGAAGGCCGCGCCAGCGGGCGCCGGTACGTTCCATCACCGAGAACTCGGGGCGTTCCGGAACGTTCTGCAGCAGCTCCTTCTGCACCGCATAGACCGTCTGCGGGCGCTCGAGCGAATTCAGCCGCAGGCAACGTTCGACCATCGAAATGAGCTGGTTCGAGTACAGGCCCCGGAACGAACGCAGCGCCGTCGGCATCTTGTCTTCCTTGAGGCGCTGGTCGGCCTCCTGCGGCGGCATGCCGGACATGCAGGCATAAATGCAGGAGCCGATTGAATAGACATCGGTCCACGGACCCAGCTCCGCGTCGCGCTTGTAGAGCTCCGGCGCGGCGAAGCCCGGCGTGTACATCGGATACGTCTTGCTGATGTCCCTCTGCAGCGTCTGCCGTGCGGCGCCGAAGTCGAGCAGAATCGGCGTGCCGTCCATCCGCAGATAGATGTTGGCGGGCTTGACGTCGAGGTGCAGCAAGCGGTTCGAGTGCACCTCGCGCAGCCCGTTCATGACCTGGGCAAAGACGCGCCTGACGAACCGCTCGGACAGTACGTCCTTCTGGTCCTTGTTTCGATTGCGCAGAACGTGCTCCTGCAAGGAGCGCCCGGATTCGTAATTCATCACCATGTACACCGTCTCGTTGGCGCGGAAAAAATTGATCACGCGCACGATGTTGGGGTGATAGATCGAAGCCAGTGCCCGGCCTTCCTCGAAGAAGCACTTGAGGCCGATGCGATAGGTGTTCAGGTTCTCCGGAGCAACATACGGCGACAGCTCGCCGGTCTTGCGCTGCGCGAGCGCGGCCGGCATGTACTCCTTGATCGCCACCGAGTTGCCGTTCTCGTCGGTTGCGAGATAGACGATCGAGAAGCCTCCACTCGATATCTTCTTTACAATGCGGTAGCCGCCGACCTCAAGGCCTTCGGGCAAAGATGCGTTGGTCTGGGCCGCCATGAATTCTTACTGCGTGGAAATATCGGGACGATTCTAACGAATGGGTTACTGCGTCCCGAAGCCTGCATAAGGCGCGAAAAGTCGTCCATACCAAGGTTTAGACGCGCAACAATTCATTTCTGCCCCCGGCGCTCCATGAAACCCGTTGCCAGCATGACCGGCTTTGCCGTCGCTACGCGACCGACCGCGATCGGCCCGGTCGCGGTCGAACTCAAGTCGGTCAATTCACGCTTTCTCGATCTCTCGGTCCGCTATCCGGATGAACTGCGCAGCGTCGAGGCCGCGCTGCGAGAGGCGATCAGCGCACGGGTCGCGCGCGGCAAGGTCGAATGCCGGTTGGGAATCACCCGCGTCGGCGTAGAGGCCGCCGGCGGACTGAATCTGGATGTCCTGGCCCGCCTAAAGCGCCTGGCCGCAGAGGTCGCAACGGAAGTGCCGGGAATCGGCGCCCTGCGGACGGTCGATGTGCTCGGCTGGCCCGGCGTCGTTGACGCGCCGGTGGCCGACCCCGACGCCCTGCGTGCCGCCGTGCTCGATGCGCTGGGCGAGGCACTCGCGGCGTTGACGGCGTCACGCCAGCGCGAGGGTGCCGCGCTCAGGGACATCCTGCTCGCCAGTTGTACCGCCATCGACGCCATCGCCGAGCAGTTGAAGGTGCGCGCCCCGGACCTTTTGGCCGCGGTCGAACGCAAGCTTGTCGAGCGGCTCGAGCAGGCGCTTGGCCGCTCGCTCGCCGATACGTCCATCCTCAGCCGCGACGAAGTCGCCGACCGCATCCGCCAGGAGGTGACGCTCTACGGCCTCAAGATGGATGTCGACGAAGAAATAAAGCGGCTCGCGACCCACGTCAATGAAGTGCGCCGTGTGCTGCAGGCCGGCGGGCCGGTCGGCCGCCGGCTCGACTTCCTGATGCAGGAACTGAACCGCGAGGCGAACACACTGGGATCCAAGGCCGCCGCCATCGAGATGACAAACGCTTCCGTTGAGTTGAAGATCCTGATCGAGCAGATGCGCGAGCAGATCCAGAACCTCGAATGAGCGGACCAGCCTCCACCCAGCGATCCCTGGACGGCGGCGATGCCGGCAGCATCTTCCTCGTCGTCGCGCCATCCGGCGCCGGCAAGTCGACACTGGTCAATGCGCTGCTCGAACAGGACAACGGCATCGCCTTGTCGGTCTCCCACACGACGCGGCCGCCGCGGCCTGGCGAGACGGACGGGCGCGAGTATCACTTCGTGTCGGTCGACGAGTTCATGCAGCGCCGCGCTGCCGGCGAGTTTCTCGAGAGCGCCGAGGTGCACGGTCACTACTACGCCACCTCGCGCGTGTGGATCGAGGAAAACGTGCGCGCCGGCACCGATGTCCTGCTCGAGATCGACTGGCAGGGCGCGCGCCAGGTCAAGGCACGCTTCCCGCACGCCGTCGGGGTTTTCATCCTGCCACCGTCGATCGATGCGCTGGAAGCACGGCTGCTCAAGCGCGGGCAGGACAGCGCGCAGGTCATTTCGCGGCGCCTGCTCGCGGCCGGCAGCGAGATCGCCCATGCGCCCGAGTTCGACTACGTCATCATCAATGTCGACTTTCCGGCGGCCCTGGCCCACCTCGCGGCCATCGTGACGGCGACGCGACTGCGCTTTGCGAGCCAGGCGGCGCGGCATCACCAGCTCTTCGCGCAACTGGGGATTGGATAGCGCTCGCGGTGTACGCGACCCTGCGGGTCGCTCTGGCAGCGATCGCGACACGGCCGCTGTGCTCCCGAGCGAACAGGTTAGAATCGGATCAACTCCGTTTTCACTCCAAGGCTAGCCATGGCTCGCATCACCGTTGAAGACTGCCTGAAGCAGATCCCCAACCGCTTCCAGCTCGCGCTGGCGGCGGCTTACCGCGCGCGGCAGCTCGCGCAAGGTCACACGCCGAAGATCGACACCAAGGACAAGCCTGCCGTGGCCGCGCTGCGCGAAATTGCCCAGCAGAAGGTCGGCATTGAAATGCTGCGCAAAGTACCGACCTGAGAGACATCGTGGTCTGCATTGTGTGACGCCAGCGCCGACGCGAGGCCAGCACAATGCAGCCGCAGGATCCCGCCGCCCCCTCCAATCCGCCCCCGCAGCCGGGCTTCGCCCGCCGCGCAGCCGAGGCACTCAAAAAGGCGGTCTGGCGCAGCGAACCCGCTGAGCCTTCAGCAGCCACCGGCGTGGCGACCGTCGCCACGCTTTCAGACCGCGTCAAGAAGTACCTGCCGTCGTCCGATCTGCAGAAGATCAGGGACGCGTTCCGCTTCTCCGACGAGGCTCACCTCGGGCAGTTCCGCCGCAGCGGTGCCCCGTACATCACCCACCCGCTCGCCGTCGCCGAAATCCTGACCGACTGGCGCCTTGACGGTGCGGCGATCCAGGCCGCGCTGCTGCACGACGTGCTGGAGGATTCCGGCACGCCGAAGGAGCAGCTCGTCGAGCGCTTCGGCACGACGGTAGCCGAGCTGGTCGACGGCGTCTCCAAGCTGGACAAGCTGCAGTTCTCCTCGACCGAGCAGGCGCAGGCCGAGAACTTCCGCAAGATGCTGCTGGCGATGGCGCGCGACGTGCGCGTCATGCTGATCAAGCTCGCCGATCGCCTGCACAACATGCGCACGCTCGACGCGGTCGAACCGGAAAAGCGGCGACGAATCGCGCGCGAGACGCTCGAGATCTATGCCCCGATCGCACATCGGCTCGGCCTCAACAACCTGTTCCGCGAGCTTGAAGACCTGAGTTTCCAGCACCTGCACCCGATGCGCTACCGGGTGCTGCAGAGAGCCGTGCTCTCGGCGCGCGGCAATCGGCGCGAAGTGCTGGGCAAGATCCTGCAGTTCGTCCGCAAGGCACTCACGGACGCAAAGCTGCGCGCCGAGGTCTACGGCCGCGAAAAGACACTGTTCGGCATCTACCGCAAGATGGTCGAGAAGAACCTCTCGTTCTCGCAGGTGCTGGACATCTACGGCTTCCGGATCGTGCTCGACAAGGTGTCGGAGTGCTACCTCGCGCTCGGCGCCTTGCATGGGCTCTACAAGCCGGTGCCCGGCAAGTTCAAGGACTACATCGCGATTCCGAAGGTCAACGGCTACCAGTCGCTGCACACCACGCTGATCGGACCCTACGGCACACCGGTCGAATTCCAGATCCGAACAAAGGAAATGCACCACGTCGCGGAATCCGGCGTGGCCGCGCACTGGCTGTACAAGGACGACGACTCGGATCTCTCGGAGCTGCAGTCGCGCACGCACCAGTGGCTGCAGTCGCTGCTCGAGATCCAGCGCCACACCGGCGACTCGAGCGAGTTCCTCGAACACATCAAGGTCGATCTGTTCCCGGACAAGGTCTACGTCTTCACGCCGAAGGGCAAGATCGTTTCGCTGCCGCGCGGTGCCACCGCGGTGGATTTCGCCTATGGCATCCACACCGACATCGGCAACAAGACCGTTGCTGCGCGCATCAACAGTGAGATCCAGCCGCTGCGCACGGCGCTGCGCAATGGCGACATGGTTGAAATCGTGACCGGCCCGGTGGCGCGGCCGAATCCCGCGTGGCTGTCGTTCGTACGGACCGGCAAGGCGCGCTCGGAGATCCGCCACTTCCTGCGCACGATGAAGTTCGACGAGTCAGCCGAACTCGGCGAGCGTCTGCTGACGCAGGCGGCGCGGCAGTTCAACCTCTCGCTGGCCACGCTGACCGAGGAGCAGTGGGACGAGGTCGTCAAGCAGGCCGAACTCGAATCGCGTGCGGCGCTGTTTGCCGACATCGGCCTGGGACGTCGACTGGCAGCCGTCGTCGCGCGGCAGCTCGCACTCGGTGCCGGCACCGAGGTTCCGGGTGAGACTGGAACCGGCCAGGCCGCAGTGCAACCGCATGCCGTTCCCGTCGTCGTGCGCGGCACCGAAGGCATGGCGGTGCAGATGGCGAACTGCTGCCATCCGATACCCGGCGACGCGATCGTTGGGCACATCCGCAAGGGCCAGGGGCTGGCCGTGCACCAGGCCGATTGCGTCCACGCGCAGCGCGCCCGCCGCGCCGACCCGGACCGCTGGATCGAGCTGCAGTGGGCACACGATCCGGCGACTCACTTCACGGTCGGGCTTGACGTCAACGCCCTGAACGAGCGCGGTGTCCTCGGGCGCATCGCAGTCGCCATCGCGGAAGCCGAATCGAACATCCTCAACGTGCACGTCGACGACGAGGACGCCCGCGTCGCGCTGATTCACTTCAAGGTCCAGGTACGTGACCGCACCCATCTGGCGCGAGTGATCCGCATCCTGCGACGCGTGAAGCACGTCCTGAAGGTCACGCGGCCGCGCGGCGGCACGCGCGCGCATTCTCAGGACGCCGCGTAGCTCACCGCGAGTATCTCGAGCGTTTCCACGCCGACCGGCGTTTTCAGCTGCACGGCGTCGCCCTCGCGCGCCTTCAGCAGCGCACGTGCGATCGGCGAGATCCAGCTCACGCGGCCGTTGGCGGGATCGACCTCGTCGATGCCGACGATCGTGATCTTCCTTTCCTCCCCCGCCGTCCGATACACAACGGTCGCACCGAAAAAGATCTGCTCGGTGGCCGGCCGGGCCGCCGGGTCAACGACTTCGGCAATATCGAGTCGCTTGGTCAGGAAGCGAATACGGCGATCGATCTCGCGCAGGCGCTTCTTGCCGTAGATGTAGTCACCGTTTTCAGAGCGGTCGCCATTTGATGCCGCCCACGACACGACGCGGACGACCTCGGGCCGCTCGACCTTGACGAGGTGAGCGAGTTCGTCTCGCAACCGCTGATAGCCCGCCGGCGTGATGTAGTTGCGGACACCCGCCGGCAGCTCGGGAGGCTCCAGCTCCTCGTCGCCCTCCGCGGCATCATCCTTCACGAACGCCTTGCTCATGCCCGGTCCTGCCGTGTCAAGGAATTACTCTGCTTCGCATTCTGCGCGCAACCCGCGCCCAGTGTTGCCTTGATCGGGTACCGTAATGGCCACGCTCCCGCCTCGGAGGCGCTGCCATGACCCTCACTCCTGACTCCCGCACCGAACACGACAGCTTCGGGCCCATCGAAGTCCCAGCGACGGCGCTGTGGGGCGCGCAGACCCAGCGCGCGCTGCACCACTTTCCGGCGGGCGACCGCATGCCGCTGACGTTGATACACGCGCATCGCGCGCGTCAAGGGTGCGGCGGCGCGTGTCAACCTTGAACTGGGTCTCCTCGACGCCGGACTCGCGGAGGCGATCGCCTCGGCAGCCGGTGAAGTCGTTGCCGGCCGTCATCGACGATCATTTTCCGCTGCCTGTCTGGCAGACCGGCTCGGGCACGCAGACGAACATGAACGTCAACGAGGTAATCGCCAATCGCGCCGGTGAACTCCTCGGTCTCGCGCGCGGCAGCCGCGCGGTGCATCCCAATGATCACGTCAACCGCGGCCAATCGTCGAACGACGTCATCCCGACGGCGATGCACGTCGCCCTTGCGCTTGCGCTCGCGCATAACCTGCTTCCGTCGCTCGATGCACTGCGCGCAACCTTGTCAAGCAAGTCGCAGGCCTTCGAACCGATCGTGAAGATCGGCCGTACCCACCTGCAGGACGCCACGCCGATCACGCTCGGGCAGGAGTTCTCCGGCTATGTCGCGCAGCTGGACTTCGCGCGCCATGCCGTCGAGTCAGGTCTCGCCGCACTCTATCCACTGGCCATCGGCGGCACCGCGGTCGGCACCGGACTGGCCACGCATCCGGAGTTCGGCGCGCGCGTCGCGGCGGAACTGGCGCGCGCAACCGGCCTGCCCTTCGTGCAGGCGGAAAACCGGTTCGCAGCGCTCGCGGCGCACGACGCGGTCGTCTTCGCCCACGGAGCGCTCAAGACACTGGCCGCGGCGCTTTCGAAGATAGCCAACGACGTGCGCTGGCTTGCCAGCGGCCCGCGCTCCGGCCTGGGTGAGATCTCCATTCCGGAGAACGAACCGGGCAGCTCGATCATGCCCGGCAAGATCAACCCCACCCAGAGCGAGTCGCTGCTGATGATCTGCGCGCAGGTGTTCGGCAATGACGTCGCGGTGAACTTCGGCGGCGCGACCGGGAATTTCGAACTCAACGTCAACAAGCCCCTGATCGCTGCCAATGCCCTGATGAGCGCGCGGCTGCTGGCCGACGGCATGCTTCACTTCGATGAGTACTGCGCGCGCGGCATCGAACCACGCCTCGACCGCATCGCCGAGCTGCTGGACCGTTCACTGATGCTCGTGACGGCGCTGGCGCCGCACATCGGCTATGACAAGGCAGCCGCGATCGCGCACAAGGCCCATCACGAAGGCAAAACGCTGCGGGAAACGGCCCTTGCACTTGGACATGTAAGTGCAGATGAATTCGATTGCTGGGTACGCGCTGCCGAGATGACTCGACCATCAGGGACCTGACTCACCAGGCAGTTGACCTGTGACGAAACAGCGACAGAAAGCTGTGGGGTGGCTGATGGGACTCGAACCCACGACAACCGGAATCACAATCCGGGACTCTACCAACTGAGCTACAGCCACCACTCGAGAAAACTGGCCTGCCCGACAGGAATCGAACCTGTGACCCTCAGCTTAGAAGGCTGATGCTCTATCCGACTGAGCTACGGGCAGATCGAAACTCGCCGGGTGCGCCCTGGGAGGCGCTTGGTCGGGGTGGAGAGATTCGAACTCCCGACATCCTGCTCCCAAAGCAGGCGCGCTACCAGACTGCGCTACACCCCGAGGGCCGCGAGATCATACCACCGCACTTTGCGCGGACAGCGCCGGTCACGCGGCCCGCGCCAGTCCGTGGTCCACCACTGCGATCAGCCGATTCGCCGGAATCACGGCGCTGAATACGCTGCCCTTGCCGAGCTCTGAACTGACATCGAGCCGGCCGTCGTGCCGCAGGAGGACATGCTTGACGATCGCCAGGCCAAGACCCGTGCCACCGGTTTCACGCGAGCGGCTCTTGTCCACGCGGTAAAAGCGCTCCGTCAGTCGCGACAGATGCTCGGCCGCGATGCCGATGCCGGTGTCCTCGACCTCGAATCGCCCTTCGCCGTCGTGCTCCCGCCAGCGCACGGTGATGTGACCACCCTCGGGTGTGTAGCGGATCGCGTTTGAAACCAGGTTGCCGAAGGCGCTACGCAGTTCGTCGCGGCTGCCGCGCACGAATGCAGGAGGAGCTTCGACCTCGACCTGGTGCCGTCCATTCGACAGCACGCGCGCCTCGTCACCGACCTCACGCACGAGCTGGCGTACATCCACTACGTCCTCCTGCACCGGGCTCTCGCGCGACTCGAGGCGCGAGAGCGTCAGCAGGTCCTCGACCAGCCGCGACATGCGCTGTGCCTGTTCGTGCATCAGTTCCAGGTGCCGCCGGCGCGTTGCCTCATCACCGGGGCGTGCGTCGAGCAGCGTTTCGAGGAAACCGCTGACGACCGTCAGCGGCGTGCGCAACTCGTGCGACACATTGGCGATGAAGTCGCGCCGCACCGCGTCCACCCGCTCGCGCTGGGTAATGTCGCGCGTAATGATGATCGAGCGCGCCGGCTCGAAATCGACGACGCGGACTTCCAGCGCGAGCCCGGCTTGCGACAACGGCCGGAACACCAGCGGCGCATCGAAGTGCGCCGGAGGTCATGTAGTTGATGAAGTCAGGGTCGCGGACCAGGTTCGTCAGACGCAGGCCCTGATCGGCCGACAGTCGAACGCCGAGATGCTGCTCGGCGACCGGATTGCACCAGTCGATCTGCAGCACCGCATCGACCAGCACGATGCCCTCGGGCAGCGCACTGATGGTGCGCCGAAAGCGCTCCTCGTTCTCGACGAGCCGTCGCTCGTTGGCCTCGGTCTTGCGGCGCAGTCGGTAGAGCCGAGTGAAGACATCGCTCCACAAGCCCCAGCCACTCGGTATCTCGTCCAGCCTTCGGCTTCTCGAGCCAGGCCCCGAGCCGCGTGGCGTACGACATGTGAATTACAAGCTGGACGGTCAGTCCGATCACCACGATCCACAGCGCTGGCACGGCACCAAAGAAGAAGCCGACGGCGCCGCCCAGGGCGGCGAGCACCGCCAGCCGCAGCAGCGGCGGCAGCAGCATCGCGAAGTGCGGTTTCACCGGGTCGGCCATGGCGCGAGTCTAGTCGGGGCTCCAGCGTCAATCGCGACCGCGGTCAAGGACACCCAAGGCAGAGGGCAACGGACAAACCGCGGCCCAGAACCATTCACTGCTCCGGCCGGGTCGAGAGGCGGTAGCCCAGTCCGCGCACTGTCTGCACGACGTGCTGCGCATTGGCCGGCGCCAGTGCCTTGCGCAGCCGGAGGACGTGCACGTCAACCGTTCGCTCTTCGATGAATACGTGGTCACCCCAGACGCTGTCCAGCAGCTGCGCGCGCGAGAACACCCGGTCCGGGTGGCCCACCAGGAAGCTCAGCAGCTTGAATTCAGTGAGGCCCATGCGGACCGGCTTGCCGCCCGCCAGCACCTCGTGCCGCGAAGGATCGATCGTCAAAGGGCCGTACTCGATCGCTTCGCCGCTCAACTGCGGTGCCCGGCGTCGAAATACCGCGCGGATGCGCGACACCAGCTCGCGCGGCGAAAATGGCTTGACCACGTAATCGTCGGCGCCGGTGTCGAGACCCACCACGCGGTCGGCCTCGCCACCGCGCGCGGTCAGCATGATGACCGGCACGTGTCGCGTCCGCTCGCCGGCCCGCAGTTCCTTGAGCAGGTCGATGCCGGGCCTGTCGGGCAGCATCCAGTCGAGCAGCACCAGATCCGGCAATTCCTGCCCGATCGCCCGCGCGCGCCGCGGCGACCGAATCGGCGCGTCGCACCGTGTACCCGCTCGTCGTGCACGCAAAGGCGACGAGCTCCTGGATGGCCGGCTCGTCCTCGACAACGAGTATCGCTGCAGCCACCTCGCCGCTCAGCCCTGCGCCACGGCGCGCTCGACTTCGTCCGGCGTCAGGTGCCGGGCATCGACGCCATGGGAAATGAAGATGACGTGTTCGGCGATGTTCTTCGCATGGTCGCCGATCCGCTCGATCGCCTTCGCCGCCCACACCGTGTCGAGCGATGCCGAAATCGTGCGTGGATCTTCCATCATGAACGTGATCAGCTGGCGCAGGATCGCGCGGAAATGGTCATCGACCCCCTGGTCGTCCTTGATGATCGCCGCCGCCGCTTGCGCATCAAGCCGGGCGAACGCATCGAGCGCACGGCGCAGCATCGAAACCGCCGCCTCACCGGAGTAGCGGATGTCCGGCACCCGGTTCACGCGGGCCTGGCCATCCTTTTCGCGCAGCCACTTGGCCGCCCGCGCGATCTTGCACGCCTCGTCGCCGATGCGCTCGATGTCGGTGGTGGCCTTCGCGATGCCCATGATCATGCGCAGATCCCCCGCCGTCGGCTGACGGCGTGCGATGACATGGTTGACCATCTGATCGAGGCTCAGTTCGAGTTCGTTGACGCGCTTGTCGGCATCGATCGCCTGCTGTGCCAAGTCAAGATTCGCCGACTCGAAGGCATCGAGCGCCGTGCGCACCTGCGACTCGACGAGCCCGCCCATCTGCAACACACGCGAGCGCATTGCTTCGAGTTCCTCGTCGTACTTCCGCATCGAGTGGTCGCCGGTTCCCATGTCGATTCTCCGTGCGTTGTTGCCTGCGCCTACCGCTTCAACCGAAGCGGCCGGTGATGTAGTCCTCGGTTTCCTTGCGCTTGGGCTTGATGAAGATCTGGTCGGTCTCGCCGAACTCGACCAGATCGCCCAGGTACATATACGCCGTGTAGTCCGACACGCGGGCCGCCTGCTGCATGTTGTGCGTCACGATGGCGACGGTGTAGTCGGTCTTCAGCTCGTCGATCAGTTCCTCGATCTTCGCCGTCGAGATCGGGTCGAGCGCCGAGCACGGCTCGTCGAACAGGATGATCTCGGGCCGCACCGCGATGCCGCGCGCGATGCACAGGCGCTGCTGCTGGCCGCCCGAAAGGCTCGTCCCGCTCTGGCCAGCTTGTCCTTGACCTCGTTCCACAGCGCGGCCTTGCGCAGGGCCCACTCGACGCGGTCGTCCATCGCCGACTTCGACAGACTCTCGAACAAGCTTTACGCCGAAGGCGATGTTGTCGTAGATCGACATCGGAAACGGCGTCGGCTTCTGGAAGACCATGCCGATCTTGGCGCGTACCAGTGCGACATCTTCCTTGGTCGTCAGGATGTCGTCGCCGTCGACGCTGACTTCGCCCTCGGCACGCTGCTCGGGATAGAGCTCGAACATGCGGTTGAACACGCGCAGCAGTGTCGACTTGCCGCAGCCCGAAGGTCCGATGAAGGCCGTCACCTTCTTCTCCGGAACCTGAAGGTTGATGTTCTTCAGCGCCTGGAACTTCCCGTAGTAGAAGTTCAGGTTGCGCACGTTCATCTTGATGCGCTCGCCGGCCAGCCGCTCGGTCGCAAGTGCCGTGTCCATCGTCATCGTCCTAGTGTTTTTGCCGGAACAGCACGCGCGCCAGGATGTTCAATGCCAGCACGCCGACCGTGATCAGGAACACACCCGCCCACGCCATCTGCTGCCAGTTGGAAAATGGGCTCATCGCGAACTTGAAGATGGTCACCGGGAGGTTGGCCATCGGATCGCCCAGGTTGAGGCTGAAGAACTGGTTCGAAAGCGCCGTGAAGAGGAGCGGCGCCGTCTCGCCGGCAATCCGCGCCAGCGCCAGCAGCACCCCGGTCACGACGCCGGCGCGCGCCGCCTTCAGCGTGACGCGCCAGATCATCACCCACTTGGGCGCGCCAAGCGCAACGGCCGCCTCGCGCAGCGAGTTGGGAATCAGCTGCAGCATGTTCTCGGTGGTGCGGACAACGACGGGTATCACGATCAGCGCGAGCGCGATGACGCCCGCGTAGCCCGAGAACGTCCTCGCCTTGGCGACGATGATCGCGTAGACAAAGAGGCCAATGACGATCGACGGCGCTGACAGCAGGATGTCATTGATGAAGCGCGTGATGTGGCCGAGCCAGGTGCGCTGGCCGTATTCCGCGAGGTAGATCCCGGCCAGGATGCCGATCGGCGTGCCGACGCCGGTTGCCGCCGTCACCATGATCAGCGAGCCCATGATGGCGTTGGCCAGGCCCCCGCCCTCGGCGTTCGGCGGCGGTGTCGACTCGGTGAAGGTCGCAGCCGTCAGCCCCTTCGCGCCGAGGATCAGCGTGTCCCACAGGATCCAGATCAGCCACACCAGTCCGAAAGCCATCGCGAGCAGTGACAGCGTCAGCGCGATCTGGTTGACGATCTTGCGCCGCCGATGAGGCCCGACCCTATAGTCGGCGCGAGCAGCCGCGGGTGCGATGGCGTTCATGTGCGCCTGCCTTCGTTGCGCCGCAGCTGCAGCAGCAGCAGCTTGGACATCGCCAGCACGACGAACGTGATGAAGAAGAGGATCAGCCCGAGATAGATCAGCGAGGCCTCGTGCAGGCCCGGCGTCGCCTCGGCGAACTCGTTGGCGAGCGCCGAGGTGATCGAATTGGCCGCTTCGAACAGCGACAGCGTGTCCAGCTGGTTGAAGTTGCCGATGACGAAGGTGACCGCCATCGTCTCGCCCAGCGCGCGGCCGAGTCCGAGCATGATGCCGCCGATCACTCCCGCTTTCGTGTACGGCAGCACGACGCGCGACATGACTTCCCAGGTTGTCGCCCCCAGGCCGTAGGCCGACTCCTTGAGCATCGCCGGCGTGACCTCGAAGACGTCGCGCATGACGGCGGCGATGAAGGGAATGATCATGATCGCGAGGATGATCCCCGCCGACAGGATGCCGATGCCGACCGGCGCGCCGGAGACGAGCGCCCCCAGCACCGGAACATCTCCGAAGGCCTTCTGCAGCGGTTGCTGGACGTACGTTGCCAGGATCGGCGAAAAAACGATCAGGCCCCACATGCCGTAGACGATCGAAGGAATCGCGGCCAGGAGTTCGATCGCCGTGCCGAGCGGCCGCTTCAGCCACTTGGGCGAGAGTTCGGTGAGGAAGAGCGCGATCCCGAAGCTGACAGGCACCGCAATCAGCAGCGCAATGGCTGAGGTCGCCAGCGTCCCGTAGATCATGACCAGGCCGCCGAACTTCTCCTGGACCGGGTCCCACTCGGCGGTCCAGAGAAACTTCAGGCCGAACTCACGGATCGACGGCCAGGCCCCGATGAAGAGCGACACCAGAATGCCGACCAGCAGCAGCAGCGTGATGGCCGCCGCGGTCCGCGTCGCCATCGCAAAGACCAGATCGCCAATCGTGCCCGCCCGGCGGACGGGCGGCTGCTCGGGCATCTGCATGGCCTGCGAATCGCGGATCGTCGTTGACTGGGCGAGTGTAGCGTCCATCGGACTTCCCTTACCTGAGCTGCAGCAGGCCTGGCCCGTTCCGAGATGCGAGTGGCATGGCCCCGCGCCCATCGGGCCGGGGCTGTTGCCGAAGTGACTACTTCAGGCTGACCGGCTTGCCCGCCCCGTCAGTGACCTTGGTCCACTGCTGACGAATCAGGGCCTTTACGCTGTCGGGCAGCGGAACGTAGTCGAGATCCTCCGCCATCTTGTCGCCGTTGACGAATGCCCAGTCGAAGAAGCGCAGCGACGCCGTAGCCTGCTGCGGCTTGTCCTGCTTCGTGTGCATCATGATGAACGTCGCGCCGGTGATGGGCCACGCGTCCTTGCCCGGCTGGTTCGTCAGGATCTGGAAGAACGACTTCTTCCATTCGGCGCCCGGCCGCGGCGGCCTTGAACGTCGCATCATCCGGCGCCACGAAATTGCCTGCAGCGTTCTGCATCAACGCATAAGCCATCTTGTTCTGCTTGGCGTAGGCATACTCGACATAGCCGATCGAGTTTGGCAGCCGCTGGACGAAGGCCGCCACGCCCTCGTTGCCCTTGCCGCCTGCACCCGTCGGCCAGTTGACGGCGGTACCCTCGCCGACCTTCGACTTCCATTCCGCGTTCACCTTCGACAGGTAATTGGTGAAGATGAAGGTCGTGCCCGAGCCATCCGCGCGCCGGACCACCGCGATCTGGGTGTCCGGCAGCTTGAGCCCCGGGTTCAGGGCCACGATCGCAGCGTCGTTCCACTTCGTGATCTTGCCCAGGTAGATGTCGCCGAGCACCTGCCCGGTCAGGCGCAGCTGCTGGCTCTGAATGCCCGGCAGATTGACGACCGGCACGACGCCACCGATCACGGTGGGGAACTGCGCCAACCCGTCCTTCGCCAACTCTTCATCGGTCAGAGGCATGTCGGACGCACCGAAGTCCACCGTCTTGCCGCGGATCTGGCGCAAACCGGCACCCGAGCCCACCGATTGGTAGTTGATTCGCGCCCCCGTGGCCTTGTTGTAGGCGTCGGCCCACTTGGCATAGAGCGGCGCGGGAAACGTTGCTCCAGCGCCTGTTGCATCCTGCGCCATGGCCGCAGTAAAAGCGCCTGCCATGGCAACGCCCACAAGCAGGGACTTGTACGAAATCGGTTTCATGAAATTACTCCGGACTCTGTTCGGAAAGGGAAAAGGGGACGTGAGACGGGTGCGGCACGCGCTGACGTTGCATTGATCTCTAGGCACGAGACGCAGTCTAGGAAGCGCTCATGACAGATTGGTGACATGTGTCACCGTTTTTAAGGAAATACTCCAGCGGGAAGGACGGGGAGCTCTCGCGTGGCGGCGTCGGTGTCATCGAGCCGCCACGAATGTCATGCGGGTGTCATGCCAGGACCGCCTCCTCCGCGACCGTGATCACGTGAAAGGCGCAACGGCGCGCGCAGCTTTCGCTCTTCTGCCACCCGTCAGGCGCGTTGCTCGTACCACCCCTTACTGGCGTTCACGACCTTCACCACCAGCAGCATCACCGGCACTTCGATCAGTACGCCCACCACGGTGGCCAGTGCGGCACCCGACTGGAAGCCGAACAGGCTGATGGCGGCAGCCACCGCCAGTTCGAAGAAGTTGGAGGCGCCGATCAGCGCCGACGGGCAGGCCACGCTGTGCGTCTCGCCGAGCGCGCGGTTCAGTCCGTAGGCCAGCGCGGAGTTGAAGAACACCTGGATCAGGATCGGCACGGCGAGCAGCGCGATGACGAGCGGCTGCTGCAGGATCTGCTCGCCCTGGAAGGCGAAGAGCAGCACCAGCGTTGCCAGCAACGCCGCCACCGACCACGGCTGGATCCGGTGCAGCAGCGCGTCCAGAGCGCGCTGTACCACCCCGACGCAGCACGTTGGCGCGGATGAGCTGCGCCACGATGACCGGCACCACGATGTACAGCACGACCGACGTCAGCAGCGTGTCCCACGGCACCGTGATCGAAGCCACGCCCAGCAGCAGCGCCACGATCGGCGCAAAGGCGAAGATCATGATCGTGTCGTTCAACGCCACCTGCGTCAGCGTGAAGTACGGATCGCCGTTGGTCAGCCGGCTCCACACAAACACCATCGCCGTGCACGGCGCTGCCGCCAGCAGGATCAGGCCGGCGATGTAGCTGTCGATCTGGTCGGCTGGCAGCAAGGGCGCAAACAGGTGCCGGATGAAGATCCAGGCGAGCAGCGCCATCGAAAATGGCTTGACCAGCCAGTTCACAAAGAGCGTGACGCCGATGCCCCGCGCATGCTGTCGCACCTGTCCGAGCGCGCCGAAGTCGATGCGTAGCAGCATCGGGATGATCATCACCCAGATCAGCACGCCGACCGGAAGGTTGACCCGCGCCACTTCCATGCGGCCGATCACCTGCACCGGCACGGCAAGCAGCTGGCCGATCACGATGCCGGCAACGATGCACAGCGCAACCCAGAGCGTCAGGTAGCGCTCGAAGACGCTGAGCGGGGCGGCGGTGCCATTGACGTGCGCCGGCGTGGGGCGTTGCAGACATCTTCCTCAGTTCAATCCTGACGCCCGCCGCAGCACGCCGCCGACGGCGCGCCCGCGCTCTGGCTCACGGACGGCTTCACCGCACGGATGAACGCGCTGACGAACTTGCCGTCGACCTGCTTCGCAACGGCATCGACGTCGAACCCCAGCCCTGCGAGCAGGTCGCGTGCGTCCTCGCTGCCGTAGACGCGCGTGACCTCGAGGTCGACGTCGCCGAAGCCGGCGTCGGCCAGCTTGCTGCGGTAGTCGGACTCCGAAAGCGCGCCGGCGACGCAGCCGGCCCAGAGCTCCAGGCTGCGCCGGATCACCTCGGGCACCTCGCCGCGCACCACCACGTCGGAGACGGCGAAGCGGCCGCCCGGCTTCAGCACCCGGAACGCTTCCCGCAGGACCTGGTCCTTGTCGCCGGAGAGATTGATCACGCAGTTCGAGATGATCACGTCCACCGAGTTGTCCGGCAGCGGGATGTGCTCGATCTCGCCCTTCAGGAACTCGACGTTCGTCAGCCCGCTCTTGCGCCGGTTCTCCTCGGCGAGCGCGAGCATCTCGTCGGTCATGTCGAGGCCGTAGGCCTTGCCGGTCGGCCCGACGCGCCGGGCGGACAGCAGCACGTCGATGCCGCCGCCCGAACCCAGGTCCAGCACGACTTCGCCCGGCTTCAGCTCGGCGAGCGCTGTCGGGTTGCCGCAGCCGAGTGAGGCCTGCAAGGCGGCCTGCGGCACTTCGCCTGCCTGCCCGGCGTCATAGAGGTTGGAGGTGATCGGGTCGCAGCACTCCAGTGCGGTTGGCGACCCGCTGCAGCAACCGCCCTGGCCCGCTTTCACGCGCGTGGCCGCCTGGCCGTACTTCTCACGTACAACTTGCTTCACATCGCTCGTTTCATTCATAAACGTTTCCTTTCGCAACGTGTTCACATGGCAGTGAGTGTGCCGGTCATGACTTTCCGATCTCGTTCAACCGCTTCATCAACGACAGTCGGTCGAGCTTTCGTCAGCGGCAGGCTCAGGAACAGCTGGATCCGGTTCTGCAGCCGGTTGTAGGCATTGAAGAACGCCCTGCGCTTTTCCGCGTCGCTGCCCTCGACGGCGGCAGGGTCCTCGACGCCCCAGTGCGCGGTGATGGGCTGGCCCGGCCACAGCGGGCAGACCTCGCCGGCCGCGCTGTCGCAGACGGTGAAGACGAAGTCGAGCTCGGCGCCCCGGGCTGCGCAAACTCGTCCCAGCTCTTGCTGCGCAGCCCCTCGATCGGGAGCTGGTTCTTCTGCAGGAGTTCGATCGCAAACGGATTGACGCGACCGTTCGGATGCGAACCGGCGGAATAGGCCTTGAAGCGCGGTGCACCCATCGTGTTCATCAACACTTCGGCGAGGATCGAGCGCGCCGAGTTTCCGGTGCACAGGAACAGGACATTCATGGGGCGGTCGGCAGTCATGGGTCAGCAGAAAGGTCAGTCGATCGTCTTGTGCATGCAGGTACTGCTGGCGGGGCACAGCGTGGTGAACTCGGTGCTTGCCTGCACGGTCACAGGCGCAAGGCTCCGTGTGATCGCTGCATAGCCGCGCGCGGCGAAAAAGGGCGCCGCGGCTTCGGTCAGTAGTGAGAGCGAACGGACACCGATCGCACGCGCCCTCTCCTCCACCGCATCAACCAGTGCGGCGCCGAGTCCGTGTCCGCGCCAGTCGGGCGCCACCACCAGGGATCGCAGCAGGCCGTGATCGCCGTAGCACTCGAGCCCAACCGCTCCGACCACCTTGCCAGCATCAAGCGCGACGATGAAATCGCGCAGGCCATCCCGCGTGATGTCGGCCGCCGGCAGCTCGGCCTGCACGAGCAACTCCGCGATGTGCGGAAGATCGTCAGGCGCCGCCGCGCGCAGTGCCGCGTTGATCACCATGGTGTGCCATCAGCTGCAGCAACCGGCCGCGGCCTTCACCGGAATCTTGCTGTCGAGCCTGGCTGTCGGCACGGCCGGGGCACAGCAGGCGGCTGCGGCACCCGCCTGCGCGGGTTCCGCCTCGCCGTTGAAGGTCGGGATGTTGCCGAGCGTGTGGAACGTCTCCCAGGCAATGCCGGTGGGGTCGGTTACCCAGTACTTGTTCGACCGCGCATAGCAGCAGGCCGTCTCCTTCTCGGCATGCGTCGAAAGGTCAGCTTGTTGCAACTGCGCGTTCAGCGACTCGAGTTCGCCGTCGGAGTCGGTCTGCAGGCCGAGATGATTCAGGCCCGGCTTGCCGCCGCGCTGCGAGATCGCGAAGTTGACGCGCGGGTCTTCGAGCATCCACTTGGCGTAGTCGCCCTTGACGACGGCCGGCTCCGTGCCGAACAGCGTCGAGTAGAAGCGGATGCTGGAAGTCAGGTCCGGTACGGAGACGTGTACGTGAAAGCGCTTCATGCGCTCACCTTTCTGCGCGCCGCGCGCGCCTTGTTGGTGGGTCTGGACGAAGCGACGCCCTGCGGCGGGTGACACGGCGCGCTGACGCATGCACCGCCATCCGCCACGCAGCAGTTCTCGGTCAGGAACGCCAGCAGCGTGTTCATCGATTCGAAGTCTGCCGAATAGAAGACGTATCGCCCGTCCTGGCGCGTGGTGACCAGCCCGGCGTGGGACAACTCCTTCAGATGGAAGCTCAGCGTTGCCGGCGCGATGCCCAGCCGGGACGCGATCTCGCCCGCCGCAAGACCACTTGGGCCCTGCTGTACGAGCAGCCGAAAGACTTCTAGACGCGTTTCCTGCGCGAGGGCGGCGAGGGCGCGAACTGCGGTAGTTGCTTCCATACTTCGAATAATATGGAAATATTGAAACGAAGTCAAGCCGAATTTCCGTGCGGGCGTGGCCACGGTGCCCGCTCCTCCTCGGCGGTGCTCAGCCGAGCACGAGGTTGAAGACGTAGCCGACGACCAGAATGCCTGCCGCGACGACTCCGACGAACACTCCGATCAGTCGCGGCCGCAGGACCTTGCGCAGGATCACCATTTCGGGGAGCGACAGGGCAATCACGCTCATCATGAACGCGAGCACCGTGCCCAGCGCAGCACCCTTGGCCAGCAGTGCCTCGATGACCGGGATGATGCCGGCCGCATTGCTGTACATCGGCACACCCAGCAGCACAGCGAGCGGAACCGCCCACCACACATCGCGCCCCATGAACGAGGCCATAAAGTCCTGCGGCACATAGCCGTGGATCGCCGCACCGATCGCGATGCCGGCGAGGATGTATGGCCACACGCGCCCGACGATCTCGCGCACCGAGGACAGGCCGGCCTCGATGCGATCCGACCAGGCGACCGCGCGGTGGTCACCCGGCGAATGCGCAAGGCGCAGTTCGCGCACCCAGACCTCGAGTTGCCTTTCCATCTTCAGGCGACCGATTACCCAGCCCGCGACGATCGCGACCGACAACCCCAGCCCGAGATAGAGCAGCGCCACCTTCCAGCCGAACATCGCCAGCAGCAGCGCCAGCGCAACCTCATTGACCATGGGTGCGGCGATGAGGAATGAAAACGTCACGCCGAGCGGCACACTGGCCTGCACAAAGCCGATGAACAGAGGTACCGCCGAGCACGAACAGAACGGCGTGACCACGCCCAGGCTTGCCGCCAACACGTTGCCGACGCCCTCCGCACGGCCCGCGAGCAGAGCGCGGGTACGTTCGGGCGTGAAGTACGAATTGACCATGCCCATCACGAACACAACGGCTGTGAGGAGCAGCAGGACCTTCGGCGTGTCGTAGAAGAAGAATTGCAGCGCGCTCCCGAGCGGCGATGCCCGTTCGACCGGCAGCGCGGCGACGAGCGCCTCGGACACAGGACTGAGCGCGCGATACGCCAACACCCACGCGACTGCGGCGACCAGCACGAACAGCATCGGCTGCCGCTGCGGCCAGCGCCTGAATCCGAGCGCGAAGCCGGTCATGGCTGCGAGTGATTTTCCGGCAAGACCCTCAAGCCGCGGCCAGCCACCCGGCAATTGCATCGCGCGTCGGAATGCCGCCGGCGTGAACGACCTTGCCGTCGATTACGACACCCGGCGTACGCAGCACTCCGGTCGCAACGATGTCCTCGATGCGCTCGACCTTTTCGAGTCGAACGTCCACCGCTCGCTCGCGCGCGACATCCTCGATCAGCCTGATGGTAGTCCGGCAATTGGCGCAGCCGGTGCCCAGTACCTTGACTTCTTTCATTGCTCCCTCGCCGCGATGGCAAATCCCCGATCCCTCATCGATCGGCGTCGTCGCCGATTACGGATTGATCGTATTCGCAAAGGCGAACGCACTGCTGACGCAAGTCAGGTAACGAGTGGCAGATCGAGCACACGCCGGAAATTAGAGCCGGCGAGTCGTCCGCGACTGCGGCGTGGAGCGCGACTGTGCGAGCAACCGGCTCAGCGATGTACGGCGCTACCCACCCGTTGGGCGAGCCGCTGCGCCATCGCTTCGGCAATCTCGGGCTCGGCAGCCTCGACCATGACGCGCAGCACCGGCTCGGTGCCCGAGGGCCGGATCAGGATTCGGCCGGAGCCATTGAGTTCACGTTCCACGACCGTCATTTCATCGACCAACGGCGCGTAAGACTTCCAGTCGAAACCACGCTCGATGCGCGCATTCACGAGAGCCTGCGGTAGCAGGACGAGATCGGCCGTCAGTTGCGCCATTGATTTCCCGCTGCGCCGCATCGCCGCCAGCACCTGCAGCGCGCTGACGGTGCCATCACCCGTGGTGTGGCAGTCCAGGCACAGCAGATGCCCGGAACCTTCTCCGCCGTAGAGCCAGCCCTTCTCTTCCAGCACCTCGAGCACATAGCGGTCACCGACCTTCGCGCGCGCGAATCCGATTCCAAGTTCGCCGAAACGACGCTCGAGGGCGTAGTTGGTCATCAATGTGCCCACAGCCCCCGCGACCTTGCCGAGGCGCATGCGATCGCGCACGATCACATACAACAGTTCATCGCCGTTGTAGAGTCGGCCGTCCGCATCGCAGATCAACACGCGGTCGGCATCGCCGTCGAGCGCGATGCCGAGATCCGCTTCAGCCGCCTGCACGACATGCGCGAGCTGCTCGCCGTAGAGCGCACCGACACCTTCGTTGATGTTCATGCCGTTGGGCGAGGCGCCGTGCCAGACGACGTCGGCCCCGAGTTCGTGGAACACGTGGGGCGCCACGTGGTAGGCCGCGCCGTTAGCGCTGTCGACGACGATCTTCAGACCCTTGAGGTCGAACTCGTTTGGAAACGTACGCTTGCAGAACTCGATGTAGCGTCCGGCCGCGTCATCGAGGCGGCGCACCTTGCCGAGCTTGCGTGCCTCGACGCAGTGCCACGGCTCGTCGAGTTCGCGCTCGATTTCGGCTTCGAGCGCGTCCGGCAGCTTGGTGCCGCGCGCGGAGAAGAACTTGATGCCGTTGTCGGGATAGGGATTGTGCGAAGCGCTGATGACGATGCCGGCATCGAGCCGCAGAGTCCGCGTCAGGTAGGCCACGGCCGGCGTCGGCAACGGTCCTGACAGCACGACATCGACCCCTGCGCTGGAGAAACCGGCTTCGAGCGCGGCCTCCAGCATGTAACCGGAGATGCGCGTGTCCTTGCCAATCAGCACGGAGGGTCGGCCAGCCCGGCCCTCGGCCTGGCGTGCTAGCACGCGGCCCGCGGCCTGCCCGAGTCTGAGCACGAACTCGGGCGTGATCGGATCCTCGCCCACGGTGCCCCGCACGCCATCGGTGCCGAAGTATTTGCGCGTCATCCCTTCTGTCCTCCCGTGGTGGCAGCCCACACCTTCAGTGCATCCCGCGTGGCCGCCACATCGTGTACGCGCACGATACGCGCGCCGCGTTCGACCGCGAGCACGGCCGCCGCGACTGACGCCGTGGCACGGTCATCCACCGTGCGGCCCGTCACTGCACCGAGCATCGACTTGCGCGACAGGCCTACCAGCACCGGACGGCCTATTGCCTGCAGCGCTGACAATCGACGAAGCAATGTGAAATTGTGCTCCACCGTCTTGCCGAATCCGAAGCCTGGATCAATCGCAATCCGACAGAAATCAATGCCGGCATTCGCCAGGTCGGCGACACGTCCGCGCAGGAACGCGGTCACGTCCGCCACAACATCGTCGTACTGCGGCTCGCTCTGCATTGTTCGTGGCGAGCCAAGCATGTGCATGAGCACGAGGCCACAGTCGCTCCCGCGTACTGCCTCCATGCGCTCCTTGCGTGCGGAACGCCCGCACATCGTTGATCACGGCTGCTCCGGCAGCGAGCGCAGCACGCATCACGCCGGGCTTGCTGGTATCCACGGAAATCGGCACTCCGCGGGCCCGCAGCGCCTCGACCAGAGGCAGCACCCGGTCGATCTCTTCCATCTCGGACACATCGGCGGCACCCGGCCGGGTGGACTCGCCGCCGATGTCGAGCAGGTCGGCCCCTTCCTCGATCAGCCGTTCGCCATGCGCGAGCGCGGCGGCGGCAGACAGGTAGCGCCCGCCGTCGGAGAACGAGTCGGGCGTCACGTTGACGATTCCCATGACCAGGGGCCGGGACAGCTCAATGACCCTGCCGGTGACCGACCATGTCGCCGACAGCTCGACCGGCGTCGACGATCGCTTGTTCATCCGGGGATTGTAGGCACGCAATAAAAAGAGGCCGGACAGGCCGGCCTCTCATTGGGCGATCGACTTCGTTCAGGCCGGCTGCGCGGCTCCTTCCACGCCGCCCGCTGCCGACTTGCCTCCGGCGGCGAGGCGTCGAGCCGGTCGACTTCGGCGGACGCGGCGGCTTGCCGGCGATGATGTCGTCGATCTGGTCCGAGTCGATGGTTTCCCACTCGATAGCGCCTTGGTCATCGCCTCGATCTTTTCGCGGTTGCTCTCGATCAGTTGGCGCGCCAGCGCGTACTGCTCGTCAATGATGCGACGGATCTCGGCGTCCACCTTGCGCATCGTCTCTTCCGAGACATGCGTGGTCTTGGTGATCGAGCGGCCGAGGAACACTTCGCCCTTCATTTTCTGCATAGACCATCGGACCGAGCGCGTCGCTCATGCCGTAGCGTGTGACCATGTCGCGTGCCAGTTGTGTCGCCCGCTCGAAGTCATTGCTGGCGCCGGTGGTCATCTGGTGCATGAACACCTCTTCGGCGATGCGGCCACCGAACAGCACAGCAATGCGCGACAGCAGGTACTGCCGGTCGTACGAGTAGCGGTCCTGCTCGGGCAACTGCATCGTCAGGCCGAGGGCACGGCCGCGCGGAATGATCGTGACCTTGTGCACCGGATCGCTCTTCGGCACGAGCTTGGCGACCAGCGCATGACCCGACTCGTGGTAGGCAGTGTTGAGCCGTTCTTCCTCGGACATGACCATCGATTTGCGCTCGGCGCCCATCATGACCTTGTCCTTGGCCTTCTCGAAGTCCGTCATTTCGACGACGCGCGCACTGCGACGCGCGGCGAAAAGCGCCGCCTCGTTGACAAGGTTGGCAAGGTCCGCGCCGGAAAACCCCGGCGTGCCGCGCGCGATCAGGTCCGCCTTGACGTCGGCGCCGATCGGCACCTTGCGCATGTGGACATTAAGGATCTGTTCGCGGCCACGGATGTCGGGCAGCGGAACGACGACCTGGCGGTCGAAGCGACCCGGACGCAGCAGCGCCGGATCGAGCACGTCGGGTCGGTTGGTTGCCGCGATGACGATCACGCCCAGGCCGGTCTCGAAGCCGTCCATTTCGACCAGCATCTGGTTCAGCGTCTGCTCGCGTTCGTCGTTGCCACCGCCCAGGCCTGCGCCGCGCTGGCGACCCACGGCGTCAATTTCATCGATGAAGATGATGCAGGGCGCGTGCTTCTTGGCCTGCTCGAACATGTCTCGCACGCGCGCCGCGCCGACACCAACGAACATCTCCACGAAGTCGGAACCCGAGATCGAGAAGAACGGCACCTTCGCCTCGCCGGCAATCGCCTTGGCGAGCAGCGTCTTGCCGGTGCCCGGCGAGCCGACCAGAAGCACGCCGCGCGGAATGCGGCCACCCAGCTTCTGGAACTTCGACGGATCGCGCAGGAACTCGACCAGTTCCTGGACTTCTTCCTTGGCCTCGTCGCAGCCGGCGACGTCGACGAAAGTGATGGAATTGTTGCTCTCGTCGAGCATGCGCGCGCGCGACTTGCCGAAGCTGAAGGCACCGCCGCGGCCGCCGCCCTGCATCTGGCGCATGAAAAAGATCCAGACGCCGATCAGCAGCAGCATCGGGAACCACGAGACGAAGATCGTCGTCAGCAGCGACTGCTCTTCCTCGGGCTTGCCGAAGACCTGCACGCCGGACTTCATCAGGTCGCTTACCATCCAGGCGTCACCCGGCGAGGTCAGTGTGTAACGCGCGCCGTCGGATGGTGTGACCTGAAGTGTGCGGCCCTGGACTTCGACCCGCTTGATCTTGCCGGCCTTGGCCTCTTCCAGGAACTGGGTGTAGCTCACGGTCTCAGCGGGCCGCTGTCGGCTTTCGAACTGCTTGAAGACCGTAAACAGAACGAGCGCGATCACCATCCAGATGGCGGCTTTCGCGAACATGTTGTTATTCAAGGAAGACTCCTAGCGGCCATGCGCTGCAGAATCAGCGCGCCGGCCCGGGAAAAGAATCAGCAAATCAGGCCAATACATGCGTCGTCGCGTCAGGCAGGCATTCTAATCCCCGCGCCCGCCCGACTTGCCTAAGTTGGGGGCGAAGGTGCCACCAATTCAAGGCCCAGCCCCGTCAGTAGCCGGGTCTTTGTCGGTCGGGCGAACTCCCCGCGCCAGCAGGTAGACCTCGGCCGAAGACTCCCGGGAAGCGGCCGGCTTGCGTGTCGAAACGCTGCGAAAGGCCCGTTTGAGGTGTTCCACATACTGGCTGTAACCGCTGCCCTGAAAGGCTTTGACGAGCAAAGCGCCGTCGGGTTTCAAGTGCTTGACCGCAAAATCCGCGGCCAGTTCGGCCAGGAGCAGGCAGCGCGCCGCATCAGCGGCGGCAACGCCCGACAGGTTGGGCGCCATGTCCGACAGGACGACATCGACCGCGGCACCGCCCAGTAGCGCGGCAAGCTGCGCTTCGACCTCCTCATCTCGGAAGTCGCCCTGGATGAAATCGACGTCTGGCACCGGGTCCATCGGCAGGATGTCGAGCGCGACGATGCGGCCCCTCGGCTTGCCGTCAGGCCCGGCCAGCCGCTTTCGAACCACTTGAGTCCAGCTGCCGGGCGCCGCCCCCAGTTCGACGACGATCATGCCGGGCTTCAGCAGCCGATCAGTGTCGGCAATCTCGGTGAGCTTGTACGCTGCGCGCGAACGGAACCCTTCCTGTACCGAACGCTTGACGAACGGGTCGGTGACATGGCGTTTGATCCACTCGGGATTCGAGCGATGTTTCTTCTTCGCCTGCGGCATCCGTGACTAGACTGAACTCAGAAGGAGAGATGACTATGCCCGAGATTCAACTGACCCCCAAAGAACGCCAGGCGCTGAAGGCACGCGCCCACGGACTCAAGCCGGTCGTGCTGCTCGGCAATTCCGGGTTGAGCGCGCCGGTGATGAAGGAGATCGACCGGGCACTTGCGGCGCACGAACTGATCAAGGTCAAGGTGCCGGGCGACGATCGCGAGGAACGCGACTCGCTGTTCGCAGAGGTCGCCGAAGCGTTGTCGGCCGCTCGCGTGCAGTCGATCGGCAAGTTGCTGCTGTTCTACCGGCCGGCGCCCGATGTTGTGCCAGCCAAGCCCGCCAAATCCGCCAAGACGGCCAGATCGGTACGAAGCGGCGCTCCGAGCGGCGATCGTTCGCCAAAGGCGCCTGCGCGGCGGATTGGTTCAACGACACGCGCCAAGGCTCCGGGAAAGCCGTCTGCGCCCAAGCGCTCGACGCCTGATCGACGTGACGCAGAGCGCGTGAATCGCGCGTCGGCGCCACGGCGCGACCCCGGCGCCGCGACTCGCGCCGCCGGGCGGACCAATGTCGCGAAGCGCGGAGGCGGACGTGCCCGCTAGCGGCTACTGGTAGGCGATCGAGACGACGGCGTATTCGCGCTTGCCGGCGGGCGCCAGTACCTGCGCCATGTCGCCTTCGGATTTGCCGATGAGCGCGCGGGCGATAGGGCTCGAGACGGAGACCAGGCCCGCCTTGATGTCGGCCTCGTCATCGCCCACGATCTGGTACTTCACCATTTCGCCGGAAGTCTGATCCTCGAGTTCGACGGTGGCGCCGAAGACGATGCGGCCAGCCGCGTCGACGGTGGTCGGGTCGATGATCTGCAGGCTGCCCAGTTTGCCTTCAAGTTCCTGGATGCGTCCCTCGATGAATCCCTGGCGCTCGCGTGCAGCGTCGTATTCGGCGTTTTCCGAGAGATCGCCCTTCTCGCGGGCGTCCTTGATGGCCTGGATGACGGCCGGACGGTCCACGGCCTTCAGGCGCTGCAGTTCCGCTTTCAGCTTCTCGGCGCCACGTGCGGTGATCGGTATACCCGGCATGTCTTGCAAAATCTCCTGGAAAAACAAGGCCCCGGCAATGCCGGGGCCGCGCCGACAATGTAGCCAAACGCCCCTGCGGACGCAAGGCGGGGGTAGAGCGCCGGCAAATCCAGACTCCTGTGAGATTGGGCAAGTCGGGCCTTACCGCGGCGCCCTACGCTTCGCCGACAATGAGCTGGCTGGTGTACTGCACGTCAACTTCGCCGGACCGAGCGCCCTCGCCCGAGCCGCCGCCAGCGGTCGTGCCGTTGCCCAACGCGATCGCGATAGGCGGGTCGGCCTGGCGGTTGATCCTCGGCTTCACACTGCTGCGCATCGCCCTTGCCGCGTTACTTCCGTTGACGCCGCAGGAAGCGTATTACTGGCTCTGGAGCCGCGAACTGGCATGGTCGTACTTCGACCACCCGCCGCTTGCCAGCTACAGCATCGCGCTGACGACGGCACTGCTCGGGTCGACGTCGTTCGGCATCAAGATCGCCGCGGTGGGATGGTCGCTGGGGCTCAACATCGTCTGGGCTCGACTGATACTCGATCTCTACCACGACCAGCGCGTGTTGTGGTGGTCACTGCTAGCGCTAAACCTGGTGGGCATCACGGCAGCCTATGGCGTCGTCATCGCGCCCGATGCGCCGCTGTTGTTTGCGTGGTCGGCCACTGTCTGGGCCGTGTGGCGCGCGGTCGTAACTCGGGATGGCCGCTGGTGGTACGGCGCCGGCTTCTTTCTCGGACTTGGCCTGCTTGCCAAGTACTCGGCCATCCTGCTCGTGCCGGCCGTCGTGCTGTTCCTGGCGACGTCACCGCGGCAACGCCATTGGCTGATCCGGCCGGAACCCTATGTTGCACTGGCCCTTGCCGCGCTGATGTTTGCGCCGGTCATCACATGGAATGCCCAGCACGGCTGGGCCTCGTTCGCGTTCCAGACCTCGCAGCGCGCGGCCGGCATGGGGCACTGGCAGCCGCGGTACCTTGCACAGCTGGTCGGCACGCAACTGGCCGTAGTCACGCCGTACCTGCTGGTGATATCGATGGCGGCATGGTTCAGCGCCGTCAGGGGCTGGCGCACCTTGTTGCAGGACGACGGGCGCCTGCTGCTGATCGCCAGCGCAACCGTGCCCTTGGTGTTGTTCACGTTGACGAGCCTGCGCTCACTGGTAAAGCCGAACTGGCTCGCCCCCGCGTACTGGCCGCTCGTGATCCTCGCGGTACAGGCGCGGCTGGCCGGCGGCGCGGTGCCGCGCGGACTGAAGCTCGGGCTCGCCAGTTCGGCGGCGGTGCTGCTGGCCGCCGGGATCGCAATGTCGTGGCCCCACTCGCGCCTCGGCGAGGCAAACACCTGGAGCGGCTGGCCCGAGGCCGCGCAGCGCGTCGACCAGTTGCAGCAGGAACTCGATGAGCGCGGCGCACCGTCCTTCGTCTTCTCGACCAACTACAAGAACAGCTCCCTGCTCGCCTTCCATCGCGCGGGGCATCGGCGCACATACGCCCAGGATGTCTATGGTGAGCGCGCCCTGCAATTCGACTTCTGGCCCCCCGAAGGCTCGATGGCCGGCGCGATGGGAATCCTCGTCGTGGATGATCGTCGCGACCAGGCTGTCGTACCGGAGAAGCTTCTGGCGTTCTTTGAATCGGTCACCAAGATCGATACGGTTGAAGCTAAGAACGGCGGCGGGTCCGCGCGCCGGATCGACATTTACTTGTGTCGCGGCTATCGCGGCCACCCGAACTGGGGAACAAAGCGATGAACGTGGATCTCAGCGTTCAGCGCGTCGGCTCGCGCACTGCCGACCGCCCGCTCCAGCGTGGATGTGTACAGCCGGACGGGGCGTACGGCTCCATGTCCGCCGCCTCCGACGCTTGTGCCCCTGAGCTTTCGATCGTGGTACCGACCTTCAACGAGGCGGAGAACGTACGCATCCTGACAGACCGAGTCACCAAGGCTCTCGAAGGAGTCAACTGGGAAATCATCATCGTCGATGATGATTCACCTGACGGAACGGCCGATGCAGTGCGCTCACTCGCTCGCGCCAACCCCCGAGTGCGGTGCCTGCAGCGCATCGGGCGCCGCGGGTTGTCGTCGGCCTGCGTCGAGGGATTGCTGTCGAGTTCAGCGCCCTATCTCGCCGTCATGGATGCCGACCTGCAGCACGATGAGTGCATCCTGCCGACGATGCTGGAGCTGCTTCGCTCCGATCGTGCCGATATCGCGATCGGCAGCCGTTACGCAGAGGGGGGAAGCGCCGGGGACTTCCCGGATGACCGCGCGAGGATCAGCCAAGTCGCCACCCGCCTCGCACTGGCAACGACGCATGTACCTGTAGCTGATCCGATGAGCGGCTTCTTCATGCTGACCTCGACACTGTTGCATGCCACGGTACGGTCGCTGTCCGCAACCGGGTTCAAGATCCTGCTCGACATCCTCGCGTCGGCCCCGCCCGGTTTTCGCGTCAGCGAAGTACCGTATCGCTTTGGCGAGCGGTACGCGGGCACGAGCAAACTGGATGCGAAAGCGGCGTGGGACTACCTGGTACTGCTGCTCGACAAGACTATTGGCCGCTACGTGCCGACCCGCTTCGTGATCTTCTCCCTGGTGGGCACCCTCGGAGTTGTGGTTCACATGGCCGTACTCAGTGCCTTGTTCAAGACGGGCATGTCGTCCTTCCTGTGGGGGCAACTCTGGGCGGCGCTGGTCGCCATGACCTTCAACTTTGCACTGAACAATGTCGTGACCTACCGCGACCGCAAGCTGCGCGGCATAGCATGGCTGGCCGGCTGGGCGACCTTCGTCCTTGCCTGCAGCCTGGGCGCGGCCGCCAATGTCGGCATCGCCGAATACCTGTTCGAGCACGATCGATTCTGGGCCGTCTCGGCCCTTGCCGGAATCGTGATCGGCGCGGTATGGAACTACGCCGTCACGTCGGTCTACACGTGGAAATCGGCCTGAGTAGCCGCCACGGTCAGGAGGCAAGCCTGCGGTGCAGTCCCTGCAGGTCGTTGACCTCGAGGTGGTCGAGGTGCTTCATCCCTTCGATGGCAGCACGCCCTCCGGCCATCGTCGTGTAGTAGGTGACACGCTGCGCCAGGGCGGTCGTGCGGATCGAGCGCGAGTCCGCAATCTGGCTGCGCACTTCGCTGACCGTCGTGATGACGAGCTGGATATCACCGTTCTTTAGGAGATCGACCACATGCGGACGGCCGTCCTTGACCTTGTTGACCGACTTGACGGGAATCCCGGCCTGCTCGAGCGCCTGCGCAGTGCCGCGCGTGGCGATCAGTTCGTAGCCCATGTCATGCAGCAACTGCGCGAGCGCAATCGCCTTGGGCTTGTCCGAGTCCTTGACGCTCAGAAAAACTGCGCCCTTCTCCGGCAGCCCTGCTCCTGCGCCGAGCTGTGATTTGAACAGCGCCTCGCCGAAGGTCTGGCCGACGCCCATCACTTCTCCGGTCGACCGCATCTCGGGTCCCAGCAGCGGATCGACGCCGGGGAACTTCGCAAACGGAAACACCGCTTCCTTGACCGAGAAATACGGCGGCACGATCTCGCGCGCAACGCCCTGGCGCTCGAAGTCGATCCCGGCCATCGCGAGCGCCGCGTACTTGGCGAGCGGCATGCCGGTCGCCTTCGAAACGAACGGCACCGTGCGCGAGGCGCGGGGGTTGACCTCCAGCACGAAGATCGTCTCGGTACCGTCGGCATCGGCCTGGATCGCGAACTGCACGTTCATCAGGCCAACCACGTTGAGCGCACGCGCCATCTGTTCCGTCTGGCTCTTGAGCTCCGCAATTGTGGCGGCCGACAGCGAGTACGGCGGCAGCGAGCATGCGGAATCGCCCGAGTGCACGCCGGCCTGCTCGATGTGCTCCATCACGCCGCCGATGAGTACGCGCCGGCCATCGGACAGGCAGTCAACATCGACCTCGATCGCATCGTCGAGGAAGTGGTCGAGAAGCACCGGCGAATCGTTGCTGACCTTGACGGCCTCGCGCATGTAGCGCTCCAGATCGCGCGGCTCGTGCACGATGTCCATTGCGCGCCCGCCCAGCACATAGCTGGGGCGCACGACCAACGGGTAGCCGATCTCTTCGGCGAGTCTGAGCGCGTCGGCCTCGGTGCGCGCGGTGCGGTTGGGCGGCTGCTTCAGCGCCAGCTTGTGCAACAGCTGCTGGAAGCGCTCGCGGTCCTCGGCGATGTCGATCGAATCCGGCGACGTGCCGATGATGGGCACGCCGTTGGCCTCGAGGTCGCGTGCGAGTTTCAGCGGGGTCTGGCCACCGTACTGGACGATGACGCCAAAGGGCTTTTCCTTATCGACGATCTCCAGCACGTCTTCCAGTGTCAGCGGCTCGAAGTAGAGCCGGTCGGACGTGTCGTAGTCGGTGGACACCGTCTCCGGGTTGCAGTTGACCATGATGGTCTCGAACCCGTGGTCGCGCAGCGCGAAGGCCGCGTGTACGCAGCAGTAGTCGAACTCGATGCCCTGCCCGATGCGGTTCGGCCCGCCGCCGAGCACGATGACTTTCTTCCGGTCGGTTGGCGCAGCTTCGCACTCGTCCTCGTAGGTCGAGTACATGTAGGCGGTTGTAGTCGCGAACTCGGCGGCGCAGGTGTCGACGCGCTTGAACACCGGCCGCACGCCGTATGCGACTCGTGCCGCACGCACATCGGCGGGCGACGCCGCGATCAGCTTTGCAATGCGGCGATCGGAGAAGCCCTTGCGCTTCAGGAAGCGCAACTCCTCGGCACTGAGCTGGGCCAACGCGCGCCCCTGCAGCCGCCCTTCGATCTGCACCAGTTCCTCGATCTGCGCCAGGAACCATGGGTCGATCGCCGTTTCCTCGAACACCTCCGAGAGCGTCATGCCGATGCGGAAGGCATCGCCGACGAACCAGATCCGGTCCGGACCCGGCTCGCCGATCTCCTCGATGATCTCGTCGCGGTCGGTCGTGCGCTCATCAAGTCCGTCCGAACCGACTTCGAGGCCGCGCAGCGCCTTCTGGAACGACTCCTGGAACGTGCGTCCGATTGCCATTACCTCGCCGACCGACTTCATCTGCGTCGTCAGGTGGTTGTCGGCCTGAGGGAATTTTTCGAACGCGAAGCGCGGAATCTTGGTGACGACGTAGTCGATCGTCGGCTCGAACGACGCCGGCGTCGCCCCGCCGGTGATCTCGTTGCGCAGTTCATCGAGCGTGTAGCCGACCGCAAGCTTGGCCGCGACCTTGGCGATCGGGAACCCGGTCGCCTTCGAGGCCAACGCCGAGGAGCGGCTGACGCGCGGATTCATCTCGATGACGATCATGCGGCCGGACTTCGGGTCGATCGCAAACTGCACGTTGCTGCCGCCGGTGTCGACGCCAATTTCGCGCAGGATCGCGATGCTGGCGTCGCGCAGCAGTTGGTATTCCTTGTCGGTCAGCGTCTGCGCCGGCGCGACGGTAATCGAGTCACCGGTATGGATACCCATCGGGTCGAGGTTCTCGATCGAGCACACGATGATGCAGTTGTCCGCCTTGTCGCGGACCACTTCCATCTCGAACTCCTTCCAGCCAATCAGCGACTCCTCGATCAGCAGCTCGCGCGTCGGCGAGAGATCCAGCCCGCGCGTGCAGATCGCGACGAATTCCTCCATGTTCCAGGCGATGCCGCCGCCCGTGCCACCGAGCGTGAAGCTCGGTCGCACGACGACAGGGAAGCCCATCGACTTCTGCCCCGCGAGCGCCTCGTCCATCGTGTGTGCGATGGACGAGCGCGCCGAAGCCAGCCCGATGCTGGTCATGGCTTCCTTGAACTTGAGGCGATCCTCGGCCTTCTCGATAGCCGCCGGCGAGGCGCCGATCAACTCGACGCCATGCTTGTGCAGCACACCGTTCTTGTAGAGATCCATCGCGCAGTTCAGCGCCGTCTGACCGCCCATCGTCGGCAGGATCGCGTTCGGCTTCTCCTTCGCGATGATGCGTTCGACGACCTGCCAGGTGATCGGCTCGATGTAGGTGACATCGGCCGTCTCCGGGTCGGTCATGATCGTCGCCGGGTTGCTGTTGACGAGGATGACCTTGTAGCCCTCCTGCTTCAGCGCCTTGCAGGCCTGCGCGCCTGAGTAGTCGAACTCGCAGGCCTGGCCAATGACGATCGGCCCTGCGCCGATGATCAGGATGCTTTTGAGATCGCTACGGCGCGGCATGCTGGGCTCGGTAGTTGTCAGGCGCAAGCCGGCGCTCGACCAGTTCGATGAGGATATGGATAACCTTGATGTGCAGCTCCTGCACGCGGTCGGCATAGCGGCCGCCTGGCGTGACCAGCGCGATGTCGGCCAGTTCGGTGATAGGCGTGGCTGCGTGGCCGGTCAGCGCGATCACCTTCATGCCTAGACCCTTGGCCGCCTGCGCCGCGGCCACGACGTTGCGGCTGGTGCCGCTGGTCGTTATCGCGAGCAGGACGTCGCCCGCGCGCCCATGCGCCTCGATGAAGCGCGCGAAGACGCGCTCGTAGCCATAGTCGTTGCCGACACAGGTGAGATGGCCGGGATCGCTGATCGCCAGCGCCGCGTAGCCGCGGCGATCGTCGCGGAAGCGACCCGTCAGCTCCTCGGCGAAGTGCATCGCATCGCACATCGAGCCGCCATTGCCGCACGAGTAGGCGCGTCCGCCGGCAGCGAAGGTATCTGCCAGCAGCGCTCCCGCCTGCGCAATGCGATCGAGCATCGCTGCGTCCGTCTGCAGACGGGCCAGGCTCTCCGCCGCTTCCTGCAGCGCGCCACGCACGCCATCAACGTCACTCATCTGGCCTCCATCGCGGCGATGAAGCGGTCAAAGAGATCCTGGATGTCGTGCGGTCCCGGGCTTGCCTCGGGGTGCCCCTGGAAGCAGAACGCCGGCGCATCGGTCAGCGCAAAGCCCTGCAGCGAGCCGTCGAACAGCGACACGTGCGTGACCTTGACGTTGGCCGGCAGTGACTTTTCGTCCACGGCGAAGCCATGGTTCTGGCTGGTGATGTAGACGCGCTTGGACTCGACGTCCAGCACCGGGTGATTGGCACCGTGGTGGCCGAACTTCATCTTCAGCGTACGGCCACCGACCGCGAGTCCCATGATCTGGTGGCCGAGACAGATGCCGAACGTAGGCACGCGTTTCGCGATGAAGCTGCGCGTCGCCTCGATCGCGTAGGTGCATGGCTCGGGGTCGCCGGGACCATTGGAGAGAAAGATGCCGTCCGGCTTGAGTTTGAGTACTTCCGCCGCCGGCGTCTGCGCCGGCACGACCGTGATGCGGCACCCGCGGTCCGCCATCAGTCGCAGGATGTTGCGCTTGACGCCGAAGTCGTAGGCCACCACGTGGAAGCGTGACTGCTCCGGCGTGACGTGCCCTGGCGTGCCGTCGGCGCGCGCCAGGCGCCAGCTGCCTTCGCTCCATGCATAGCGAGCCGTCGTCGTTACGACCTTGGCCAGATCCTGTCCGGCCATGCCCGGGTATGTGCGAGCGCGCGCCAGCGTGGCCGCGACCACGGCATCAGACAGCGCGGCGCCTTCGGCTGCCGCAACGATGCATCCTGCCTGCGCGCCCTTTTCGCGCAGGATGCGCGTGAGTTTGCGTGTGTCGATGTCGGCGATCCCGACAATGCCGTGCTCGCGCAGGTAGCTCGGCAGGTCGCGCTGCATGCGGAAGTTCGACGCGCGCTGCGGCACGTCGCGCACGATCAGCCCCGCGGCAAACACGCGTGAGGCTTCCTCGTCCTCGTCGTTGACCCCGGTGTTGCCGATGTGCGGATACGTCAGCGTGACGATCTGCCCGGCATAGGACGGGTCGGTCAGGATTTCCTGGTAGCCGGTGATGGCGGTGTTGAACACCACTTCGCCCAGGGTTTCTCCGGCAGCGCCGATCGAGCGGCCGCGAAAGACCGTTCCGTCGGCCAGCACTAGGGCCGCGACGGGGCGCGGATCAACGATCAGGGGGGACAAGCGGGCTCCTTATCGCCACAGCCGGCGGTCCGAGGCGACTGCCGGCGTCCGGCTTGCGATATGCGGGTCGGAAACCGAGGAAACCGCTCCACTACCGCAAATTGGCTACCGATAAACTGCGGAATTATATCTTGCCGTCACTGCGCGAGCATCCGATCCCATTCATGTCGCCGCTACTCGAGGGCCTGAAGCGCCACACCACGATCGTCGCCGACACCGGCGAGCTGGCGGCTATCGAGCGGCTGCGGCCGCGCGACGCGACGACGAATCCCTCGCTGATCCTGAAGGCGGCGCAGAAGGCCGAGTACCGCCCGCTGGTAGCCGATGCCATACAAAGCAGCGCGGGTGACAGCCTCGAACGCCGCCTGGACCACGTTCTCGTGGCGTTCGGCACGCGCATCCTCGAATTGATCCCGGGACGGGTCTCGACCGAAGTCGACGCGCGGCTGTCCTTTGACACCCGCGCGACGATCGAGAAAGCCCGGCGGCTGATCGAACTCTACGAGCGGCGCGGTGTCGAGCCGGCGCGCGTCCTGATCAAGATTGCGGCCACGTGGGAAGGCGTGCGTGCGGCCGAATGTGCTCGAGCGAGAAGGTATCCACTGCAACATCACGCTGCTCTTCTCGGTCGCGCAGGCGATCGCCGCGGCGCAGGCTGGTGCAACGCTGATCTCGCCGTTCGTCGGCCGGATCTACGATTGGCATCGCAAAGGCGGCGGGCAGCGCATGGGACGAGTCGGCCATGGCTGGCCCAGACGATCCCGGCGTACGCTCGGTGCGGGCGATCCACGCGCGGCTGAAGGGCGCGGGCTACGGCACCGAAATCATGGGCGCGAGTTTTCGCAATACCGGGCAGATCCTCGCTCTGGCCGGTTGTGACCTCCTGACCATCAGCCCCGAACTGCTGGATGAGCTGGCGAAATCGACCGGCGAAGTCACCGCGCGCTCTGTCAGCGCCGGGTGCGACGCACGATGAACCTCCGCTTGCGGAGGCCGCTTTCCGCTATGCCCTCAACGACGATGCGATGGCGGTCGAGAAACTTGCCGAGGGCATCCGCGTGTTCGCGGCCGATTCGCAGCGCCTCGAGCAGATGATCGCCGCTCTGGGCTGAACGATGCTGATCATTCCTTACCAGACGCGATTCACGGCAAAGTCCCTGCCGCTGGTGACGCTCGCACTGGTGGCGATCAACCTGCTCGTCTACATCGTCCTGCAGGCCGGCGACAACAAGGCCTACGCGCGCGCCGCCGACTACTACTTCAGCGTGCAGTTGCCGCAGATCGAGCTGCCCCGCTACGCCGCCCACCTAGAGCGACGCGGCGACCGCCGGGCCATGCAGGTGCTGAGCGTGATCCGGTCCGGACCCAGCGATGACGAGGCCCGCGTCGTGCTGATGACCATGCAGCGCGACCGCGAATTCATGAACGAGATGAAGGCCGGACGCGTGGTGCGCGGCGAAGAACCGGGCTACGCGGCCTGGCGCGAACAGCGCGACCGCTTCCAGAACCTGATGTCGCAGGTTTTCGTCGAGCGCTTCGCACTCGAGCCGGGGTCGGCCGACCTGCTGCGACTCTTCACCTACCAGTTCCTGCACGGCAGCGCAGTGCACCTGCTCGGCAACATGGCCATCCTGTTGCTCGCCGGGCCGTTCGCCGAGGCGGCGCTCGGGCGATGGCGCTTTCTGCTGGCCTATCTGGCGAGCGGAGCGCTGGCCGGTGCCGTACACCTCATTGTCAGCCAGCAGGGTCTGATCGGGGCCTCAGGCTCGATTGCCGGAACGATGGCCATGGTGGCTGTGCTGTATGGCCGGCGGAAGGTGCCGGTCTTCTACTGGCTTTTCGTCTACTTCAACACCGCGCGCTTGCCGGCGCTGCTGCTGCTGCCCGTCTGGATCGCGCTGGAGGCCGTGCAGTGGGCCCTGTCGCCGGGTGACCGCGTGGCCTATGACGTGCACCTCGCTGGGTTCATTGCCGGTGCCGCCATTGCCTGGCTACTGAAGCCGGCCGATTCCGGCAAAGTCGATCGCATCCTCCAGGAGCAATACGCGGCGGCTCCTGCCGAGCGGAAGTCAACCCTGCTGACGGAGGCACGCCAGGCCGCAGCCAAGCTCGACACACGACGCGCGGCCGCAGCCTACGGTGAGTTGCTGCAGGAGGAGCCGACCAACACGCAGTACGCCACGGCCTACTTCAACATGGCCCTGCTTGGACGCGACAAGGACACGCTGGCCGACGCCGCGCTGCGCGTGCTCTGGATTCGCACCCGTCATGCCCGCACGGAGCTGCGGCCCATCTACACGCAGATGAGCCAGCCTCATGTGCTGGCCGTGCTGCCGGTCGACGAGCAACTGCGCCTCGCTCGGCGGCTGGTCGCCACGCGGGAAGACGCGGCGGCGTTGCGCGTGCTCGACGGCTTGCTGGGCGACGGAACCATGCGGAATCTCTACGGCCGCCAGCTGGCCGACTGCCTGCTGGGGCTCTTCACCACCTATTCACGGCACGGCCTGCGTCAGCAGGCAGACCAGGTCAGGCAGCGACTGTCGCAGCACTTTCCGTCGCCGGGAACGCTCGGCGGTGTCGCTCCTAGCCGCGAGCCGCCGCTCACGGTCCGCGGCGCCACCACGCGCGGCCTCAAGCCACGCGGAAACCCTGCGACCGTGCCCGCATCGGACCTCGAACTCGATCTCGATACGCGACTGCACACGAGGTGGGGAGATCAGTGAGGGCGTCGCTCCTCGTGTACGCGAGCCCTTCGCGGCTCGCACGTGCACTCGTCGCGGTACGCGCACTACGTGCGCGCTCAGTATTGATCAGTCGGCTGCGCTCCGGAGCGGCCGCGCGCTCCGCCGACAAACAGGGGCACGGCACTCACCCTGTCCCTCTCGCCAGGCGAGAGGGAATAGTGCACTCCTCCCTGCGCCCTCCTCGCCTGGCGAGGAGGGAAAGAAGATTCTGGCACTGCGAGATGCATCGCGGGGTGGAGTGCCCGCCTTTGTTCTTCGGCGGAGCGCGCGGCCGCTCCGGAGCGCAGCCGACTAACCAGGCTTGAGCGGCTCTCGCGCAGCGAGCGCCGTGCCGGAGCAAGTGCACGTGCACCGGCGAAGCCGATGCGTACACTTGCGACGCCTACTTTAGGCGTTCCATCACTTCGAGGTAGCGTCGCGCTTCGGTGGCCACGGGGTCGGCCGCGTACTTCTGCAGCAGGTATTGCAGGATGCGGCGCGCTTCGTCGGGCTTGCCGGCGGACTCGGCCATCAGCTGTGCGCCGACGAAGTAGATCTGCGGCACGTCCGGATGGTTGGGGTGCTTCTTGTCGAAGCCGCGGATCAGCGTGGCGGCCAGTTGCGGCCGGCCCTTTTGCAGGGCGGCCCGAGCCAGCGGCGCGATCGACTCGGCCTGGCGCGGCGCCCAATCGGCGCGGCGTGCCGAGCGCTTCTTCGACGAGGTCGAGCGCTTCGCGCCAGTTCTGGGACTTCACCAGCATCGCGAGGTATTTCTCGGTGTGGTCCTCGATCTTCGGCGTGTAATTCTCGGCCAGCAGCAGCTTGTGCAGCCGCGCGTGCAGCGACAGGTCGTTGGGCCGCTGCCGCAGGTCGTCGTTGAGCAGGTCGATGGCTTCCTTGATTTCACCCTGCGTGACCATCTGGCCGATCAGAGCATCGCGCGTGCGGGACTTGATGTCCGCGTGCCGCCCCGTGGAACTCATCAGCCGTTCCTCTCCCGGCCCGACGACCGAGATCTCGAGCCGATCCGCATACTGGTACATCGCATAACCGACCAGTGCGCAGATGACGTAGGTGAAGTACCAGAAGCCCGCCGAGAGCAGGAACACCAGCATCGCCGCGAGGAAGCCCACTCCGGAAGCGCCGCCCGCGCCAATACCGGCGGCGTTGCCTAGAAATACCATGCCCCAGGTGCGCGAAAGGTCGGCGAAGAACACGAACGCGCACAGCGCCGCATAGGGTTTGCCGATGCGCCGGATCACGTTGACCAGTTCCGCCGGATTGAGCGCACCGCGCAGGCTGCCGGTCATGACCAGCCGCATGGTGGCAGCCGGCATCAGGACCACGAAGAAGCCGCCCCAGATCAGGATGCCGAGGATCTCGTTGCGGCCCAGAATGTTGATCAGCAGGCCCGCAAGCAGCGCGAACACCATGTTCATCGCGACGTACTTGTACGGCAAGATACCGGCCGACAAGGTCCTCGTCGGTCAGCGGATAGTCGGAGGGAATGAGATAGCCCTTGGACGACCGCTCGATGATCTTGAAGCCGTAGCGGGCGCCCGCCACCAGCAGCGCAAATGCGGCGGCGGCCAGCAGGACAACGCCGAAGCCGCCGAATAGCAGCAGGACCAGCGATACCACCAGCGCCCCGGACAGACCGCCGATGCGCAGCAGTACCGCCCGGTCGAGCGGCAGCAGGAAGAACTTCTGGATGCGCTGCCAGAACGGCTCCGCCGTCTGCTGAGCGCCATATTCGTAAGTGGTTTCCATCCCCGCGTGGACCGATTACGAAAGACTAGGAGCGTACTGGCCGCGGAGCCGCCCAAACCCTCGCCTTCGGCCTGAAAACTACAGCTTTTCCGTTTCGCCGGCGCGCGGCTGCCACTTCATCAGGTGCTTTTCAACCCGCCCGACCACCCAGTCGAGCACCAGCGCGAATGCCGTCAGCACCAGGATGCCGGCCATGACGGTGTTGATATCGAAGGTCCCCTCGGCCTGCAGGATCAGGTAGCCGACGCCGCGCGACGAGCCGAGGTATTCGCCGACGACCGCGCCGACGAAGGCCAGTCCGACCGACGTATGCAGCGACGAGAACACCCAGCTCGTGGCGCTCGGCAGATACACGTGGCGCAGCAGTTGCCGCTGCGATGCGCCCAGCATGCGCGCGTTCGCCAGCACGGTCGGGCTGACTTCCTTGACGCCCTGGTAGACATTGAAGAAGACGATGAAGAATACGAGCGTGAAGCCCAGCGCCACCTTGGAGGCGATGCCGAGGCCGAACCACACCGCGAAGATCGGCGCGAGGATCACGCGCGGCATCGAGTTGAATGCCTTGATGTAAGGGTCGAGGATCGCCGCCGCGACCGGCGACAGCGCGAGCCACATCCCCATCACCAGCCCGGAGACCGTGCCGATCAGGAAGGCCAGCACGGTCTCGAGCAACGTTACCCAGAGATGCTGGTAGATGTCGCGGTCGACGACGAACCAGGCCCAGACGCGCGCGAGGATCTTGACCGGCTCGCCGAAGAAGAACTTTGCATCGTTCTCGCCAGCGAAGAACAGCGGCGGAATCAGCCCCGGCGCAGTGAGCACGTGCCAGAGCAGGAATAGCGCGACCAGCACGCCGACCTGCCAGAACCGCAGGTTCTTCGCGTTCGGACGAATCGCGTTCCACATGATCAGGCGGCCTGCTTCTGCTGCGCGTAACCCTTCAGAACTTCGTCGCGCAGCACGCCCCAGATCGCCTTGTGCAGTTCGATGAAGCGCGGAGTCACGCGCACCTCGGCCACGTCACGCGGGCGCGCCAGGTCGATCACGAATTCTCCGATCGGATGCGACGCCGGCCCCGCCGACAGCACGACGACGCGGTCGCTCATCGCGATCGCCTCGTCGAGGTCGTGCGTGATGAACAGCACCGCCTTCCGCTTGTTTGCCCCTCGTCGCGCGCCCACAGAGTCGAGCACCTCGTTTTCCATCAGCTGGCGCGTCTGGATATCGAGCGCCGAAAACGGCTCGTCCATCAGAATGATGTCGGGATCGAGCACCAGCGTCTGCGCCAGCGCGGTGCGCTTGCGCATGCCGCCGGACAGCTGGTGCGGATAGCGGTCGCCGAAGCCGGCCAGGCCGACGCGCTGCAGCCAGTCGTCCGCCTGTCGGCCCGCCTCGGCCTCCGCAACACCGCGGAACTGCAGGCCCGCCAGCACGTTGTCGCGGGCCGTGCGCCACGGCATCAGGGCTTCGGTCTGGAACATGTAGCCGGCGCGGCGATTGATCCCGGCCAGCGGCTCGCCGAAGACCGTCACCGATCCGGCGCTCGGCTCCAGCAGGCCGGCGGCGACATTGAGCAGCGTGCTCTTGCCGCAGCCGGTCGGCCCGACGACGCTGACGAATTCGCCCGGCGCGATGTCGCAGCGTCACGTCGCGCACCGCGGTGTAGCGCTGCTGAACGGTCGTCGCGGGAGACGAACGTGCAGGTGATGCCCTTAAGGGAGAGTGCTGCGGTCACGTCGGTGTCCTGCGCCGTCGAAGCGGGGCCGGCATGCGCGGGAGTACGGCATGCCGGCTGCTGCAGCAGACACTAGCCCTTCGGATACTTCGCGTTCGCTTTCTTGACGAATTCGTTCGTGTAGACGGCCTTAAGGTCGATCTTTGCGTTCGCCATCGCCGGGTCGACGCTTTGCAGGGCTCGCAGCGCCGTGGCCGGACCGGCCTCCGGAATCATGCCGTCCGGCGAGAGCGCGGGCTTGGCCTTGAGGAAGGCGTCGATGTAAATGGCGCGATCGCCCAGCAGGTAACTTTCCGGCACGGTCTTGACGATGTCCGACGGTCCGGCCTGCTGGATCCACTTGTCGGCGCGCACGATGGCATTGGTCAGTGCCTGCACGGTGTTCGGGTTCTTGTCGATGAATGCGACCGGCGCGTACAGCGTCGCCGCCGGCATCGGTCCGCCGAAGACCTGGTCCGCTTCTGCGACGTCGCGCGTGTCGGAGATGATCTTGATGTCGTTGCCGCGTGCCAGGATCGTCATCACCGGATCGAGGTTGGAAATCGCATCGATCTGCCCGGCGCGCAGTGCCGCCACTGCGCCCTGCGATGCGCCCACGCCAACGAACGAGACGTCGGCCGGCTTCAGGCCGTTCTTGGCTAGCATGTAGTTGGCCATGATGTTGGTCGACGAGCCCGGCGCGGTGACTCCGATCTTCTTGCCCTTGAGGTCCGCCACCGACTTGTAGTTGGGCATGGTCTTGGTGCTGACCGCCGAGCACGATCTGCGGCGCTCGCCCCTGCAGCACGAAGGCACGCATCGACTGGCCCTTGGCCTGCATGTTGATGTTGTGCTCGAACGCGCCCGACACCACGTCTGCGCTGCCCCCGACCACCGCCTGCAGGGCGCGCGCACCGCCGGCGAAGTCCACGATCTCGACCTCGAGTCCTTCGTCCTTGAAGTAGCCTCTCTGCTCGGCGACCGTCAGCGGCAGGTAATACAGCAGGTTCTTGCCACCGACGGCGATGGTGACCTTCTTCTTTTCGAGGGCCTGCGCCGAGACCAGCGCGGGAACGAGTACGGTGGCGACCGCGGCGACAAGCACCGCACGCCGGGTGGCGCGAGCGAACATTCCAGTCTCCTTGAAGTATCTTCCGGCGGCTGTACCGCCGCTCGCCGGATCTTAGATCACGCCCTGCGCGCGAAGCGTGGCGATGGCCGCCTGGTCGTGTCCCAACCGCCTCAGTATTTCCTCGGTGTGTTCCCCCAGCCGCGGCCCGAGCCAGGCCGTACCGCCGGGCGTGGCCGAAAGCTTGGGCACGACTGGCAGGGACTTTCAGCGGCGTGCCATCGGGCAAAGTCGCGCTGCTCGATCATGTCCGCGCGCCGCAAATTGCGCATCGTTGAACATGTCGGCGACGCTGTAGATGCGCGAGGCCGGTACATCCGCCGCCTGCAGCGCCGCCAGTGCCGCGTCGATCGAGCGGCCGCTGCACCACTGCTGGATGGCCTGGTCGATCTCGTCGGTGCGCTTGACGCGACCCTCGTTGCGGGCGAGCGCGGGTCGTCGGCGAGGTCTGACCGACCGATCGCATTCATCAGGCGCTTGAAGATCGCGTCGCCGTTGCCGGCCGACCACCAGTGCGGCACCATCGCCGCAGGTGTAGGTGTTCGACGGCACGATGCCGGGCAGCGCGCCCCCGGTGCGCTCGCGCACGACGCCGTAGCGGTCGAACTCCGGCACCGTGCTCTCCATCATGTTGAACACGGCTTCGTACAGCGCCACGTCGATGAACTGGCCTTCGCCGCGGCCCCGACCGCCGGTCGCGTCGCGATGGCGCAGCGCCATCAGCGCGCCGATGACGCCGTGCAGCGCCGCGATCGAGTCGCCGATCGAAATGCCGATGCGCACGGGCGGCCGATCCGGATGGCCGGAGACGTAGCGGATCCCGCCCATCGACTCGCCGATGGCGCCGAAGCCGGGCCGGTCCCGCATCGGGCCGGTCTGGCCGTAGCCCGAGATGCGCACCATGACGGTCGCGGGATTCGCGGCGCGCAGCTGCTCGTAGCCCAGCCCCCACTTCTCCAGCACGCCGGGCCGGTAGTTCTCGATGATGACGTCCGCCTCGAGCGCAAGCGCCTGCGCGATCGACCTGCGCGCGTGCATCCTTGAGGTTCAGCGCGATCGACTTCTTGTTGCGCGCCTGCACGTACCACCAGAGCGAAGTGCCTTCATGCAGGTAGCGCCAGTTGCGGATCGGGTCGCCGGTGGCCGGGTCCTCGACCTTGATGACCTCGGCGCCGAACTCCGCGAACATGCGCGCCGCGAACGGCCCGGCGATCAGCGTGCCGAGCTCGAGCACCTTGATCCCGGCCAGCGGTCCCGCCATCGCTCAGGCTCCGAGCAGGAAGATCGTCAGGCAGGCGACGAAGCCGAGCATCCACACCAGCGAACGCGCTGCCTGCCAGTCGGCGAGGTAACAGGCGAAGTAACCCACGACGCGCCGCGATGAAGATGATGGCGAGGATGTCGACGCGTTCCTGCGGCGCATGCGCCAGGTACGCAACGATCACCGCGGCGGCAAAGAACGGAAACGCTTCGAAACCGTTCTTCTGGGCGTTGTCGGCGCGCCGGCTGAGGCCCTGTCTGGCGGTCCAGCCATGCCCGCGGATCGCGGTTGTTGTAGCGCTCGCCGCTCGTCTTCGCGACGAGGGTTCCCAGGTAGGGCAGCAGCGCCGCAACCAGCACGCACCAGAACGCAATCGTCATCGAGGCCGCCTCACGTTGAGAAGCAATGTCAGCTTAGTACCGATCACGAGGCGCGCCGGTCCAGCATGGCCTGCGCAATCGTGTTGACGTCCGTGTATTCGAGTTCCGCGCCGGCCGGCACGCCGCGTGCCAGTCGAGTGATCTTCAGTTCCGGATTGCGGGCGCGCAGCAGTTCACCGATGTAGTGCGCGGTGGCGTCACCTTCCGGAGTGAAGGAGGTTGCGACGATAACTTCGCGCACGATGCCGTCGGTGGCGCGCGCCAGCAGGCGCTCCATCTGGATCTCGCGCGGACCGATGCCGTCGAGTGGCGACAGGCGCCCCAGCAGCACGAAGTAAAGGCCCGAGTAGGCCATCGACTGCTCGATCATCAATTGATCGGCCGGCGACTCGACGACGCACAGCATGTGCACGTCGCGGCGTCGGACTGGAACAGGTGTCGCAGATCTCGAGTTCGGTCAGCGTATTGCAGCGTGCACAGTGCCGCACGGTCTGTGCCGCCGCCAGCAGCGCCTCGCCCAGCCGGACGGCGGTATCGCGCTCGTGCTGCAGCAGATGGAACGCAATGCGCTGCGCCGAGCGCGGCCCGATGCCGGGCAGATGCTTCAGTGCATCCACCAGGCGATCGAGCGCGGGACTGAGTTTCATGGATCGATCTCGCAGCGTGTGTACGCGACCCTGCGGGTCGCACGTGCACACGCTTCGCTAGAAAGTGTGCGGCGGGCTTCGGGCGGCCGGGCGCCCGCCGCAAGGTCAACAGCAACGCGGAACAAGGCTGAGCCGCATCGGGCCGCGCTGCGCCCGCGTCAGAACGGCAGCTTCATGCCGGGCGGCAGGGGCATGCCGGCGGTGATCGCCGACATCTTTTCCTGCGACACCGCCTCGGCCCGGCGCACCGCGTCGTTGAATGCGGCGGCCACGAGGTCTTCCAGCATGTCCTTGTCGTCGCCGACGAGGCTGGGGTCGATCGCGATGCGACGGACATCGTGCTTGCAGGTCATCACGACCTTGACCATGCCGGCGCCGGACTGGCCCTCGACCTCGGTCTGGGCAAGTTCCTCCTGCAGGCGCTTTACGCCTTCCTGCATCTTCTGCGCCTGTTGCATCAAGCCGGCAAGCTGGCCCTTCATCATCGCTTTGGTCCCGTGTCGTTGCCATCGCGCGGCCGGATCGATGCGGGATCGACCGACGCGCCAAAGTTGTCGATCAATTCTCGCACGAAGGGATCGCCGTAGATCGCTTCCTCGGCCTGACGCTGCCGTTCGGCGCTTGCCTGCGCGGCAAGCCCGGCGGCGGTCGGGCCTGTCGTGCTGCCGACCTCGGCCGTGACACGGACCGCTCGCCCAAACGCTGCTGGAAAGCGCGGCTTCAGCTTGTCGACCGTGCCTGCTTCGATCAGCGTCTTGATCGGCGCGCGCAATCGGAAGTGGTCGCCCTCCGCCGCATACGAGTTCACTGCGCTGTGCGAGTTCCTTGACCAGCCCGCCACCTTCAGCCGCGCCACCAGCGCGGGCCAGTCGCCGTCGAATGTCACCGGCGGCGGCGCGACACCCGACGCAGGCGGAGTCAGCGCAGTCTGAGTCGTTGCGGCTGGAGTAGCCGCGACCCTGGTTGAAACGCCGCGCGTTGCCGGCGGAACCGTCGCCCGCGGTGCGACGGCGGCCGTCACGGGCACGGCGCGCGGCGCCGGAGCGGCAGCTCGGCGCTTCGGCGCAAACGCGATCATGCGCAGCAACGTCATCGTGAAACCGGCGTACTCGTCGGGCGCCAGGTGCAGGTCGTTGCGGCCATGCAGGGCGATCTGGTAGTAGAGCTGCACCTCGTCGGGCGCGATGGATGCGGGCCAGGCGCCTGCACCTCGGCCGCGTCGACCTCGTCTTCGTCGACGGCTGCTCGACCTGCTGCGCCAGCGCGATCCGGTGCAGCAGGCTCGCCAGGTCGCGCAGGGCCTGCGCGAACGACAGGCTGTGCCCGTTCATCTCGTCGGCCAGGGCCAGCGCCCGCGCGGCATCGCGCGCCGACTACGGCATCCAGCACGCGCACCAGCGTTCGTCTCGTCGATCGCGCCCAGCATGCCGCGCACCGCCTCGAGCGAGACCTTGCCGGCCGAATAGGCGATCGCCTGGTCGAGCAGCGAGAGCCCGTCGCGCATGCTGCCGCGCGCGGCATGCGCCAGCATCCGCAAGCGCCGCGTCCTCGGCCGCGATGCCTTCCTGCGCGAGGATCTCCCGCATGCGGTCGGCGATCCCGCCGGCGTCATCTGCTTGAGGTTGAACTGCAGGCAGCGCGACAGCACGGTGACCGGCACCTTCTGCGGGTCGGTCGTCGCGAGGATGAATTTCACGTACTCCGGCGGCTCTTCCAGCGTCTTCAGCATCGCGTTGAACGCATGCGCGGAGAGCTGGTGCACTTCGTCGATCATGTAGACCTTGAAGCGCGCCGCGCTCGGCGCATACATCGCCCGCTCGAGCAGCTGCACCATCTCGTCGACGCCACGATTGCTGGCCGCGTCCATCTCGATGTAGTCGACGAAGCGTCCGGCATCGATGGCGGTGCAGGCCTCGCAGACGCCGCAGGGCGTGGCCGTGATGCCGCCGGTGCCATCCGGCCCGACGCAGTTGAGCGCCTTGGCGAGGATGCGCGACAGCGTGGTCTTGCCGACCCCGCGCGTCCCGGTGAAGAGGTAGGCGTGGTGCAGGCGGTTCGCGCTCAGCGCATGCGTCAGCGCGCGCACCACGTGCTCCTGGCCGACCAGCGTCGAGAAATCACGCGGCCGCCACTTGCGGGCCAGGACCTGATACGACATGCGCGGATTCTACGAGGATGCCGCGTCGCTGCCCGCGAAGCGCGTCAAGCGCGTCGCCAGTGCATGCGGCAGATGCGCCAGTCCGGCAGCAGATCGGCTCCGATCGACTTGTAGAACTCGATCGCCGGAGTGTTCCAGTCCAGCACCGACCATTCATAGCGCCCGCATCCGCGCTGCACGGCCAGGCGCGCCCCGTGCCGGATCAGCGCCTTGCCGATGCCGCGACCGCGCGCCTCGGGCACGACGAACAGATCCTCAAGGTACAGCCCGCGCCGCGTGAGGAAGGTCGAGAAGTTGTGGAAGAACAGCGCAAAGCCGAGCGCACGCTCGCCCTCCCACGCCAGCACCGATTCGATCACGGGTCGCGCGCCGAACAGTTCCTCGTGCAGCTGCGTCTTCCGTGCCGACGACCAGGTGCGAGAGCTTCTCGTACTCGGCCAGCGCACGGATCAGCGTCAGCAGCCGCGGCACATCCCGCGGCCGCGCAGATTCGATGCGGAGACATGTCGACGACACTTCGAGTCGATGAGGAGACGTCGAGGGGGAGGTCCAGGAGGGGGCGCCGCCCCCTCTTGCGTCTTCAGTGAGCGAGCGGCTCGCCTTTCCGCGCCATGGCGCGGAGAGGCGAGCCTTGTCCTCGGCACTGAAGGGAATCCGCTGTGGCTGCTTCGTTCCCGACCTGACCAGGTTCACGGCACCTCCATGCGAGGGGGCCCGCCGAGGCGAATGGTATCAGCGCACGCGTCGAACCCCGATGTTTGCCCTACTTCACTGCGAAGCAGAAGAAGGCGCCCTCGCCGCCTGTGCTGTTCAGCTTTTCGATGTTGCACCCGAGTGTGGGATGCGAGGAGTTCCAGGAGGTCGTCCAGGTCGAGGTCATCATCGGACCGGCACGATCGTGGTGGCCGACCATGGCCGAGCCGTCGGCACCGCCCTTGGTCCAGTTGCCGCAGGTCATGTCGGGAAACGGCGCTCCAGGAAATGCCGTGCCGTCGGGGCGTGAGCCGGTCAGCATGTCGTGCCGGTTGGGCTTGTCCACGGTGCCATTGACGACCTGTCCGCGTTCAGTGAGGGCCGTCTGCTTGGTCAGGTTGCTGGACGGCGAATGCAGGTCGTCGACACTCGTCGCGACCGTCACGCCCATGACGTTCTGCCAGGGACCCGTGCCGATCCGATCGCGCGCATTGACGAAGTTCGTATCCCGCAGGCCGGGAGCCTGCGTGCTCAGGTAGGCGCGCCAGGTGCGATCCGGCGCCCCGGCGGCCTTGGCAAGCTTCGCGCAATGCTGATCGGCGCCGTCGAGTCCGCCGAGATCGGCACCCTTGCCCGGTCCGGCGCTGGTCACGAAGAACGTCATCTCCTTCGGGTTCGGTTGCGGCGGTGTGCTGGCGCAACTCCCAAGAACCATCGCGACCGCGGCCAGTCCCGTCGTCCGTATCACTGTCTGCATCGTGATCTCCTGTCGACATCAGTGTGAGGATCGCGCCCGGTCCACCACTGGCACGCGGGCAATGCCATGACGAAGCGGCTGCAGTCATTCTTCCGGCAACTTCGCGGGTTCGTCAACGAACCTTGCGGCGCTGACCATCAGCCCACGACCTCGGAGAACTCGCCGGCCGCGGTGATCAGTCCGATGCGCACGGGCTTGTCACTTCGTATCGCCTGCATGACCGCCGCATAGCGCCGCACCTGCGCCTCATAGGGTTTTCGCTCATCCGGGGTCACACGCCACTTGAAGTCGATGATCCACAGCGCGTCCTCGTGCTCGACGAGACGGTCCACGCGCACGACCTCACCGTTGGCGGCGACGAGCTCGACCTCGGCCGCCGCCGTGGTGCCGAAGAATTGCGGCCATGCATGCCGGACGCGCCGCGCGGCCGCCACGGCGCTTTCGGCCTGCTCCGGCGTCAGCGCATGGGCGCGGGCCACGGCGTCCGTCGATGCCGTATCGCCCAGTTCGAGGAACGCATGCCAGGCACGGCCGAGGCGCATGACGTCACTGTCCTGCTCGGCAGCGACCCGCTGCCCGGTGGGAAGCGGCTCGGGCAGGAAATCGTGCACCCAGCGCCCGTTCGGCGCCGGCACGATGTCCTGCGCAGGCGCTGCACCCGCCGACAGCGGTTCGGCCGCCTGCAGCCGCGTGTACCAGGTGTCGTCGAGACTTCCGCGTGCCGGCGCGGTTCCGGACACGATCAGGACCTGGCGCGCGCGCGTGGCCGCCACGTACAGCAGATTCCAGTCCTCCTGCGCGCGCTGCGCCTCTTCCGCGACAAACCAGGCGGCGCGTACGGCATCCGGAGCGGACGCCTCGCCACGTGCCACCAGCGAGACGTGCTCCGGCGCCGCGGACTTGAGGAGGCCACACGACCAGAACGCCCTCGCCCTCCGGAGCGACGCGCGCGTGCGCATCCGCCAGCACGACGATCTCGGCTTCCAGTCCCTTGGCGCCGTGGATCGTCATCACGCGCACAGCTTCGCCGTGGTCCGCCGCCCCCTCGTCCGGCGCTTCGTCACCGGCGCCGCGCTTCAGACTCGTCAGCTCGTCGATGAAGCGTGGCAGGCTTGGATAGCGCCCGGCATCGATGGCCAGCGCGAGCTCGATGAATGCGTCGAGATTGGCCTGGATCTGCGCGTGCAACGCGGCCGGGGCCACGGTGGCATAGCGACGACGCACATCGCCTTCGTGATAGATGCGGTCGAGCAGGTCATGCACCGGCAACACCCCGGCCAGATCGAGCCACCATTGCAGCAACTGGCGTGCGCGATCGAGCGCAGCCGACGCTCCGGAGTCGAGACCCTGCAGCCGTTCCCACCAGCTTGCGCCGGACGCCGCGGCCAGACCCATCAGGTCCTCATCACTGCAGCCGAACACCGGCGAGCGCAGCGCGTGGGCCAGGCGCAGGTCGGCGTACGGCGACGTCAGAAAGTCGAGCAACGCAATCAGGTCCTCGGCCTCCAGAGTCGTCAGCAGGCCACCGCGCCGGTCGCTGACGAAGGGCAACCCGGCATCGCGCAGCGCCCGCTCATAGGCCGCGAGGTGCGTGCGCCGGCGAACGAGCACGAGCACATCCGACCAGCGTGCAGCTCGCTCGCTGCCATCGTCGAGAGGAACTCGCACGTGCCGGACCCAGTGTGCAATCTCGTTGGCCAGCACCCTTCCCTCGCGATAGCGCGCGTCCTGATCCGGTTCGCTGCGCGCAACTGTGAGCACGTCGCGCAGTGGCTGTGACTCGGCCGTTCCCACCGCTGGCTCCGGCTCGGCCAGTGGCAGCAGCACGAAGGCGCCGTCCAGGCGCGAGTGCGTGTCTTGTGCCTGGAACAGCGGATTTCCTCCCGGCATGGCCCGGTTGAGCACCTCGACAATCGTGCGGGCGTTGCGCCGGGTGACGTTGGTGCGCAGATGTGTCGCTGCGAAGTCGCGGCGTAGCAATTCCAGCGCCGCGTCGAACACGCGCGGCTCGGCGCGCCGGAAGCGGTAGATCGACTGCTTGGGGTCGCCGACGATGAAGACGCGTGGCCGATCCTCGCCCATCAGGCGCCGCGCCTTCCTCGAGCAGGCCGTAGGCGCCCAGCCACGACTGCAGGACCTGCCATTGCAGCGGATTGGTGTCCTGGAATTCGTCGAGCAGCACCTGCCGATAGCGCGCATCGAGCCGGACCTGCATGTAGGCCGCGTTGTCGGGGTCGGCAAGCAGACGGTGCGCATGCCACTCGAGATCGGTGAAGTCGAGCGCCTGCTGCTGTGCCTTCAGCCGCTGATAGGCGGCGACCAGCAAGCGACCGCACGTCAGGCCCGCTTCGTTGAGCCTGAGTGCGCGCCAGGTGCGGCGCTGCTCGATCAGATCAAGCAGGCGTTCGGTGACGCAGGCGTGGGCCGCGGCATAGCGCACGGAGTTCGCGGCACTGAGCTTGCGGGCGATCTTGGCCGGCAGCAGCAGGTCGCGCGGGGTGAGTTCCTTGGTCAGCACGACGTGGCACGCCGCCAGAAAGTCGCGTGGCGGTCGGCCATCGGGCGACTGCAGCCAGCGCTGCGCGCGGTCGATCGCCTCTTCGATCCGGACGCCCGGGGCAGCGATGGTCCGCCAGAGATCAGCCAAGTCCTGCATCGACCCGATGAGTTCCGGAGCCCGCACGTGCAGTACCGGGTCCGAGTCACCCACCGCGCGCAGCGGCGCGAGCGCGCGGGTTATTGCCGCGTCCTCATCACCCGCGGCAAAACTCCACCACTCGGCACGCTTGTGCAGGAACTGCGAGCAGCAGCTTCCGCGCCGAGTAGTCACCGAGCTCGTCGACCAGCCACTCCCACGCCGCGCGCGCCTCCGCCTGTTCGTCGCGCACCAGCATCGCGGTGAAGTGCAGCCAGGCGTCCGCGCGCACGCGTTCCGAGCCTTCAAGCAGCGTCGGCGCAAAGGGCACTCCGGCCCCCAGCGGTGCGCGCGCGATCAGCTGCCAGAACCACCCGTGGAAAGTCTCAACCGTCACCGGCACGCGGGCCGTGACGACGCGCTCATAGAGTGTGCGGGCAGGTCCCACCGCGGCTCGTGCAGCGGCGGCTTCCAGCCCGCGCTTCAGCAGGAAGGCCTGGATCGCGTCGTCGTCTCCCTGCGCCAGTTCCTGCAGGGCGCCCAGCAGGCGAGCACGCATCTCCTGCGCCGCGCGTCGGGTGAACGTGATCGCGAGGATCTCGCCGGGCTCGAACCCGGCCAGCAGCGCCCGGATGATCCGGGCCACCAGCAGCCACGTCTTGCCGCTGCCTGCGCACGCCTCGACGACCACGCTCGCCTGCGGATCGCACGCGCGGCGCGTGAATTCCTCCTCGGGGATGGGCTTGTCGTCGGCGAGATAGTCGCTCACGCGTCAACCTCCGCGTCGTGCTCCCAGTAGTCGCGCCGGCAAAGCCCTCGCATCTCGCAGTATTCGCACACGGCCGGCGCTCCCAACGCCGGCAGCGGCGCGCCGTCGGCGATGCGCTGCAGGTCGGATTGCAGTCGCGTGCCGACGTCGTTCACGAGCACCTCGAACGACTGCGAGGGCGCGATCATCTGCACCCCACTCGCGTCCTCACGGCCGCGGTCGAATGCGACATAGGCAGCACCGACTCCGCCGGTTGCGGGCGGCGAGTCCCGCGCCAGCAGTCCGTAGAAAGGCAGCTGGACGTCCTCGCCGGGAATTCTCAATCCGCGCTTGAGCTCTTCGGCGCCACGCGCCTTGTAGTCGAGAACCATCAACGAGCCGTCGGCTCGACGGTCGATGCGATCCAGCCGGCCCGTCAGCTCCAGTTCGCGGCCGTCATCGAGGACCAGCGGGCGCGCCAGCGCCTGCTCGGCCGCAACCCAGCGCCAGCCCGCGCTGCTGTGCTGTTGCGCCCACGTGATGTAGTCATCGACAAGGCTCAGGAAGCGACGTTCGTACGCGAGCAGTCCCGGCAGTCGCTCCTTGTCCTGCGCAAAGACCACGCTCGCATGCCGTACCAGGCTGAGCCGCAAGCGGTCCGGCTCTATGGTTTCGAGTTCCGACGATCCCCACTCTTCGTGGAATCTCCGCAGCGCCTCGTGCAGCGCCTCTCCGAACTCGCGCTTGCCCGGTTCCTCGAGCACATCTTCCGGCGCCTCCAGCCGGAGCAGCCGCCGCGCGTAGAACTGGTACGGGCAGTTCACCAGGCTTTGCGCATGACTGGCCGACAGCCGCACCGGCAGCAACGACGCCGCGCTTGGCGCGGGGCACTCGAGTGCGCTCGACTCGACCTCGAATTTCGCGCGCTCGGAGCGACGCGCAAGGTCATCGCCGGTCGCCCGTGTGGCGACGAAGCGCAGCCGCTCGAGCAGCGGCGACAGGGAGTTCGGTTCATCGCCGCGCCTGCGCCGCCACGTCGCCACCACGACGGGCGTGGTGGTCAGCAACGATGCCAGCTGGCCCGCCTGCTCCCTCAGCGCGGCGTCCGCGGTGGTGAGCCCCAGTTCCGCGCGCACATCGTTGGAGAAGAAGAGCAACTCGGCGGGAGCTGTCGGCAGATGGTCCTCGTCCGCACCGATCAGAACGGCGGCGTCGAAGGTACGCAGCGCTGTAGCAGACAACGACACCATCGTGACCGACGATTCGATTTCGCGATCCACGTAGGCGCCCTCCTCGAACCGCGCCGCGAGCAGTGCTCGAAATTCATCGACACGCGCCCGGCCCCCGGCCGACTCGAGCTCGATGGCAAGCCCATCGATTTCGCGCAGCACCTCCCGGCCGACCGGATCGGCCGCCAACGCGGCGCGCATGCCCAGTGCGTCCAGAGCAGCCTGCAGCGCCCGAGCGTGTGCTGCCAGCGCCGGGGCGGTGCGGCGCATCGCCCGAATCTGTTCTTCAAGCAGCCTCAGAACTTCGCGTGCGCCGGCCGCGAGCGGCGATGACCCGTCGCGGTCGAGTTCGTTCAGTGCGAGCCGCATCGCGCGCGCACCCTGGAGCGCGCCGCCGACGCGGATTGCACGCTCGAACGCCAGGATCTCCTGCGCCTTGTCCGGTCGACCGGACAACGTGAAGCTCGACTTCAGCCAGTCCAGCAGATCGCGCCAGTAAAGATCGTCGGCGACGAGGTCGTACCAGCGCATGACCGCGGCCGCAGCACTGGTCGTCGAGAGTCGCCAGCCTGTTTCGTCGCGCACACTGACCTGCGCACGCTCGAGCAGTGCGCGGACCCGGCGCGCTGTCAACCGGTCGAGCGCCACCAGCGCGATCGACTCGACGCCCTCATGCCTCCACGCGAGGACCTGCTGCGCCACCGCGGTCGCCTCGTCTTCGAGCGAATCCGCGTCGACGATCGCGAGCGGCGGACGCCGCAATTCCTTCGTGACCACGCATCGCGTCGGCCCGCCGTGCGATTGGAATGGCGCCGTCGGTGCCCGCGAGCTCCGGCCACGCCGCGCCCAGCACGGGCCGCCGGCTCAGCGCGGCGGCAAGGTCGGGCACCAGCAGAAGTACCGGCGCGCGCTCCGCCCATCGCTCGAGGAAGGAGCGCTCCCACGCTGCGAGCCCGTCCGCCGCCGAGTCAGTCACCGCGACGGGCGACAGGTACACCAGCGGCGTCGTGGCCTGCGCGGCACGCGTTGCGAGCTCGCGCCAGGCGCCGGCAGCACCGTCTTCAGCGCTCCTGCGCGCCCGCCAGAGTTGCAGTACCAGTTGCGCCTGCGGTCTCAGGGCCTGCGCCGCTCGCCGATGGAAGTGTCGCGCCAGGCTCGTCGCCAGGCGCCGTTCGAACGCGTCGGGACCGTCGATAGCGGCCCACGTGAGTTCATCACTCAGCGCTGCCACGTCGCGCGCGAGTGACCACAAGCGTGGCGGGTTGATCGCCGAACGCCTCGCGCACCCAGTCATTGCCACGCAACGCCGCGTAGAGTTCCGCGCGAGCGACGGTCCCGGCACCCATTGGCCGCCCCACCCAGTCGGCGAGCGGTGCAATGCGTGGAGGCGCAAACGCGCTCCCTCCGAGCGCAGTACGCAAGGCCGCACGCGCGAGCACGGCGTGCGAACCGCTGGGCACCAGCCACTGGATGCCCTGCAAGCGTCGCTCCGGCGCGCCGCAGCGGGCCGCGAAGCCGCACACGGCCAGGCCGGCTTCCGGCCAGAAGCGGGAGTCGGCGGGAAGCCGCAGGCGTTCGAGCGTCATCGGCCGATTGTATGAACTCGGCCCGGCGGACCGAAAACGCGTGCAAAACCCGCCCGCAGTGTTACCATTGCTTCCGATTCGAGCCTGCCGCCCCGCCAATCGGGGTTGTGCCCCGGCGCCATCGTCCCCACTTTCCCATCCTTGTGCATGCGCGCTACATCTGGCGCCAGAAGGACTCAAATGAGCGACATCAAGTACATCAGCGACTCCAGCTTCGAGCAGGACGTTCTCAAATCAGACACCCCGGTCCTGGTGGACTACTGGGCCGAATGGTGTGGCCCGTGCCGCATGATTGCGCCGATCCTGGACGAAGTCTCCAAGGAGTACGGCGGCAAGATCGCGGTGGCCAAGCTCAACGTCGATGAGAACCAGTCCACGCCGGCCAAATACGGCATCCGTGGCATCCCGACGCTGATGCTGTTCAAAAATGGCGCCGTTGTCGGAACCAAGGTCGGCGCACTGTCCAAGTCGCAACTCACGGCATTCATCGACAGCAACATCTGATCGTCACCCGGGACGGCGAATCGCCGTCCCGCCTGCCCCGCGGGCGCCCCGAACAGTCAAAGGGCGTCCCACAACTCCTCCGGTTGTCTCCATGCACCTTTCTGAACTCAAAGCCCTGCACGTCTCCCAATTGCTCGAAATGGCCATCGGCCTCGAGATCGACAACGCCAACCGGCTGCGCAAGCAGGAGTTGATGTTTGCGATCCTGAAGAAGCGCGCCAAGGGCGGCGAGCAGATCTTCGGCGACGGCACGCTGGAAGTCCTGCCCGACGGCTTCGGCTTCCTGCGTTCGCCCGAGACGTCGTACCTCGCCAGCACGGACGACATCTACATCTCGCCGTCGCAGATCCGGCGCTTCAACCTGCACACCGGCGACTCGATCGAGGGCGAGGTGCGCACGCCGAAGGATGGCGAGCGCTACTTCGCGCTGGTCAAGGTGGACAAGGTCAACGGCGTGGCGCCGGAGGCGACCAAGCACCGCATCCTGTTCGAGAACCTGACGCCGCTGTTTCCCAATCAGCCGCTGATCCTCGAGCGCGACATGCGAGGCGAGGAGAACATCACCGGCCGACTGATCGACATCATTGCGCCGATCGGCAAAGGCCAGCGTGGCCTGCTGGTCGCGAGCCCGAAGAGCGGCAAGACGGTGCTGATGCAGCACATCGCGCACGCGATCGCGGCGAATCATCCGGATGTGGTGCTGATCGTGCTGCTGATCGACGAGCGGCCGGAGGAAGTCACCGAGATGCAGCGCTCGGTGCGCGGCGAGGTCGTCGCCTCGACCTTCGATGAGCCAGCCACACGCCACGTTCAGGTCGCCGAGATGGTGATCGAGAAGGCCAAGCGCCTGGCTGAGAGCAAGAAGGACGTCGTCATCCTGCTCGACTCGATCACGCGCCTGGCGCGCGCCTACAACACGGTGGTGCCGGCCTCGGGCAAGGTGCTGACCGGCGGTGTCGACGCCAACGCGCTGCAGCGACCGAAGCGCTTTTTCGGCGCCGCGCGCAATATCGAGGAAGGCGGCTCGCTCACCATCATTGCCACCGCGCTGATCGATACCGGCTCGCGCATGGACGACGTGATCTACGAGGAATTCAAGGGCACCGGCAACATGGAAATCCACATGGAGCGCCGGTTGGCCGAAAAGCGCGTCTACCCGGCACTCAACGTCAACCGCTCGGGCACCCGCAAGGAAGAACAGCTGCTGAAGCCCGAAGTCCTGCAGAAGGTCTGGATCCTGCGGAAGCTGCTCTACGGCATGGACGAGATCGAGGCGATGGAGTTCCTGCTCGACAAGATGAAGGCGACCAAGAACAACGCCGAGTTCTTCGACATGATGCGGCGGGGTGGGTAACGCCTGCGCGCAAAAGTGCACCTCTACTTTCGCGCGATTAGGCATGAAAAAGATCGCTGGCGGAGCCAGACGATCTTTTTGAAAACAAGGGCTTGCAGCTGCTGGCAGGTTGCCCGGGACCCTGATATCCCGGATAATGCGCGGTTTCCGAAAAACGGGACCGTGGTCGAGGCAGACCGGGCATACGAACCCAGTCACCCCTCGATCGGGCGGCCCACAACGAGGCAAGAAATGAAGCAAGGCATCCACCCCGAATACCGCGAAGTCGTTTTCCAGGACATGCAGAACGACTTCAAGTTCATCACGCGCTCCACGCTGCAGACGCGCGAGACGATCGAGTTCGAAGGCAAGACCTATCCGCTCTTCAAGCTCGACACCTCATCGGAGTCGCACCCGTTCTACACGGGAGCTCAAACGCGTATCGTCGAGACGGGTCGCGTGGAAAAATTCCGCCAGAAGTTCGCCGCCAAGTCCGAGGCCGTCAATGCCGCGGCGGCCCAGGTGACCGCTGCCAAGGCCCGTCGCAAGTAACGTGACTGCCGGGCACTGGACTCAAGAGGCAGCTTCGGCTGCCTTTTTTGTTGCAGGCCCCCGGCGGCGCCACCGTTCATGAGCTTCGAACAGCGACTCTCCCCATCGCGCGTCACGGCGGCCGCTGCCGCCAGCCTGACGCGCTGGGCGCTGTTCGCCGTCCTCGCTGCCTACATCCTCCCGGGCCTCTGGGGTCGGGAGCCCTGGAGTGCCGAAGACGCCAGCGCGTTCGGCGTCGTCTGGAACATGGCCTCCGGGACCGGGGCGAGTTGGTGGCTGCCTGGCATCACCGGCGAGTCCGTCGCTGAAGAAGGGCCCTTGCCGTTCTGGCTGGGTGCGGCATTCGTGAAACTTCTCGGCCCCTGGCTGGGATCGATCACCGCAGCGCGCCTGGTCACCGTGTTCTGGTTCCTCATCGCCACATGGGCGCTGTGGTACGCGACCTACCGACTGGCGCGCCGCGACGAGGCCCAGCCAGTGGCGCTTGCCTTCGGCGGCGAGGCCACGCCCCGCGACTACGGCCGCATGCTGGCCGACGTTTCGGTGCTCTTTCTGACCGCTACGTTTGGCGTACTCATACGCGTACACGAAACCGGCGCCGAGCCCGCATTGCTCGCGCTCGTTTGCATCACGACCTTCGGTTTGGCGTTTTCGCTCGATGATCCGTGGAAGGGCTCAACCGCCGCGGGCCTGGCCATCGGCGGCATCGTATTGACGCGCGGCTGGCTGCCGGCGGGCGTGTTGCTGGCCGCAGCCATCGCGTTCACCCTTACCTCGGGTTCACAGCGCGCAGCACGCGCAGCCCTGATCGCGTTGCTGGCCGTCGTCGCCTTCTCGTTGTGGCCGGTCGGCGGCCCACCTGTTTCATCCTGCGGAAGCCGAGCCCTATTTCGCCGCCTGGTGGCAATGGAACCGCGCGAGCGTCGGCATCCCGACCGGCGAAAACGTCATATGGATCCTGCGCAATCTCGGCTGGTACGCCTGGCCGTTGTGGCCGTTTGCCTTCTGGACGATTTATTCGTGGCGTCACTTCGTACGCCGCCCGCACATTGCGCTGCCGTTACTGGTCGTGGCCGCCGGGCTTGTAGCGTCCCTGTGGTCTGCTGCGCCCAGCGATCGGGAGTTCCTGATCGCCGTCCCTGCGCTCGTGATCCTTGCCTCCTTTGGCGTGTCGTCGCTGAAGCGTTCTGCCGAGGATGCGATCGACTGGTTCTCGCTGGCGCTGTTCACTCTCGCGCTCGTCGCCGCCTGGCTGACCTTCGGCGCCTGGATGGCGGGCTCACTGACCGGCATGGCTGCACCCCTGCAGCAGCTCGCCCCCGGATTCGAACCGACGTTCAGGTTCTGGCCATTGCTCCTGGCCGTCGTCGCGACGATCGGCATGGATTGCGATCGTCGTCTGGCGCGTACGGGTCCGGCCACCGATGCTCTGGACCGGCCCGTTCATAGCCGCCACCGGGCTCTCCGTGGTGTGGGTCGTGGCGATCGCACTGTTCGCTCGCGCCATCGACCACGCGCGCACGCAGGCACCGATCGCCGTCGACCTGGCGGCGCAGATACGACGGGTCGGCGGAGATAGCTGCGTTCAGCCGATCGGACTGCCGCCGGCGACGCGCGCGATGCTCGGCTACCACGGCAAGATCCGCTTCGAGGCGCCCGGCGATGCCGGGCTGTGTCGCGTGGCCCTGCAGCGCGACAGCAAGCGCAGCGCCGACGACGACGCCCCGCCGGCCGGCGCATGGGACAAGGCCTACGAACTGACGCGGCGGTCGCGGTACGACGAGACTTTCCGCATCTGGGTGCGTCGCCGGGACTGACGTCCGGGGGCGCACGACGCAACCGTCATGGACGACCCTGCGCGGCTGAGTCCGCCCGACGCCTCGCCTGCGCGCGCTGCTTCGACTGGCATGGCCACTTTTCATCGCCAACCTGGCGGTGGTCGGCAACGCGACGATCGACGCCATCATGGCTGGCCGGCTGTCGCCCGACGACCTGGCAGGCGTTGCGGTCGCATCGAGCATCTACGTCACCGTCTACATCGGCTTCATGGCGGTGTTGCAGTCACTTTCGCCGATCGCCGGTCATCACTTCGGCGCGCAGCGCTGGCGTTCGATCGGCGATGACCTGCAGCAGGCGCTCTGGCTTGCGGGTTTGCTTCTGTTCTTCGCCCTTCCCTGCGTCCTCGTGACCGGCTTCTGGGCCCGCGTCGCCGGGATCGAAGGGCGCGTGGCCGAGATCACGTCGACCTACCTCCATGCCGTGGCATTCGGGCTGCCTGCGGGGCTCGCAACGCGAGTCTTCGTGGCGCTCAATGCCGCGGTGTCGCGACCCAAGGTCACGATGACCGTCAACGTGACCGTACTGGCATTGAAAGCGCCGTTGAACGCGGTGTTCATGTACGGCTGGGGTCCGATCGACGCCATGGGCGGCGCGGGCGCCGGCGTCGCAACAGCCCTGCTTGCTTGGCTGGCGCTGGCGCTGAGCCTCGCGGTCTGGCGTCTCGACGGCTATTACGAGCGCTTTCGCAGCACGGCGATCCATGGCCCGCGCTGGACGAGCCTCCGCGAACTGCTCCGACTCGGACTCCCGATCGGCCTGTCCACGCTGTTCGAGGTCACGAGCTTCACTTTCATGGCGGTGCTCATTGCCCGCCTCGGCGCCACGTCGGTGGCGGGACACCAGATCGTCGCCAACCTGGTCGCGATCCTCTTCATGGTCCCCCTTTCGCTCGGCATTGCCACCAGCGTGCTGGTGGCCCAGTCGCTTGGCAGTGGCGCGCCACGCGTGGCGCAAGCTGCGGCGCACCGTGGCCTGCGACTGGCCCTCGGCATTGCACTGATCGTGGCGTTGCTGTTCTGGCTGCTGCGCGGCCCGTTGGTACGCCTGTACACCAGCGATCCGGGCGTCGAAGCGATGTCACTGTCGCTGATCGGATTCGCGGCGCTGTTCCACGTGTTCGATGCGGTCCAGGGCATGAGTACCTTCATCCTGCGGGGTTACCGGCAGACCTTCTGGCCCATGGTCATCTACGGCGTGGCGCTGTGGGGATTCGGCTTGGGCGGAGGGGCGTGGATCGCGTTCAACACCACGCCCATCGGCGTGCCGCGAGGTGCGCTGGGCTTTTGGGAGGCCGCTACGCTGGCGCTTGCCATCGCCGCCGCGGCGCTTGCGTGGCTGGCGCGCGCAGAAGCGAAGCACCGCATCGTCGATCGCTGAACGCCCGATCCACGATCACAGGTAGCGGAGCTTCAGTCTCTCCACTGGCGTTCCTGGGCTCGCTCCGTCACGGCCGCTTTCGCAGCGGCCTCCTCGGCCCGGACCCGTGACAGCGCGGAGGCCATCAAGCCCGATGGTACGGCGATGACACCTAGTCCCATCACAAGCACGATGAAGGTGAAGAGCCTGCCCTCCGGCGTGATGGGGTAGACGTCACCATAGCCAACCGTCGTGAGGGTCGCGACCGCCCACCACAGGCTGTCGAACACGGAAGAAAACTTCTCGGGTTGTGCGTCGTGTTCGAAGTGAAAGATACCGATCGCCGCGAGGTAGAGGACGATCAGCGCGATCACGCCGAAAAGAACAAGATCGTCCCGCGCGATCTCGAATGCGCGCCGGAACCGGTGCGTGGCCTGGGTATAGCGAACAAGCTTGAACAGCCGCAGCAAGCGCAGCAGGCGGAAGGCCCGCATCGCCTGCAGATTGAACGCCGTCATCAGATAGAACGGCGCGATCGCAAGCAGGTCGATGATTCCGTAAAAGGAAGTGACGTACTTCCAGCGCGGCCGTGCAAGGTAAAGCCGTACGCCGTACTCCACGGTGTAGACCGCGGCGCAGAAGACCTCGAAGGTCCAGAACGCCTGGCGCCAGAACGACGATAGATTGGGCAGCGTTTCGAACGCCAGCGCGACGAGGTTGGCGACGACCAGCATTTCGATGGGAAGCTCCCATCGGCCCAGCGAAGCATGATGCGCTGCGTGTTGCGTCGGCATGTGCGCACCGGAGTGCGCGCCTGATGTTGGATCCACCCGTCCACTCCTCGGAACGGCGGACATTGTCGCCCGAAACCTAGCTGCACGTTGTGGACCGACCGACGAGAAAAGGGCCGGCTCGCGCCGGCCCTTGGAGTTACCTGCAACCCGTGCTCAGCGACCCGTCGCCTGCAGTGCCGCGATGCGCTGCTCGATCGGCGGATGGCTCGAGAACAGCGCCATCATGCCGCTGGGCGCCGAAATGCCCATCGTCTGCACCGCCTGCGGCAGGTGGCCCGGCTCCATGCCGCCGAGCCGCGCCAGCGCATTGATCATCGGCCGGTTCGAGCCCATCAGCGCCACAGAACCCGCGTCGGCGCGGAACTCGCGTCGGCGTGAGAACCACGCCACGATGATTGCCGCCAGGAAGCCCAGCGCGATGTCGAGCACGATAGTCGTCACGAAGTAACCGATCCCTGGAGCGTCGCTCTCATTGCGCAGCAGGACGCGGTCGACGAAGTACCCGATCACACGCGACAGGAACACGACGAAGGTATTCATCACGCCCTGCAACAATGTCATCGTCACCATGTCGCCATTGGAAACGTGCGAGATCTCGTGCGCCAGCACGGCTTCGACCTCGTCCTTGCTCATCGACTGCAGCAGGCCGGTCGAAACCGCGACCAGCGCCGAGTTCTTGAACGCACCGGTGGCAAACGCGTTCGGCTCGCCGTCGTAGACGGCAACCTCGGGCATGCCGATGCCGGCCTTCTCGGCGTGCCGGCGCACCGTGTCGACCAGCCAGGATTCCATCGCGTTCGACGGCTGGCGGATCACCTGGGCTCCGGTGCTCCACTTGGCCATAGGCTTCGACATCAGCAGCGAGATGAAGGCGCCGGTGAAGCCGACCACCAGCGAAAAGATCGCGAGCGCGCCGACGTTGAGCGTCTGCCCGCCAAGGTTGAAGTTGATGCCGAACACCGACGACAGCACGGTCAGGAACAGCATCAGCACGACCATGATCGCAAGGTTCGTCAATACGAACAGAGCGATACGTTTCATAGGTTCTCCAGTAGGAATAGTCAGAATCTGACGGCCGAGAGTCTATCCAATCGGCCGCGCCAGTCTCCATACGCGTTTGTCCGCAGGGCTACATCGGGAACTTTCCAGAATACCTTTGCGTAATCAAGGCCTTGGACAGGCCGTCTGAGCAAACATTCGATAGTTGGAGGCGTCGCGGCCGAACTCAAGTGACTTCGGATCAACCGCCGCGGCTGGCTAGAATGCCCGGCTTCGCCACATCGAGACCCCTCAATCCATGTCCTTGCCGATTGCCGACTCCTCCAACACCCGGCCGATTCCACCGCTGCCGCGGCTCATCTTCGCCAGCCGCTGGCTGCAGCTGCCGCTGTACGTCGGGCTGATCGTCGCGCAGGTCGTGTACGTCTGGCATTTCTGGGTCGAGCTCGCGCACCTGGTCGAGGCCGCGTTCGGCAGCCAGACGGCACTCCAGCAGCTGGTCACCAGCATCGGCTACAAGTCGGACGCGCTGCCGACCGGGCTCAACGAGACGATCATCATGCTGGTCGTGCTGGCGCTGATCGACGTGGTGATGATCTCGAACCTCCTCATCATGGTCATCGTCGGCGGCTACGAGACGTTCGTGTCGCGCATGTACCTGGAAAACCACCCCGACCAGCCGGAATGGCTGTCCCATGTGAACGCAAGCGTGCTCAAGGTCAAACTGGCCACCGCCATCATCGGGATAAGCTCCATCCACCTGCTCAAGACCTTCATCAACGCGGCGAACTACTCGGACAAGGTGCTGATCGCGCAGACCGCGATCCATATCACGTTCCTGTTCTCGGCGATGGCGATCGCGGCAACCGACCGCATCATGTTCCCGGGCGAAAAGGCAGCGAAGGTGAAACACTGATCGACGAGCGTCTCCATCACGGACGAGGAACCCCCATGACGACGATCCGCCAGGCCGACCTGATCGAAAGCATCGCCGCCGCGCTGCAGTACATCAGCTACTACCACCCGGCGGACTACATCCGCAGCCTGGCCCGCGCCTACGAGACGGAGCAGAGCCCGGCCGCCAAGGATGCGATCGCGCAGATCCTGACCAACTCGCAGCATGTGCGCCGAGGGCCACCGCCCGATCTGCCAGGACACCGGCATCGTCAACGTGTTCCTCAAGGTCGGCATGGACGTGCGCTGGGAAGGCTTCACCGGCTCGCTCGAGGACGCGGTCAACGAGGGCGTGCGCCGCGGCTACCTGAATCCCGGACAACAAGCTGCGCGCCTCGGTCGTCGACCCACCCGAGTTCGGCCGCAAGAACACCAAGGACAACACGCCCGGCCGTGGTCAACGTGCAGATCGTGCCGGGCAACACGGTCGAGGTCATGGTCGCCGCCAAGGGCGGCGGCTCGGAGAACAAGAGCAAGTTCGTCATGCTCAATCCGTCGCGACTCGATCGTCGACTGGGTGCTCAAGACGGTGCCGACGATGGGCGCCGGCTGGTGCCCGCCGGGCATGCTCGGCATCGGCATCGGCGGCACGGCGGAAAAGGCGATGTTGATGGCGAAGGAAGTGCTGATGGACGACATCGACATGACCGAGCTGATCGCGCGCGGGCCGCAAGCCGACGTCGAGAAACTGCGCGTCGAACTGTACGAGAAGGTCAACGCGCTCGGCATCGGCGCGCAGGGACTCGGCGGCCTGACCACGGTGCTCGACGTCAAGATCAGGATGTACCCGACCCATGCGGCGAGCAAGCCGGTGGCGATGATTCCGAACTGCGCGGCGACGCGCCATGCGCACTTCGTGCTCGACGGCTCGGGCCCGGCGTATCTCGAACCGCCCTCGCTCGACACCTGGCCGAACGTCAACTGGCAGCCGGACGTGCAGAAGAGCCAGCGCGTCAATCTCGACACGCTGACCAAGGAGGAAGTCGCCGCCTGGAAGCCCGGCCAGACGCTGCTGCTCAACGGCAAGATGCTGACCGGCCGCGATGCCGCCCACAAGCGCATCCAGGACATGCTGGCCAAGGGCGAGAAGCTGCCGGTGGACTTCACCAATCGCGTCATCTACTACGTCGGCCCGGTCGATCCGGTGCGCGACGAAGTCATGGGCCCGGCGGGCCCGACCACCGCCACGCGCATGGACAAGTTCACCGAGATGATGCTGGCGCAGACCGGGCTGATCGCGATGATCGGCAAGGCCGAGCGCGGTCCGGCGGCGATCGAGGCGATCAGGAAGCACAAGAGCGCTTATCTGATGGCCGTCGGCGGCGCGGCCTACCTCGTGGCCAAGGCGATCAAGTCGGCGCGAAGGTCGTCGGCCTTCGCCGACCTCGGCATGGAGGCGATCTACGAGTTCGAGGTCAGGGACATGCCGGTCACGGTCGCCGTCAGCGCGGACGGCGTCTCGGTGCACCAGACCGGCCCACGCGAATGGCAGGCGAAGATCGGCAAGATTCCGGTCGAAGCCGCCTGATCTCGCGGCAACCGTGCCGTGAAAGGACGCCCAGCGTCGCAGCGAGCGTGGTGTGACGAGGCCGTACGCCGCATCGAGGCGGACTACACCCGCTCGGCCGATACGCACCTGCTGCGTGTCGATGTGCCGGGTGTGCCCGGCTGCACGCTGTACCTCAAGGACGAATCGGTCCATCCGACCGGCAGCCTGAAGCACCGGCTTGCGCGCTCGCTGTTCCTCTTCAGCCTTTGCAACGGGCTGATCGGCCCGCGCACGACGGTCGTGGAGGCTTCGTCGGGTTCGACGGCCGTGTCCGAGGCCTACTTTGCGCGGCTGATCGGCGTGCCCTTCGTGGCCGTGATGCCGAAGAACGACGTCACGCGAAAAGATCGGGCTGATCGAGTTCCATGGCGGACGCTGCCACCTCGTGAACGAGCCCGGCGCGGTCTATGCGGAAGCGGCAGCGCTGGCACATCGCGCCGGCGGCCACTACATGGACCAATTCACATTCGCCGAGCGTGCGACGGACTGGCGCGGCAACAACAACATCGCCGAGTCGATCTTCCAGCAGATGAAGGACGAGCCCTTTCCGATACCGACCTGGATCGTCATCGGTGCGGGCACGGGCGGCACCAGCGCCACGATCGGACGCTACGTGCGCTACCAGCGGCATCCGACGAAGATCTGCCTGGCCGATCCCGAGAACTCCGTGTTCCACGACTACTGTGCAGACGGCGATGCGACGCGAACACCTGAAGGTGGCCTCGCGCATCGAAGGCATCGGTCGGCCGCGCGTCGAGCCGAGCTTCAACCGCCACGTGATCGACCGCTCGCTCCGCGTCGCCAGATGCCGACTCCTTCGCGGCCGCACGCTTCCTCGAGCGCGTGCTGGGACGGCGGGTCGGGCCGTCTACCGGAACCGCGCTGATCGCCTGTGCGCAACTGATGTCAGAGATGAAACGGGCGGGGCAGAGCGGCTCGCTGGTGACGCTGATCTGCGACGGTGGCGAACGCTATTCGGAGACCTGCTACGACGATCGGTGGCTCGCAACGAACGGCATCGACTGCACGAGCGGCATCCGCACCTTGGAGCGATTCTGGATCACGGGTGAATGGCGCCTTCGCCCCGGCGCGTCACGCCGTCCGTCGACGAAGTCCGGTCGGAAGTGACGTCGCACGTCCTCGCAACCGGTAAGGCGCGCGGCGCGCCTCTAACCGGTCGCCCGAGCGACCCGGCCCACCTTCAGCCGCGGAAAATGCCCGTGCTCAGGTAACGATCGCCACGATCGCAGACGACAAAGACGATCGTCGCGTCTTCCACCTCGGCCGCGATCCTGAGCGCGATCAGGCAGGCGCCGGCCGCTGAAGGACCGCAACTGATGCCTTCCTCCGAAGCGAGTGCGCCGCGCCATGTCCTCGGCATCGGCCTGCGACACGAATTCGAGTCGGTCGACCCGGGCGGGATCGTAGATCTTCGGCAGGTAGGCGTCGGCCCACTTGCGTATGCCTGGAATGTGCGAGCCTTCGGCCGGCTGCGCACCGACGATCTGGATCGTCGGACTGCGTTCCTTCAGATAGCGGCCCACGCCCATGATCGTGCCGGTCGTTCCCATGGCACTGACGAAGTGCGTGATGCGGCCATCGGTGTCGCGCCAGATTTCGGGGCCGGTCGTCTCGTAGTGGGCGCGCGAGTTGTCCGGATTGGCGAACTGGTCGAGTACGCGACCCTTGCCGTCGGCCTGCATCTGCATGGCCAGGTCACGCGCGTACTCCATGCCACCCTTGCTCGCCGGCGTCAGGATCAGCTCGGCACCGAAGGCGGCCATGCTCGCCCTTCGCTCGCTCGACAGGTTGTCCGGCATGATCAGCGTCATGCGGTAGCCCCTCATCGCCGCAATCATGGCCAGCGCGATGCCCGTGTTGCCGCTGGTCGCTTCGATCAGGCGATCACCGGGTCGGATCTCTCCGCGTTCCTCGGCCCGCCGGATCATCGAAAGCGCAGGCCGGTCCTTGACCGAGCCGCCAGGATTGTTGCCCTCGAGCTTGCCGAGGATGACGTTGCCGCGCCGAGCCTGCTCGGCACCGGGCAATCGCAGCAGCTGTACAAGCGGCGTATTGCCGATGGTCTGTTCGATCGTGAGGGCGTTCATCGTCTGCAGGGAGGGAAGGCGGCGGCGAAGCATAGCGACAGCCGAAGGCCTGGCGTCGACTTCGCGCTCCTGGCCAGGGGTCTCACTTCATTGCCCGTCGAGTTCCTCGATGCGACGCGGTGGATAGCTGTCCCAGTTCGTGCAGCCGGGACAGTTCCAGTGATACTCCCGCGCACGGAACCCGCATCGGCTGCAGCGATAGCGCGCCAGCTTCTGTGCGTGGCTCTTGAGCAATGTGCTCAGGCCCTTCAGTTCGTCGTCGCCCGGATTGAGCGCGAGCCGCGCCCGGGCCAGGCGCTCGAATCCGAGCAGCGACGGGTGGCGCTTCAATTCATCCGCGACCAGCGCCTCGGCAGCCGCAGGCCCTTCCCACTCGAGGACGCGACGATGGGCACTGTCGAGCATGTCGATCGACGGCGCATCCTGCAGCGCGCGGCGCAACCAGTTGAGCGCCTCGGTCCGGCGCCCCAGTCCATCGAGTGCCGCCGCCACCTTGTCGGCAATCAGCGACAGATGGTCGCGCGACACGGCTTCCACTCGCTGCCACTGCGTCAGCGCTTCGGCGGCATCACCGCGCCGCGCGGCCAGGTCGCCCGCGAGGATCAGTGCCCGTACCGATCTGCGGTCCGTGGTGAGTGCGTCGTCGATGGCACGCTGAGCCTCGTCCAGCCGTCCGGCGCCGAGCGCGTTGTCGGCCAGTTCGCAGTGGTAGTGCGAGATCGCCGCCTGATGATCTCTCCCCCGCCTCACGCTCCAGCAGGCGCGCGCAGTCGATGGCCTTCAACCACTCGCGCTCCATCTGATAAATGCGTAGCAGCGCGCGCAGCGCCTCGAATCGCTGATCACGATGTTCGAGGAGCCGCGTGAAAGCCTCCTCGGCGCGGTCGAGCAGTCCACCCTTCAGGTAGTCCTGCCCCAGTTCCGAGAGCGCCTGCGCCCGTTCACGCGCCGGCAGGTCGGAGCGATTCAGCAAGTGGGTATGGATACGCACCGCGCGGTCGAATTCGCCGCGCCGGCGAAACAGGTTGCCCAGCGCATGATGCAGTTCGATGGTCTCGGGATCCAGCTTGACGACCTCGATGAACGCATCGATCGCCTTATCGTGCTGGTCGTTGAGCAACAGGTTGAGCCCGCGGAAGTACGAGCGCGGCAGTGCAGCGTTATCCGTGGCCCGCGCCCGCGATTCGAAACCGCGACCGAACCAGCCGGCCGCGAACACCAGCGGCAGGACAACGAGATACCAGAGCTCGAACTCCATCAGCGGACGTCCGGCTGGGCCGCCACCTCGACGACCGCGCCGGACTGTCGTGCCGCAGCTGCCATCCGGTCTTCCGCCGACTCGACGGGCACGCCTGCCAATCCGTCGCGCCGCAGCTGATTCACTTCGCGTCGCATGCGATAGATCGGCAGCGCTAGTGCAAGCGCCCCAAGCAGTGCGCCCACGGCCACGCAGGTCAGCATCACCATGATGAGAGGAACGTTCTCCCAGACCATGCTGGAGGTCAACCGAACCGGCACCGGCGTCGTGTTCTTCAAGGAAAACCAGAGCACGAGGAGGAAGAAGCCGAGCTTGACGATCCACGCCAGCAGTCTCATTCGGGCCTCCCCAGTCGTGCATGTGTCGAAACGCGGATTGTAGGGAAGCGGCCGGCCGGTCGCGACGCGGACGAAAAAAAGGCCGCGCGCTGCGCGGCCTTGAGATTATCGACGCCCTCAGGTGTCGTCGTCATCCGGTGCATCCGAGCCCTCCTCGCCGTCGACGCGCTCGCGCAGTTCCTTGCCCGCCTTGAAGTGCGGAACATACTTGGCAGGTACCTGCACCCGATCGCCGGACTTGGGGTTGCGCCCCAGGCGCGGCGGACGGTAGTTCAGTGCGAAGCTGCCGAAGCCACGGATCTCGATGCGCTGGCCTCCAGCCAGCGCATCGGTCATCGCATCGAGCATCGTGTTGACCGCTTCGTCGGCGTCGCGCGCGACCAGGCGGGGATTGCGCTCCGCCAGGTGCGCGATCAACTCCGACTTCGTCATCGTCTTCAACGAAGGACTCCGGCGACTACTTGGTTTGCGTGTCGAGCTTGGCCTTCAGCAGCGCGCCGAGGTTGGTCGTGCCCGTCTGCGCCTCAGCCTGCATGCGCTCCATCGTCGCCGACGTTTCCGCCGTGTCCTTCGCCTTGATCGACAGATTCAGGCCGCGGTTCTTGCGGTCGACGTTGATGATCATCGCGATGACCGAGTCACCTTCCTTCAGGTGATTGCGGGCATCCTCGACCCGGTCGGCCGAAATTTCGGACGCGCGCAGGTAGCCCTCGATGTCGCCACCGAGGTCGATGATCGCGCCCTTGGCATCGACGCTCTTGACCGTGCCGGTGACGACCGAGCCCTTCTCGTGGCCCGCCGCGAAGTTGGTGAACGGATCGCCCGACATCTGCTTCACACCCAGCGAAATACGCTCGCGCTCGGTGTCGATCGCCAGCACCATCGCCTCGATCTCGTCGCCCTTCTTGTACTTGCGCACGGCTTCTTCGCCCGGCTCGCTCCACGAGAGGTCGGACAGGTGCACCAGGCCGTCGATACCGCCGTTCAAGCCGATGAAGACGCCGAAGTCGGTGATCGACTTGATCTGGCCCGCAACCTTGTCGCCCTTCTTGTGCGATTGGGCGAAGTCGTCCCACGGGTTGGGCTTGCACTGCTTCATGCCCAGGCTGATGCGGCGGCGCTCTTCGTCGATCTCGAGCACCATGACCTCGACTTCGTCGCCCAGCTGCACGACCTTCTTCGGGATCGACGTTCTTGTTGGTCCAGTCCATCTCGGAGACGTGCACCAGCCCTTCGATGCCGGCCTCGATCTCGACGAACGCGCCGTAGTCGGTGATGTTGGTGACCTTGCCGAACAGCCGCGTGCCCTGCGGATAGCGGCGACCGAGCCCGACCCACGGGTCCTCGCCGAGCTGCTTCACGCCCAGCGATACGCGGTTCTTTTCCTGGTCGAACTTCAGGACCTTGGCCGTCAGCTCCTGGCCGACCTGCACGACTTCGCTCGGATGACGCACGCGACGCCAGGCGAGGTCGGTGATGTGCAGCAGGCCGTCGATGCCGCCCAGATCGACGAACGCGCCGTAGTCGGTGATGTTCTTGACCGTGCCCTTGACGATCGCGCCTTCCTTGAGGTTCTCGAGCAGCTTGGCGCGCTCTTCGCCCATGCTGGCCTCGACCACCGCACGGCGGGAGACCACGACGTTGTTGCGCTTGCGGTCGAGCTTGATGACCTTGAACTCGAGCGTCTTGCCCTCGAAGGGCGTGGTGTCCTTGACCGGCCGCGTGTCCACCAGCGAACCCGGCAGGAACGCGCGGATGCCGTTGGTCATGACCGTGAGGCCGCCCTTGACTTTGCCGGTGATGGTGCCACTGACCAGCTCACCGCTGTCGAGCGCCTTCTCGAGGTTCATCCAGGCCGCAAGACGCTTGGCTTTGTCGCGCGACAGGATGGTGTCGCCATAGCCGTTCTCGAGCGATTCGATCGCGACCGAAACGAAGTCGCCCGGATTGACGTTCAACTGACCGTTGTCGTCCTTGAATTCCTCGAGCGGGATGTAGGCCTCGGACTTCAGGCCGGCGTTGACGACCACGAAGTTGTAGTCGACGCGGATCACCTCGGCGGTGATCACTTCGCCCTGCTTCATCTCCTGACGATTCAGGCTTTCTTCGAAGAGGGCGGCAAAACTTTCGGGCTTGCTGGCGGTGCTGCTGTGGGTTGCGACGGATGACATGTAAGGACCTGATGATGACCAATTCACGCTTCGGCCTTGCGCCTCGGCGGAGTTGAAGAAACGCAGCGGGGAATCCTGAGCGGCGCTGGCCGCTATCGATGACGTCCCTGCTGCACCCGGTACTGCCTCGTTCAATACTGCTTGCTTCTAACTGCCTTTCAGACTTCAAGTTTGCCGGCCACCCCGCTGTCGGGGGCGGGCCTGCAACCCGCGTACCAGTTCAAGACCTGAGCGACGACTTCGTCGATAGAAGAGCTCTGACGAATCGAGCTGGTAGGCGTCTTCCGCCGGTTTCAGCGGGGCGGCGGACCGTTCGGCATCCCGCCGGTCGCGCGCCTCGAGTTCCTGCGAAAGGTCGGCAATGTTAGTCGAAAATCCTTTTTCGATCAACTGCTTATGGCGTCGCGCGGCGCGCGCTGCAACGCTCGCGGTGAGGTAAACCTTGAGCACGGCATCGGGAAACACCACGGTGCCCATGTCGCGCCCGTCGGCCACCAGTCCGGGCGCCCGACGCGAGCGGCGCTGCAGCTCCAGCAAGGCCTGTCGCACGCGTCGGATGCACCGCGACCTGAGAGGCGGCGCGGCTGACCTCTTCGGACCGGATCGCGTCGGTGACATTCTCGCCATCGAGCTCGATGCGGCCGCCGCGCGAAGCGTGGCGCCATCGCCCGCGCCAGTTCGGCGACGTTGGCCTCGTCCGCGGGATCGCTTCCGTGCTTCAGGGTTCGCCAGCCGACCAGCCGGTACAGCGCCCCACTGTCGAGGTAGTGAAACCCCAGCCGCTCCGCCACGCCCAGCGCGATCGTGCCTTTGCCCGATGCCGTCGGGCCGTCGATCGCGATGACGGGCGGCAGTGCGCTCATCCGAGGCTATCGCTGCGATCGGGACTATCGAATAGACGCGCCGGATCGCGCGTCAAGGGGGCCACGGCGCGCCCGCCTTCGACAAGGCTCGCGAGCGCTGTGAAGTAGTCCGGAAAGGTCTTGGCGACACATCCGGGATCGCGGATGTGAACGCGCACGCCACCCACGGCAGCGAGCGAAAAGCACATCGCCATGCGGTGATCGTCGTAGGTGTCGATCGTGGCTTCGCGCAGCACGGGCTGCGGATGCACGCGCAGCCAGTCAGCGCCTTCCTCAACTGTTGCTCCGAGCTTGCGCAGTTCGGTCGCCATCGCGGCGATGCGATCGGTCTCCTTGACGCGCCACGAACCGATGTTGCGCAGCATGCTGGGACCGTCCGCAAAGAGCGCGGCAACCGCCAGCGTCATCGCGGCATCCGGGATGTGATTGCAGTCCATGTCGATGCCGCGCAGGCGCCCGATCGCCGGCGCCGCGGCCTCGATCCAGTCGTCGCCCATCGCAACCCGTGCCCCCATCGCGTCGAGCGCTTCCGCGAACCGGACGTCGCCCTGGACGCTGTCTCGACCGACGCCCAGGACGCGAACCGGGCCGCCGGCGATCGCGCCGAGCGCAAGAAAATACGACGCCCCCGAGGCGTCGCCCTCCACCGCAAGGCGACCGGGCGACCGATACAGCGCGCGCGGGACGCAGGAATGAGTCGCCCTCGCGCGTCACCTCGACACCGAAACGCCGCATCAGGGCGAGCGTCATGTAGATGTAAGGCCGCGAGATCAGCGGCCCTTCCACGGAAATTCGAAGTCCCTGCGGCGGCGCGACGAGCGGCGCCGCCATCAGCAAGCCGGTCAGGAACTGACTCGAGACATCGCCGCGCACCGAGACGCGGTCGGCGTTAAGTCTCCGTCGCAGGCTCGATGACCAGCGGCGGAAAACCGGGCTGGCCGCTGTAGGTGATGCGCGCACCGATCGCATTCAGCGCGTCCACCAGATCGCCGATCGGTCGTTCGCGCATGCGCGGCACGCCATCCAGCACGTAGCGCCCGCCCGAGAATGCCAGCGCGGCGGTCAGGGAACGGAACGCCGTTCCCGCATTGCCGAGGAATAGTTCGGCCGAGCGAACGGGAAACGCGCCTGACATCCCGGTAACGCGCAGGTGTCCGCAAGCCGTCGGTTCGAGATGGACACCCAATGCACTTAAGGCCTCGCGCATGACGCGAGTGTCCTCGGCGTCCAGCAGGCCTTCAAGTCGCGTTTCGCCTCTCGCCAGGGCGGCGAGCAGCAGTACCCGATTCGAGATGCTCTTGGAACCCGGGAGCCGCACCGTGCCGGCGGCACGGCGGATCGGGTCAATGGTCAGGACGGGGGGCCACGCAGACACGTGGCGATGATGCCACGGCGTGGGAACGATCTCCTACCGCCCCCAGCACCTCTCCATGGTCTCACCGCCGCTCCGATCTCGCAGCCCGGTGTTGTCCAGAGTAAAGGTGCCGCACGCATCACCAGCCATGGTAGCCATAGGTGCCGCCGAGAGGACGTACCTTCCAGGGGTGGGTGTCACCACCGTAATCTGATACATCTGTGCGCCGGTGGCCGGAGATCGCTGCAGTGCTTGCGGCAACGCAGGCGGAGCCGGCGCGTTCAGCGGATCCTGGTAACTGTTGCGCTCGGTACGCCACCGCTCCATCCATTGCGCGGCCTGAATCAGCGTCGCACGCGCTTCGCTCCGATGACCTCGAGCGATGAACTGGAAGTATGAGGGAATAGCGATCGCCGTAAGTATCGCGACGATGGCAACAACTGTCACGACTTCGATCAGCGTGAAACCCGCCGCCCGTTCAGGGCGACGGGAACTCCGGTAAGAACTCTTAGCTGTCACAGTTCACGATCTAGCGAATCGGCCGCCAGGTACGGATCGGGGCATACGGCGCGCAACTGGCCGCAACGAATCCAGTCTGCACGTTGATCTGGCTGAAGATCTTGGAACACTTGATCTCCTCCTTCGTCGACTCGAAGACTCCGCTGCTGTCCCGCACCTGGGTCGCGTTTTTCATGGCGTTTGTGCCCTCGGCCTTGCTGAGTGTGTTGGTGCGCACCCCGATCAGCGGCGGCGTCTCAACGGACATGATGTTGCCGATGACACCGTTCACCTTCGTCGCCTTGACACCCAAGCTCGCGTCCATCGGTATCGAGTAAAGGAACGAAACGCCAGTCCCCTCGCACGGATCCGTCGTGACCGTCGGCTGGAACGACGCCATGGTCATCACGCCACGCTCGATCGACGGGCTCGCGACCACACGCTCACCGACACCCGTCTTGCTGGCATCGACCATGTCAACGAACCAGCCACGCTTGGTCTTCCAGGAGAAGCCACCGGTACCGGTGAGCGTCCTCGTCGTGACATTGTTCACGGTCGTTTCGCTCAGCCCCAGTTCAAGCAGGCTGGCCATCGTGATCGGCGCCTTGTCGCCCGAGCGTACCCAGAGCCCGTAGATGGACTGCACTCCGGTACTCGTCTGGTCGGGATACTCGAAGAACTTGCCGGTGCCAAACACGACGTAGGTCCCGCCCAAGGGATGCGTGCTGGCGCGCGGAGCGGCCGTGATGGGTTGCGGCTCGTTCAGCTTGTTGACAGCCGTGAAGAGCGGCGCCGGCGTATTTCCGGACGGATCGATCGGATCCTCGGTGGCGATCTTCCACTTGTCCTTGTCACCCGAGCTCAGGTCGAACCGCCAGAGGTTGCCCTGGTAGTCGCCGGCGTAGGCACCCACCACGTTACGGTTGGAATCGAAGACGACACTCAAGTTCGCCAGTCCGTTCCGCGCTGTCGGATCGCAGCGGCCGCCTTGCTCGTTGGCCGCAAAGTCCACGCCGCTGTTCTTCTTGCAGGTGTCGATCTTCCTGATCGTCTGCCCGGTCTCCATGTCGATGACCAGCAGCACGGCGCGGCTGTTGGCGCTGTCGTACCCGTTAGGAACGAGCGCAACCCATTTGCCGCCATTCACGCCCCACTTGACGCTTCCGATGTAACCGGTACCCATCACCTTGCCCAGGTCAGACTCTTCGGCCGGGGTGATGTCCCACAGGACCTTGCTCGCATCGAACTGCTCGGGAGCCGAGACGTCCAGGGCAAAGACTCCGGCCGGCCCGGCGCCGGTCGAACCCATGACCACGGTCTTCCACTTGTTGTTGAGAAAGACCTCGCCTTCGACGACCGGGCCGTCAACGAAGAACCGGTGCGTGTAGTCCGCCTTCGTCAGTTCCTTGAGGTACGGATACACGCTGCGCGGCACATACGCGAAGAGTTCCTTGCCACCGCCCTGGTTGGGGTCGGGATTGCCATCGAATGCGTGGAACATGCCCGCGTTCGCTCCGACGTACACCGCGCCGCGGCGATTGGCAGCGTTGTCCACAACGTGTTGTGCGTAGCCTCCGCCCCCACCCGCAGCCGGACTGAACTTGTAGGCAAAGTTCGGCGCCTTCGAGTACAGCGGGCTCGACGTCACGATCGTTCCAAGCAGCACATCCCTGTCGCGCCATCCCTTGGTCTTCAACGGGAATCCGATCGGCTTGCTGTTCTCCAGTCCGTCCTGCATGCCGCGCAGGTAGTCCATCACTTCCTGGTCGCCCAGCGCCGCCTGCTGCGAGGCCGCCAGGTTATTGAAGTTGTCAAACGTCATGCCCGCGCCAACGCTTGCGATCGATGTGTAGATCTTGCGCTGGTCCCATTGCGGGAAGCCGGCCAGCCATAGGGGCGCGGGTTCGACCTGCTGGTTTTCCGCCGCATTGGCCATGCTGATCGCGTCGAACGCTTCGAGCTTGCCGCTCCACTTCTGCGTCGTGAACGAAGCGCGGAAGAGCGTGGAACCGACCGTCAGCTGAGCGCTGGTTGCTGTAAGGCCGGTCCCCGAATAGGCCTGCTCGGCAATCGCGCGGAACACACCCTTGATACTGGCGCGCATCGAATCCGGATCGGTGGCCGAATAGAAGTCGCCTCGCGTGGACATCGCCGCGCGGAACGAATCGTTGATCCGATCGCCGCCCGTCGTCAGCGTCGGTGTCGTATCCACCAACGGCCAGTTGATCGGCTTGCCGTCCTTGATGTCCTGCCGGACCTGCGGCGTGTTCATCGACGCATTCAGGCCGTAGCCGACGATGTAGGTCGTGATGCTTTGCCAGAACGAGTCGTTCGTCCGGTTGGGTCGCTTCTGGACAGAGTTCGGCACATCCGGTCGCAGGTCGCGGTCCCACCAGTACATCGCCACGTCGGTCAGCGTGTTCGTGACCCCGAAATTGTCGTTGGAAAACTGGGGCTCGGCCGCCGGGTCGTAGGTATACGTCTCGTTCTTGTAGAGGCCCGCGCCCTGAATCTGCGGACCCGTCGTGGCCAGGGCCGCCGTGTTCTTTCCGTTGCCCGCATTGACCGGATCCTGATTGCGTTTCTCGATCAATGGCTGCGCCGGCGGCACATTGGGAATCTCGGGAATCGCGGTCCATTCGCCGTCCGTTGCCAGCAACGCGAAGCTGCGACGGCACGACGCCTGTTGGTCGCCCTTGCGACCGCCACCCTTGCCCGGGTTGTCGGACCACGGCCCGAACTCGCCGCTGCGCAGGTAGTAGTTGCCAATCGAGTCGATCGCCTCGCGATTGGGGGTCGACCCGACCCAGTTCAGCAGGAACAGGAAGTCGAAGAACTCCTGACGGTCGTCATTCTTCTGGGAATCCGTGAAGCTGCGCACACCGCGCACGACGGCACCCGGATGCGGGTCCTTGGGACCCGGATCCTTGTCGACCTCCGGGAACTTACTGCCGTCCAGGCGCGCGCCGTACGGATTCCACGGGTCCGGGCCCTGGTCGAAGTAGTTGATGCGTCCGAAACCGAGGCGGATGGCCGACAGGTCACCCTTCAGATCGGCCGCCGCCTGCGATGTCACGGCAATCGCCGCAAACAAACGATGGCGGTAGTACGTGAACCAGTTGGCGTAGTTCTGCATCTCCTCCAGGCGCGTGCAGCTGGTCAGGGCCGCACAATCCTTGCGCTCGCGCAGCGCGCCAGAGCGCGGCTCCAGCGGAACGGAGAAGTTGATGTTCTGCGCACGATCGATCTCGACCATCCGGTAGTTCGCCGGGTCAGCCAGGTCATCGTCCTTGGCCGGGACCGGCCCCTCGTAGCGGTAATACCGCGCCGGCGTCACACCATCGCTGACAAGGTTCGCCGCCGGGCAGGTCCAGTTCGGATCGGTGGCCGTGCACTTCTGCCCGACCTCTTTCTGCTCGTACTTGTTGCAGACGTCCGCGAAGACGTCCTGCTTCTCGGTTTTCTGGCACTGCTGCGTTGTGCCGGTCTTCTGACTTTCAGTCTTGCTGCACTGCTTCTCCCAGACATCCTTCTGGGCGTACTTCTTGCACACCCACTTGAAGGTCTTGACCTGGTCCCACTTGGTGCAGACGTCTTCTTCTCCAACCTTGACGAGCTTGCACTGGTTGACCTTGCGGTACCCGGTTTCCGAAGTCGGATCGATGACATCGACCAGTTCGCACTGGTTCTCCATCACGTCCTGCTTCTTCCAGTCCGTGCAGGCGCCGTTGACCCACTTGTCGAATACCGAGTCCCAGTCGACACAATTCGAGAGATCGTCAACCTTGCCCTTGTAGACGTCCTTCCACGCGATGCAGACATCACCAAAGACGTCCACGGTCTTGTACTCGGTACAAACATCGATGGTGCCGGTCTTCTTCTTTTGCCAATCGGTGCATTGGTCGCCCATGATGGGCTCCCAGACCGTACAGGGCGGCTGCGCGTTGCAGACCAACGGCGGATTTGTGAAGAGATCGGCCGCCTGCACGGTGTCGCCCGGGAGCGGGGGATAGATCGCCGTTCCCTTCGGATCCGCCACGGGCTGTTCCCAGCGCTTGTTCAGCGCGTTCCAGGTCCAGCGGTCGCCGAGCGGGACTCGCCGCCAAGTATGTGCCGTTGCTGCCCACGGTACCGCGCGACTCCGTGATCCACTTGCGTATGGCGTTGGAGTTGCCGTTGGCGAAGCCGACATGGCGCATGTCGCGCTCGGTATACCGGCCCGCGGTGGCGATCGCGCCCACGCCGCCAATATCAGCCTGCGGAAAGTTCTCATCGCGCCGCGGACGCGTGCCCTGCACCCCCAGCGGCTTGTCGTTGTCGTTCCAGGGAACGTAGGTGACGGCCGGGTCGTAGGCGAGCGGATTGTGCACCGACGAGCGCAACGTGAATTCGTCGTGCGCGGCGACCGTCCGCATGCCCTGCCCGTAGATGACCTTCACCGTCGCAGCCGCAGCCGGCCAGCGGTTGTTTTCAAGCATGAACGGCGGCGGCGGCAAACGATAGTCGTTCATCGACCACGAGTCGTCGATCATGAAGACGATGTTCGGGTGCACCGGATTGACCGTGAACAACGGCTGCTGAGCCACGTCCCAGATGTTCGGGGCGGCGAAGGCAGCCGGCTGCAGCACCAGCGCCTGGGTCAGCAGGAACACCAGGGCGCGCGCAAGGCGACCCCGGGGACTGGCCGCCGGCGTGTTGTGCTTGGAATACTCGTGCGTAGTCATGGTCTAGCTCCGATGCGAGGTTGCTCCGGCCCCCAAAAGACGGACCCCGCGGCTGCAAAAAAACATCAATTGATCGAGTTGATCATCCAGCGAACTTCACTCTGTGAACGGTAGGTAACGCTGCCAAAGGCCGTCGAATCCGGAAATGTCACCACGGACGTAAACCTGGTTTTGCGCATGCTCGGATCGATACCGGCAACACCTCGGCTGGCCTCCCCGGGTCCCGTGGTGTGGATGTCCGGTACCAACTCGCCCGTGGCGTCCTCGATGATGCAGACCCCGTTCGACGCGCCGGGCGGGAGATCCACCGGTGGGATGGTCTTGATCTTGGCGGGGTCGAGCGCGGACTTCCAGGCCGGAACCCCCGCCGTATTGGCTTCCGAGGACGGCAGGACTCCGTCCCACCCGGTCCTCTCGACTTGAAGCACGACTGCTTCACACTGGCGCAGGACGGTTTCCGCGGTTGTCTGACCGGAGATCGAACGGCTCCAGTTGTGCGCCAGGCGCTCATCCAGCGTGCCGCGCCGCACCTGCGTGAGCACTAGCATCGTGACGACCATCATGATCACCAGAACGATGGGAAGGACCACCCCCCGCTCCGTGGATACGATTCGAGAACTGGGGTTCATGGAATGACTCATGGCTGCTACTGATTGAGGCCGGACGCCGTTAGCGCCTGGGCGCGTGAACGCAGCGTGAAGACCTGCGTCACCGTCCGCCGTGCGATGCCGTCGAGCGACTGGATCTCGGCCGTGCCCGTCGCGGCCTCCTGCGCCGTCTGCGGACAGGGCCGGAAGTATGAAATCCCGTCCGCCGTCGTTCCCGCCCCAGCGGTGCGCAACTGGACGCATACGTAAACCGCGATCACGCTGTTCCAGGGCTGGGCGGCTGACATGACCGGGTCCTCAAACGGATCCATCTGCGCCATCAGGACGTTAAGTTCATTGGCCGTCCTGATTGCGGAAGGCCGGACCGTGGGCGACCACACCGGTCCACCGGCATTGGCGAAAGCGTCGGAATCGAAGGCGAAGAAGACCTTGAACATCTCGACGTCCCGAACCAGTGCCCCGAAAGCGGCACCGCCATTGCCCGTGCAGCCAAATTCGAGCGCGCCGGAGGGCGCGATTTCAACGGAGTACAGATTGCGCGCCGTCGGCACGCCGCTGACGGCTGGTGCGCCCTGGCCCAGGCAATCCGTCATCGGTGTCGTGCCCTGCGCCGTCGCGATCGCAGGGTCCGACTCGGCCTGAAAGGCGACGAACAACTGATCACCGGGCGCCCCGGTCGGCGAGGGCACACAGGTGAAGTCGACGGGATTATTCAGGAAGTTGGGGTCCTGGAAGCGACCGTTTTCGCACGCACGGAGGTGGGCTCCAGGAAGCGAGGTCACACCGAGACGCTGGCTGAGGCTGGCACTGGCGATATTGCCGGAGCCCGCCATCGCAATCGGTTCACCCAGGAAGAACATGGCGAGGCGTCCGCGCTCCTCCGCGCTGCTCACCTCCTCCGAGGTCCGGGCCGAACGACCCGTGAAGTAATAGAGGGACCCAACGGCCGCCACGATCATCAGGCCGAGCGCAATGGCGATCAGCATTTCGATCAGGGTGCGCCCCGCCTGAGGGGATCCCCTGCGGGAGCTCGGCGAACAGTTCACGTGCACGAGTGTCATGGGTGCAGGATCCAGGTGAAGCAGCGCCATTTGTTCAGTGGGTCCACCATGTTGACCGGCGCGGCGGCGCATACCGGATCCGGGGTGGGATTGGCCTGCCCCTCTTCCCAGGCAAGCGTCAACGTCAGCTGTGTCGACAGTGCTGGCGCGACCAGATACGCACCCGATCCGGGCAAGCGCCGGCGCAGGTCCGCACGCCACATTGCCCAGTCACGGTTCGCGACTTCCGCAGCGGTACATCGCTGTGCGTTCGCACAGGCCGGAACCGGGAAGGGCGGCTGCGCAGTGGGCAGCATCGTCAGGTTGTAGCTACCGATGTTGAAGCCGTCGTAGTTCGCCCGGATCCGCTCGGCCAGTTGCGCCGCCATTTCTGCCGCGGCTTTGCGGTCGTATGAGTCCTTGTTGAAGGAAACCGACCGCGCCTGCAGTCCAGCGAGACCAAGCAGGCCGAACGCGACGATCGTCAGGGCGACCAGCACCTCGATCATCGAAGCGCCGCGCTGCAAGGAAGAGTGATCAGACATGATTTTCATTCGCCAGGGCAGATACCATTCACCAAGCGGTGGACTCGTCCGCGGCCGGTGAGGTTTGCAACCATGCAACGTCCCAGCACGGTGGGTTGGACGACCTGTGGATCGCGGTAGTCGACGATAAATTCGACGTCGTTGGCGTTCGCGATCCGTAGACCATTGGGCCCGAATGACCAGCGCTGCGGATTTGCGAGTGAGGACACTACAGTCAGACGCTCCACTGCGGCGTTCTGGAACGGAGCCTGGCGCAGGATGACTTCGTCACCGGCCTCGACCGTCGTCGTGACATTGTTTCCAGGCGCCTTGGCAAACACGACCCAGCCAACCGCCCAGTCGTTGTTCGCATAGGTGCCGGACACCGCGCTGCTGCAGCTGGGATTCGGTGTGGCCGCGTCGGCGCTCCGGCACATCGTGACCACGTTATTGCGCCGTATGGCCTCCGACCGGGCAACGTCGAGGCCCGCGACGACCGAGTTCGTCGCGCTCGAAATTTCACTCGAGCGGATCATGGTCCGGAACGACGGCAGCGCCATCGCAATCAGGATCGCTGAGATCGTCATCACGACCATGACTTCGACAAGTGTGAACCCGCGAGAATTCATTAACGGTGGCTCCTGAATTGAAGCTTATCCACAGCCGCAAGGCATTACCCGCTAATGCCGCTCAGTGGAATATGGACCGCGACGAGCGGAAGGAAGGCACGTCAGGCCCGGACGAACCTGAGCCTGCACACGGGAATTGGCTACTTCGAGTGGCCGAATTCGCGAGATCGACGGAAAGCGTGCGGCTCGCGCTTAATCCGATCGGCCTAGCGTGCCCCGCGCTTGCGAAGCGGACTTGTTGTCGCGACGAGCATCGGATGCGACCCGAAACAGTCGTTCGAGGGCCGCGCCGTCGCCACTGTCGATGGCGTCCTGCAGCGCCGCGAGGCCCGCGCGGTATCTAGTCAGTTCGTCCGCAAGCGCAACACGATTGGCCAGGCAAATGTCGCGCCACATTGGCGGACTCGAGGCTGCGATGCGTGTGAAGTCGTGGAACCCGGCGCCTGCGTGCGCGAACTTGGCATCGGCGTCTGGTGAGCGCGCGATCATCTCGACCAGCACGAATGCAAGCACGTGTGGCAGGTGGCTGACCGCCGCGAAGATGCGGTCATGCACATCGGGGGCGAGCCGCTCCAGGCGGGCGCCTGTGCTGCGCCAAAGTCGTTCAATCGACGCCAGAGCCTCGGGATCGGTGTCCGCCAGCGGCGTCGTGATGGCCAGTCGATCCCGGAACAGTCGCTCGTCGGCGAATTCGATCCCGGGGCGTTCGCCGCCGGCAATGGGATGGGTCGGCACGAACCGGCGGCAGGCTCCGCCTAATGCGGCCTGCGCATCCTCGATCACGCTGGCCTTGGTGCTGCCAACGTCCATGACCAGGGCCTGCGGCCGCAGGCTGGCGGCTATCGCCGCGAACGACTCCCGCATGGCGCCGACGGGAACAGCCAGGACGACCAGATCGGCGCTGGACACGGCCTCGGCCGCGCTGGCTGCCGCACGATCGACGATGCCGGACGCGACACCCTTCATTACAGCGTGCGGATCGATGTCGAAACCGATCACCTGATCGACTTCGCCTGACGCTTTGAGCGCCGCCGCGAACGAGCCGCCGATCAGTCCGACTCCGATCAGCGCGAGCTTCATGCGCCTGCGGCGGCAAGCGCCTCGGGCAAGGCGCGCAGGAACGTCGCGTTCTCCTCGGGCAGGCCCACGGTGATGCGCAGCCACTCGGGCAGCCCGTAGTTGGCCACGGGGCGCACGATGACCCCGCGCTTCAGCAACTCCTGATAGACGCGGGCCGCCGGGCCGACCTTCACCAGCACGAAGTTGCCGACACTCGGAACGTACTCGAGTCCAAGCGCCAGGAACGCGCTCGTCAATTGCTGCATGCCGCGCAGATTGAGCTCGTAGCTGCGCGCCAGGAAGGCGTCGTCGGCCAGTGCCGCGACCGCCGCGACCTGCGCCACCGTGCTGACATTGAACGGCTGGCGTACCCGGTTCAGCAGATCGGTCAACTCGCGCTGCGCAATGCCATAGCCGACGCGCAGGCCGGCCAGACCGAATGCCTTGGAGAAGGTCCGCGAGACGATGACATTCGGATAGCGCCGCACCCAGGCCGTGCTGTCGACGCGCAACTCGGGCGGCAGGTATTCGTTGTAGGCCTCGTCGAGCACGACCACGACTTGCGTCGGAACTCGCGCGAGGAAGGCTTCGATCGCCTCGGCCTTGAGGTGCGTCCCGGTGGGGTTGTTCGGATTGGCTACATATATAAGAGCGGTATCCGCAACGATCGCGGCCAGCATGGCATCCAGATCGTGGCCGAGCTTGTGCGCCGGAACGACAATGGCGCGCGCACCCCTGGCCTGTGTCGCGAGCGCATAGACCGCGAACGAATGCTGCGCATAGATGCAGCTGCGTCCTGGCGCGAGCGAGGCGGCGGCCGCGAGTTCGAGGATGTCATTGCTGCCGTTGCCAAGCGTGATCCAGTCCATCGGCACGCCATAGCGGGCCGCGAGCGCGGCCTTCAGTTCGAATCCGTTGGCGTCCGGATAGCGGCCCAGGTCCTCGACCGCGGCCGCCATCGCCTTCTTCGCCGACTCCGGCACGCCGAGCGGGTTCTCGTTCGACGCGAGCTTGACGATCCGGGCCGGATCGAGCCCGTACTCGCGCGCGAGTTCCTCGATCGGCTTGCCCGCCTGGTACGGCGCGATCGCACGGACATGCTCGAGCGTGCCAAGCTGCGGCGCGGTCTGATTCGGCACTGCGGCCATCGCGGCTCCTCTATCTATTGGCGCTCAGCCGGGTAGGACCCGAGGCACTTGTAGAACGCGCACGCCTGCTGCAGTTCCACCAGCGCGGTCGCGACCTTCGGATCGGCCTGGTGCCCTTCGACGTCGACGTAGAAGTAGTACTCCCAGGTGCCCACGCGCGCCGGACGCGACTCGAAGCGCGTCATCGAGACGCCGTGCTTCGCCAGCGGCTCAAGCATGTGAAAGACTGCGCCGGCCTTGTTCGGCACCGACAGGATCAGCGACGTCTTGTCGCGCCCGGGCGGCACCGACGGCTGGGTCGCCTGTTGCCCGAGCACGGCAAAGCGCGTGCGATTGTTCGGATCGTCCTGGATGTGCGTAGCGACCGCGATCAGCTGGTAACGCTCGGCCGCACGGTCACCGGCGATCGCGGCAATCGACGGATCCTCGGAGGCCATCCGCGCGCCCTCGGCATTGCTGGCCACGGCGCGCCGCTCGATCGTCGGGTAATGCTGTGCCAGCCAGCCGGCGCACTGCGCCAACGCCTGCGAATGCGCGCAGATGCACTGCACGCCGTCCATCGAGCCGCTGCGCGTCATCAGGGTGTGATTGACCGCAAGCGACAGTTCCGCCAGCAGTTTCAGCGGCGTCGCCAGCAGCAGATCGAGCGTGCGGCTCACCGCGCCCTCGGACGAATTCTCCAGCGGCACGATGCCGACATCGGCGCTGCCCGCCTCTGTCGCGCGGAATACTTCGTCGAGCGTTGCACACGGAAGTCCCGTGACGCTGGTGCCGAACTGACGGTGCATCGCCGTCTCGGAAAACGTGCCCGACAGGTCCCAGGAAAGCCACCGTCAGCGGCCGTTCAAGCGCGCGGCAGGCCGACATGATCTCGCGGAAGACATTCGCCAATGCCGCCGCCGTCAGGGGCCCCTGCGAAGCGGCCGCGACCTTGCGCACGACTTCGGCTTCGCGCTCGGTGCGCAGCACCGGCGCATCGACTTCGCCCTTGAGCCGGCCGACCTCGCTGGCCAGCCGCGCGCGCTCGTTCAGAAGTTCGACCAGTTGCGCATCGACGCGATCGATCGCGTCGCGCAGCGGCAGCAGACGACGGTCGATCGACTCAGCCATGGCGCACCGCCGGCCCGGAAGAGAAGTTGTAGACGCGGGACAAGGTGTGGGGCTTCCGCTCAGCCCTCGGTCGGCGGCGTATCGGGCGTATCGACCTCGGACATGGGCTCGGCGCCGGCCTCGTGGCCATTGGCTCCCTCGCTGTCGCTCTCCACGACGCGCTGCAGTCCGGAGAGTGTCGTGCCGTCGTCGAGCGCGATCAGCGTGACTCCCTGCGTGGCGCGCCCCATCTCGCGAATCTCGGCGACGCGGGTGCGGATCAGCACGCCGCCGGTGGTGATCAGCATCACCTCGTCATCACCTCGCACCAGCGTGGCCGCGACGACCCTGCCGTTGCGCTCGCTGGTGGCGATCGCGATCATGCCGCGGGTAGCGCGCGAATGCCGCGTGTACTCGACGATCGGCGTGCGCTTGCCGTAGCCGTTCTCGGTCGCGGTCAGCACGCTCTGCTGCTCGTCCTCGGCCACCAGCATCGCGATGACCTGCTGGCCGTCGTCGAGCTGCATGCCGCGGACCCCGCGCGCAGTGCGTCCCATCGGTCGCACGTCGTTCTCGTCGAAGCGAACGGCCTTGCCGGCATCGGAGAAGAGCATCACGTCGTGCTGTCCATCGGTAATCGCGGCGCCGATCAGGTAATCGCCCGGATCGAGATCGACCGCGATGATGCCGGCCTTGCGCGGGTTGCTGAACTCCGTGAGCGCCGTCTTCTTGACCGTGCCCATCGCGGTGGCCATGAAGACGAAATGCTGCTCGTCGTACTCCGAGATCGGCAGCACGACCGTGATCTTCTCGTCCTCGGCCAGCGGAAACATGTTGACGATCGGCTTGCCGCGCGCGGTGCGCGCACCCTGCGGCACTTCCCACACTTTCAACCAATACAGTCGCCCGCGATTGGAGAAGCACAGGATCGTGTCGTGGGTGTTGGCGATGAAGAGCTGGTCGATCCAGTCGTCCTCGCGCATCGCCGCGGCCTGCTTGCCCCGGCCGCCGCGCTTCTGCGCACGATAGTCCGTGAGCGGCTGGCTCTTGATGTAGCCCGTGTGCGACAGCGTGACGACCATGTCCTCGCGCGCGATCAGGTCCTCGGTCATCAGGTCCTGCGCGCTGCGCACGATCTCCGAGCGCCGTTCGTCGCCGAACTCGCTCTTAAGCGCCAGCAACTCGTCGGCGATGATGTCGGTGATGCGCGATGGCTTGGCGAGTATGTCGAGCAGATCGGTGATGGTTGCCATCACTTCCCGGTACTCGTTGACGATCTTGTCCTGCTCCAGCCCTGTCAGCCGTTGCAGGCGCATCTGCAGGATCTGCTCGGCCTGCTCTTCCGAAAGCCGGTAGAGCCCATCGTTCTGCAGGCCATAACGCGCCTCGAGCCCCTCCGGGCGGTAGGCGGCCATGTCGGCGCCGGAACGCGTCAGCATCTCACGCACGAGCGACGAGTCCCAGGCGCGCGCCATCAGCGCGGTCTTGGCCACCGGCGGCGTCGGCGCCGCCTTGATGATGGCGATGAACTCGTCGATATTGGCCAGCGCCACGGCAAGGCCCTCCAGCACGTGGCCGCGCTTGCGCGCCTCCTTGAGTTCGAACACGGTGCGCCGCGTGACGACCTCGCGCCGATGCGACAGGAACGCATCGAGCATCTGCTTGAGGTTGAGCAGCCGAGGCTGACCATCGACCAGCGCTACCATGTTGACGCCAAATGTGTCCTGCAGCTGTGTCTGCTTGTAGAGATTGTTGAGCACCACCTCCGGCACTTCGTTGCGCTTGAGCTCGAACACGACCCGCATGCCCGACTTGTCGGACTCGTCTCGGATGTCGGAGATGCCCTCGAGGCGCTTCTCGTTGACCATTTCGGCGATGCGCTCGAGCAGCACGCGCTTGTTCACCTGGTAGGGCAGTTCGTCGACGATGATTGCGCTGCGCGCACCCTTGTCGATTTCCTCGAAATGCGTCTTGGCGCGCATGACGACGCGGCCGCGCCCGGTGCGATAGCCTTCGCGCACTCCGTCGAGGCCGTAGATGATCCCGGCGGTCGGGAAGTCCGGCGCGGGTATGAGTTCGATGAGTTCGTCGACCGTCGTCTCGGGCCGGCGCAGCAGCGCCAGGCAGCCGTTGATGACCTCGGACAGGTTGTGCGGCGGCACGTTGGTCGCCATGCCGACCGCGATGCCGGCCGAGCCGTTGATCAGCAGGTTCGGAATCTTCGACGGCAGGACCGACGGCTCGCGTTCCTTGCCGTCGTAGTTCGGGACGAAGTTGACCGTCTCCTTGTCGATGTCGGCGAGCAGTTCGGCAGCGATCTTGTCGAGCCGGCACTCTGTGTAGCGCATCGCCGCGGCGTTGTCGCCGTCGATCGAGCCGAAATTGCCCTGGCCGTCGATCAGCATGTAGCGCAGCGAAAAATCCTGCGCCATCCGCACCAGCGTGTCGTAAATGGCGTTGTCGCCGTGCGGGTGGTACTTGCCCATCACCTCGCCGACGACGCGCGCGCACTTCACATACGAGCGGTTCCAGTGGTTGTTGGCCTCGTGCATCGCGATACAGCACGCGGCGGTGCACCGGCTTCAGGCCGTCGCGCACGTCGGGCAGCGCGCGCCCGACGATCACGCTCATCGCGTAATCGAGGTACGAACGCCGCATCTCCTCTTCAAGGGAGACGGGCAGGGTTTCCTTCGCGAATTGATCCATCAGGGCAGCCGCCTTCAGACGCTCAGCCGAGGGCCGACAAGCCCGCAAGCGCAATCGAAAATTCTACCAGTGCGCAGACCTCATTTCGCCCTCCTCGCACGAACTGCCGCTGCCGGGATCGGACCTGGTGAGCGGCAGCGCACGCGCCGACCCGACTCGCCAAGCGCGCGCCGATATGGTCTGATCCGCGGCCGAATCCCCTGTTACGTCGAACGAATCGAAATGGAAACCGTCGACCGGCTGATCGAGGCACGCTGGGTCGTACCCGTGGTGCCGCGAGCGGCGGTGCTCGACCATCACGCGGTCGCGGTGCGCGACGGCCGCATCAGCGCGCTGGTGCCGATCGAGGAAGCGCGGGCGCGCTTTCACCCCACCGAGCGGGTGTCACTGCCCACCCATGCCCTGATACCCGGGCTGGTAAACCTGCACACGCATTCCGCGATGACGCTGTTTCGCGGCATCGGAGACGACCTGCCGCTGATGCAATGGCTGGAGACGCGCATCTGGCCGCTGGAGCGGGCTCTGGTATCGCCGGAGTTCGTCCACGACGGCTCGCGACTGGCCGCGATCGAGATGCTCCGCGCGGGCACGACCTGCTGTTCCGACATGTACTTCTACCCGGAGTCCGCGGTGCGGGCGCTGCGCAGCGTCGGCATGCGCGCGGTGGCCGGCATCATCGCGATCGAGTTCCCGACCGCGTACGCGGCGGATGCCGAGGACTACTTGCGCAAAGGCCTCGCGACGCGCGACGCCTTTCGCGACGACAAGCTCGTTTCCTTCACCCTCGCGCCACACGCGCCCTATACGGTGGCTGACAGCACACTGGCGAAGATCGCGGTGCTGGCCGAGGAGCTGGATCTTCCCGTTCACATCCACCTGCACGAGACCATCGAAGAGATCGAGGAGTCGGAGCTACGGCATGGTGAGCGTCCCCTCGCCCGGCTGGACCGACTGCGCCTGGTGACAGAGCGGCTGATCGCGGTTCATGCCGTTCACCTGGCGGCCGAGGAAATCGTCCTGCTGGCGCAACGCGGCGCGTCGGTCGCCCACTGCCCGGCATCCAACCTGAAGCTTGGCAGCGGCATTGCCCCGATTGCGGAACTGCTGAAGGCAGGAGTGAACATCGGCCTGGGCACGGACGGCGCGGCAAGCAACGACCGGCTCGACATGGTCTCCGAGATGCGTCTAGCCGCCCTGCTCGCCAAGGGGGTTCGCCGCGACGCCAGCGTCGTTCCGGCCGCCGTCGGCACTGGAAGCAGCGACACTCGGCGGGGCCCGGGCTCTCGGCCTGGACCGTCGCATTGGCTCGATCGAGGTCGGCAAGGACGCCGATCTCGCCGCGTTCGACTTCTCCTCGATGGAGACCCAGCCCGTCTATGACCCTGTAACGCAGTTGGTCTATGCCGCCGGGCGGGAACACGTCTCCGACGTCTGGGTCGCCGGAAATCCTGTTGTAAGGGGGAGACAGGTGCTTGCGGAAGCTCAACAAGGCGTGACGAGTGAGACGGCGGCCCGGGTGCTCGCGTGGCAGAATCGCTGTCGGCAGGTTCTGCAGACGGCGGGGTTGGCTTAGAAGTTCAAGCCATCATCGGTCGATGCGGCGCGTGTCACACCCGGCCGAGTTGGTACCCCGGCCGGTCTTCCTTATCTCGAGTGAGGAGCAATATGAAGCAATCCATCAAGCTGGGCCTTCTGGCATCGGCACTGATGGCCATCACTGGGACGGTTTCCGCCCAGATGAAGGACATCGTCGTCGTCGATCCCAAGGAAAGCCCGTATGTAATCGACGCGCGTGGCGTCATCGTTCGCGATCCGTTCGGCCTGTGCTGGCGTACGGGTTCGTGGAGCGTCGATCGCGCGGCCAAGGCGGTCATCCAGGGGCGCCGTATCCCAACTGGACGTCGGGCTGCGAGTGCGACAAGGACCTGATGCCCAAGCCGGTCTGCGAGCCGCCGCCGCCGCCCCCGCCGCCACCGCCACCGCCACCCCCGCCGCCGCCGCCCCGGCGCCGACGAGCGAGAAGGTGACGTTCGCTGCTGACGCCCTGTTCGACTTCGACAAGGCGGTACTGCGTCCGGAAGGCAAGGCCAAACTCGACGACCTCGTGTCGAAGATGGCTGGCGTTAGCCTCGAGGTGATCATCGGGGTGGGCTACACCGACCGGATCGGTAAGAATCTACAACCTGGCCCTGTCGCAGCGGCGCGCCCAGGCAGTCAAGGACTACCTGGTGAGCAAGGGCATCGAGCCGAACCGTGTCTACACGGAAGGCAAGGGCAAGGCGAACCCGGTCAAGCAGTGTCCGGATCCGTCGGCCAAGGGCGAAGTTCAGGAATCAAAGCAGCTGATCGAGTGCTTGCAGCCGAATCGTCGCGTCGAGGTCGAGGTCGTGGGCACCCGCCCCGTCAAGCGCTAGTAGGCGTACTCGCTGATCAAAGCCCCGCTTC
>CAWEPP010000023.1:0-165793 GCA_963810985.1 uncultured beta proteobacterium
TCGACACGCCGGAGGGCCGCAAGTCGATTCTCGATGGGCTCATCGTCGACCGCGCACTGACGCGGGAGGTCGAGCAGGGCAACCTGATCGTCACCAACGACAGGCTGCGCGAGGTCATAGCCGGCGTGCCGGCGTTTCAGGACAACGGTGCCTTCAGCCTCGAGCGCTACCGCGCCTATCTGACTTCGCAGGGACTGACGGAGGCGGGCTTCGAGGAGCGCGTGCGTGCGGACCTGCGTAAGCAGATGCTGATCGCGGCGGTGCTCGAGTCGACGATCGTGCCCAAGTCCGTCGCCGATCACATCGATCGCGTGCTGCTGGAGGAGCGCGAGGTCCGGGTGCTCCCGATCCGCGCCGACGCCTACCTCGGCAAGGTTGCCGTCGCCGACGCACAGATCGCCGAGTTCTACGACAAGAACAAGAAGGACTTCGAAACCCCGGAGAGTGCGAAGGTTGAATACCTCGTGCTCAGCGCCGACGCGATTTCAGGTACTGCCACCGTGGCCGATGCGGACATCAAGTCGTACTACGAACAGAACAAGGGGCGCTTTGGAGTCGAAGAACAACGGCGCGCCAGCCATATCCTGTTCGCGCCGGAAGGTGGCGACAAGGCGGCGGCCCGCAAGAAAGCCGAGGCTGCGCTCGCCGCGCTCAAGACCAATCCCGGTGACTTCGCCAGGATCGCGAAGGAACAGTCCAAGGATCCGGGTTCGGCAGCCCAGGGCGGCGACCTGGGCTTCTTCGGCAAGGGGATGATGGTCAAGCCCTTCGAGGAAGTGGCGTTTACGCTGAAGCCCGGCGAGACGAGCGACATCGTCGAGACCGATTTCGGCTTCCACATCATCCGTGTCACGGAGATCAAGCCGGCGCAGGTCAAGCCGCTCGAAGAGGTTCGTGCCGACATAGAAAAGGATCTGCGCACGCAGCAGGCCCAGAAGCGCTTTGCCGAGGCGGCGGACCAGTTCACGAATCTCGTCTACGAGCAATCCGACTCGCTGCAGCCCGCGGCGGAGAAACTCGGGCTCAAGGTGCAGACACTGGACAGCCTTCCCCGCACCGGCATGCCGGCAGCGCCCAATCAGCCGCAGCTCTTCACGCCGCGCGTCGTCGAGGCGCTGTTTGCGGAAGACTCGTTGAAGAGCCGGCGCAACACGCAGGCGATCGAAGTCGCGCCGAGCACGCTGGTGGCCGCGCGGGTACTCGATCACCGGCCCGCCGCGGTGCGTCCGCTCGACGAGGTCAAGGCGACGATCCGCCAGCGCCTGGAACGGCAGGAGGCCTCGCTACTCGCCCGCAAAGCTGGCGAAGAGCAACTCGCGGCCCTGATCAAGCAGCCCTCGGACACCGGCTTCTCGCCGCCGCTCACCGTTTCGCGCCGCGCGCCGCAGAACATGCCGGCCAAGCTGCTGTCGGAAGTCCTGCGTACCCAGTCCGACAAGCTGCCCACCTACGTCGGTGCCGACGTCGAGGGAGCGGGATACCTGATCGCACACGTGCTGTCGGGCAAAGCGGGAGCGGCCGGCGAGCCGGCGCAACGCGAGGCCGAACGCAGGGCGGTCGCACGCCAGGCCGCCGCGGCCGACGAAGTCGCGTATGCGGAAGGACTGCGGGAGCGCCACAAGGTCAAGGTCCTGCAGTCCGAATTGAAGCGCGAAGCGACTACGCCAGCCGACGCAGCGAAGAAATAGCGGCTCACTCCACGAGTTCGCGTGCTGCCGCTGCGAAGGCGGCCGGGTCGTCCGATGTGATCGGGAGTTCGCGCGCCCGTGATGACCCGCGGAAGTTCCGTGCAATCGACCGCAGGTACGCCGGATCGTAGTGCTCTCGCAAGAGTTGCTCGACCATCGCGTCCCACGACTGTTCCTGCGCCAGTGACTTCCATGCGTTGACTTTCTCGTGACCGTGAAGCGGCACGAGGCAATCGAGCTGGGTCGCCAGCGTGGCCGGTTCGTGTTCGAAGTGCGCGTACTCGTCGCGCAGCAGTCGGATTCGCACATCGAGCGGAACAGCGAGCCGGATGCAGTCGGAATCGCGCATTTTCCCCAGCAACGCGTCGGGCACGCGGAGGTTTCCGATCTTCCGGCTCTCGGACTCGACGAACACGTGCCGCGCGGGATCGCAACGCCGCAGCACGTCCCACAGTTGCGTTTCGAAAGCTTTCTGTCCCGGCTGCGGTTGCAAGGGCAATCCGCCCAGCACGGAACCGCGGTGACGCGCGAGCGCCTCGAGGTCGAGCACCTGGGCTCCGACAGATGCAAGCGCCTGCAGCAGCCGGCTTTTGCCGCTACCGGTCGTGCCGCATATCACGCTGAAGCGCAGGGCCAGCGGCAAGGTCTCGAGTTCAGCCATCACGGCGCGTCGGTAGGCGCGATAGCCCCCTTCGAGCTGCTGCGCGCGCCAGCCGACACGCGTAAGGATGTGGGTCAGTGCCCCGCTACGGCTCCCGCCGCGCCAGCAGTAGACCAGCGGATGCCATTCGCGTGGCTTGTCGGCGAAGCGTTCCTCGAGATGACGAGCGATGTTGCGCGAGACCAGCGCCGCGCCTCTCCGACGTGCCTCGAACGACGATTGCTGCCGGTCCAGCGTGCCAACTTCCGCACGCTCGGTGTTGTTCAGCACGGGACAGTTGATTGCGCCGGGTAGGTGGTCCTCGGCGAATTCGCCTTCGCTGCGCACATCGATGATCGTGTCGAACGCGTCCAGGGCGCGCAGCGCCGCGGCGGCCTCGATGACGCCGTGATCCCGCTTCACCGGGCCTTCGCCGGGCGCTGAGCCAGGAGGGGACGCAGATGCGGCCAGACGTTGTCCAGCATGCGGGCCTGGGCGTTTGAGTTGGGGTGGATGCGGTCCGGCTGGAACCACTCGAGCGACTCCGCGAACCCGTACAGCAGGAACGGCACGAGTGGGACGCGCAGTTCGCGCGACAGATCGGCAAATGACTGAAAGAACTTCTCGGAATAATCCCGACCATAGTTCGGCGGCACGCGCACGCCGACCAGGAGCACCGCAGCGCCAGCGGCCTGGCTCGACTTGATCATCGCCGCGAGGTTGTCCCGCATCGCGTTGAGCGGCAGGCCGCGCAGCCCGTCATTGGCCCCGAGTTCGAGTACCACGACGGCCGGCGTGTGCTGCCCAAGCAATGCGGGCAAACGAGTACGTCCACCGCTCGTGGTTTCGCCGCTGATGCTCGAGTTCACGACCGTATAATTCAGGCGATTCTCGCGCAGCCGCTCCGCGAGCAGCTGCACCCAGCCGGCTCCGCGCGGCAATCCGTATTCCGCCGAAAGACTGTCTCCCAGGACCAGTATCACCGGACGCGAAGCCGTGTCGGACGGCACGGCGGCCGCGGCCTGCGCGCGGGCAGGAGTCACGGCAGCGCCAGCGCGAACGCGGCGAGCAGCGTTGCAGCCGAGACGAGCAAGACTCTGCGAAGGAGTAGGAGACGAGGTGAGCAAGATTGCAGTGGAGGCCGAGCGCCTCGGCAAGATCGTGCAGGATGCCACGGGCACGCTGACGATTCTCGATGATATCAACCTGCAGATTCGCGCCGGCGAAACGGTGGCGATCGTGGGGGCGTCGGGATCGGGCAAGTCCACCTTGCTCGGCCTGCTGGCGGGGCTCGACGTCCCGTCCAGCGGCCGCGTGCGTATCTTCGGCGAGGACATGTTCGCGCTCGACGAGGACGGTCGCGCGGCCTTGCGGGCACGGCAGCTGGGCTTCGTGTTCCAGTCGTTCCAGCTGCTGCCGCACCTGACGGCCCTCGAGAACGTGTTGCTGCCGCTCGAACTTACCGGCCGCTCCCCCGAGGGAGAGGAGCCGGTGGCGGCGGCACGCTCACTGCTCGCCCGGGTCGGACTGGGCGAACGTCTGAGCCACTACCCCAAGTACCTCAGCGGTGGCGAGCAGCAGCGCGTGGCGCTGGCACGCGCATTCGTGCTTCATCCGCCGCTGCTGCTGGCGGACGAGCCGACGGGCAGCCTCGATGCGCGCACCGGCGAGGCCGTCATCGACCTGATGTTCCAGCTGAATCGTGAACGCGGCTCAACGCTGGTGCTGGTGACTCACGATGCGGACATCGCGAGTCGCTGCGGCCGGCGTATCGAACTCGCCGCGGGCCGCGTCGTCACCGCTTGAGGCTGGCGCGCAGCCGGCGCAGTTCCTCGACGGCGCGCCCGGCGACTTCGTCGGCCAGCAAGCCGATGTCACCGACACCCTCGGCGCCGCGGCCGTGCAGCCACACGGCGGCCTGCGTCGCGCACCAGGCCTCGTGGCCCTGCGCGATCAGCGCCGCGATCATTCCGGCGAGGACATCACCCGTCCCCGCGGTCGCCAGCGCGGGTGTGCCGGTCGGATTGAGTGCGTAAAGGCCGCCAGGCTGCGCGACGACCGTGCCGGCGCCCTTCAACACCGCGATGCATCGGAACTGCTCCGCGATGCGCTGCGCGGCGGTGACGCGATCGGCCTGCACGTCCGTGGCCGTGCTGCCGAGCAGCCGGCCCGCTTCGAGCGGGTGAGGTGTCAGGACGAGCGGCGCGCTGCGCTGGGTGACACGGCGCTGCAGGGCTGCATCGGCAGCAAGCAGATTGAGGGCATCGGCATCGGCCACCAGCGCCACGTCGCGCCCGAGCACGGACTCGAATGCGACGCGCGCATCGGCATCGGCACCGAGCCCGCACCCGACGACGATCGCCTGCAGGTCCGCGAGTTCCTGCAGCGGACGGAACATCAGTTCGGGGCAGGCCGGATCGACGCGGAATTCGGGTGCGCCGATCGCATCGACGTAGACGCGTCCCGCACCCAGGCGCAGCGCGGCGCGGCCGGCGAGCAACGCCGCACCGACCATGCCACGGCCGCCACCGACCACGACGACGTTGCCGTAGGTGCCCTTGTGTGTATCGCGTCGACGCGGAAGGCGCACCGTACCGAGATCGTCGAGCCCTATCAGGTGCCCGTTGGAGGCTGCCGCATGAGTACCGATCGGTTCGACGATCACGTCGCCGGCGGCATCGACACCGTGACCGGTATGCAGACCGGGCTTGTCGCCGATGAAGGTCACCGTGGCCGTGGCGCACACACCGGGCACAGCGCCGACCCACGTACCGGTGTCGGAGTCGAGTCCGCTGGGCACATCGATCGCATAGACGATCGGCTGGTGGTTCATCCATGCGGCGGCAGCGAGAAACTCGCCCGAGAGCGGGCGAGCAAGGCCGATGCCGAACATCGCATCGACCACGAAGTCGAACGTGTCATCGTTTGGCAGGCGGGACTGCACGCGCCCGCCGCTCGCCGTCCAGCGCGCGTGGGCATCGAGTGCATCAGCGGCGGTGGGCTGCTCGACGCCGAGCAGCACGCACAGCACGTCGTGACCGCGCGCACGCAGTTCTGCGGCTACGACAAAGCCGTCACCGCCGTTGTTGCCCGGGCCACAGACGATGCAGACCGAATGCGCGGCGTCGACGTGGCGCTGCGCGATGAAGGTGGCTGCGGCGCGGCCCGCCCGCGCCATCAGCGTACCGGCTGGGAGCACCTCCGCAGCGGTCCGCTCGATCGCACGGAGCTCCTCGACTCGGTAGAGAGCAATGCCCATGAGGCAAGGCTAGGCGGCTGCGCCGGCCAGGTACCTGTCCAGCGTCAATCCTTCGAGATCGATCTCCGGCTCTCGCCCAGCGATCAGATCAGCGACAACACGGCCGGAACCCACGGCCATGACCCAGCCGGTGGAACCGTGCCCGGTGTTGAGGTAGAGGTTGCCGATCGGTGTCCGACCGAGCACGGGGGGGCCGTCGGGCAGCATCGGCCGAGCACCGACCCAGAACTTGGCCAGCCTGTAGACCGCGGCATACGGGAACCAGTCGTGCGCGACCTTCATCAGCGTGCCGCAGCGGGCCTTCGCGCAGCGTCATGGCGCGCGTGCCGAGTTCGGCGGTGCCGGCGACGCGCAGGCGATTGCCCATGCGCGTGATGGCAACCTTGTAGGTCTCGTCCATGACGCTGGTGAAGGGTGCGTGCTCGAACGCCGTGATCGCGGCGGTGGCCGAGTAGCCCTTCACCGCCAGCATGGGCAGGCGGATGCCGATCGGCGCGAGCAGTCGCAGGCTGTCGATGCCGCCGGCGACGACATAGGCATCGGCCCGGATCGGTCCGACCGACGTGCGCAGTGATTCGACACGCCCGAGCGCCATGTCAGCCGCCTGCACGTCGACGCCGAAGCGGAACTCGACCCCGTCGCGGATGGCGATGTCCTTCAGCTGGTGGGCGAAGAACGCGCAGTTGCCGGTCTCATCGTCCGGCAAATGGAGTCCACCGGCCAGTGCGGTGGCTGGGTGCAGCGCCGGCTCGAGTGCGCGGCACTGTTCCGCACCGAAAAGCGTGTGGCGCACGCCGAGTTCGGCGAGCATCGCCCGCGTGGTTGCCGACGCCTCGACTTCCGTCTCCGTGCGGAAGAGCTGCAGGTAACCGGTCGCCTGTTCGTATTCGAGCGCATGGCGCGTGCGCAGCGTGCGCAGCTGCTCCTGGCTGTAGAACGCCAGCCGCTGCATGCGGGCCCGGTTGCGGCGGTAACGTTCGGCGTTGCACTCGCCGAGCCAGCGCAGGATCCAGCGCCACAGTGCCGGGCTCAGGCTGGGTCGGAAGACGACGGGCGCTTCGGGACGCAGCAGGTAGGACAGCACCTTGCGCGGCATTCCGGGCGCGGCCCAGGGGCCGACATAGCCAGGGGCCATGACGCCGGCATTGGCGAAGCTCGTTTCCTGCGCGACGCCCGAGCGGCGCTCGAGGACGGTGACATCGAGGCCGGCGCGACGGAGGGCATGGGCAGTGCAGACGCCGATGATGCCGGCACCCACCACAACGGCGCGCATTCAGAGTTCTTCTTAGGGATTCAGGCGGCGCGCATTGTAGCTGCGTGCCGGGGCGACACCGACTACAGCTTCATCTGCGAGGGCAGGAAACTGACGATCTGAGGGAAGAACCAGATCAACAGCACGGCGACCACCATCATCAGGAAGTAGGGCAGTGCCGCCATAGCGATCGTACTGATCTGGTGCTTCGTCATGCCCTGCAGCACGAACAGGTTGAAGCCGACAGGTGGCGTGACCTGCGCCATCTCGACCACGAGCACGATGAAAATGCCGAACCAGAGCAGGTCGATCTTCGCCAGCTGCAGCGTCGGCAGCAGCACCGCCATGGTCAGCACCACCATCGAGATGCCGTCGAGGAAGCAGCCGAGCACGATAAAGAACACCATCAACAGCATGATCAGGCCGAACGGCGAGAGCTGCAGAGCGCCGACGGTTTCGGCCAGCTGGCGCGGCAGGCCAATGAAGCCCATCGACAGCGACAGGAAGGCCGAACCTGCCAGGATCAGCGCGATCATGCAGTACAGCTTCGTGGCAGCCATCAGCGAGTCGCGGAACGTGGCCCAGTTCAAGGTGCGCTGTGCTGCGGACAGGATCAGCGCCCCCACCACGCCGAGAGCGGCAGCCTCGGTCGCGGTGGCGATACCTGCATAGATCGACCCCAGCACCACCGCGATCAGCAGCACGACGGGTATCAGGTGACGCGACTCGGCAAGCTTCTGCCGGAAGTCGAGCCGGATGTCCGCCGGCGGAATGGCGTCACGGTGGCGCAGCGCCCAGACGATCGTGTACCCCATGAACAGCGCCGCCAGCATCAGGCCTGGGATGACGCCGCCGATGAAGAGCTTGCCGATCGAGACGTCGGCCGCCACGCCATAGACGATCATGATGATCGAAGGCGGAATCAGCAGCCCGAGCGTGCCCGCGCCGGCCAGTGATCCGATCGAGATCTGCTCGGGGTAGCCACGCTTCTTCAGTTCCGGCAGTGTGATCTTGCCGACCGTCGCGCAGGTGGCGGCCGACGAACCCGACACGGCCGCGAAGATCGTGCAGCCGATGATGTTGGTGTGCAACAACCGGCCCGGTAGCCATTGCAGCCAGGGTGCGAGGCCGCGAAACATGCCTTCTGACAGGCGCGACTTCAGCAGGATCTCGCCCATCCAGATGAAGAGCGGCAGCGCGGTCAGCGTCCAGCTCGACAGCGACCCCCACACGGTCAGGGCGAGCGCATCGCCGCCTGACCGGGTGGTGAATAGCTCCATGCCGAGCCACGCCACGCCGAGCACGGCGATGCCGATCCACACTCCGGCGCCGAGGATCACGAACATCGCGACGATCAGCGCCAGTGCGGTCAGTGTCCCCATCGTCGCCTACTCGATGTTCGCGGCTTCGTTGGGCTGAGGTGGCAGCGTGCGGAAGCGCAGCACGTAGACCAGCTGCTCGATGAACGCGAGCGCGAGTCCGGCCAGCCCGATGGCCATCGACAGCTGCGGGATCCACAACGGTGTCGCGTCGACATTCTGCGAGATGTCGTTGAACGCGTACGAACCCCAGACCAGTCGTGCGGCATACCACGCGAAGTAGCTGGACAGCAGAGTGGCGATGACCAGGCACAGCACTTCCATCCACCAGCGCGCGCGACCGTGAAGCCGCTGCAGGATCAGGGTCACGCGGATGTGATCGCCCTGCCGCAGCGCGTAACCCATGGCGAGAAACGACCCCGCCGCGAGGAAGTAGCCGGCATAGGCGTCCATCCCGGCCATCGAAAAGCCAAGCTGGCGCCCGGCGATATTGACGACCTCGATCGCCAGCGTGGCGAAGATGAAGAATGCGCCCAGGCCGCCCAGCAGCTTGAACAGCGGATCGAGGAAGGAACGCACCGATGCTCGCGAGAAAGGGAGAAGGCCGCCATTGAGGCGGCCTTCGTTCGTCTACTTGCGGAACTGCGTGATGATCGCCTGGCCGTCCGGTCCGGCTTTGGCGAGCCACTCGGTCAGCATCGTGTCGCCGAGCTTGTTCAGTTCGGCCTTGAACGCCGCGTTCGGCTCGTACACGGTCATCTTGTTCGCCTTCAGCGTCGCTAGCGACTCGCCGGTGTACTCGCGCATGCGCTTCCAGCCGCGTTCCTCAGCCACCTTGGCCGCGGCGAGCACGGCGTCCTGTGTGGCCTTGTCGAGCTTGTCGAATTCCTTCTGGTTGACGATCACCATGTTCTTCGGCAGCCAGGCATCGGCGGTCGCGAAGTGCGACAGGCTTTCCCACACCTTCGAATCGACGCCCGTCGCGCCCGACGACATGAACGAATCGACGACACCGGTCGCCAGCGCCTGCGACAGCTCGGCCGCCTGGATCGTCAACGGCTGCGCGCCCACCATGGCTGCGATCCGCGTCGTCGCCGGGTTGTAGGCGCGCCACTTCAGGCCCTTCATGTCGGCCACCGAATTCAACTGCTTCTTCGTGTAGATGCCCTGCGGCGGCCATGCCACGGCGTACAGCACCTTGATGCCCTGGGCGGCCAGGATCTTCTCCACGACCGGACGCTGCGCCTGCCACAGCTTCCAGGAGGCATCGAAGCCGGTCGCGACGAACGGGACGGCATCCGCGCCGAATACGGGGTTCTCGTTCTCCAGCAGACTCATCAGCACTTCGCCGACCTGCGCCTGGCCGGTCTGCACCGCGCGCTTGATCTCGTTTGCCTTGAACAGCGCTCCGCCGGCATGCACGGTGATGTTCAGCTTGCCGCCGGTCGCCTTGGCGACGTCCGCGGCGAACTGGGTCAGGTTCTGCGTGTGCGGGTTGCCCGCCGGATAGCCTGCTGGCAGGTCCCACTTGGTTTGCGCCACGACGGGCAGTCCAACGCCGAAGGCGACCGCAACCACCGCGGTCCGTGAAAAAGAGAGAACGTCGATTCATAGTTTCCCCATGGATGGTCGGTGCGGCGGGACGGCAAGAGGGTGTGTCGAACATTCCGGCTACCTTCCGGCAGCGTCCACTGACCGGCAAACTTCAATCTGCCGCGCGTCGCGAAGCATACAAGCAGCGGCGCCGCTTCGGAGAGCCACATGAGTGCAGTGCCGCAGTCGGGATCCTGGGAGTTCTGGATCGATCGCGGCGGCACGTTCACCGACATCGTGGCGCGCGACCCGGGCGGCGCGCTCGTCACGCACAAGCTGCTGTCGGAGAACCCGGAGCAGTATCGGGACGCGGCGGTCGCCGGCATCCGGCACCTGCTTGGCGTCGCCAGCGGGCAGCCGATCCCGGTGGAACGGATCGCCGCGGTCAAGATGGGTACGACTGTGGCCACCAACGCACTGCTCGAGCGCAAGGGCGAGCCGACGGTACTGGTGATCACGCGCGGCTTTCGCGACGCGCTGCGCATCGCCTACCAGAACCGGCCGCGCCTGTTCGACCGCCACATCGTGCTGCCGGAATTGCTCTACGCGCGCGTGATCGAGGCGGACGAGCGCTGGGGGCGCACGGCGATGTCGTGCAGCCGCTCGACGAGGCCGCGCCTGCGCGTCGAACTGCAGGCCGCCTACGACGCGGGACTGCGATCGTGCGCGATCGTGCTGATGCACGGCTATCGCCATGTGGTGCACGAGCAGGCGGCGGCGCGCATCGCACGCGAGATCGGCTTTCCGCAGGTGTCCGTGTCGCACGACGTGAGCCCGCTGATGAAGCTCGTCGCGCGCGGTGACACGACGGTGGTCGACGCCTACCTGTCGCCGATCCTGCGGCGCTACGTCGAGCAAGTGGCGTCCGATCTGCCCGGCGCGCGGCTGCTCTTCATGCAGAGCAATGGGGGTCTCACCGACGCCTGGCGCTTCCAGGGCAAGGACGCGATCCTATCCGGCCCGGCCGGCGGCATCGTCGGCATGGCCTGCGCCAGCCGGCACGCCGGCTTCGGGCGTGTCATCGGCTTCGACATGGGCGGCACGTCGACCGACGTGTCGCACTACGCCGGCGAGTACGAGCGCGAGTTCGAAACGCTGGTGGCCGGCGTGCGGATGCGCGCGCCGATGATGAGCATCCATACGGTGGCGGCCGGTGGCGGCTCGATCCTCCACTTCGACGGCGCCCGCCTGCGCGTCGGTCCCGATTCGGCCGGCGCCAATCCGGGGCCGGCGTGTTACCGGCGCGGCGGGCCGCTTGCCGTCACCGATGCCAACGTGATGCTCGGTCGCGTGCAGCCGGAGTTCTTCCCGCACGTGTTCGGGCCGCGCGGCGATGCGCCACTCGACCGCGCCATCGTCGTGCAGCGCTTCACCGAACTGGCGCGCCAGATCGAGGCCGCGACCGGTCGGTCCCGGACGCCGGAGCAGGTCGCCGCCGGCTTCGTCGAGATCGCGGTGGGCAACATGGCGGAAGCCATCAAGCGCATCTCGGTGCAGCGCGGCCACGACGTGACCCAGTACGCATTGACCGTGTTCGGCGGCGCCGGCGGTCAGCATGCCTGCGCCGTCGCGGACGCGCTCGCGATGACGACGGTCTTCGCGCATCCGTTGGCAGGAGTCCTGTCGGCGTACGGCATGGGTCTTGGCCGACCAGACCGCGATGCGCGAGATGACGATCGAGACAACCCCTGGGGGCGGAGTCCGACTCCGCCCTGCGCCAGGCGCTCGAGGCGCTGGCGGCGCAGGCGAAGGCGTCGCTCGAGGCCCAGGGCGTGAGCGGGGCTCAGATTCGACTCCTGAGGCGCGTCCATCTCAAGTACGAAGGGACGGACACGGCGCTCGCGGTGGCATTCGGCACGCTCGAATCGATGCGCGGGCACTTCGATGCGGCGTACCAGCAGCGCTTCTCCTTCCTCATGTCGGACCGGCGCCTGATCGTCGAAACGGTATCAGTCGAAGCCATCGGTGGTGGCGACCAGGATGCGTCGGCCTGGATGGCGCAGCGGCCGCCACGTGCCGGCGCGCTGCAACCCTGCAAGCACGGTGCAGGCCTACTTCGACGGGGCGTGGCATGCGACGCCGCTTTATCGCCGCGACGACACTCGGCCCGGCGATCGACTGGACGGACCGGCCATCATCGCCGAGGCGAATGCGACCACCGTGGTCGAGCCAGGCTGGCAGGCGGAGGTCACGCCACTCGATCACGTCGTCCTTCACCGGGTGGCGCCCCGGGCATCGCGCCGCGCGATCGGCACGACCGTCGACCCGGTGATGCTGGAGGTCTTCAACAACCTCTTCATGTCGATCGCCGAGCAGATGGGCCTGAGGCTGCAGAACACCGCCTACTCGGTCAACATCAAGGAGCGGCTCGACTTCTCCTGCGCATTGTTCGATGCACAGGGCAGCCTGATCGCCAACGCGCCGCACATGCCGGTGCACCTCGGCTCGATGAGCGAGTCGATCAAGACCGTCATGCGCGAAAACGCCGGGAAGATGGTGCCGGGCGATGCCTACGTCATCAACGATCCTTACCACGGTGGGACGCACCTGCCTGACGTGACCGTGATCACGCCGGTGTTCGACCGTGCGGGGGGCACGGTGCTGTTCTATGTCGGCTCGCGCGGCCACCACGCGGACATCGGCGGCATCACGCCGGGCTCGATGCCGCCGTTTTCCCGCACGCTCGACGAAGAGGGTGTGCGCTTCATCAACTTCCGCCTGATTGAAGGGCAAGGCGTGGACCGTCCGGGCCGCTACCGCGAGGAAGAACTGATGGCGCTGCTGACGGGCGGCCGCCATCCGGCGCGCAATCCGGCACAGAACGTCGCGGACCTGCGGGCGCAGATCGCAGCCAACGAAAAGGGGCGCGAGGAATTGCTGCGCATGGTCGATCATTTCGGGCTCGAGGTCGTGCAGGCCTACATGCAGCATGTGCAGGACAACGCCGAAGAGTCCGTGCGACGCGTCATCACACGCCTGGCCGATGGCACGTTCGAGTACGCGCTGGACAACGGTGCGGTGATTCGCGTGCGGATTGCGGTCGACCGGGAGCGGCGCGGGGCGACGATCGACTTCACCGGCACCTCGACGCAGTTGCCGAACAACTTCAACGCGCCGAGCGCCGTGTGCGTGGCGGCGGTGCTCTACGTCTTCCGTACGCTGGTCGACGACGAGATTCCCCTGAATGCCGGCTGCCTGAAGCCGCTCGAGATCGTCATTCCGCGCGGCTCGATGCTGAACCCCGACTATCCGGCCGCCGTGGTCGCCGGCAACGTGGAAACCTCGTCGTGCATCACCAATGCGCTGTATGGCGCGCTCGGGGTGATGGCCTCCGCGCAGGGCACGATGAACAACTTCACCTTCGGCAACGAGCGCTACCAGTACTACGAGACGATCTCCGGCGGATCGGGCGCCGGCGTCACGGATCTGGAACACCGCGAGACCGACGGCTTCGATGGCACCGATGTCGTCCAGACGCACATGACCAACTCCCGACTGACGGATCCCGAGGTTCTGGAGTTCCGTTATCCGGTGCGGCTCGAGAGCTATGCGATCCGCGCGGGTTCCGGCGGTGCGGGACGCTGGCACGGCGGCAACGGCGGGACGCGCCGGGTGCGGTTCCTCGAGAAGATGACCGCGTCCATCCTCGCCAACAACCGTACGATCGCACCGTTCGGCGCGGGCGGCGGCGCAGCGGGCGCGCCCGGTCGCAACTGGGTCGAACGCACGGATGGACGCCGCGAGGAACTGCCGCACATCGGCTCGGTCGAGATGCAGCCCGGCGACGTCTTCGTCATCGAGACCCCGGGCGGTGGCGGATACGGCAGCGTGAAGTAAAACTTGAGGCCCAAATAGCGTGATCGGGTTGCGGATTTCACCCCAAGGACAGGGGATGGGGTCCGCATAATCGTCGCAGCTTTCAAGGCTGCCCGATGAACGCTCCGGAACGACTGGGTCTCCCCGACGCGCTTGCCACGCTGTCGATCTGCTATGCGCCGCTGATCGACAAGCATCGCCGCGCGGTGGGCACCCGCTTGACCATGCTCTCGGCGCGGGCGCCGGATTACCTGCCGGTCGGCCACATCCTCGACCAGCTCAACGAAGTCTGGCCTGCGGCTGACGCCTCGGTCCTGCTCGCACCGCTCGACGCCACGTTCGACGAGTCGCTGCTGACCTGGAGCGCGCCGCCGAATGCGCTGCTGGAGGTTCCCACCATCGCGCTGCGCGACCCCGACCTGCAGCGCCTCGTCCAACGGGCCTTCCGCAAGGGCATCCGCATGGTGCTGCGCGGTCGCCCGGATGTTCCGCTGCCGCCCGCTCTCGTGAGCTGCTTCGAGTACTCGCTGATCCATGTCAGCGAGGATCGCCGGCGCCTGAAGGACGGCCGCACGCGCCCGGCGCCGCCCAATGCGGTGCGACGCATGCCTTTCGTCACGACCGGTGTGAGCCGCGTCGCCGATATCGACGAGGCCTATCAGCGCGGTGCGATGGCAAGCGTCGGCTGGCCGATGGACGATACCGAACAGCGCCCGAACTGCCGTCTGCGCCCCGACCAGGGCAATCTGCTCGAACTGCTCCGCGTCGCGAGCGAACGTCCGGACACCGGGCTGATCGCGCACCGTATCCGGCGCGATCCGGTGCTGGCATTCAAGTTGCTGCGAATGGTCAACTCCGACGCATTTGAGACATCCGAGCCGGTAGCGTCGATCCAGCGCGCAGTTCAGGTGCTGGGCCGGGAGAAGACATTGCGCTGGCTGTCGCTGTCACTCGAAAGCGCGGGCGAGCACCTCAATGCCTTGCCCCTGATGCGCGCCGCGACCTTGCGCGGACTGTTCCTCGAAAACCTGTCCGGCGGGTTGCCGGAAACGGATGCGGCGGCGCGTGATGAACTCTTCGTCACGGGAGCCTTTTCCCTGCTCGAACGGATCACCGGCACTCCGATTCTCCGGCTGATAGGCCCCGTGGGAATGGGCAGCAAGGTCACCGATGCCATCGTGCACAGGCAGGGACCGTACGCGCCGTACCTCGCCGTCATCGAGGCCATCGAGCGCAGCGATCCGATGGCAATCCGGCGTCATCTCGACGCCCTCGGCATTCCGATCTTCGATTGCAACCAGGCGCTGATGCGTGCGCTGGCGGCAACGCAGAAGCTCGACGCCGAACAGGAGAATCGTTCCGAGGAGATGGTGTTCGCGCCGGTATAATCCGCGCGCCGATCACGCCTGACGCGCGCGTCCTGCGCGTGCTTCCTTCTCGATGACCCCACACGGTAGGTTCTACGCGCTCGCCGGGCCGGGCGCGCTGTCCGCTTTCCGCGCGGCGCGGCTGCTGCAACGCCTGCAGGCTGTCGACCCGGCTGTGAATGCCGTCGCGGGTCAGTACACGCATTTCGTGCACGCGACCCGTGCCCTCGATGAAGGGGAGTCCGCGCGGCTGAACGCGCTGCTCGACTACGGGGATCCGGCCGCAGCAGCGCCCGAGGGACTGAGTTTCCTGGTCGTACCAAGGCTGGGCACGATTTCTCCTTGGGCCAGCAAGGCCACGGACATCGCGCACAACACGGGACTTGCCGCGATACATCGTGTCGAGCGCGGCACGGCTTACCGGGTCGGGCTGAAGCGGGGACTGTTCAGGGGCAAAGAGATCGATGCCACAGTGACCGCGAGGATCGCCGCCATCCTGCACGACCGGATGACGGAAAGCATCATCGATCCGGCGATAGACCCGGCGCAGCTCTTCGTCGAACTGGAAGGCAAGCCTGTGCAGACGGTGGCGGTGCTGGCCAACGGGCGCGGCGCGCTGGCAGCCGCCAATACGGCACTCGGACTGGCGCTGTCGGACGACGAGATCGACTACCTCGTCGATGCCTTCCGGACACTCGCGCGGGATCCGACCGACGTCGAACTGATGATGTTCGCGCAGGCGAACTCCGAGCACTGCCGTCACAAGATCTTCAACGCGAGCTGGACCATCGACGGGGTTGCGAAGGATGCAACGCTGTTCGGCATGATCCGGGCGACCCATGCCAGGGCGCCGCATGGCACCGTCGTCGCCTACAGCGATAACGCCGCGGTGCTCGAAGGGCGCAGCGTCAGCCGCTTTTATCCGCGCAGCGACTACCGCGCCGCCGACGGGACGAGCGCGATCGCGGTCGACTATGCGCCACGCGACGAACTCACGCACACACTCTTCAAGGTCGAGACGCACAATCATCCGACGGCGATTGCTCCTTTCCCGGGTGCTTCGACCGGGGCCGGCGGCGAGATCCGCGATGAGGGGGCGACCGGTCGCGGTGCCAAGCCGAAGGCGGGTCTCGCCGGCTTCTCGGTCTCGAACCTGCGCATCCCGGACATGCCGCTGCCGTGGGAAGAAGATCGCGACGTGACACGCGCGGCGACGGGCGAAGGCTCGGACTACGGTTTCCCCGGGCGCATCGCAGACGCGCTCGCGATCATGATCGAAGGGCCGATCGGCGCCGCGGCGTTCAACAACGAGTTCGGCCGCCCGAACCTGCTCGGCTACTTCCGCGCCTACGAACAGAACGTCGGCGGCAAGCGCTACGGCTATCACAAGCCGATCATGATCGCCGGCGGCATCGGCAGCATCCGGGACGATCAGGTGCGCAAGCTCGACCTGCCGCCGGGAACGCTGCTGGTTCAGCTCGGCGGACCTGGCATGCGCATCGGGCTAGGCGGAGGCGCGGCGTCCAGCATGGGCGCCGGGACCAACACCGAAGCGCTCGACTTCGATTCGGTCCAGCGCGGTAATCCCGAAATCCAGCGTCGCGCGCAGGAGGTCATCGACCGCTGCTGGGCGCTGGGCGACGGCAATCCCGTGCTGTCGATCCACGACGTCGGAGCGGGTGGCCTGTCCAACGCGCTGCCGGAACTTGCCGACCAGTCGAACCGTGGCGCTTGCATCGACCTGGCGAAGATCCCGGTCGAGGAAAGCGGCATGAGCCCGCTCGAGATCTGGTGCAACGAGTCGCAGGAGCGCTACGCACTCGCCGTTGCGCCCGAACGCCTCGCCGCCTTCGACTGGATCTGCCGGCGCGAGCGTGCGCCGTATGCCGTCGTCGGCCGCGTTGCCGAAGACGGCAACCTCGTCGTCGGACTCCCCGACGCGGCGCCGGCGGTCGACATGCCGATGGACGTGCTGCTTGGCAAGCCGCCGCGCATGCACCGCGATGTGCGGCGCCTCGCCGTCAGCCTGCCGCCGTTCGAAACAGCGGGTCTTTCGATCGAGCGATGCGCGCTGGACGTCCTGCGCCATCCGACCGTGGCCAGCAAGTCATTCCTCGTCACGATCGGCGACCGCACCGTCGGCGGCATGAACTCGCGCGATCCGATGGTCGGGCCGTGGCAGGTGCCGGTGGCCGATTGCGCGGTGACGCTGATGAGCTTCGACGGCTACGCCGGCGAGGCGATGGCGATCGGCGAGCGCACGCCGCTGGCGTGATCGATGCCGCCGCGGCGTCGCGCATCGCGATCGGCGAGGCCATCACCAACATCGCGGCGGCCGATGTCGAACTCGACGACATCAAGCTGTCGGCCAACTGGATGGCGGCGTGCGGCCTGCCGGGCGAGGACGCGAGCTCTTCGATGCGGTGCAGGCGGCGAGCACGATCTGTGCCAGCAGCTCGGAATCAGCGTGCCGGTCGGCAAGGATTCCCTGTCGATGAAGACCGCGTGGCGCGACGGCAGCGGCGACAAGATCGTGTCGCGCTCCGGTGTCGCTGATCGCGAGCGCCGCGGCGCCGGTCGGCCGATGTGCGGCGTTCGCTGACGCCGCAGCTGCTGCGCCGACGTGGACACGCTGCTGGTGCTGGTCGATCTCGGCGCCGGGCGCAACCGCATGGGCGGCTCGATCCTCGCGCAGGTCACGCAGCAGATCGGCAACGAGGCGCCGGACGTCGACGAGGCCGAGCGCCTCGTCGGCTTTCGTCGGCGCGGTGCGCGAACTGCAGCGCGACGGGCGCCTGCTGGCGCTATCACGACCGCTCGGACGGCGGGCTGTTCGCGACGCTGTGCGAAATGGCGTTCGCCGGCCACTGCGGCATCACCGTGAACCTCGACGTGCTGGCGGTCGACCCGGTCGCGGCCGACTGGGGCGACTTCAAGATCCGTCCCGAGCAGGTCAGCGTCCGGCGCAACGAGCTGATGCTGAAGGCGCTGTTCGCCGAGGAACTGGGCGCCGTGCTGCAGATCCGTGCCGCCGACAAGACGGCCGTCATGGATGCCTTGCGGGCGGCCGGGCCTCGGCGCGTTCAGCCAGATCATCGGCAAGCCGAACGCGAACGACGTCGTCGAGTTCTGGTGTGACGCGAAGCCGGTGTTCTCGCGGCCGCGCGCCGAGTTGCAGAAGATCTGGAGCGAAACCTCGTGGCGCATCGCGCGGCTGCGCGACAACCCGGAATGCGCCGATGCCGAGTACGCGCGCGCCGATGACCTGGACGATCGCGGCCTCTCGATGGCGCTCAGCTTCGATCCGGCTGACGACATCGCCGCGCCGTTCATCGCGACCGGCGCGCGCCCGCGCGTCGCGATCCTGCGCGAACAGGGTGTCAACAGCCAGACCGAGATGGCCTACGCGTTCCACCGCGCCGGCTTCGCTTCCGTCGACGTGCACATGACCGACCTGATCGAGGGCCGCCAGTCACTCGCCGACTTCAAGGGCGTCGTGGCGTGCGGCGGCTTTTCCTACGGCGATGTGCTCGGTGCCGGCGGTGGCTGGGCGAAGACGATCCTGCACAACCCGAAGCTGGCGGAGATGTTCATCGCGTTCTTCGGCCGCACCGACAGCTTCGCGCTGGGCGTATGCAACGGCTGCCAGATGATGAGTCATCTGCGCTCGATCATTCCCGGCGCGCGCGATTGGCCACGCTTCGAGCGCAATGCCTCGGAGCAGTTCGAAGGCCGCCTGGTGCTGGTCGAGATTCCGCGAGTCGCCATCGCTCTTCTTCGCCGGCATGGCCGGCAGCCGCATTCCGATCGCCAATGCACATGGCGAAGGGCGCGCGGTGTTCGCCTCCGGCGAAGCGCACGGCCGGGCGACGGTCGCCATGCGTTACGTCGATTCGCACGGCCAGGCGACCGAGCGCTATCCGTACAACCCGAACGGTTCGATCGCACGGCATCACCGGCCTGACGACCGCGGACGGGCGCTTCACGATCGTGATGCCGCACCCCGAGCGCGTGTTCCGGACCGTGCAGATGTCGTGGCAGCCGCCCGGCCTCGGCGAGGATTCGCCGTGGATGCGGATGTTCCGCAACGCACGGCGCTGGGTCGGCTAGGTCGGAACGAGTGCGCGAAAAGTCCGCCCGCTACTTGCTGGCGGCGGGAGCGCCCTTGCTCTTGGCAACTTCGGCGAGCACTTCCGACGTGATGTCGTACGCCGGGTCGGCATAGACCAGCGCTGCCCTTGTCGTACAGCAGCGTGCCGCCCTTCTGGCGTGCGATTCGGTGGAGACCTTGGCAATCTCCCCGACGATCTGCGCGCGCAGCTTCTGAATCCGCTGCTGCATTTCGTTCTGCGTCTTTGCCATCAGTTGCTGGCCCTCGGCCTGCTTGGCCTGCAGCTCCTGGCTCGTCTTCTGGCCTTCGATGCGGATCGCTTCCGTCTGAGTGGCCGCCAGCGTCGGGTCGTCGAAGCGCGCCTGCTGCTCCTTGAGCTTGTCCGCCAGCGCGCGGGTCTCGCTTCTCGATCTTCTGCAGTTGATCAGTCAGCTTTCTGTTCGTCGGCCTTCAGCGCCGCCTGCTGCTGCTGCGTCTGCGGGTGGGCCTCGAACACCCGTCCCATGTCGACGACAAAGACCTTCGGCGCCGGTTGCGCGAATGCAGCACAGTGGAAGGCAGGCGAGGGCGGCCAGAGCGAGGCGGTACAGCGGTTTCATCGGGATTCCAAAGGTGGCAAAGGGCGAAGCGTACCGTTTTGCGGACATCCATGCGCGCGGGCAACTCCGCCAGTCGTGTAGCGGGCGCGGCTGATTCGAGCGAGAACGTCGGCTGTCCTGGCGAGTCGATTCACATCCCATAAATAGGGCATCAATCGTTCGGGAGCACGACCGATTGGCCAGCGCCGTCGACTGGAAGAATTTCCGCATTCCGCAATTGAGGCTGTGCGTCACTGCGTCCCGGTACGAAGACTGAGAGAGGGGTGGTGCGCCGTGGCTGTCGACGACAACGATGAGGATTTCGAAGCCAGTTGGCTCGCAAGTCACGCTGGCCCTGGCGCGTCGACTTTCCATTCCTGAGCTAGGCCCAGGTGCGAGGCGACTGCGCGGCCGCGTGCGCCAGGCCGTTGCCACGCTGCTACTGCTGGTGGCCGCGATTCCAGCGCTGGCAACCCAGACGGTCAACGGCATAACGATCAATGAGGATCTTGATCAGGCACGCCGAGGCGTCGCCTACAACTACACGGTTCCGGTGATCAGCGGCGGAACGGCGCCGTACACGTTCTCTCTGATCGGCCCGTCGGTGCTTCCGATCCGGCTCACGCTGGCGGCCAACGGCAACCTCAGCGGCGTCATCAGCTGCAACGTCGCCAACGGGAACTACAAGCAGGACGTGAGGGTCACGGATTCGTCCGCGCTCGCCCATCGTCGCGGATTTCACTAGCAACAAGGGCCTCGCGATAAACGTGACGGCAGGTCCCGCCGGCACCTGCGTCGCGCTGACGATTACTCCGGCCGCCTTCCAACGCCCACGGCGGGCAGTCCATACAGCCAGACCATCAGCGCAAGCGGCGGACTTGGACCGTATACCTATGCCGTCAGTGCCGGGACGATTCCTGCCGGACTCACCCTGAACGCGGCCACGGGTCAGATCAGCGGCACACCGACGAGTGGCGGCGCGTACAGCTTCACGATCACTGCCACCGACGCCGCCGATTCAACGGGTTCGCGTCGCCTACAGCGGAACGGTCAATGCCGCCGTTGCCGTCAATCCGGCGAGCCTGCCCGGCGGAACGGTGGGCACGGCGTACAGCCAGACAGTCAGCGCCGCAGGAGGCAACGGCAGTTACACGCTCAGCCTCTCGGCGGGAGCCTTGCCCGCGGGGCTTAGCTTCAACGCACTGACCGGCGCGATCTCGGGCACGCCGAGCGTCGCCGCGACAAGCAGCTTCACCATCACCGCGACCGATGGGAACGGAGCCACCGGCTCGCGCAGTTACAGCCTCACGGTCAACGCCCCCGTCAGCGTCAATCCGGCAACGCTTCCGAGCGGCACCGTCGGTGCTCCCTATAGCCAGACGATAAGCGGCAGCGGCGGCAGTGGTACGTACACGTTCAGCGTCAGCGCCGGCAGCTTGCCGGCAGGACTGTCCCTCAACGCATCAACAGGTGCGATTACGGGTACGCCGAGCAGCGCCGCGTCGAGCACGTTCACCATCACCGCCACCGATGGCAACGGAGCGACCGGCTCGCGCAGCTACACGGTCACCGTCAATCCGGCGATCGTCGTGAACCCGTCGTCGTTGTCCGGCGGCACCGTGGGGATTGCCTATTCGCAGACGATTACTGCGACCGGCGGAAATGGTTCGTATACGTTCAGCGTCAGCGCGGGGACGCTGCCGACGGGATTGACCCTCAATGCCGGCAGCGGCCTGCTGTCCGGAACGCCCGGCAGTGCCGGCGTCGAGCAGCTTCACGATCACCGCCACCGACGGCAACGGCGCGACGGGGTCGCGCGCCTACAGCGTCACCGATCAATGCAGCGATCACGGTCAACCCGTCGAGCCTGCCGGCCGGCACGGTCGGATGCGCCTACAGCCAGACGGTCAGCGCGACAGGAGGAAACGGCACTTACACGTTCAGCGTCAGCGCGGGAACGTTGCCTGCCGGGCTTGTCGCTGAACGCATCGACCGGCGTCGATCTCGGGTACGCCGAGCAGCGCGGCAACAAGCAGCTTCACGATCACCGCGACCGATGGCAATGGCGCCACGGGATCGCGCGCCTACAGCGTCACGGTCAATCGCAGCGATCAGCGTCAATCCGGCGAGCCTGCCGAATGGCACCGTGGGTACGGCGTACTCGCAGACGGTGACGGCCACCGGTGGCAGTGGCAGCTACACCTACAGCGTCAGTGCCGGAGCGTTGCCTGCAGGACTGACGCTCAATGCATCGAGCGGCGTGATCTCCGGCACACCGACCACGGCGGCCGCGAGCAGCTTCACGGTTCGCGCCACCGATGGCGGCGGCGCCTTCGGTTCGCGCGCCTACACGGTCACCATCGCCGCGGCGCCGATCGTGGTGAATCCGGCGAGCCTGCCCACCGCCACGGTCGGCACGGCGTACAGCCAGACGGTCAGCGCCACCGGTGGCACCGGCAGCTACACCTACAGCGTCAGTGCCGGAGCATTGCCTGCCGGGCTGCGCTCAATGGATCGAGTGGAGTGATCTCCGGCACGCCGACCACGGCCGGTGCGAGCAGCTTCACGATCCGCGCCACCGATGGCGGCGGTGCCTTCGGTTCGCGCGCCTACAGCGTCACCACCAGCGCAGCGGTCACCGTCAATCCGGCAACTCTGCCCGGAGGCACGGTCGGCACGGCCTACAGTCGCACGATCACCGCGACGGGCGGCGTGGCCCCGTACACGTACAGCGTCAGCGCCGGAACGCTGCCCGCGGGACTGACTCTCAATGCATCGACCGGCGTGCTCGCCGGCACGCCGACCAGCGGCCGCGACCAGCAGCTTCACGCTTCAGGCGACTGCCAGCAATGGTGCGATCGGCACGCGCGCCTACAGCGTCACCATCAATCCAGCCATCGTCGTGAATCCGGCGACGCTGCCCGGCGGGACACTGGGTACGGCCTACAGCCAGACGGTCACCGCGACGGGCGGCACCGGCAGCTATACGTTCAGCATCAGCGCCGGCTCGCTGCCTCCCGGCGTCACACTCAATGCGAGCACGGGCGCGATCACGCGGCACGCCGACGGCGACGGGCCTCCGAAACTTCACGATCCGCGCAACCGATGGCAACGGCTGCCATCGGATCGCGCGCCTACAGCGTCACGATCGCCGCCGCGATCGTCGTGAATCCCGCAACCCTGCCGGGTGGCAGCGTTGGATCGGCCTACAGCCGGACCATCAGCGCGACAGGCGGCACCGGAACCAAGACGTTCTCTGTGAGTGCGGGCACGTTGCCGGCCGGACTGTCGCTCAACGCCACGACCGGCGTGATTTCTGGAACACCGACCAGCGCCGGGTCGAGCAGCTTCACGATCCGGGCCACCGACAGCATTGGCGCCATCGGCACGCGTGCGTACACCGTGACGATCAACGCGGCGATCTCGTTGAGCCCGACCACGCTGCCGAACGGAACGTCCGGGACGCCATACAGCCGAACGATCACCGCCACGGGCGGTACCGGCACGTTCACGTACAGCGTGAGCGCCGGCAGCCTCGGGGGAGGGCTCACGCTCAACGCATCGACCGGGGTGATCTCCGGCACGCCGACGACCGTGGGCGCACGAAGCTTCACGATCCGCGCGACCGACGGCAACGGCACCTTCGGATCACAGGCCTACAGCATCACGATCAATGCGGCGATCACGGTGAGCCCGGCGACGCTCGCCAACGGCACGGTGGGAACGGCGTACAGCCGGACCGTTTCGGCCACCGGCGGCTCGGGTTCCTACACCTTCAGCCTCAGTGCCGGAACGCTGCCTGCCGGGCTGACGCTCAATGCCTCGAGCGGTGTCATTTCCGGGACGCCCACGACCGCGGCGGCCAGTTCGTTCACGATCCGCGCCACCGATACGCTCGGAGCGATCGGATCGCGTGCGTACACCGTCACCATCGCCGCCGCGCCTATCGTCGTGAATCCGACGAGCCTGCCCGGCGGTGCGGTGGGTGCGGCTTACAGCCAGGTCGTCAGCGCCACCGGCGGAACAGGCAGCTATACGTTCAGCGTCAGCGCCGGCAGCCTGGGCACCGGGCTGGCACTCAACGCGTCGACCGGCGTGATCTCGGGCACGCCAACGACCTCCGGAACGCGCAACTTCACGATCCGCGCCACCGACGGCAGCGGCGCCACCGGTACCCGCGCGTACAGCGTCATCATCAATGCGGCGATCGTCGTGAATCCGGCCACGCTTCCCGGTGGCACGACGGGCACTGCCTACAGCCAGACGATCACGGCTACCGGAGGCAACGGCACGTACACCTATGCGATCAGCGCCGGATCGCTGCCAGCGGGATTGACGCTCAACGCGTCGAGCGGTGTGATCTCCGGCACGCCGACGACCGCAGCGAACAAGCAACTTCACGGTCCGCGCCACAGATGGCAATGGAGCGTCGGCGACGCGGGCCTACACGGTCACCATCGCTGCGGCCCCGATCGTGGTCAATCCGGCGAGCCTGCCGAATGGCACCGTGGGTACGGCGTACTCGCCAGACGGTGACGGCCACCGGTGGCAGTGGCAGCTACACCTACAGCGTCAGTGCCGGAGCGTTGCCCGCAGGACTGACGCTCAATGCATCGAGCGGCGTGATCTCCGGCACGCCGACGACGGCCGCCGCGAGCAGCTTCACGGTTCGCGCCACCGATGGCAGCGGCGCGTTCGGATCGCGCGCCTACACCGTCACCATCGCCGCGGCGCCGATCGTCGTGAATCCGGCGAGCCTGCCCACCGCCACGGTCGGCACGGCGTACAGCCAGACGGTCAGCGCCACCGGTGGCACCGGCAGCTACACCTTCAGCGTCAGTGCCGGGCATGCTGCCTGCGGGGCTGACGCTCAATGCATCCACTGGCGTGATCTCCGGCACGCCGAGCAGGCCGGCGACGAGCAGCTTCACGATCCGCGCCACCGACGGCAGCGGCGCCACCGGCTCGCGTGCCTACAGCGTGACGGTCAATGCCGGGATCTCGGTCAATCCGGCTGTCGTTGCCGGGCGGAACGGTCGGAGTGCCGTACTCGCAGACCGTTTCCGCGACCGGAGGCACCGGCACCTATACCTTCAGCGTCAGTGCGGGGACCTTGCCTGCAGGCTTGTCGCTCAACGCCGTCGACCGGAGTCCTGTCGCGGCACACCGAGCAGCGCCGCAACGAGCAATTTCACCATCACCGCCACGGACGGCAACGGTGCGACGGGATCACGCAGCTACAGCGTCACGATCAATGCGGCGATCACGCGTCAATCCGGCGACGCTGTCCGGCGGAACCGTGGGCGTGGCGTATAGCCAGTCGGTGAGTGCCGCCGGAGGCACCGGAAGCTACACGTTCAGCGTCAGCGCAGGGTCGCTGCCCGCGGGGCTCTCACTGAACGCCGCAACCGGTGCGATCAGGGGTACTCCGTCGAGCGCGGCGACCAGTACGTTCACGGTCACCGCGACCGATGGCAACGGCGCCACTGGCTCGCGAGCCTACACCGTCACCATCAACGCCGCCATCACGCGTCAGTCCGGCGAGTCTGCCCAACGGGACGATGGGCAGTGGCCTACGGCGCAGACGGTGTCCGCCACGGGTGGCAACGGGAGCTTATGTCTTCAGCGTCAGTTCGGGAGCGCTGCCTGCCGGCCTCACACTGAATGCGTCGACCGGCGCGATCACAGGAACACCTGTCGCAGCGGCGACGAGCAGCTTCACGATCACCGCCACGGACGGCAACGGCGCGACAGGATCGCGGCCCTACAGTGTCACGATCAATGCGGCGCATTGCGGTGAACCCGGGAAGTCTGCCGGGCGGAACCGTCGGCGCCGTCTACAGCCAGACGATCAGCGCCACCGGCGGCTCTGGCACGTACACCTTCAGCGTGACAGCCGGCGCGCCGCCAGCGGGACTCTCGCTCAATCCGACGACGGGCGTGCTGGCCGGGACGCCGAGCAGTGCAGCGACAAGCACATTTACCGTCACGGCGACGGATGGAAACGGTGTCACGGGCGCGCGCGCCTACACCGTGACCATCAGTGCGGGTATCGCGGTCAATCCCGCGGCGCTGCCGGCTGGTACGGCCGGAACACCCTACAACCAGTCCGTGACGGCGACGGGCGGCACGGGTGCGTACACGTTCAGCGTCAGCGCCGGCGCGCTGCCGGCGGGGCTGACACTCAACGCGGCCACCGGTGCAATCACCGGAACTCCGACGAGTGCTGCGACGAACAGCTTCACGATCACCGCGACCGACGGCAACGGTGCCACCGGCTCGCGTGCCTTCACGTTCACGGTGAACGCGGCCGTCTCCGTGAATCCCGCGACGCTGTCGGCGGGCACCCTGGGCGCGGCGTACAGCCAGACCGTGAGCGCTGCCGGAGGCAATGGCACCTATTCCTTCAGCGTGTCGGCCGGTGTGCTGCCGGCGGGCCTGTCGCTGAACGCGAGCACGGGCGTGATCAGCGGGACTCCGACCGCTGCCGCTACGAGTGCGTTCACGATCAGGGTCACCGATGGCAACGGTGCCTCCGGATCCCGGGCCTATAGCGTCACGGTCAGCGCAGACATTGCGGTCAACCCGGCCACGCTGCCGAGCGCCGCGGTGGGCGCCTCGTATTCGCAGAGCGTGTCGGCGACCGGAGGCTCCGGCACGTACACATTTAGTGTCAGCTCAGGGAGCCTGCCCGCCGGCCTTGCGCTCAATGCGGCAACCGGCCTTATCACCGGGACGCCAAGTGCGGCGGGAACGAGCACCTTCACGTTGACCGCCACCGACGGCAACGGTGCAAGCAGATCGCGGTCATTCACGTTTACTGTCAGTCAAGCGCTGTCGCTGAACCCGGCCACGCTTCCGGGTGGCACGGTCGGAATGGCCTATTCCCAGACGATGTCTGCCTCGGGGGGCAATGGAACCTACACTTTCAGCGTTTCGGCGGGCACTCTCCCGGCAGGACTGTCGCTCAATCCGGCCACCGGACTGATCTCCGGGATGCCCACCAATGCCGCCACCAGCAGTTTCACTGTCACGGCAACCGATAGCGCTGGAGCGACGACGTCGCGCGCCTATGGTGTGGCGATCAAGGCCGCGATAGCGGTGAATCCGCCGAGTCTGCCGAACGGCACCGTCGGTACGGCATCCACCGAGACGCTCTTGCCACCGGTGGCAACGGCTCGTACACCTACAGCATTTCCAGCGGCAGCCTGCCGGCCGGCCTCGCCCTGAACACAAGCTCCGGCCTCATCAGCGGAACGCCGACGACAGCGGCGACAAACAACTTCACGGTGACGGCGACCGATGGCCTCGGCGCGACCGGCTCGCGCGCCTACACCGTCGTCGTGGTCGCGGCGACCCTCACGCTCGAGTCGACGAACCTTGGCAACGGAGTCGTAGGCAGTCCGTACATCCAGGCAATCGTCGTCAGCGGCGGTGTCGCGCCCTATGTGTACTCGATCACGGCCGGGCAGCTTCCGAATGGCGTTACGTTGAATCCGACGACGGGGGCCTTCGTCGGAACGCCGACGGTGCCAGGCACGTATTCGTTCACGGTGCGGGTTGTCGATTCGAACGGAGCAGTGGGCGTTTTCGCGCAAGCGATCGTCGTCGAGCCGCGGCCCGATCCGAGCCAGGATCCGACCGTGCGCGGCATCGCAGCCGCGCAGATGTCGGCGGCGAACCGCTTCGGCTCCGCACAGATCCAGAACGTCGGGACACGGGTGCGCATGCTGCACCTTGGGCAGGATCCCTGTTCGTTCCGGTTCGACGTTGGCACCAATGTTCGCTGGGAGCGCACGGCCGGCGCTGCAGAAGAAGCGAAAGACCCGGCAACCGGACAGACGCCACAGCAGGATGCGAAGGAGGACGAGCGCAAACGCTGCGACAGCCCGCTTGCCTTCTGGGTGGGTGGCAACATCGACTTCGGCTTCCTGCGCCCCAGCACGGCAACCGACCGCAGCGACTTCACAACCGCCGGCCTGACCGTCGGTGCCGACGCGAAAGTGATGCCGGGGCTCGTGCTCGGTGCTTCGCTCGGCTACGGACGGGACTCGACGGACGTCGGCTCGGGAGGAAGCGAAAGCCGCGCCCAGGGCGCGAACGCGACGTTCTACGGTTCCTTCGAGCCGATCAAGTCCGTGTATCTCGATTTCGTGGTCGGGTACGGCAATCTCGGTTTCGATTCGACGCGCTGGCAAACGTCGGCCGTGTTCCTCGGCGGACGCAACGGCTCGCAGACCTTCGGATCGCTGGGCGTCAGCGGGGTGCTCGACTTCGGGCTGCTGAAGCTCACGCCGTACGGCCGCTTCGATCGAGTTCGTAGTCGGCTCGACGGATATGTCGAGAGCGGGCCCAGCACGGCGGCATTGAGCTTCGGCGAAGTCACGGGTATCGAGGATGTCGCGGCGGCCGGCCTGTTTGCGAGTTACCGGATCCCCGTCGGGCGGGCGACGCTGGAGCCAAGTCTGCGATTCGAAGTGCGAAGGGTTCACGGATCAGCGCTGGATCAGATGCTGTCGTACGCAGACCTTCCGGCCACTACGTACGTGGTCTACGAGGGCAGTGCATCCGACACCCAGGCGCTCGGCGGGCTCGGCCTTATGCTGCGCGTGGGCGATGAGATGTCACTGGGCGTTGAGTACAGCTACACGGGCAGCAGCGGGACGTATCGAAACGAGACGGTGCGCGCCATCCTGCGCGCGCCGTTCTGACCCACGGCCCAGTCGTTCGGAAGTCCACGAGGAGTCGACCCAGGACCCGGCGCGACCTGTGTGACCTCCGCGCGAACGAGCGGCCTCAGGTGAGCCTGGCAACTCGCATTGCTGCGTCCCAAGCTGTGAGGCGTCTCGGCAGGATGAAGGTCGTGCCTGGACCACAGCCGAGGTTGACGAAGTTCGGGCAATTCGCCATAAAGCGGTCATGTCCGTAAGTCAGACGATCGCATCGAATGAAGCCGGGGCAACGGTCGGGGAAGCATCCGGCCGGGCCGACGCGCTGCCTGCAGTCGCGACGCGCTGGATCAAGGGCCCGGCGTGGGATCTCATCTGGATCCTGAATGCACTCTGGCTGGCCCCTTTGGTCCTTCTGCTCGTACGGGGCCATGACAACGTGCGCGCCAGCCCGGTGGACGGGCTCTTCTTTGCCCTCGCAGTGCCGCTGTGGTTCGGCCACCGCGTCTCGTCCGCCTGGCTGGCCTACGCAACCCCGGCGTACCGACCTCTGCTCGCCAAACAGCCGCTGCGTTTCGTCGTGGCCCCGGTGGCCATCGTCGTGACCTGCTTCGCCGTGCTGCTGGCTCCGGAGAGCATGTTGCCGATGCCGTTGACCGAACGCGTGGTCTGGCTCGCGATCCTGAACTACCTGCTCGTGAGTTACCACTTTGCCGCGCAGCACTTCGGGCTGCTCAGCCTCTACCGCGCGCGCGCGGGACGAGCATCGGAGGCGAACACGCGACGGCTCGATCGGTGGTTCGCGTTGGTCGTGGGCGGCGGTTTCGTCGTCGTGGCAGAGGCCCTGGCGGGATCAATTTCCTTCCAGGAGCGCTGGATCGACCCGTTGCTGGGAGCGGTCGGGGCGGACCTGTTCGCACGTGCGCTACGCGATGGCGGCATCGTTGTCGTCGTCACACTGACTGCCCTGATGCTGCGTGTCGAGCTGCGCTCGCAGCGCCCATCGCTGCCGCGCGTCGCCTACATCCTCAACGTCTCAGCCATGGTGCTCTTCGCTTTCCTGGCACGCGACCCGTTCCTGTTCATCGTGCTGTGGAGCGTGCAACACTGGAGCGCCGCGATGGGGCTTACCTCACTCGCAGCGTCCGGTGGGACGCAAGATCCTGCGACGCGATGGCAGCGGCTGCTGGCGCCGATCAATCGGCGCGGCTGGGCAGTGCTGCTCGTGCTCGCCGTCGCCTCCACCTTGCTGCTGCCGCTGCTGGAGGTGGAAGCCGTGACCGACGAATTCGTCTACGCGGACCGCATCTTTGGCGATGCGGCATGGTGGCTGCGCTCCTCACCCTTCGTGCCGGCGCTGCTGGCCCTGGGCTTCGCGACCGGGTTCATCCACTACCTGCTGGATCGCGCGGCATTCCGCTTCTCTTCGCCCGATGTGAGGCAGGCCGCCCGCGGACTGCTGCAGTCCCAAGGTCTTCGCGGATAGCCTGCTTCGGGGGATACGAGCGCCATTGCGCCAGGGTTGATAGCGCTGTCATTGCTGCCGACGCTTACGGGAGCGGTTGCGAACTCTGCTGCCGGTTACTTGCGGTCGTCCGGCATCCAATTGCAGTTTGCGTATAGGCGGACCGTCAGGCCGGCCGATGCCGAGATCCAGCCAACGCCCTGGGTACTCGGTGAGAGAATCGCGGCAAAGCAAACTGCCCTGCAGGGACAGCAATGAAGCCCGTGATCGTCGCCGTCGGCTGCCTGGTGGCCAGTACGCTCGTCGCCGCCCAGTCGTCCGCAACACCGGACATTTCATCGTTGCGCGAAACGGTCGACGCCGTGGCCACGGCATCGCTGAAGAGGCACGGAGTCCCTGCAGTTGGGGTCGCGTACATCGCAAACGGCCGTGTGCAGTGGAGCGCGGTGTACGGTGAGCAGGCGCCAGGTGTGCCGGCTACGTCGAAGACACTGTTCAACATTGCGTCGATGATGAGGCCGGTCACAGCGGAGATCGTTCTTCGCCTTGCCTCGCAGCAGGCGCTGTCACTGGATGAAGAAATATCGGACACATGGATCGATCCGGACATTGCAAACGATCCGCGAAATCAGTTGCTGACTCCGCGCATCATGCTTCAGCATCGCACGGGCTTTCCAAACTGGCGCAGAGAAACTGGCGGGAAGCTTGCCTTCCGCTTCGATCCCGGAACCGCCACGGGCTACTCAGGCGAGGGATACGAATACGTCGCGCACTTCATCGAGAAGAAGACAGGACGCGATTTCGTCACGCTCGCCGGCGAACTGGTGTTTGTGCCTGTCGGCATGAGCGATGCGACGTTTGTGCCGCAGGGTGAGCTGAAGAGCCGCATAGCGCAGCCCAAGGGTCCCGCCGGAGAGTGGGGAACTCCAGATTTTTCAACGCCATGGAGCGCAGCAGACAACCTTTACTCGACGGTTGATGGCTATGCGCGTTTCATGGCGGCGGTGTTGACAAACACCGGGGTCTCCTCCCGGATTGCTGCCATCCGACATGCCGTCGTCGACAACCAGATACGCGGTGGCTGCCCCCTGGCACCTGAGCACTGCCCCAAATCCGTGGGATTCGGACTGGGATGGGAAGTATTGGACTACGGCAGCGATCAAGTCATCCGCCACACGGGATCCGATTGGGGCGAGAGGGCCATCGGTTACTTCGTACCGGCGCGAGGCGTCGGGGCGGTGATTTTCACAAGCGGCGCGAACGGCAACAAAGTGATTCTGAGATATTTCTGCGATCTTGTTCGACTTTCCTTCATTCAACGCGCTGCTTCAGCTGCAGGCACAGTGAAAGTCGGGAGAAGAGATCCTCGATTGCACGATCTTGAGAGTCGGTGACGTTCGCCACGACTCGACGCCACCCGTTCAGCTCCTCGCTTTCTCCGTCGCAATCCACGCCCTGACCTGAACTGCCAGCACGCTCAGCGGGAGTTCTCCATTCGTCAGTACCACGCGGTGGAACTTCTTAACATCGAACTTCGATCCGAGCTCCGACTCTGCTTCACGTCGCAGCCGGCTGATCTCCAGCTGGCCGATCTTGTAGCCAAGCGCCTGGCCGGGGTTGACGATATAACGCTCGACCTCGGCGATCACGTCGCTTTCTGCCATTGACGAGTGCGCAAGCATGTAGTCGATTGCCTGCTGCCGGGTCCAGCCCTTGTGGTGCAGGCCAGTATCGACCACCAGGCGCATCGCGCGCAGCTGCTCATCGGACAGCCGGCCGTACCACTGGTAAGGATTGGTGAACAGCCCGAGTTCCTTGCCGATGCTTTCGGCGTAAAGCGCCCAGCCTTCCGCGTACGCGACGTAGCCGGTGGCAAAGCGACGGAACTTGGGCAGAGACGACACTTCCTGGGCGATCGAGATCTGAAAGTGATGTCCCGGCGAAGCTTCGTGCAGTGACAGTGTTTCCATGCCGTAGATCGGCTGCGCCTTCAGGTTGTAGGTGTTGACATAGAAGATGCCGGGGCGAGAACCGTCCGCCGCGGGCGGCATGTAGGTCGCTCCTTCGGTGCTCGCCGCCCGGAACGCCTCGACTTCCTGGACCCGGTAGTCGGCCTTCGGTGCAATGTCGAAGAGCCTGGGCAACAGCCCATTGATCTTCGTCTGCAAAACGCGGAAGCCGCCGAGGAGATCCTCAGGCCTGGTGTAGTAGTAGCGGGGATCGTCCTGCAAGTGCCGGAAGAACGCCGGGAGATCGCCATCGAACCGGACCTCGCGCCGCACCGCATCCATCTCGTCCCAGATGCGACGTACCTCCTTTTCACCCAGCGCGTGAATCGCATCGGGCGACAGCGTCGTGGTGGTGCTGCGCCTCACGTAGTACGCGTACCAGGCCTTGCCGTCCGGCAGTGCCGACCAGGCGGTGGTCGTGCGGGCGCGGGGGATGTACTCGTCACGCACGAAGTCGTGCATCCGTCGGTAGGCGGGCACCACCTGCTCCTTGACCAGGGTACGGAATGTGGCGGTGAGCCGCTCGCGATCCGCCGCCGACACACTTTCCGGGAAATCCTTCATCGGCCCCCAGAACAGGCTCTGCTCCGGATCGGTCGTCAGCAGTGCCGCGAGCTGGGGTATCACTTTCTGCATGACCGGTTTCGGCAGTGTCACGCCCTTGTCCAGGCCGATACGCATGTTGTTGATCAGGCCGTCGAGGATGAGCGGTGCGCCTGAAAGTCTCTTGTGCCAGTCCTCGTAGTCCTTGACGGTGCGAAATGGCTGGATCGACGAACCCGATCCCATTTCGGCGAGGAAGCTGGGGAAGCTCCGCAACTGGTTCATCGGTTGCATCCAGTCGGGGAACCGCTCGGCCTCAAGCGACTGCGTCAAGTTGTGCCGCAGGATGTCGAAGGACAGGCGGTCCTGGCCCGCGAGCGCCTTCCGGTCAAAGCCCTGAAGCTGCTTCAACTGGCGCTCGAGAAAGCGTCGGTTGTCGGCCCGCCACGCCGCGGTCGTGAAGTCGACAATGCGATCGTTGTAACGAGAATCACCGATCATGGTCGCGAGGATCGGATTCCTGACCAGCGTCTCCTCCCAGGTGGCATCGAGCCACGCGTTGAAACGCTCACCTTCGCTTGGCTTGGCGGAGACCGCCGAGGCGGCCAAGGTGATCAGTAACGTCGCGAGCAGGCGGCGCATAGGGCCTCACAGATCAGGCTCGGAGCGGGCGGTCATGGTAGTGCCGATCTCAGGCCGCGACCATATTGCGTGGCCTCGGGATCGGGAAGATGCTCAGTCCATGCTTGGACACCTTGGCGGGGCGGTTGGCCTGTTGTGGCCCGATGCAGCTGGCACCAGACCTTCAGTACCCGGCTGGTAGCCGTCGATTGCCCACACTTCGCATCGTCATCGTGACCATACAATAATATGGTGTTTTTGCCATATTTTGCGTAAACTGCGCCAATGGCGAAACCCAGCTTTGAGTGGGACGACCGAAAGGATGCAGAGAACCAGTCCAAGCACGTGATTCCGTTTGCGTTGGCCCAGTACGCCTTCGCCGACCCGAGGCGCGTAATCGCCGAGGACACGGCGCACAGCAGCAAGGAGCCGCGGTTCTTCTGCTTCGGCCGCGTTGGCGAAGGCATCTTGACGGTTCGCTTCACTTATCGGGCCGGAACCATCCGCATCTTTGGTGCCGGCTACTGGCGCAAGGGAAAGACGATCTATGAGCAGGAAAATCGCATACACAAATGAGCCAATCGGCGAACCGCGGGTGATCCGGGACTTTCTGCCGTCACCGGCTGAGTTGGCGTTTCGGGATGAGGATGTGAAGATCACGATCACACTGAGCAAGAAGAGTGTGGAGTTCTTCAAGTCCGAAGCCGCCAGAGCGGACACCCAGTATCAGCGCATGATCCGTCGCCTGCTGGACGCCTACGTTGACGCCCATGCCGCTGATCGGTCGCGGCGCGCGCGAGGAGTTCGGACAAAGGTCACCGGCTGAGATGCAGTGAGCAATGGCCGCTTTACGGGCACTCGGCAGCGTCTGCGTTCAGCAGGGCGAATTGTCCGCAAGGCGTCGAACTCGGCCATCCGCAATTAAGACGGGATGGACGCGCCCTGCGTCCTGCCCCACTTCGACTTTGCAGCGCTTCGTAAGGGGCCCTGCAATTTGCAGCTGTCAAGCGGGACTTCAAACTTCCTTTTAACCTACACGAGGCGAGCGTGATGGCTGGCTGCCCATTCGGCGGCGAGTCGCGGTGTAGCGCAGGATGCCGTTGCAGACGCCACAAAAGAAAAGGCCCGCCATCTGGACGGGCCTCTCACCGACTTCATCGGTCCGCTACGGACTACTTGCCGAACGTGACCGGGCGTCCGCTCGTCACATCCCAGGCTTTTCCGTCGACGAGGCTGATGCGATAGAACTCGCGTACGACGTTGCCCATGAAGCCGATCTCCACGATGGACACGTCCCGGAACTCGGTGTCGATTCCGTTGGGCAGTACCTTGTTCATCTCGTCAGCCACTTCCTTCATCGCCGCCTGCAGGCGCGGGTCGAACTTGGTCATGCTGTAGACCAAGGTGTTGTGCGGGTTGTGCGAGGCCGTCTCCTTGCCGTCCTTGATGACGTTGACTCCGCTCACTCCCACCGTCCGGGTGAGTTCCCGCGCGACTTCGCTCATGTTGGCGTACACCGGGCCGGTGCAGCGCGGCAGCGGCCCGTCCCGCAGCGGCGTCAGCGCGGCCGTGGCAACCGTGTTGTAGGACATCATCTCCGTATACCCTTGGCCGCTCTTGACGACGCCGAGGTCGAACCACCACGGCGCTCCGGCTCCCTTCGAGGCCTCCGTGTTGTAAAAGTCCTTGAGGGTCAGCTTGAGGACCGGGGGCACCTTCGGAAGCGCCTTCAGCATCTTTGCCGGCGTGGCCGGATCGGCGTTATGCACATGCACCACCGTCACATGCTGAAGGTTGAACGTGCGCGCCTCGTCGACGAGCCCCAGCTTGATGAGTCGCTCCCGCAACGGCGGGTAGATCTTGTTGTCGAGGACGTCGGTCACGTCCTTCGGCAGCCGGTACACGAGCCCGTAGGTGGCCTTGTGCTCCCGGAACTCGGGATTGCCGAGCGAACTGTTGTCGATTGCGCCTGCACCGGCGGCGGCCAGCAGGCCACCCATGCTCAACAACAACCTGGCTGCCGCGCTGTGTAGTGACTTCATGATTCCTACCCCCGGATTTGTTCGAAGTGGATATGGCCGGCAAGTGCGCCGGGTGCGATAGGTGGAGCGGTGCGACCTACAGCGCCGCAGATAGTATCCGAGCAGTCACCGCGAATCGGTTGTTGCCGGTGCATGTCAGCCTGCAACCGCGATCAGATCCTCGGGCTTGGAAAGTGACCGCAGGTTCCACGCGAGCTACGGTTGCGGCTGGAATACCAGGAAGTACTGGTTAGGAAGGAATCCGTGCAGCGTCACTTGCGCGTAGCCAGCGAGCGTCATCTCCTCGGCGACCTTGCGCGCGGAAATCCGATCGCCCGGTGGCGGCCCGATCGGCGATTCAGCCGTGAAGTCGATGATCGCAAGTTGTCCGCCCGGTCTGAGGCTTTCTCGCAGGCGCTTGAAGTAGGCGATCCGATCGCCGATGTGGTGATAGGTATCGACCAGGAGAATCCGGTCTACTTTCTCTGGCAGCGACGGACTGTCGGGCCTGGCCTGCACAGCCACGAGATTCTTCAGGCCTTCGCGTGTTGCCCGCTCCCCGAGGTACTTGACCATGTCAGGCTCCAGGTCGACCGCGTAGACGCGCCCATTCGGCGTCATGTGGGCGAGGCGCGCCGCAAAATAGCCGGTGCCGGCACCGATATCCGCCACCTTCGCCGTCGGCGCCAGCTTCAGCGCCATGATCACCTCGTGCGGCTTCTGCCAGCGGTCGCGCTCGGGATCGTCGAAGACCTTCGCCCAGCTGTCGGCGCCCGAGAAACTGTGCTGGTGCGTGTGCGGTGTCTGCGCCGAAGCGCTGCCGACACTTAGCAGCGAGAGCGTGGAGAACATGAGGCGGAGCAGGGATTTCATCGTGCAGTCCATTCAGGAAGCCTGGGAGGAAGCTTAGTCGACGTGAATCGTCGAACGTTCGATCGAACTCTCGAGGCGCGACCAACTGCGCGCAGTGAGGGGCAGAACGAGGTCGTTCCTACACCGGACGCGACGCTTCGGCCTACAACAACACCCAAAGTCTGCTGTCTCCCGAGCGGACGATCCCGACGGCGGCCTCACTGAGCTAGATTGCGGTCGTTGCCACGTCCGCTCGGAGCCGCCCATGAAAGCTGTTTCAGATGTCGTCATCGGCCTGGTGGGCCTGCTGCACGTCTACTTCCTGGTCCTTGAAATGTTTCTCTGGGAACGGCCGGCTGGACGGCGGGCCTTCGGGATGACCCAGGAATTCGCCGCATCAACAAAGGTCCTTGCGGCCAATCAGGGCCTTTACAACGGCTTCCTCGCCGCAGGCCTCTTCTGGGGACTGTCGCTCGGGAGCGCCGGACTTTCAGTGAAGACGTTCTTCCTGGTTTGTGTTCTGGTGGCGGGCATCTACGGTGCCGCAACGGTCAGCCGGAAGATCCTGTTCGTCCAGGCACTCCCTGCGGCACTGGGGCTTGCCTTGCTTTACGCCGGCTGATGTCTCGTTCATTGACGCGCGGAGGGAAGGCTGGCGTTGCTGTCGGTGTCGGCTGCCTGCTGATCGCGGTGTCATTGCTCGCGTGGCACGAATGGGACCGGACTGAGCACGAAGCGTCCGGCCCCGCGTCGCCGGATCGGAGTGGCAAGGTTGAGCTGTGCGGTTATGGCAGTACCAAGTCGATACGCACGACCAGTGACTATCCGTCGGAGGTGATCGGCGCCGCGGAACAAGCTTTCTCGAACGTTGCGGCCAGCCTGGTGGCCCAATCCCCGCCGCAAATCCAGGCAGTCGGCCTTTACGCGAAGCTGGTTGCGGCGATGCGCCGTGCTGGCGAAGAAGAACAGCGGCTCAATGCGGATTGCGCCGAAGAGCACTGCGTGCAACGTCGCTGGAAGGTCGCCAAGGAAGCCGCTGGCCCGCCGGCCCAGGAACTGGCGCGTCTGGCGCTGTCTTCGCAGGACCCCGTCGCCTACGCGATGGCGCTCTTCGGCTGCCGACTCAACCGGGAGGACGGAGCCTGCGCGCAGTTGTCCATCGCACGCTGGACTCAGCTGGAACCCGACAACGCCGTGCCGTGGCTCCACCGGGTCGGGGAGGCCGCTGCGCTGAAGGACGAAGCCGCCCTCAGTGCAGCACTGCTCCAGGCAGCTCGCGCAAAGACCTCCGACTACCACGGGTCAGCGGTTCTGACGATGGCCGAGCATCCGGCCGCACGCGAGTTGGCCGAGGCTCCGCGCTTGGTCTATCTTTCGCAGCTCCTCGGGGTCTACGCCGCGTTTCCGGCCCCGCCGTATGCGGCGGTGAGCGAGGCCTGCGCCACTGATCGCATGGCCGATCCGGCGCGCCGGCAAGCCTGCCTCGACCTGGCCTCCTTGATGACCGAGCGCAGCCGTTCCGCGCTCGAGCATTCTTTGGGGACGACCATCGGTGAACGGGGCGGGTGGCCGCCGGATCGGGTGCGTCGCTTGCGCGAGGAAGCCGACGCTATTTTCTTCGTCGATCAGCTCGACTGGGTGGCCGAGGACGTGCATAGCTGTCGCTTCCTCGAGCGACTCGAAGCGCGGACCAAGGAACTCTCGACGATGGGAGAACTGCCAGCGGCGCGACGCAAGCTCGCGGCGAGCGACCGTCCCGTGGCGGCACTGGCGCAGGACTGGCGCGATCTGCAGCGCCGGCGGAGCAGCGCGTCCGGCCCGGGTAATGTTTCCAAGTAGTCGCTTGCCGGCTACGACCCGCCTTCGAAGTCCCCGACCAAGTTGGCAACAAAACGACGACCGATTCGAGCGCGAAAGTGAATGTGATCGAGTTCTCCTCGGAGCAGTTGCGGCAGGTTCAATCTTTCTCGAGCGGCACTGCTGGCCGTGTTGCTCCGGCTCATGGCAGCGCCTCGCCGCCTGAACCAGCGCGAGCGTGAAATGGACGAGTGCCCGTTCTGCGATGCCATCGATGCGGTTCTGTCGAACCCGCTTGCCTTTGCCCGCTTTGACAAGTATCCCGTCAGCGTCGGCCACCTGCTGGTTCTTACGAGGCGACACGTCGCCACGTACTTCGAGTCCACCGCCGCCGAACGGGCCGCGCTGCTGGAGTTGATCGACGCCGGCAAGGCGCTGCTCGACGAGCGCTTCTCACCCGCCGGCTACAACATCGGCATCAACGTGGGCGCAACAGCCGGACAGACCATCCCGCATCTTCATGTGCACCTGATTCCCCGTTACCAAGGCGACGTCGCCGACCCGCGGGGCGGCGTACGTGGCGTCATTCCTGACAAGCAGAAATACTGAGGAGGGACCATGCAAGGTTCGTATCTTCGCTTCTACGTGCCGCAGGCCCAGCGTCTGCATGGCGCGCCGCTATGGGACTGGCTGCTCCACACTGCGAATAGGATGAAGATTCGCGGCGGCTCGGCGTTTCATGCCATGGCTGGATTCGGCCACCATCACCGCATGCACGAGGATCGCTTCCTCGAACTGGGCGGTGCCCTGATCGTCGAAGTGGAATTCATCGTCAACGCCGACGAAAAGCAGCGACTGCTCGATCTGATCGCGGCCGAGAAGATCCGCCTGTTCTACGCCGAGATACCGGCGACTTTTGGCGTGCTCAATCCGGATCGCGACGATCCGATTGCCGCCGACGGCATCAAGGCGTGACCTGGATCCGCAACGCCGCGCGACTGGATGGGTGGCAGGGGGTTCTGGACTGCGGCCCCCGGCTCATTACCGGCATGTTCGACCGACGTGAAGATTGTCACACTGACCGCGGCGGTCAAGCCGGCAGGTGCTTAGAGCAAGCGAGCCCTGTTGGGGGATCGGGGGCCGGGTCAAGCAGACACGCAACCAGGCTCGTTTGCAACGCCAGGGTCAATTCGCCACCGCGTGCCTTGCCTGACCGATAGGAAGAACATGAAGAAGCCCGCATCCCGCAAGTCATCCTCTGCCGCCCCAAAGTCGGCTGCGCTCACGGTGCGCCAGGCGGTGCGCAGACTTTTAGAACGGTCGCCTGCCTTTCGCGCACTGCCGCCCGACGAGCGTCGTCAGCTTGCCCACGACACGGTACGAGTCGCGTCGTACCTGGTTGATCCCGACCGGCTTATTTCGCAGGAGTTCGGCAACCCCGTCTTGCTACCGAGTGATCTGCTAACCGCGGTGAACTTCCCGTCATTCGTCAGCGGCCTGATCAACGGCGTTTTCGGTGCAATCGTCAACGTCTCGATCCAGCAGATGGAAGCCTATGCAGAGCTAGTGGCGCACGCCGCCACATCGGTGTCCGAGTTCGCGGCGGACAAGATCACCACCAGCATGGCGCGGACCGAAGTCGTGAACCGGTTTCCTCATCTGTTCTGCGTGTCGGGCAAGGGCGGCCTGCGACTGGCAGGCAAGACGTCGCTTGGCCGCTCGGAGAGTCGGCAACTGGCGCGGGCTTTGGGGCTGCGTCGTCCACTGCCCGTGTTCGAGGTTTCAGACGGACTGCGAGTCCTGGTCACGGCCGTGCGCCGCCGTATTGCCCGCGACAGGCAGCAATCGCTCGCGCTGGCGCTTGCGATGGGTATCAATCGGATCGTCGTGACTGACGGGCGAATTTCCGCGCAACCAGGTCGTTAGCAACCACAACAAGCAACGTGAGTCTTCCCGAAAGTGCGCCCCAAGTCGGACCCTCTTGTAGCGCGGTCAACAGACTTAACGGTAGGGTGGGAGCGTGCCCGTTGCCTAAGGTGGCCATGTGCGGGGGAGCCCCACGTTGCGGCCAGGCTTGCGGTGAATAGCCATGGGGGTGGGGCTCTCCCTCCTCAGCCAGCATCCCGTCGTCGGGCGGAGTGAATCAGAGGGGATTCAGGTCAAGACGGCGTGCTGTACAGCGTGACGAGAAAGATCGTGAATCGGTACGCCAGCACCAGCACACTGACGAGGACCGAAAGCGCCAATGCCTTGATCAGCCGAATCCGCCACGGGGACTGGTAGACAGGCCGGATGGCGAAGAAGAGGTAGACCGCGCAGGCTGAGAAATTGATCGCCGAGAGCGCGTTGTCCATGCGGGCGGACTCGAGGCCCTTGCCCCCAAGCAAGACGTCCAGGATTGCAATCAGCAGGCTCCCCGAAAAGACGAAAAGCAGGAACGCATAGAGATGAAGTGAGAAGACGACATGCGCCATGAACGTTTTCTTGCTGCCGAGAAACGCCAGAGGAAGTGCCAGGGCGAAAGTCGCTGCCATGAGGATGATCAGAGACTTGGCGTGCAATGCAGCGGCACGATCGAAGAGCGGCGCAAACGCTTCGAGGCTAAGGTGCTTTGCGTCGAGACGCTGTGCCACCAGTGACTGCGCGACACTGCTCCAGTCCTGGTGGTGAAGGTTCGAGTCCAGCGTGGCGCCGAAGATGTTTGTGATCGCGAGCGACTGGACTGCGAAAAACACGACGTTGGCGAATACAAACAGCTGAAATGGAGCGACGTACGGCTTGCGGGGTCCGTGCACGTAGGCGACGGTCAGTGCGCCGGGTTGTCTCAGCAAGAGGTTGAGCGTGCGGAGCAAGCGTCCATCGACACTCGTCAGCGCGTGCACCAGCTTGGCAAGGAGCGCTTTCAGCGAGTAATCGATCGGCCGGATCGGCCGTTCGCCGCATTGCGCACAGTATGGGGTGACCAGCGTGGTTCGGCACGTTGGGCAGGTCCACTCGCTCATCTTTACGCCCGCGCTCCTTGACGGCGCCCGCCCGTGCCGCAGTGTGCGCCCGTTCAAGCACTTCGGTGTCAGCCGAGGAGAGGTGCGAGGCCCGCAACGCGGCCTCCGGTTCGAGCACCTTCGGGGTGCCTACGCTGCAGCGGCGGGCAAGCGGCGGCCGATCATGTCCCGGTCAGCAACAGCGCGGCCCGGTAGACGACGAACGCTGCCAGGTAGGCCAGTGCAAACAGGTACGCAGCCATGACGAACGGCCACGCCCAGCCGCCAGTTTCGCGCCGAACGACCGCCAGCGTCGAGAGGCATTGCGGCGCGAAGACGTACCACGCCAGTAGCGACAGGCCGGTCGCGAGACTCCAGTCGCGAGCGATCAGCGGTGCGAGAGACGCGGCAGCGTCGGTGCCGCTCGCCGACAACGAATAGACCGTCCCGAGCGCACTGACCGCGACTTCGCGTGCGGCCAGGCCGGGAACGAGCGCGATGCTGATCTGCCAGTTGAAGCCGATCGGTTCGAACAGAACGGCGAGCGAGCGGCCGAGAATCCCCGCGAAGCTGTACAGGATGGGAGGACCGATCGCGTCTACCGGTGGCGTCGGATAGCTCGCGAGGAACCACATCAGGATCGTCAGCGACAGAATGATCGTGCCGACGCGCCGCACGAAGATCGTGACCCGCTGCCAGAGGCCGAGCGCAAGATTGCGCAATGAGGGCCAGTGATACTGGGGCAGTTCCATCATGAGCGGACGGACCTGGCGGCCGGCGGTAGTGAAGCGCTTGAGGACCCAGGCGACGAGCATCGCGCCGGCGATGCCGGCGGCGTAGAGGCCGAGCAGGACGAGTCCCTGCAGTTCGATCCAGCCGCCGAGCACGCGTTGCGGAATGAAGGCGCCGATCAGGAGCGTGTAGACGGGCAGGCGTGCCGAGCAGGTCATCAGCGGCGCGATCATGATCGTCACCAGGCGGTCGCGCGGGTCGGCAATGGTGCGGGCGGCCATGATGCCCGGGATGGCGCAGGCATGGCTCGACAGCAAAGGGATGAACGAGCGGCCGGAGAGTCCAACGGCGCCCATCAGACGGTCGAGGAGGAAGGCCGCGCGCGGCAGGTAGCCGGTCTCCTCCAGCACGATGATGAAGAAGAAGAGGATCACGATCTGCGGCAGGAAGGCCACGACGCCACCGGCGCCGGCGATGACGCCATCGACCAGCAGGCTCCGGGCCCAGTTGTCGGGAAGCGCACTCCCGACGGCCGTCCCGAGCCACGACGTCGCCGCCTCGATCCACCCCATCGGCGCTTCGGCCCACGCGAACACGGCCTGGAACATGAGGAAGAGGAACGCCGCCAACAGCAGCGGACCGACGACCGGATGCAGCACGACGCGGTCGATCCGGTCGCTCGCCTCGTGCGGGATAAGTTCATCGAGTCCGAGTCGCTGCAGGATCGTGCGGACCGCATCGTGGTCCGCAAGAAGGCTCGAGGGTTCGTGCACCGGCTCGTTCGAGGTGGGGTGACGCCAGAGCGTCGGTTCGTCGAGCAGGCGCCGCAGCCCGGCATCGCCCTCACGTGTGATTCCGACGGTGCGCACGACCGGCACGCCCAGCGCTGCGCCCAGATGATCGGCGTCGATGGTGATGCCGCGCCTTTCGGCGAGGTCGGTCATGTTGAGTGCGACGACGCAGGGCAGCCCGAGGCGACGTATCGCGAGCACCAGGCGCAGATTGCGCCGCAGGTTGGTGGCATCGACCACGCAGACGACGAGATCCGGTCGGCGTTCGCCCCGGGCCTGGCCGTTCAGGACTTCGCAGGTGACGCGCTCATCCGGTGAGCGCGGGTGCAGACTGTAGGTGCCGGGCAGGTCGAGTACGCGCAGCTCCTTGCCCGCGTGGGTGACCAGACGGCCCTCCTTGCGCTCGACGGTGACGCCGGCGTAGTTCGCGACCTTCTGCCGGCTGCCAGTCAGCAGGTTGAACAGCGCCGTCTTGCCGCAGTTGGGATTGCCGACCAATGCGAGCAGGCGGCCCGGTGGATGCAGGTGGATGACCGCCGTGGCGCTCATGCGTTCGCTCCGGGCATGGGCCGGGGCCTGACATGGACACAAGCGGCTTCGGCGCGACGCAGCGCAAATGTCGAGTGTCCGACCCGGACGGCGAGAGGGTCGCCACCGGGCTTCCCGCGCGTCAGCACCGTGACGCGCTCTCCCGGCAAAAAGCCCAGTTCCTCCAAGCGCTGGTTCCAGCCGCGGCCATTGTGCGGATAGACCACTTCATGAATCACGAACGCGGTGGCGAGCGGTACCTGGTCGAGGCTCGAGGTTGCATTAGCTGAGAGCACCTCGGACGCATTCGCGGTGGCGCCGGCATGGCGTTCAGTGGCGTCGGGGAGGGTGCGTGCCATTTCGGACCAAAGGTATCACAAATGAGAATGATTCTCATATGCATTTGATCAAAAGCCCATGACTTAGCAGGGGATTCAGCCCGAGGTCCGATCGGTCGCTGCGAACGCGGGCGCCCAAAAGCAAAAAGGGCGCCTGCGGCGCCCCTTCGGATGTGCCGACCGCTCGCGCTACTGCACCTTCGCGGTTTTCGTCAGGTTCGCCACGAAGGCCTGCACCTTCTGCTGCTGCAGCGATTCGCGGATCTGGGGCGCGACCTGCTCAAGCGGCGGGAACTGGGTGTCGCGCACGTCCTCCAGCCGGATCACATGCCAGCCGAACTGGGTCTGCACCGGCACTTCCGTCGTCTCACCCTTCTTGAGTTTCATCAGCGCTTCGGAGAACGGCTGCACGTAAGCATCGGGAGCGGCCCAGTCAAGGTCGCCGCCGTTCGCAGCCGACCCTGTGTCCTTGGACTTCTTGGCCAGTTCTTCGAACTTCGTGCCCTTTTTCAACTGCTCGATGATGACCACGGCTTCATCCTGCTTCTCGACGAGGATGTGACGCGCGCGGTATTCCTTGCCGCCCACGGAGGCCTTCTGCTTGTCGTACTCGGCCTGGACCTGCGCATCGGTGATGGGATTTTTTTCCATCTCGTCACGCAGCAGCGCCTGGATCAAGGTGTTCTGACGCTGCACGTCGAGCATGAACTTGACGTCCGGCTTGTCGGGGATCCCGCGCTTGTTCGCCTCCTGCAGCAGGATCTCGTTCTGGATCAGGCGATCCTTGACCATCTTGCGCATCTCGGGCGTGTCCTTCTGACCCTGCTTGACGAGCTCCTTGACCCAGGCATCCTCGCGGGTCTTGGGAATCGGCTTGTTGTTGACGACGGCGACGTTCTGGGCAAAGACGATTCCGCTGGCCAGTGCCAGGGCCGCGAACAGGGCAATACGTTGCATGAGAATCAGTGTCCGGAGGTATTGGGAGGAAGCGGCGCCGAAGCGGGTCGAATCTCGTCGGGCGCCAGCAGCGTCATCGCGAGCGCATGGATCTCGCGCCGCATCAAATCTGCCAAAGAATCATACACGAGGCGATGTCGCTTCACTCTCGGCTGACCCACAAACGCGGCACTCACGAGGGTCATCCGATAGTGCCCGCCGCCACTCGCCGCGCCGGGGTGCCCGGCATGCATCGAGCTTTCATCTTCGATCGAAATTTCGATTGGATCGAGCACGGCCAGGCGCTCACGCATGCGGTCGATCGTCCCGTCAGGCATCGGGCGCTTCCTTCATATGGCGCGCCAGGTAGACGCCGATACCGAGCGTGAAGACGAGCGTCAGGCCGAACAGTCCGAACAGCTTGAAGTTGACCCAGGTATCCGTCGACACCGAATACGCCACCGCAAGGTTCACGATGCCCATCAAGCGCGAAGAAGGCGACCCAGGCCCACAGCAGGCGATCCCACACGGGGGCGGGCACGTCGAGTTGCGTCCCCAGCAGACTCTTCAGCAGGTTCCGCTTCCCGACGAGCTGGCCGACGAGCAGGGTTCCACCGAACAGCCAGTAGAGGATGCTGGGCTTCCACTTGATGAAGGTCTCGTCATGGAACCAGATGGTGGCGCCACCGAACACCACGATGACCGCCAGGCTGACCCAAAGCATCGGATCGACGCGCCTGCCGCGTGCCAGCAGCCATCCGACCTGCACGCAGTCGAAGCGACGATCGCCACCGCCGTCGCCAGCAGGATCGGCGCCTGGCCGTCGGGAACCGTGCCGTCGCCGACCATCCAGCCGAGCGTGGCACCGGCCAGCGCGATCGACTGCTGCGGGAAGGAGCCCGCGACCTTGTAGGTCACAAAGAACAGGATGACTGGCAGCAGGTCGAACAGCAGCTTCATTCGGAGCCGCTTTCGGGCTTCGGCCGGCTCAAACGTCAGCGCGAGCGGAATTGATGCAATAGCGCAGACCGGTCGGTGGCGGTCCATCCGGGAAAACGTGCCCGAGGTGGGAGTCGCAGACGTTGCAGAGGATTTCGGTGCGGGTCATGCCATGGCTGGTGTCGCGTTCTTCCCGCACGTGGTCCGGGTCGAGCGCCTTGAAGTAACTGGGCCAGCCGCATCCCGAGTCGAACTTCGTGTCGGATGCGAAGAGCGCCGTGCCGCAACCCACGCAGCGGTAAATGCCGTGCTCGTGGTGGTCCCAGTAGCGGCCGCTGAAGGCGCGCTCCGTCGCCTTCTCGCGCGTCACGGCGTACTCCATCGGCGCGAGCTGCGCGCGCCACTCGGCATCGGGCTTGCGGACCTTGTCCATCGGCGATTCCTAGGAAGAACAGGAAAGGTGCAGCGATTGTGCCCAGTCGGGCGGCTCTGTCGCGTAGACCTCGTGCTCGGGCTGCTCGTCAAACGGGTGTTCGAGCACGACTCAAGCAGTCGCGCCACTTCCGTGAAGTCGCGCGGGCCATCGTCACCGCGCGCCTTGCGGATCGCGGTCTCGGCGAGGTGATTGCGCAGCACGTATTTCGGATTGACGCGATTCATCCGCGCTGCTCGCGTCGGAATCGTTGCTGCCCTCGGCGGCGAGGCGGCGCGGTAGGTTGCGCGCCCAGGCATCGAAGGCGGCTCGGTCGACGATGAGGTCGCGCACGGGCGCATCGGCATCGGGATCAGCGGGGTCACGGCGCAGCTTCGCCAGTTGCCGCCAGAAGCGGGTCCAGTCGGTCCGGTTCGCATTGAGCAACTCGATCGCCCCGCTGACGAGCTCGGCATCCCCGGTCGCTCCGTGGCGAGCCCGAGCTTCGCGCGAAAGACCGCGTCGATCGCCTGTGCATACTCGTCGAGATAGACGTCGATCGCGGCCTTGGTCGCATCGAGGTCGTCAGTCAGCGGCACCAGCGCCTGCCCCAGCGCATAGAGGTTCCAGTGTCCGATCTGCGGCTGCATCTTGTACGAATAGCGGCCGTGCTCATCGCTGTGATTGCAGATATGGCCGGCGTCGAAGGCATCGAGGAAGCCGTATGGCCCATAGTCGATCGTCAGGCCGAGGATCGACATGTTGTCGGTGTTCAGCACGCCATGGCAGAAGCCCACGCCCTGCCACTGCGCCACCAGGCGGGCCGTGCGGCGCGCCACTTGCTCGAGCAGTGCAAGGTAGGGCTGCGCGGAGGCGCGCGCGTCGGGATAGAAGCGGTCGATGACGAAATCGGCCAGCTGGCTCAGCGCGTCGTGCTGCTCGGTCCAGTAGAAGTACTCGAAGCTGCCAAAGCGCACGAAGCTGGGTGCAAGTCGCGTGACCACGGCCGCGGTCTCGACCGATTCGCGGATGACCGGAAAGTCCGAACCGGTGACCGCGAGGGCGCGCGTGGTCGGAATGCCCAGGCCCTGCATCGCTTCCGACGCCAGGAACTCGCGGATCGAAGAGCGCAGCACGGCGCGGCCGTCGCCCATGCGGGAGTAGGGCGTCTTGCCAGCGCCCTTGAGCTGGACTTCCCAGCGGCGTTCGTCGGGCCCGACAACCTCGCCGAGCAGCAGCGCACGGCCGTCTCCGAGGCGTGGCACATAGACACCGAACTGATGCCCGGAGTACACGGCCGCCAGCGGATCCGCGCCGGCGACTGGCACATTGCCCGTCAGCGCGGCCACGAGGCCGGGACGGCTGAAGTCCGCGGGGGAGAGCCCCAGTAACGCAGCCGCCGCATCGGACTTCGCCACGAGGTAGGGCTCGGGCAAAGGTGTCGGGTGCAGCCGCGTATAGAACGCGGCGGGCAGCCGGGCGAACGCGTTGTCGAAAGTCAGTCCGGCGTCGAACGGCGTGACGCTGACTGGATCCGGGTGACGACGCGGGCGCGAGTACGGGGGTATCCAAACGAGATCTCCTGCCTTCGATTCTACGGGCGCCTCTGTACCTGCATGGGCCTTGTCGCGGCTTGACGAGTCTCGGGCAAGCCCGAGACCATGTGGGGCCGACGCTGGCGATCGAAACCAGCGCTGCGCGGCCAATCACCGGGAGAACGCCATGTTGCAGGGCCTGATGATGCGCATGCCGCTGCTGATCTCGTCACTGATCACGCATGCGGATCGCCATCATGGTGACGTGGAGATCGTTTCCCGGCGCGTGGAAGGAGATTTCCATCGCAACTACCTACCGTGAGCTCCATCGCCGCTCGCGCCAGCTCGCCAATGCGCTGGACGGTCTCGGCATCCGCGGCAGCGAGCGAGTGGCGACGCTGGCCTGGAACGGTCATCGCCACATGGAGATGTATTTCGCGGTCTCGGGCTCGGGCAGCGTCCTGCACACGATCAATCCGCGGCTGCATCGCGGAACAGATGGCGTGGATCATCAATCACGCCGAAGACAAGGCGATGTTCTTCGATCTCACCTTCCTGCCGCTGATCGAGGCCGTGGCCCCGCATTGCCGCGCCGTCCAGCACTGGGTGGCGATGACGGATCGCGCTCATATGCCGAAGGAGTCCAAACTCGAGAACCTGCTGTGCTACGAGGACATCGCTCGGCAGCCACTCCGACCGCTACGAGTGGCCGGAATTCGATGAGAACGCCGCCTCGTCGATCTGCTACACCTCGGGCACGACCGGCCATCCGAAGGGCGTGCTCTACAGCCATCGCTCGACGCTGCTGCACACGATGGCGGCGGCGTTGCCGGACGCACTGAACATTTCGGCGCGGGACGCGATCCTGCCGGTGGTGCCGATGTTTCACGTCAATGCCTGGGGACTGCCGTACGTCGCGCCCATGGTCGGCGCGAAGATCGTGTTCCCCGGACCGCATCTCGACGGCAAGTCGCTGTACGAACTGTTCGAGACCGAAAGGGTCACCTGCTCGGCCGGCGTGCCGACAGTCTGGCAAGGACTGCTTGCGTACACCGAGGCCAACGGGCTGCGCTTCTCGACGATGAACCGGACGGTCATCGGAGGTTCTGCCTGCCCACCGGCGATGATCAGGCTGTTCCAGGAAAAGTACGGCGTGCACGTGCTGCATGCCTGGGGCATGACGGAGATGAGCCCGCTCGGAACATCGTGCACCTTCAAGCAGAAGCACTCGGCGTTGTCGCCCGAGGAGCGCGTGAAGGTGCAGTACAAGCAGGGTCGGGTGCTGTTCGGCGTGGACATGAAGATCGTTGGCGACGACGGCGGCGATCTGCCCTGGGACGGCACCTCCTTCGGCGACCTGCTGGTGCGAGGTCCCTGGGTCGTGCGTGAGTACTACAAGTCCGACAGCGGCAACCCGCTGAAGTCGGACGATGCCGGGGCGACGTGGTTCCCGACCGGCGATGTGGCCACGATTGACCCCGACGGGTACATGCAGATCACCGATCGCAGCAAGGACGTCATCAAGTCGGGAGGGGAGTGGATCAGCTCGATCGACATCGAGAACGTCGCGGTGTCGCATCCTTCCGTGGCGATGGCGGCCTGTATCGCGGTTGCGCATCCGAAGTGGGACGAACGCCCGTTGCTGGTCGTCGTGAAGAAGCCGAACGCGAAGTTGACGCGTGAGGAAATGCTGGCGCACTACGAGGGTCGCGTCGCCAAGTGGCAGGTCCCGGACGACGTGGCCTTTGTCGAGGCGATTCCGCTGGGAGCCACCGGCAAGATGCTCAAGACGAAACTGCGCGAGCAGTTCGTCGGTTACAGGCTGCCGACTGCGTGAGCGAACCGTGGCCGCGCCTCGACGCATGCGGCGTTGCCGTGGTGCTCACGGGCGGATAATCTCGCCGCCCGTTCGCGGAAACGGCGACTTGCTACCGGGAGACTGCCCTTGAACATGCATCGCGTCGTTTGGACGCCTGGCTTTCGCAGCGTTGTCGCTACTGATGGCATCGGCGCTTGCGCAGACCAAAGGCGCTCCTGCCGCCAAGGCGGCGACTGTCCCAGCGGCCGCGCCGGTGGCCGGCCCAGACGGTCAAGATCGCCTTCGTCGATCCGCTGTCCGGGCCGTTTGCCGGCATCGGCTCGAGCCTGCTGAAGCACTTCCAGCTGATGGCCGAGGTCGTCAATGCACAGGAGCTGGCCGGTCCGGGCATCCGCTTCGAAATCGTCCCGTTCGACAACAAGGCATCGCCGCAGGAAAGCCTGACGGTGCTGAGGCAGGTCGTCGACCGCGGCATCCGCTACGTTGCGCAGGGCAACGGTTCCGGAGTGGCGCTCGCCCTGGTGGACGCCATCGAGAAACACAACGAGCGCAACCCGTCGCAGTCGATCCTCTTTCTCAACTACGCCGCCGTCGACCCCGACCTGACCAACAGCAAGTGCAGCTTCTGGCACTTCCGCTTCGATGCCAACACGGACATGAAGATGGAAGCGCTGACCAGCTACATGCAGGGGCGGCCCGAAGTGAAGAACGTCTACCTGATCAACCAGAACTACTCTCATGGCCAGCAGGTCTCGCGCGTGGCCAAGGAAATGCTGGCGCGCAAGCGCCCGGACATCAAGATCGTTGGCGACGACCTGCACCCGCTCGGCCAGGTCCGTGATTTCTCGCCCTACATCGCGAAGATGAGGGGCGCCAACGCCGACACGGTCATCACCGGCAACTGGGGCCCGGACCTCGCACTGCTGGTGCGCGCCGCGCGCGATGCGGGACTCAAGGCACAGTTCTATACCTACTACGCGGGCACCTCCGGCACGCCGACGGCCATGGGCGCCGCCGGCGAGGATCGTGTGCGGATGGTGTCCTACTGGCATCCCAACATTGCTCCCGAACTATCCGTACGAGAAGGTCTACCTGGAATTACAAGAAGCGCTTCAATGACGAGTGGTTCACGGTGGCGAGCTTCACGTCGCTCGCGGTGCTGGCGGAAGGCATCAGGCGCGCCGGCTCGACCGATCCGCTGAAGGTTGCCTATGCGATGGAAGGCGTCAAGCTCAACGCGCCGCATGGCGAGATCGAGATGCGTGCCACTGATCATCAGTTGCTGCAGCCGCTGTGGATCTCATCCTGGACGCGGGTCGGCGGGCCTAACAGGCACGACATCGAGAAGACCGGCTACACGTGGAAGACGGAAGCGGCCTTTCCCACCTACGTCGCGTCGCAGCCGACGAGCTGCCAGATGAAGCGTCCGCCGCGGCCACAGTAAGCTCCGGCGCGATTCCCTTCGCCGGCCCGTCGTTCCGGGCCGGTTCGTTTCGAAAGTTCCGCGCTTGCTTGAAGCCGTCCTGAGCCAGACCCTGTACGGCGTGAGCTACGGCCTGCTGCTGTTCATGCTGGCCTCCGGACTCACGTTGATCTTCTCGATGATGGGCGTGCTCAATTTCGCGCACGCCAGCTTCTACATGCTCGGCGCCTACTTCGGCTATCAGGTCAGCGCCTGGCTCGGATTCTGGCCGGCGCTGCTGGTCGCTCCTGCGCTGCTGTTCATCCTCGGGGCGGCGGTGGAGCGCTGGGGACTGCGCCGCGTCCACCCGTGGGGTCACGTCCCGGAACTCCTGTTCACCTTCGGCCTGTCCTACATCGTCGTCGAACTGGTTCAGGTCATCTGGGGCCGCGCCGCCGTGCCTTACCGCGTGCCGGCGGAACTCGACGGGCCGGTGGTCTGGCTGCAGCAGCATCGGCATCACCTTTCCCCAGTACCGCGTGTTCATGATGGCGGTGGCGGTCGGCATGCTGGGCGTGTTGTGGCTGGGGCTCACGCGCACGCGCGTCGGGCTCGTGATCCAGGCGGCGCTGACCCACCCGCAGCAGGTCGAGGCGCTCGGCCACAACGTGCCGCGTGTGTTCATGCTGGTGTTCGGAGCCGGCGCCGCGCTCGCTGGGCTCGCCGGCGTGGTCGGCGGCAACGCGTTCGTGACCGAGCCGGCGATGGCCGGGACGGTCGGCGCGATCGTCTTCGTCGTCATCGTCGTGGGCGGGCTCGGTTCGCTCGCCGGCGCGTTCATTGCCTCGCTGCTGATCGGGCTGCTCGAAAGTTTCGGCAAGGTGTCCGATCTGAGCGGCGCGACGGTCCTGGCCTGGCTGGGCGTGTCGGTTGCTCCGGACAGCCTGCTGCAGCCGATGCTGGCGTTGTCGCTGTCTCAGGTGGCGCCGGTGCTGCCGTACCTGCTGCTGGTGCTGGTGCTGATCGTGCGGCCGAAGGGCCTGCTCGGCACGCGCGAGGGCTGACCCATGCACGCGTCGCGCGTGGTTCGCTTCCAGCCGATCAACGTGGGTCGCTGGCTGCTGTGGGGCCTCACGGCGCTGCTCTTCGCGCTCCTGCCGATGGCGTTCCGGCAGGGCTTTGCCCTGACGCTGATGTCGCAGATGGGCATCATGATCATCTTCGCGCTGAGCTACAACATGCTGCTTGGCCAGAGCGGGATGCTCAGCTTCGGCCACGCGGTGTACTCAGGGCTGGGTGCGTTCTTCGCCATCCATGCCATGCGCTGGATCGCCGACGGCAGGCTGGCGTGGCCGATCTCCCTGCTGCCGCTGATCGCCGGCAGCGGCGCGGCCCTGTGCGGGGTCGTGCTCGGCTTCCTGACGACGCGCCGGGCCGGCACGCCCTTCGCGATGATCACGCTCGGCATCGGTGAGATGGTGTTCGCCGCGGCACTCATGTTTCCGGGAGTCTTCGGCGGGGAGGGCGGCATCACGGGGGATCGTACGGCGGGTCCGCCCTTCGCCGGCATCGGGTCGCTTACCTTCGGTCCGCAGATCCAGGTCTACGCACTGATCGCCGTGTGGTGCCTCGCCTGCATGGTGGCCATGTACGCGCTGACCCAGACACCGCTCGGCCGCATGGCGAACGCGGTGCGCGACAACCCGGAACGCGTCGAGTTCATCGGCTACAACGCGCAGCGCGTGCGGTGGCTGATGCTGATCCTGTCGAGCTTCTTTGCGGGCATTGCCGGCGGCCTCACGGCGATCAACTTCGAGATTGTCGTCACCGCGGAAAACGTCAGTGCGATCCGGTCAGGCGGCGTGCTGCTGGCCGCCTTCATCGGTGGCGCGTCGTTCTTCTTCGGGCCGATCCTCGGGGCCGTCGTGTTCACCTTCTTCGCCGTCGCGCTGTCCGAGTACACGAAGGCATGGCAGCTCTACCTCGGCGTGTTCCTTCGTGCTGCTGGTCATGTTCGCGCCGGGCGGGCTGTCGAGCCTGCTGCTGATGAACCTGCGCGTGCTGAAGTTCAGGAAGTTCACCCGGCTGCGCGACCCGTACGTGGGTGTCATCGTCACGGCGCTTGGCATGGCGCTCGGCACCGTGATGCTGATCGAGCTTACGTACCATGTCACGCTCGATGCTGGCCAGGGATCGGTGTTGTCGCTGTTCGGATTCCCGATGGACACGGGATTGCCCGGCCCGTGGGTATTCGCGGCCTCACTTCTCCTGGCGAGCCTTGTGGCATTTGCGTACTACCAGCACGGGTTCCGGCGTTCATGGGACGCGATCCAGCAGGAGATCGAAGATTGGGTCCGGGACAATCCGACATGACGGCCGCGCTCGAACTGGAGGGTGTCCGCAAGAGCTTCGGCAAGTCCGAGATCATCCGCGGCGTCGATCTCGCGATCGCTGCCGGCGAGCGACACGCGATCATCGGTCCGAACGGCGCGGGCAAGTCGACGCTGTTCAATCTCGTCAGCGGTCGGTTTCGGTGTGTCGGCAGGCGACATCCGTCTGCACGGGACTCCGATCACGAACCGCAAACCGTATCGAGATCAGCCGCCGCGGTCTGGCGCGCAGCTTCCAGATCACGAACATCTTTCACCGCCTGTCGGTCTTCGAGAACCTGCGCTGCGCCGTACTGTGGTCACTCGGCCACCGCTATGCGTTCTGGAAGAATCTCAACCGGCTGGCCGATGCCGAGGCTCGCGCCGACGAAGTGCTGCAGCAGGTCGGTCTGCGGCGCCGGCGTGACACGCTGGCCGGCCTGCTGACCTACGCGGAACAGCGCGCGCTCGAGATCGGCATCACCATCGCCGGCGGTGCAAGCGTGATCCTGCTCGACGAGCCGACGGCGGGCATGAGCCGCGCCGAAAGCCGGCATGCGGTCGACCTGATTCGCGAGGTCACGCAGGGCAGGACGCTGGTCATGGTCGAGCACGACATGGGTGTGGTCTTCGGGCTGGCGGATCGCATCACGGTGATGGTGTACGGCCAGATCATCGCCTCGGGGACGCCTGCCGAGATCCGAGCCAACCCTGCCGTGCGGGAGGCATACCTGGGCGCGGAGGCAGAGGTCGCATGACCACAGCGATCAACCGTTCCGAGCAGGCTCGCACCGCAGCGCAGAGCGCGGAGGGTCGCGCCAGCGAGCCCCTGCTGCATGTCGAGAACCTGCAGGCCTACTACGGCAAGAGTCACGTGCTGCACGGCGTGGACCTTGACGGTCGGGCGAGGCGAGATCGTCAGCCTGCTCGGCCGCAACGGTGTCGGCCGCTCGACGACGGCCAAGGCCATCATGGGGCTGGTCGATGCTACGGGCACGGTCGAGTTCAAGTCGCGCGACCTGACGCGGCTCGCGACCTTCGAGATCGCCCAACTCGGTGTCGGCTATGTTCCCGAAAGCCGGGACATCTTCCCGACGCTCACGGTCGAGGAGAATCTGCGGCTCGGCATCCAGCGTGGCCGACGGGGCAGCTGGAGCTACGCGGACGTCTGGCGCCTGTTTCCCCGCCTGCAGGAGCGCGCCCGTACGGCCGCGGGCGTGCTGTCGGGTGGCGAACAGCAGATGCTGACGCTCGCGCGTACCATGATGGGTGATCCGGAACTCGTCATCATCGATGAACCGACCGAAGGCCTGGCGCCGATGGTCGTCGAGCTGGTGGGCCGGTTCCTGCTTGAACTGCGTGACCGCGGCCTGTCCATCCTCCTGATCGAACAGAAGCTGACGATCGCCATGCAGATCTCGCAGCGCGTGTATGTCATGGGCCACGGGCACATGGTGTTCCGTGGCACCCCCGACGAACTGAGGTCCAACTCGCTTGTCCGCCAGGAGTGGCTCGAGGTCTGAGCCGCACTTACATTCCAACGGAGTCTTCGCAATGACCACGCATTACGAGCGTCGCGGCCAGGTGGCCGTGCTGCAGATCGACAATCCGCCCGTCAACGGGCTCGGTCACGCTACGCGCAAGGCGCTGCTGGACGGGCTCGAACGCGCGCTCGACGACGCTGCCGTGAAGGTTATCGTCATCACCGGCACCGACCGCGTGTTCTCCGGCGGCGCCGACATCCGCGAGTTCAATACACCGGCTGCGCTTGCGGAGCCGAACCTGCTGCAGCTGATCGATGCGGTAGAACGTTCGCCCAAGCCGGTGATCGCCGCCATCAACGGCGTGTGCATGGGCGGCGGGCTCGAAACCTCCCTCGGATGCAACTACCGGGTCGCGACTCCCGATGCGTCGCTCGGCTTGCCCGAAGTGAAGATCGGCCTGCTGCCCGGCGCGGGAGGCACGCAACGGCTGCCGCGCGCCGTCGGTGCGGAACTCGGCCTGCGGATGATCGTCAGTGGCGACCCGATACCGGCCGCGGAGGCGCTGAAGCACGGGCTGGTTGAACGCCTGGTGGATCGCAGCTCTTTCGACGGCGTGCTGCAGTTCGCCGCCGAAGTGGTCAAGCGCAGCCGGCACCCCAAGCTTGCGCGATCGGTCGCGCCGCGCTGCCTGCCGGGGTGACGGCCGAGGTGTTCTTCGCCGCCGCGCGCGCCGAGGTGACGCGACAGGCGCGCGGGCTGCCCGCGCCGCTGAGGTGCGTCGATGCAGTCGAAGCCGTCGGTCACGCAGCCGTTCGAGGAGGGACTGGCGCAGCGAGCGCGGCTACTTCATCGAACTCGTGCAGTCGCAGGAATCGAAGGCACTGCGGCACGCGTTCTTCGCCGAGCGCGACCGCCGCGAAGATCCCGGATGTCCCGGAGGACACGCCGACGCGGCCGATCCGTAGCGCCGCCGTTCTCGGCTTCGGCACGATGGGCGGCGGCATCGCGATGAGCTTTGCCAATGCCGGCATTCCCGTCACGGTGTTCGAGAAGGACCAGGCGGCGCTGGATCGCGGACTGCGCGATGTGCCGTCGCAACTGGGAGGCGACCGCGAAGAAGGGACGCCTGACGGCCGAACAGGTCGAGCAGCGCGTCGCGCTGCTGCAAGCCCACGCTGGACTTCAACGCGCTCGGCAGTGCCGACATCGTCATCGAGGCGGTCTACGAGGACATGGTCGTCAAGCAGGACATCTTCGCCCGGCTCGATGCGGTGATGAAACGCGGCGCAATCCTGGCGACCAACACGTCGACGCTCGACGTCGACCAGATCGCGGCGGCCACCTCGCGGCCGCAGGATGTCATCGGCACGCATTTCTTCAGCCCGGCCAACGTCATGCGCCTGCTGGAGGTCGTGCGGGGGAAGAAGACGGCGAAGGACGTGCTGGCGACGGTGATGCAGCTCGCCAAGCGCCTGAAGAAGGTGGGCGTCGTCTCGGGCGTGTGCGACGGCTTCATCGGCAATCGCATGCTCGAGCAATACATCCGGCAGTCGCTGTTCCTGGTCGACGAGGGCGCCTCGCCGCAGCAGATCGACGCCGCGCTGTCGAAGTTCGGCATGGCGATGGGCCCGTTCACGATGTACGACATGGCGGGCATGGACATCGGCTACGCGATCCGCCAGCGGCGCTATGTCGAAAAGCCGCACATCACCTACAGCCGCATCGGCCGATCGCGTCGTCGAACTCGGCCGGCTGGGGCAGAAGACCGGCAAGGGCTGGTACCGCTACGAAGCCGGCAACCGGACCCCGCTGCCGGACCCCGAGATCGACACGATGATCGAGGCCTACCGCGCCGAAATCGGCCTGCGTCCGCGCCGGATCGACGACGAGGAGATCGTGCAGCGCTGTGTCTACGCGCTGGTGAATGAAGGCGCGCGCATCCTGGCCGAAGGCATCGCGCTGCGCGCGAGCGACATCGACGTCGTTTACCTGACGGGCTACGGATTTCCGGTCGCGACCGGCGGGCCGATGTTCCACGCGCAGCAGGTGGGTCTGCCGAACGTGGTGGCGACGATGAAGCGCTTTGCTGCCAACCCGCATGCCGATCCGGCTTCTGGGAGCCGGCCCCGTTGCTGGTTGCCGCGGCCGCCGTCCGGTCGCTGGCCGAAGTAGAGACGATGGAGACGATCCTCAGCCGGCGCGACCTGGCGTTCCTGCTCTACGAGTGGCTCGACGTCGAGGCGCTGACGCAACGGCCGCGGTATTCCGAGCACTCGCGCGAGACCTTCGATGCGGCGCTCGACACCGCCGAGCGGATCGCCACCGATCTGTTCGCGCCGCACGCACGCAAGGGTGACCTCAACGAGCCGCAGTTCGACGGCGAGCGCGTCACGCTGATCCCCGAGATCCGGCAGGCGCTCGACGCCTTCGCTGCGGCGGGCCTGATGGCGGCCGAGCACGACGAGGAGTTGGGCGGCATGCAGTTGCCGCTGACGGTGGCGAAGGCCGTGTTTGCCTACTTCAAGGGCGCGAATGTCGCGACCAGCGGCTACGCCTTGCTCACCATTGGCAACGCCAACCTGCTGCTGGCGCACGGGTCGCCGGCGCAGGTCGATGCCTTCGTTCGTCCCGAACTGGCGGGCCGCTTCTTCGGCACGATGTGCCTGTCGGAGCCGCAGGCGGGCTCGTCGCTGTCGGACATCACGACCCGTGCCGAGTTCGAGCGCGACTCGCCGCTGGGTCCGCAGTACCGCGCTGACCGGCAACAAGATGTGGATCTCCGCCGGCGAGCACGAGCTGTCGGAGAACATCGTGCACCTGGTGCTGGCGAAGGTTCCCGGCGCGGATGGGAAGCTCGTGCCCGGCACGCGCGGGATTTCGCTCTTCGTCGTGCCGAAACGCCTGGTGGCGGTTACGGGCAGCGGCGCCGAATCGCGCGTCACGCTGGGCGAGCGCAACGACGTCGCGCTTGCCGGTCTCAATCACAAGATGGGCTACCGCGGGACGACCAACTGCCTGCTGAATTTCGGCGAAGGCAAGTTCCGGCCCGAGGGCCGGGCCGGCGCGATCGGCTATCTCGTCGGCGAGCCGGGCCGCGGTCTCGCTGCGATGTTCCACATGATGAACGAGGCGCGCATCGGCGTCGGTCTGGGCGCGGCGATGCTCGGCTACACCGCTTACCTGCACGCCCTCGAATACGCGCGCGGACGCCCGCAGGGGCGGCCCATCGGACCGGAAGGCAAGGACCCGGCGCAGCCGCAGGTCCCGATCATCCAGCATGCGGATGTGAAGCGCATGCTGCTGGCGCAGAAGGCATACGCGGAAGGGGCGCTGGCGCTCAATCTCTACTGCGCGCGCCTGCTCGACGAAGAGAGGACTGCCGAGTCCGCCGCGGATCGCGACGAGGCCACGCTGCTGCTCGAGATCCTGACGCCGATCGCGAAGAGCTGGCCGTCGCAGTGGTGCCTGGAAGGCAACGCGCTGGCGATCCAGGTGCACGGTGGCTATGGCTACACGCGCGATTACATGGTCGAGCAGTTCTATCGCGACAACCGGCTGAACGCGATCCACGAGGGCACGCACGGCATCCAGGCGCTGGACCTGCTGGGACGCAAGGTCGTCATGCAGGACGGCGCCGCGTTCAGGCTGCTCGGCGCCCGCATGGAAGGCACGATCGGTCGCGCGACCCACGCGCGCCACCCGGACACGCAGCGCTGGGCCGCGATGCTGGCGGACCGCGTGCGCCGCGTCGCGACGGTCACGCAGCGCGCGTGGGCGGCGGGTGACCCCGCGCGGACGCTCGCCAACGCCACGCCCTACCTGGAGGCGTTCGGCCACGTGGTGCTGGCCTGGATCTGGCTCGAGCAGTCGCTCGCGGCGTCACGCCACTACGGCCATGACGGCAACGACTTCTATCATGGCAAGTGGCAGGCCTGCCGTTACTTCTTCCTGTATGAATTGCCGAAGGTGGATGCGATGCTGGAACTCGTCGAGTCGCTCGACGCGACGACGCTTGAAATGAAGGACTCCTGGTTCTGAGGACCCCATGCTGAGACACATCGTGATGTGGAAGCTCAAAGAGCACGCCGAAGGCGCGGACCGCGCCGTCAATGCGCGGCGCCTGAAGGAGAAGCTGGAATCGTGCGCTGCCCTGCCGGGCGTCATCAAGTTCGAGGTCGCGCTGGCGCAGCCGGGGCTCGAAGCCACCTACGACGTGGTGCTGTACGCCGTGTTCCGCGACAAGGCCGCACTCGACGCCTACCAGGGTCATCCGCAGCATCTTGCGATCAAGCCGTTCATCGGCGCGGTGAGGCTGGAGCGGCAGTGCATGGACTACGAGGTGTGACGCAGTGAGCCTCAAGCAACGACTGGACCTCACCGGGCGCACCGCGCTAGTCACGGGCGGCTCGCGCGGACTGGGCCTGCAGATCGCCCAGGGCCTTGGCGAAATGGGCGCCCGCGTGCTGCTGTCGGCCCGCAAGGCCGATGAACTCGAAACCGCGTGCGCTCAGCTGCGTTCGCAAGGGGTGGATGCCACCTGGATCGCCGCCGACGGCGCGCTTGACGCCGACATCTCTCGCCTGGCGCAGCAGGCCATCGAGCGACTCGGCCACGTCGACATACTCGTGAACAACGCCGGGGCGACCTGGGGCGCTCCCGCCGAGGATCATCCGGTGGAGGCCTGGGACAAGGTCATGAACCTGAACATCCGCGGAGTGTTCCTGCTGACGCAGGCGATCGGCAAGGCCAGCATGATCCCGCGCCGCTACGGACGCATCGTCAATGTCGCTTCCATCGCGGGACTGCTGGGCAATCCGCCCGACCTGATGCACACGATCGCCTACAACACCAGCAAGGGAGCGCTCGTGAACTTCACGCGGGCGCTCGCCTCCGAATGGGGGCGCTACAACATCACGGTCAACGCGCTGGCCCCCGGCTTCTTCCCCTCCAAGATGACGAAGGGCGTGCTGGCGCAGTTCGGCGCCGAGGCGCTCGCGCAGTTCGCGCCACTCAAGCGAATCGGCGACGAGGAAGACCTCAAGGGCGCCGCGTTGCTGTTCGCGTCCGACGCTGGACGACACATCACCGGACAGATACTCGCCGTCGATGGTGGTGTCTCGGTGTATTAGTCACGACCGAACCAAGGAAACCGCATGCCCAGTTATCGTCGCATCGTCCTCGCCAACCGCCCGACCGGGGCCGCGTCGACGTCGAACTTCCGGCTCGAGGAGGTCCAGACGCCGGCCTTGAAAGAAGGGCAGCTCCTCGTCCGCAACGAGTGGCTGTCGCTCGACCCGTACATGCGCGGACGCATGAACGAGTCGAAGTCCTACGCCGCGTCGCAGGCGCTGGGTGAAGTCATGATCGGCGGCACGGCCGGCACCGTGGTGGAGTCGCGCAACCCGCAGTTCAAGGCGGGCGACAAGGTCCTGGGCCAGCTCGGCTGGCAGGAGTTCGGCGTCAGCGACGGCAACGGTATCTACAAGGTCGATGCGCGCGTCGTGCCCCTGTCTGCCTACCTGGGGCCAGTGGGCATGCCCGGCGTGACGGCGTGGTACGGCCTCAACAGGATCATCGAACCCAAGGAGGGCCAGACGATCCTCGTCTCTTCGGCGGCCGGTGCGGTGGGCAGCGTCGTGGGCCAGCTGGCCAAGATCGCCGGGTGCCGCGCGGTCGGCATTGCGGGCGGCGCCGACAAGTGCGGCCACGTCGTGGCGGAACTCGGCTTCGATGCCTGCATCGACTACAAGACACAGGACGTCAACCGCGCGCTGAAGGACGCCGCACCGCAGGGTGTCGACGGCTATTTCGAGAACGTCGGCGGCAACATCATGAACGCCGTGCTGCCGCGCATGAATGCGTTCGGCCGCATAGCGCTGTGCGGCCTCATCGCCGGTTACGATGGTGAGCCGATCCCGATCACCAATCCGACCTGGTTCCTGGTCAGCCGGTTGAAGATGCAGGCCTTCATCGTCAGCGAGCACATGGAGGTCTGGTCCGCCGCGCTGAAGGAACTCGGCTCGCATGTCATTGCCGGGCGCATCAAGTACCGCGAGACAATCGCCAACGGTATCGAGAACGCGCCCCAGGCTTTCCTCGGCATGCTGCGTGGCGCGAATTTCGGCAAGCAGCTCGTCAAGCTCGTGTAAGTCGAATTCGATCCACCCAGTCTCGGACTATTCCTCAGGTTTCGCGAGGGTCGTGGACAGTGCCTGGTCCCAGCCCCGGGCACCGAGTCGACGCAACGTCTCAATGTTGCGCTCGTAAATGGCGGCTGCGTCCGGGTAGGCGGCCACTGCGCGCGCGATGCTGTCTTCGCGCAGCAGGTGCAATGTGGGGTAGGGCGAGCGGTTGCTGAGGTTTTCGACGTCTCCTGGCGCGGTGCCTTCGAACTGATAGTCGGGGTGAAAGCTCGCCACCTGCAGCACGCCGTCGAGCCCCAGTTGGACGACCGCGCCGTCAGCGACGTCAAGGAAGTCGTTGTAGTCCAGGAAGTCGTTCAGCGCGTGCGGGTGGATCAGCAGCGTGGTGTCCACCAACTCGGGGTCGGCCGCGGCCAGGAACTGCAGTTCCCGCACCAGGTCGTCGAGTAGCGCCTGGGCGTCACGCGCCGCGCTTTCGACCCAACGGATCTGCTGCTTCACATGCACGGCCTTGGCAAAGGGACACAGGTTCAGGCCGATGACGGCACGTTCGAACCAGTGCTGCGTGGCCGGTATTGCCTTCATGCCGCCGGCACGGTCCCCGCTGCGCCATCGGTCATGGCAGGCACAAAGCCCAGGTCCGGGTGCTTACCCCTGCGCATTGTTTTTCAGCGCTTCGAGTCGGAGTGCGATGGCCAGTTCGATGTCATTCAGCTTTCGTTCCAGCGCGTCGCGTTCCGGGCCGTCGGCCTCCGTCCGGATTCGCGCCCGCAGTTCGGCGCGCTGGTGGAACATCGCAATCTCGGGCGGTGCCACGCCGGCGTCTTTGAGGATCTTGAACGGCATCCGCAGGGCCTCCGGCGTCTCGTCCCAGCCATCGTCCTCGGCGAGGGGCTTGCCGTAACTGGGCGCCTGCTCGAGTTCCCCGGCAGACGCCGCGTCCCGCAGATGTTTTGCGATCTCTTCGTCCAGGCTCCGCATCGGCGCCTCCGCTGTGCGATGGAGTTTCTATTCTGCGACCAGAACCCGCCCTTGTCTTCCTGCTTGCGGGCATTGCTTGTACCCAGGTGCGGACTTGGCAGGGCTGCCGGAACTGATCGCCCTGAGGCTCGATCAGGGCAGGGGCCGAGCCTGGCAGGCAGTGCAAACGATCGAAGCGCGTTTGCGGCCGTCCGCCTGACCGGGGACTCAATGCTCGCCACGATCGAATGAAAACTGACTGTCCAGAGTTGCGTGCTCGAGCCTTATCGGCCCGTTGATCTTGGCCACATTGTTCGGCGAGGGGTCGTGAGCATCGAGTTTCGACGTATTGACCTGGTCGCTGTAAGCGGGAGAATGGCTGAGCGTGACCTCGCCGAGGTCCGTTAGTTTTCCGCACGTGACCGACGGAGAGCCATGAAGCGAGGCAGGATCTCGTGGCTTGTGAGCGCGGCGTTGCTGCTCGGCGTAACTACGGCCACAGCGCAGCCCTTGCCATGCGCCTCGGTTTCGCCCGAGGCGCGCGAGTACGTACGGAGCCGAGGCGCCTGCCGCGATGCGAAGCCTGCACCGCGACCCAGAGCGTCGACGCAGTCCAAGTCGGTCGCTACCGGTAGTCCGACTTCCGCGCAACAGAACCAGTCGGTACCGCACGTGATCGGTCGCAGCTTCACGGACGCTGCCCAGGCGCTGGCCGGTTTCGAAGTCGAAGGAATTGAAACGGCCAGCGCAGCCCCAGCGGGTGAAGTGCTTGCGCAGGAACCTGCACCCGCCGCTCTCGTCCGCCCAGGGAGCGCGGTCATCCTGCAGATATCGGACGGCTCGCTGGCTGGCGCTGCAAGCAGAAATCCGGTTACGGCGCCGGCCCTGGTGGCTGCGGCATCGAGCGCGCCGGAGTCCACAACGGGACTTGCGTCCGCAGCGGCGGCCGTCCCCGTGCAGCCTCAGGAGCCAATCGATCCGTCCGGAGCACGCGGTCAGTTTCCCGCCGCGTTCTCGGCCATCGCTGCGCTCATATTCGCCGCTGGCGCTTCGCTCGGACTGTTGTCGGGTGCGCTCCTGATGCGTCGGCGGTTGCTACGCGGCCAGATGGCGGCTGGCGAAAGCACGTCGCCGCCAGCGCTCCCTCAACGCCAGCAGCCCGTCGATCAGCGGCCCGCCGAATCCGACGCCCGCGGCCTCTCAGCGATCGGCGCATCGTCTGAATTCCGATTCTCTGCGCGGCTCGTTCCCGTCGCAACAACGATCGTGCTGGCGCCGCCTCTGGACGTCGAAGGGATCTCGATCGAACATCGTGCGAGTACCCTGCATGGGCGGGTCAGGCTGCACGCGCCAATCGAGGTCGGCGGGGAAGACGTCGAGAAGGCACTGTTCGAACAGAGCAAGGACGAATCCGCGGTTGCGCCATTCTTCGAGCGATTCCGCGGCGCCGCCGCTGAACGCGCGGCGAACGAGCTGAACCGCGCGCTCGACGTTGACATGCTCGACGTGCTCGCACAAGGGTGGGTACAGTTGCCCGCAATGCACCGATCGGTTCAGCTGAGTGCGCTGACACGGGGGCCGCAGGTGCTCATCAATGTCGAGCGGCACACCATTTCATCAACCTTCGCATCTTGTGCTCGACACGCGTTTGGCGGGCAGCTCGCCGCCGCCGTTGGAGCTGGCGCTCGAGATCGCCGTGGACGTTCAAAGCGCGACCCTTGCCGCGCGCGATGGCCGGATCGACCTGGTCGCGCTCGGTGAGGCCACCGTCCTCGCACGGCTCAGATACAAGAGCATGCTGGTGAAGGAACATGCGACGGTAATCTCGGGCACACCGCGCGACCCGTCCGAGCCCCGGCCGCCCGCCCCCGAGCGACCGGCCAGCGTCGACTTCCCGATTTAATTCGGCCATTCTTGGCCGCACTGCGCGACAAGGTGCAGGCCAGCGTGGACAACACGATCGACGAAGCCGCCGCCCAGGTTTGAATCGGCGCATACCCCTGGCTTCGCTAACTCAAATCGTCGGACTTATCCGTAGCGCACCGAGTGACGCGCGCCATCGGGATGCACGTCTACAACTGCTTTCGGTGGATACTGACCACGAGACGCGAGCGCTGCAGTTGGCCGGGAGTGTTTCCGCCGTTCGCCGGATTCGCCATGTTTGTCTGACGCACGGCTTCCGCTTGCCGTTTGACGAGAAATGGATTTACCGCTTCTGCAGCGCGTAAGGCCGGCCGTCAAGCAGCACGGCCCCGCGCAGGCCCTCTTCAAGTCGAAGGCGCAGGCGCCCGCGCTCTCGGTCCTGCAGCACCAGGTAGGCCACGCGACCGACCACGTCGATGTCCCACGTGCCGGCATAGTCGGTGTGCGACTTTGTTGAACTGGACAGGCCAGCCGCGCTCACGCGCGTGTGCGTTGTGTCGCGCCACTGGTAGCGTCGATCCAGGCCCCCATCCGCTTTCCGTTCACTCGTGAATGCGATGTCGCGCTCGCGCCATGAGAAATACGATCCGCCTGAGTAATCATCGTCGCCAAACGCGGAGTTGTCGCCATGAAGGCGACTGTCGCGAAGACGCACGGACCAGAGCAGGCGGATGGCCTTCTCGGGCTCGACGGAGACTCCGGGGGAGGCGGGCACAGACGCCGCGACTCGAGAAGGTGGAGTGGGTAGTGCTGAACCCGAACCCTTTGGTCGACCAGTATCGGTCGCCCGCGCCGGCTTCGAAACCGGTCGCAGGTGTTCCTCAAACTGCGTGTTAGTGAGCAACGCCGCGACCTGGTTGGGATCGGACAGTTCGAGCTTGACGACCCAGGTACCGTGCGGGTCCGCCTGGATGCGCGCCGGCTGATCAAGGAGTTCCGTGTTGGTCGCATTGACGACACCACTTACTGGCGCAAGGAGATCCGTGGCTGACTTAAGTCCCTCCGCTGAACCGAAGGTCTCGCCGCTTGCAAGTACCCGTCCCATGGCGGGAAGCGTGATGGCGCTGACTTCACTCAGCATTTTCACCGCGTAATCGGTCAACCCGATGCTGGCAATAGCGCCCTCAACCCGCAGCCACAGGAAGTCCTTCGTGTACTTGCGGTCGGACGGGTACATCCGTGCTACATCCTCGTGGTATCGCTTGCCCGCGCAATCAGGTACCCGCCGGAGCGTTACCTTGTCCAGCCCAGTCTTCCAAGGGCGTCTACGCGATCTTCGATGGCAAAGCCGCGCACGTCAATCGCTACGGCTGCCAGCTGCGAAGCAGGACTGTCGTCAGGGTGAGTCGCGGGTTTGTCCATAAGCCCATGAGTCCATGAGCCCAGCTGGATGTCGTGGCAGCAGGGTTTCCGCGTGCCCGGTCGCTCGAGTTCCGATCGCAAGGTTGCCGGCGGCGCGCGACCGCACCGTCGATCAGCCGCGGGTGTCCTCAGGCGAGGCGCTCGGTCGGATTTGCCTGCTTTGATTTGCGCAACTTGTCCGGCATAGGCGCACGGGCGGCCATCGTGCGCGGCCGCTCTTCACGTTGTCGAGTCACCTGGTTGCTCGGGTGCAGAACGTAACGCCCTCCAAGGGTCCGTTTGGCCTGCTCCAGTCTCTTCTGGTTGCGGAGCGCGAGCTGTTCCTCGGTTTCCACGATGACCCTCTGAACGATCGGCGGGTCCGATCTGGGATGAAACCAGCGAAGAACAGTCGTCGCAGCCATGTTGACCTCACATTTCTCTCATCCGGGGGCCCACGGTCGAATCGCACGGACCTGTTTAAGAGTAACGAGCTGCTCGCGCACTGGCGATGCCAACTCTTTGGGGTCACTTCATCTCGTGCCACCTTATCCGCGGGATGGACGCCTGACGTCGCAGGCGTATTGCCCCTCGAGCATTACCGAACAGTCCGTTCTACGTGAACCTGCTGCCCAGGTACCTCACCAACGACACGGTGCCACTGCTCTTTGGCCAGAATGACCTTCAGCGCAATCTCTATAGCGCGAGCCGGTTCGTGCCAATGAAGTAGCGGGGTGCGCTACCACGCTTGGGCCGTGGCGGTCGACACAAGAGCGATCGCCACGGCAGTTGGTCTCCAGCGCAGCTAAGCGCGTCGATTCCATTGATGGAGCGATGCTCGAAGTGACGACGAGCTGGAGCAACGGGCAATCAAGCTCAGACCCCATGCCAACGCCCTGGCGGGACCGGCTCGGGGGCTGGGTTATCCTCGACTTCATGGAAATCTTCGACGACAAAGTCGCTGTCATCACCGGCGCGGGCGGCGGCTTCGGACGTGAGTTTGCGCGCCTGGCGGCTCGCCGCGGCATGCGCCTGGTGCTCACCGACGTGCAGCCCGACGCGCTTGATGCGATCGTCAATGAGCTGCGCGAGAGTGGCGTCACCGTGCTCGACCAGGTGCTCGACGTAGCCGACAGCCGTCAGGTTGCACAACTGGCCGACCGCGTGTTCGCTGAGCTTGGCAGCGTGAACCTGCTGATGAACAACGCCGGCGTCGGCTGCGGCGGCTACCTGTGGGAGAACTCCGAGCGCGACTGGCAGTGGGTGATGGGGGTCAACCTGATGGGGGTCGTGCACGGCATCCGCCACTTCGTGCCGCGCATGCTTGCGGCCGAAGCGAGCGGCGAGACGGGCCACATCGTCAACACGGCCTCGATGGCCGGCTGGCTCGCACCGCCGCTCATGGGGGTCTACAACGTGTCGAAGCACGCCGTGGTCGCACTCACGGAGACGCTGTATCACGACCTGCGGCTGGCCCAGTCGGGATTGGGAGTCAGTCTGCTGTGCCCGGCCTTCGTCCCAACCGGCATCGCGCAATCCCACCGCAATCGGCCGGCGGAACTGGCGAACGACTCAGAGGTTCCATCCGGGCGCCTGGCACAGGCCGGCCTTGAAAAGGCGGTCTCAAGTGGCCGGATGTCAGCGCTGCCGACGTCGCTGCGATGACGTTCGACGCGGTGCGCGCGAACCGATTCTTCGTATTCACGCATCCGCAGATCCTGCCGGGGGTGGAAGCGCGCTTCGCGGCGGCACTCGCGGGAAGTTCACCGGCCGATCCCTACGCGACCCGCCCGCAGGCCCGGCCGGCCTCCGCGGAATGATCTCGACGGGGCAGTTCGCCGACGTCGGTCGGGGCATACGCCTGCACTACGCAAGCGTCGGCGCACCGGCGGCGCGGCCGATCCTGTTCCTGCACGGGTTCCCCGAGTACTGGGCGGCCTGGGAAGACGTGTTGCCGCACTTCGCGAAGAATTGGCATGCTGTCGCGCCCGACCTGCGCGGCTTCAATCTTTCGAGCCAGCCCGTCGACGTTTCCGCCTATCGCATCCGCGAAATCGTGGCTGACCTTGAAGGCCTGTGCGAGCACCCTGCAATGGCCGCGCGTGACCGTGGTCGCGCATGACTGGGGCGGCGCGGCGGCGTGGCAATGGGCCGATCGCGCACCCGCAGCGCATCGAACGCCTCGTCTCGCTGAACTCGCCGCATCCGATCCCGTTCTGGCGCGATCTCGCCAGCGATCCCGTGCAGCAGGCGGCCAGCGCCTACATGAACTGGCTGCGGGCGCCGGGCGCGGAACAGGGCCTGGCCAAGCACGACTATCAGGCGCTGGAGGGTTTCTTCCTGGGCATGCAGCGGCCGGACCATGCCTGGTACACGCCGGAGCGCGCGGCACGCTATCGCGAGGCGTGGGCGCGCGGCCTCACCGGCGGGATCAACTACTACCGCGCCTCTCCGCTGCACCCGCCGACCGCGTCGGAGCCCGGTCCCACCGCCCTGACGCTCGACCCGGCGCAGTTCCGGGTCAGGGTGCCGACGCTGGTGTTGTGGGGTGGGGCCGATACGGCACTGCCGCCGCGCCTGCTTGAAGGCCTGAGTGAACTTGTCGACGACCTTACGATCGAAAGGCTGCCCGACGCGACGCACTGGCTGGCTCACGAAGAGCCGGAACGAATCGCGGCTGCAATCCACGCATTCTGCGGCGCGTCCTGAACCACCCGTTGCCCGCCTGGTCGCATGGCGGGGGAGGGTGCTCGGGCCGCTGGCAGAATCGACCCACCCTATGCTTGATGGAGCTGGACTGATGAATCACTTCATGCGCCGCGGACTTGCCGCGGCTGCACTCTGGATCCTGGCCGCCGCCGCACTGGCGCAGGCGAGCCCGCCCTTGCCGGCCGGCGTGAGCCGCGGCGAAACCGTCGAAGGCATCACCGAGTACCGCCTTGCCAACGGGTTGCGCTTCATCCTGTTCCCCGATCCTTCCAAGCCCACGGCGACCGTCAACATCACCTACCTGGTCGGCTCGCGGCAGGAGAACTACGGCGAGACCGGAATGGCGCACCTGCTCGAGCACCTGATCTTCAAGGGCTCGAAGAATCATCCGAAGCCGGATGCGGAATTCAGCAAGCGCGGATTCCAGAACAATGGCAGCACTTCGCTCGACCGAACGAACTACTTTTCTTCCTTCCAGGCCAGTGACGACAACCTGAAATGGGCGATCGACTGGTCGGCCGACGCGATGGTGAATTCCTTCATCGCGAAGAAGGATCTCGACTCGGAGATGACGGTCGTGCGCAATGAATTCGAGATGGGGAAGAACAGCCCGTCGAGACTGATGTTCGAACGCACACAGGCGCTGCTGTACGACTGGCACAACTATGGCAAGTCGACGATAGGTGCACGGTCGGACATCGAGAACGTGCGCATCGAGAATCTGCAGGCTTTTTACCGCAGGTATTACCAGCCAGACAATGCGGTGCTGATCGTCGCCGGCAAGTTCGATGAAGCCAAAGCGATCCGCTGGATTGCCGACGCCTTTGGCAAGATCCCGAGGCCGAAGCGCGAGTTGCCGGTGCTTTGGACAGTTGAGCCAACGAATGATGGGGAGCGGCGATTCACGATTCGCCGCAAAGGCGAGGTCCAGATCGTCACGGTAGCCTACCGAGTGCCAAGTGCATTGCATCCAGACCTGGTTGCTGCGGACTTTGCGGTCGACATCCTTGGCGACACCCCGAACGGTCGTCTCTACAAGGCGCTGGTCGAGACGGGCAAGGCGGCACAAGTGTTTGGCTACACGATGTTCACCCGGGACCCCGGATTCGTGGTGTTCGGAGCGGTCGTCAAGAAAGGGGAACCGCTCGAGCCCGTGGCGCAGACGTTGATCGACGTCGTCGAAGGATCGTTGCGCAGTCAGCCGCCTAGCGAAGACGAGATCAAGCGCACGCGACAGCAGAACGCGACTGGGTTCGAGCGCTCGCTGGCCAATCCGCAGTCGTTTGGGGTCGGCCTGTCGGAGTACATCGCGCTTGGTGACTGGCGGCTCTTCTTCCATGCCCGCGACCGCGCGTCCAAGATCACGGCCGCCGAAGTCGATGCAGCCGCTGCGCGCTACTTCGTGCGCGACAACCGGGTCGTCGGGTTCTTCATCCCTGACGACAATCCGCAGCGGGCCGAGATCCCGGTGGCCCCCGCTGTGGCGCAGGTGCTCGCCGAGTACAAGCCTTCTGCTGCCGGCCAGTCGGGGGAGGCCTTCGATCCATCGCAGGACAATATTGATAAGCGCTCAAGGACCGTAACGGTCGGCGACCTGAAGATCGCTTTGCTGCCGAAGAAGAACCGTGGCGAAACAGTTAACGTCCGCACCAATTTCCGCTGGGGTGATCCCACCTCGCTGACCGGACGCAGCATCGAGGGCGAGATGGCGGGCGCAATGCTCAGCCGCGGCACGGACAAGCTCTCGCGCCAGCAGATCGCCGACGAGATGACGCGGCTGCAGATGACCGGCGGGCTGCTCGGGTTCCAGACCACGCGCAACCATCTGCCCGAGTCGTTGCGGCTGCTTGCCGACGTCCTGCGGGGTGCGAGCTTCCCGCCGGCCGAGTACCAGCAGTTGCAGCGGGAGATCGTCACGGGGCTGTCCTCGCAGCTGGACAATCCGGAGACCCTTTCGCGTGACGCGATCGCGACACACTTCAATACTTATCCCCCGGGCGACCCGCGCTACTACGTTCCGCTCAAGCAGCGCATCGACGAAGTCGGCAGGACGTCGCTGGAATCGGTGAAGAAGTACTACGCGGACTTCTATGGCACGGCGCGCGGCGAGATCTCGATCGTCGGCGACTTCGACGAGAAAGAGGTCGAGTCCCTGCTGAAACAGCTGTTCGCCGGGTGGGCCTCGAAAGCCCCCTACGCGCGGGTTGATCGCGAGTACCGCGACATCAAGCCCGTGCGGATGATGATCGACACGCCCGACAAGGAGAACGCCAGCTTCCGTGCGCGCCTGGACTTCCCGCTTCGCGACGACGATCCTGACGCGCCGGCCCTGCTGATCGCGAACGAGATCCTTGGCGGAGGCAGCGGACTATCGAACCGCCTGATGTTGCGGCTGCGCCAGAAGGATGGGCTGAGTTACGGCGTAGGGTCAGGCTTGTCGCTGGGTTCGCGCGAGCGCTACTCGACCTTCACCATCGGCGGCTTGTCGGCGCCGCAGAATGTAAATCGTGCCGAGCGGGCCACGCGCGAGGAACTGGAACGGGCGTTGAAGGAAGGATTCACCGCGGCCGAGGTGGAGGACGCGAAGAAGGGGATGCTGCAGTCCCGGACACTGAACCGCTCGCAGGATCCGGTCGTCGCCAGCGGGTGGATCGGTAACCTCGACCTCGGACGGACCTGGGCCTTTTCGAAGCAGTTCGAGGAACGGCTGCGGGCAGTGACACCGGAGCAGGTGAACGCGGCCTTCCGCAAGTACATCGACCCGTCCAGGATGACGTTCGTGATCGCGGGCGATGCGAAGAAGGGCGCGCAGTAGTGGCCTACGCGGAGTTCGGGCATCGTGTGCCGCTGCGCGTGCGCTGGGCCGAGGTCGACCTGCAGGGTGTCGTCTTCAACGGGCACTACCTTGCCTACTGTGACGTCTGCGTCACCGAATACTGGCGTGCGATTGGCATGACCTATCCCGCAGCGTTCCTCGCGATCGGTGCAGATCTCTTCGTGCGAAAGGCCACGCTCGAATATCACGCGCCGGCGTTGTACGACGATGAACTCGAAGTCTGCGGCCGCACTTCACGTCTTGGCACGACGAGCCTGACTTTCAGCGTTGAGATCTTCCGGGTCGGGCATCGAGAGCGCCCGCTGGTCAGTGGTGAACTGATCTACGTCTGCACCGATCCTGTTACCAAGCTCCCGCAGCCGTTGCCAGCGTCGCTGCGGCAACGCATCCTGACCTATCGAGAAGACCGCGCCGGCAGAGGCGGCTGCCCATGCTGCGGGTTGAACTCGGTGACTGGGAGGCCTTGCGACGATGGGCCGCGCCGATCCGCACAACGGTGTTCGTCGAGGAGCAGCAAGTCCCTGCGGAGATGGAGATCGACGACTGGGATCCGCAGTGTGTACATGCGGTCGCATTCGATGGTGCGGGACGGGCCGTCGGCACGGGCCGCCTGCTGCCTGACGGCCACATCGGCCGCATGGCCGTGCTCAGGTCGGCCCGCGGTGCCGGGGTCGGGAGTGCGCTGCTGACTGCCTTGATGGATGCGGCGCGCTCACGCGGGCAGCGTGAGGCGGTGCTGAGCGCGCAGACTCGCGCGGTGCCGTTTTACGAGCGGCACGGCTATGCAATCTGCGGCAAGGAGTATCTCGACGCCGACATCCCGCACGTCGACATGAAGCGAGCGTTGTAGCGGCACCGACGACGCGCTCCCGATTCAATGCCTGGCAACTTCTGGCCAGCTTGGACGGGCTACGCAGCAGTGTTTGGCGCTGGCGCGGTCAGCTCGCGGCGATCACGCCACAGGCGATGCGCGGTCCGGAGTTGCCAGCCGGCTGGCTCGTGTAGTCGTCCGGATCGCGATGCACGACGACGGCACGTCCGACCACACCATTGGTTGCGCCCGTTGCAAGAGTCAGCGCATCGCTGGTGTAGCTGTACGTGGCTACACCGTTCGCGTCTGCCTTCAGGTTGGGCAAATCGCCGGCATGGCTTGCACCCTGTAGGTAGTGCGCGTGCGGCTTGCCGGCGGGATTGAAGTGTCCGCCGGCGCTCGTCGCGTCAGGCGCCGAACAGTCACCCTTCTCATGCACGTGGAAGCCTTGCTCGGCATTCGGCTTCAGCCCGCGCACCTCCGCAGTCACCAGCAAACTGCTGCCACGCTGCTCGAAGCGCACCCAGCCGCTCGCGGTGTTGCCTTGCGTCGGCTTCAGTTCCGCCTTTGCCGAGGGGCCAGCGCTCATGCTGGCACAGCCGGTCAAGACGGCGCTTCCGAATGCCGCTGCGGCAATGGCAATCCGCTTTGAGATCAAGGTCATGAGAGTCTCCTTGTTGATGACAGTTGTTCAGGGGAGTGCGCGTTCGGAACACATCGCTCGGTGTCTAGGCTAGCACCGGCGGTGTCCTTTGCGTGACTGCTATGAACATCGCGATTGCGACACGTGACGCGTAGCTCTCGGCGGTCCGATTTCCGCTGCGCGTCATTGACTCAGAGGGCGGCCGCGCTCACGATCCCGCGCGGCGCCCCACCCGTCGGCGGGAGGTTTGAGATCGTATCCGAGGATGTTGGCAGACGGCGGTTCGTTCAAGGCGGCGCGGCCGTCGCGGCCAGCGCGGGCGCCTGCTCGAAGGTCGCTTGGGCGCGTGTTGCCACGCCCTCGAACGCACTCAAGGTCTTGCGGATTTCCTTCGCCGCGGCTGAGTCCGGTTTTGATCCGCCGCGCTACGGCGATGTCTACTCCCAAACCGTCTGCGCCCACATCTTCGAGGCGCTGTACACCTACGATCCGCTCGCTCGTCCGGCCAAGGTCGTCGAGCTGACCGCCGCGGGTCCGGCACAGGGGTCGGTTGACTACCGCACCTGGATCGTTCGCATCCGGCCAGGCATCTTCTTTACCGATCACCCGGCCTTCAAGGGGCGGCCGCGCGAGCTGACCGCGGCTGACTACGTCTACTCGTTCAAACGCTTCCTCGATCCGGCGGTCAAGAGCCCGATCAACCTGATGGAAGACCTCGGCATTCGTGGCATGGTCGAATTGCGCCGGCGGGCATTGACGACGAAAAAGCCGTTCGACTATGACAGCGAGATCGAGGGTCTGCGCGCGCTCGATCGGTACACCCTGCGGATCCAGGTCGAAGAGCCGCGACCGCGTCTGGTGCAGACCCTGGCGTATGACGCCCACAGTGCCGTGGCGCGCGAGGTGGTCGAAGCCCATGGCGAACAGATCATGGCCCACCCGGTCGGCACCGGTCCGTTTCGCCTCGGTGATTGGAGGCGTGGCACGCACATAGTTCTCGAGCGCAACGTGCAGTACCGCGAGCGGACCTTCGATGGTGAGCCCGCCGCGGATGACCTCGAGGGTCAGGCCGTGCTGCGGCGGCTCAAAGGCCGTCGCCTGCCGATGATCGACCGCGTCGAAATCTCGATCATCAGCGAGGAGCAGCCGCTCTGGCTGGCGTTCCTCAACGGCCAGCTCGATATGCTTGAAGTGCCGGGTGCCTTTGCCCAGCAGGCTATGCCTGACGGCAGGATCGCACCGTATCTCGCGCGGCGCGGCGTGCGCGGGCAGCGCGAGCTGGCACCGCGCATCCGGCTGCTGTGGTTCAACATGAACGACCCGGTGGTCGGCGGCTACACGCCCGAAAAGGTGGCCCTGCGCCGCGCGATCGCGCTGGGCATGAACACCGCGCGCGAAAACACCGCGGTATGGGGCGACCAGTCGCCGCCTACGCACTCTGTATTCGCGCCGTTCCAGACCGGATTCGACCCACTGTTTCGCAGCGAGATGGGCGAGTACAGCCCCGCGCGCGCCAAGGCGCTGCTCGACACATACGGCTATGTCGACCGCGACGGCGACGGCTGGCGCGAGCGGCCGGATGGCAGCCCGCTCACGCTGGAGCGCACAAGCTCAACTGGACAGGAGTTTCGCCGAGTCGACGAAGGCTTCGAACGCGACATGACGGCGCTCGGCCTGCGCGTGCGGTTTCGTACCGGCGAGTTCAGCGAACTGATCAAGGCCGCGCGGGCCGGCAAATTGATGATGTGGTCGCTCGGCTACAACGCCGTGCTTCCGGACGGCCAGCAGTTCCTGACTCGGTACTACAGCAAGGCCGAGACGTTCGCGCGCTTCAAGCTCGACGCGATGGACCAGATTTACGACCGGCTCAGCGCTTTACCAGACGGACCGGAACGACTCGCACTCTTGTTGCAGGCGCAACGACTGGCGATCGTCTGGATGCCCTACAAGTTCACGTCGATGCGCATCGAGACGCACGTCATGCAACCGCGCCTGATCGGGTTTCGACGGCCGATCTTCAGCAACGACTGGTTCCACATGGTCGATCTGGAAGACGGCCCGGCGGCTGAAGTCGCGCGGCAGGGGAATGACGACGCTCGCTCCCGTTGAATGGGTCCGGATCAGGGCTGATTTGAAACCGGCGGCTGATGGCAGCTCCCGGCCTTATCGAGCCCAGACGGGCAAGATTGTGGTCGTTCGGAAACTCTTCGGTGCGTAACAGACCCGACCACACAAAGAAAATGCCCACTGGCTCCGGTGCCGAGCCGTAAGTGGGCCAACGGAAAACATGAACAGCCCGGCCGCACTCTTCGCAATCGCCACGTTCATCTGGGGATCGACCTGGCTCGTGATCACTTTTCAGCTCGGCGTTGTCGAACCCGAAGTGTCGGTCGTTTACCGCTTCGCGCTGGCTGCCGCCATTCTCTTTGTCTGGTGCGGTGCGCGCGGGCAGCGCTTTGCCTTCTCGCCGCGAACACACGCCTGGCTCGCGGTGCAAGGTGCCACCCTGTTTGGGCTCAACTATGTGGGCGTGTACCTGGCCGAACGCTATGTGGCCTCCGGCCTAGTGGCCGTGGCGTTTTCGACCCTCGTGTTCATCGTGCCGATCGGCGCACGGCTCGCGTTCGGTACGCCGGTGCTGGCACGTGTTGCCGTGGGCGCGCTGGTTGGGGTGGCCGGGATCGCCTCGTTGTTCCTGCCGGAACTGCGCGCCGCCGCGGCGGGCGGGTCAGCCGCGTTGGGCATCGCATTCGCGCTCGGTTCCACCGTCATCGCGGCCATCGGCAACCTCGTGACCGTTCGCCTGCAGCGCGACAAGGTGCCGGCCATCAGCGGCACGGCCTGGGCCATGAGCTATGGTGCGCTAACTGCCGCTGTGATCGCGTGGGCCCGCGGCTCCGCGTGGACCTTCGACTGGGGCTTCGCCTACGTCGTCTCGCTGGTGTACCTGGCGGTGTTTGGCAGCATCATTGCGTTCGGTACGTACTTCAAGCTGATCGAACGCGTCGGCGCCAACCGGGCCAGCTTCACGGCCGTCGCGATCCCCGTCGTGGCCATGGCGCTAAGCACGGTCTTCGAAGATTATCGCTGGACGACGACCGCCGCAATCGGGGCGGCACTCGCATTTGCCGGGAACTACCTGGCGCTCACCGCCAAGCGCAAGGACTGAACGAGCGCGTGTGCGCAGGCGCGCTCTCTCTAACGTTTCGGGGGGCTCAGGTGGATGTCTGGCCTCGGCCGAACCTGGTCGAGCGATCGAGGTGGCGTAGGGCCATCGGCGGTAGGCAGGTACCGCCGGACCTTGAGTTGTCCGGCGTCAGGCATCAGAAGCGCCGACGGGCTTGAACAGGTTGATGTTGGTGGGCCGGAAGCCAAGCTTTGTGTAAAGAGCCTGCGCGTCAGTGTTGTGCCCGAAGACGTGAAGAGCGATGCCAGACAGGCCGAGTCTTCTTACTTCCTGCTCCAGTGCGCAGAAGGCTTGATAGGCATGACCCTTGCGCCTTTGGTGAGGCTGAATCTCGACGTCGTAGACATAAGCGACGCGAGAATTGAACCTTGACTTCACCGCGAACCACAGCACACCCACGGGCGTGCCGTCGGAGTCTTCGATTGTGTAGAGGAAGTTGTCTGGCGTCGTGAGACCTTGAGGCAGCAGTTCTTCGTGTTCCTTGGTGGACCGATTCAGCGATTCATCCTCTGACCACTGGCCGGAGGCAACCTTGTCTGCGGCATACGCGGGGATTGTTGCCTTGAGCCATTCGGCGTACTCGGCCTGCGTCATCGGGCGAAGAACGGGCATGGCGTTCCCTTCAGGTATCCCGCGTGGTCAGTAACGGCAAATCTTCACCTCAACCGGGTCTTCGAGCGCGGGCTAACTGGCGCGCATCCGGACAACGCGGTCAGGCGATACCTGCAGCGTCAGGCTTGCGCGCGACCAGCGTCAGGAAGGACTTGAGCTTTTCCCCGGGTGCCGGGAAGTCCTGATACTCGGCGCTCACGATCTTCCATCCTGAAAAGCGCTTCTGCAATTCATCGCGCGAAAACAGGCAATACGATGGGTCGAACATGTCGAGGTAGGTGGTTCCATCGATCAGCACGTTGACGATTGCAATTCCACCGGGGCGGACATGCTGCTGCAGTTCCTGCAACTGGTGCAGGGCAGTCGGACAGTCGAAGAACATGAGCAGCCCGATCGATACGATGGCGTCGAACTCTTCACCGAACTGATAGTGTCGAAGGTCGGCCTCCGCCGCCTCGATCGTTAGCGACTGGTCTTGCGCAAACTGACGAAGGTGCCGGATCGCTGTATGGCTGCCGTCCACTGCGACCACTGAACATCCGGTGCGCGCGGCGGCAATCGCGAGGTTCCCGAGCCCACAGCCGAAGTCGAGCACGCGTCCGCGCAGGTAGGGAAGTGCCGTCTCCTCGAACGGGTTCAGGCGCAAATCACCTTCGCTGACCTGACGCTGAAATTGAGCCTCAAAGAAGCGGATGCTCGCGTCCGAGACCATGATGCCACTGTACCTCCCTGCGGGCGTAATGCGTTGGAACTGAGGCCGACCGGGGCGCCTTCGAAGGGACCGCTCCTGTTGCGGTCTCGCGCCGCACCCTATCGAGGTTGAGTGGCTGTTCTACCTCAGGAAGTGCGACCCGTCAGAGGTCGAATGACGTTTTGCATCAATGCGTTATCTCAATGAACGGAAGTGCTGATGCGATCGATTCGAAACGGTGATTGGACAGGGTCAGTCGCAGCCTTCATCTTGCAATTGTGCGCTGCACCATCCATTCGTGGACGCTGACGTCGAAGGGAACCACTCCCGGGCCGTGCTCCTGGAAAGGAAGGGCGCAATCGCCTCACGCGCACTGCATACGCGCAGCGAGGGGTCGAAACCAACTTGAAAGGTGAGTCCATGGACAATGCACTTGAAATCGAAATCGCACAGGCTGTGCCTGACCTGAGCACGCGAGACCGAAGCGCGCTCTTCTCGTGCGGACTTTGGCTGCGCCTGGGGTATGTCGGCGCGTTCGCAATCGCCGGCGTGCTGATTCAGTTGTTCAATGGGCAGATGAAGCCGCTGTCGGCGCTGGGGCTAGCCGCCGGCGCGGCAACGCTGATGGCCGTGAGCTGGTGGCGCGCCAGAGCCGCTCTCGAAGGCGCCGATGCGACCGTCGCTGCAACCGCCGCTACAACCGCCACAGTCGCGTCGCCTGCTGATGACGCGAGTGTCTGCGTCGCGTGACTCGACTCGAGTGAGAGGGCGAGACTTCGCGAGAGCGGCGTGAGCGACTTCGGCTAAGTACCGGGGCTGTCGACGTGGAATCGGTGGAGGATCCGATGGGCAATCGGCGCGAGGATGACGCCCGCCACCAATATGACCGCCAGACCGCAGTAGAGGGCATAGAGACCCGCAAAGAGCTTGCCGCCGTGCGTCAGCGGCCGATCGACCGGTCCCATGCCACCCAGGAGCATGGCCGCGTTGTGGAAGGCATCAATCCACTCGAAGCCCTCGAAGTGGTGATACCCCAGCATGCCGGCCAGCAGGGAAACCGCAATGAGTACGGCCGCGATCGCCCCGCTGCGTGCCAGCCGGATCAGGAACTGATGCGGAGCAATGACCGGTTGAGAGCGATGCTCCAGCGTCGGTAGCAGTGGTTTCACGGTTCACCCGGGATTCAGTCGTCCCTGCCTGTGGCGATCGCCCCAAGGCCACGGGTCGTCATCATCCCGGCTCAGTTCGGATCGCGTGTCTTGAGGCGGGCCGGGCGTGACTCGGTGTCGATCATGAACTCGAAGTGGCGGTCGTCCCACCGTTGCGGGTCGGCAGCATCGAAGGAGCGCTCGTAGAACGTCGCGAGCCCGTCGGCGCGCACCGTCAGCGCTGTGGTGGCGCGCGTGCCGTAGCCGTTGGCCCGGATCTGGATCGCAGACAGCGCACGCTCCCAGTCCAGCGGCACGCCCGTCTGGGGAAGCTGGGGATCGCGCGCCAGCGTGCGGTCCGCCATCAAGGCAAGCAGGTCATCGATGCGGACCCGGTTCGCGATCGTGCAGGCGAACTGTGAGACTGCGCGGGTCACCTTGGGCCATGGCGTATCGAGGAAGGCGTTCGACAGTCCATAGACGCCCGGCTCGAGCGTGCGCTGCGGCGCCTCATGCCGGTTGCTGAAGTAGTGCAACGAGCCATGCGTGTTGCCGTCGATCGGCATGACATCGCCTGCCAGCAGGTTGAAGCCGTTGAATGTCGGAGTGCGATGGGTGTGGCGATCGAGCCAGCGGTCGACGCGCTCGGGCGTCTGCAGCGCGGCCACGACGAGGGCTCCACGTGACGGCGCATGAGGATTGCGTTCGCTCGGCGCGCGCACGTTCGTCAGGGCCGCAAGGCGGCCGCGGCGCGTGATACCGAACCAGGTGCCACCCGCTTCCTCGTCCTGCCCGGCAAGCAGCGAGACGGCCTGTCCCCACCACGCCGCCGGTCGTGTGCGGCGCGTGTAGAACTCATCGCGATTGCCCGCCACGATCAGCGGGTAATCGGGGTGGGCATGCCAGGCGAAGACGATCAGGCACATGGCGTCAGAGGCAGCGGAACCGCTCGATGCGGCGCGTGGCTGTCAGTTCGACAGGTAACAGGCTATCGCGAACCGCCGACTCGAGCATCGCTGCAAAGGCGGTGGGATTCTCGATTCCTTCATAGACCTCCATCCACGTCGGTGTCGCTGGCGCACCCACGCGCTCCTCGATGCGAACGCGGCTGACACCGCCCGTCGATACGCGTTGCTGCATGGCGCGCAACTGTCGTAGTGCCTCCGAGCTCCCATCGTGCGGGGCCGGGTAGTAGATGTACCAGTTCTCGTGCCCGGCGCTCATGCGGTCGGATCGAACAGTGGGTAGGGCAGGGGCTCGATGCGCAGCGCGGGGCCGTCGGCGGCGCTGATGTGCAGCGCCCCGGACTCGACACGATCGACCGGCGCTTCTAACAAAAGGTCGACACCACCTCCTGGCGCGCGCGCCGCCATGACGACGGTGCCGATCGCCTGTTCCTGCGGCGACTGAAACAAGTCGGACCCCGCGGGCGGCGGTTCTTCGACCTCGGCATGCGCGACGTGCATCCGCCGCTTCAGCTTGCCCAGATATTGGCTGCGGGCCACGATCTCCTGGCCGGGGTAACAGCCTTTCTTGAAGTCCACGCCGCCCAGGACTTCGAAGTTGATCATCTGCGGCACGAACCTCTCCTGCGTGGCCGCGAAGACTGTCGGGACTGCGGCAGCCACCTCGCTCCACCACCAGGCATCACTCGAGACGACGGGTAACGACGCGAGAGGCGCAGGCAGTGTCGCCCCGGCGGCGAGCGTCACCAGAAAGCGCTCCGCAACGCGCGGTGCGGCCGGCAGGCGACTCACCCGCACACCCGCGTTCACGGTGGAGGCCCATGCTTGTGTAGGGGGATTGATTCCCGCCGAATTCAGGGCCGCCGACGACTGCGGTCCGAGCAGCGCATAAGTCGTCTGCTGTTCGCTGACATCGGTCAGCCTGGCCTTCGCCCGCAGCACGAACATCGACAGACGCTTCGCCACCGGCGCGACGAGTTCGCGCGGCAGTTGCAGCACGACAGCCGTGCCGTCGCGCCACTGGTGAAACGTCGCAAGCAGACGGCCTTTCGGCGTGCAATAACCGTTCAGCTGCAGGGCTTCGGTGCCGAGGTGCGCAACGTCGTTGGTCAGCTGCGACTGCAGGAAGGTGATCGCGTCCGGGCCTTCGACGCGGATCGCCCCGAGCTCTGAAAGTCGGGCGACCACTGGCGCGCGCAGCACCGCCGCCAGGTCCGCAGGCGGAGCGGCAAAAGCGCCGAGTAGAACGGGCGAGTCGATTTCGTCTGGCATGTGACAGCAGAGGCTTGGTTCGTGGCAGCTATCATAGAAGCCGTTGGTCGCAATGTCTCCGGGAAATGGCGAAGACTTCGCGTGCACGGGCGTGGGCCGTGGTCGCAGTGCTGGTGCTCGCAAGTGCGGCCGGGGCGTATGCACTCGGACGCTGGTATGTATACGAACGCCCATTGCCGATGAGCGCCGACCGTATCGAGTTCCGCGTCAAGCCGGGCGCCTCGGTCCGGGGCATCGCGCAGTCGGCGCAGTCGGTCGGCCTCGAAGTCAACGAGTTCGCGTTCGCGGCGCTCGCGCGGATCACCGAGTCGGCTCAGAGCCTGCGTGCAGGGCGCTACGCGATCGAGCGCGGCACGACCCTGGCCGCGCTGCTGGCCAAGCTGCGTGCCGGCGACGTTATCCTGGAGCGGCTGACGATCGTCGAAGGCACGACATTCCGCGAACTGCGCGCGCAACTCGCCGCGATCGCGGACCTGCGCCAGGACAGTGCGAAGCTTGCGGCCGCCGAGCTGCTGCAGGCGATCGGAGCCAGGGAAGCCCATCCGGAAGGGCTGTTCGCCCCCGAAACCTATCTCTACGACCCCGGCAGCAGTGACCTCGACGTCTGGCGCCAAGCGTATCGTGCCCAGATGACTGTGCTGCAGCAGGCGTGGGACGCGCGTGACCCCAAGCTCCCCTACAAGTCGCCATATGAAGCGCTGATCATGGCGTCGATCGTGGAAAGGGAGACCGGGCAGGCGTCTGAGCGCCCGCTGATCGCTGGTGTGTTCGTCAATCGCCTTCGGCGCGGCATGTTGCTGCAGACCGATCCGACCGTTATCTACGGTCTCGGCGAGCGCTTCGACGGCAACCTGCGCAAGCGCGATCTCCTGACGGACGGACCCTACAACTCGTATACGCGGGCCGGATTGCCGCCGACGCCGATCGCGCTGCCTGGGCGAGCTTCGATCGAGGCGGCGCTGCGACCCGCCACCACCGACGCGCTGTACTTCGTGGCACGCGGTGACGGTTCGTCGCACTTTTCCAGCTCCCTCGACGAACACAACCGCGCGGTCGACAAGTTCCAGCGGGGCATCGGCAAGTGACCGGGCGCGGCCGCTTCATCACTTTCGAAGGCATCGACGGTGCGGGCAAGAGCACGCAGATCGACGTCGTCGCGAACACGCTGCGGGTGCGTGGCATCGAACTGATCATCACGCGCGAGCCGGGCGGGACACCGCTTGCGGAGGCCTTGCGCGTGCTGGTGCTCAACGAGCCGATGGGTCCGGCAACAGAAACACTGCTGCTCTTCGCCGCGCGCTCCGATCACCTCGAGCGCGTGCTGCGGCCCGCGCTCGCGGCGGGCCAATGGGTGCTGTGCGATCGCTTCACCGACGCGACCTACGCCTACCAGGCCGGTGGCCGCGGCATGTCCACCGAGCGGATCGCTGCGCTGGAGCAGTGGGTTCATCCGGACCTGCAGCCGGACCTGACGCTGCTTTTCGACGTGCCGCCGGAAGTCGCCGCGCAGCGGCTGGCAACCGCACGGACCGCGGACCGCTTCGAATCCGAGCGGGTCGAGTTCTTCAGCGCCGTGCGTCGGCACTATCTCGAGCGTGCGGCAGCGTTTCCGAGTCGATTCTTCGTCGTCGACAGCACGGCGTCGCCGGAAGTGATCCGCAGACAACTCATGGAACTGATGGACCGATGGAACGGCTGACGCCACTGCCGTGGCAGCACGGTCTCTGGAAGCAATTCGCCGCGGCGCCCGAGCGGATTCCGCATGCACTCTTGCTGCATGGCGCGCGCGGCATCGGCAAGCGGCACTTCGTGCGTGCGCTGGCTCAGACGCTGCTGTGCGAGTCACCCGACCGCGATGGCCTGCCGTGCGGGGTGTGCCCGAGCTGCCATCTGCTGGCGGCCGAAAATCATCCCGACCTGCGCTGGCTGGTCCCCGAAATCGATCAGCCCCTACGGGACGACAGCGAGGAACCGTCTGAGGCGACCACGACGTCAGCCAAGCCGACTAAGGCAAGCCGTGAAATCCGCATCGACCAGGTGCGGGCGATCAGCGAATTCCTCACGCTGGCGGCGCATCGCGGCGGTCGCCGCGTGGTGGTGCTCGCGCCGGCCGAGGCTCTGAACGGGCCGGCGGCGAATGCGCTGCTGAAGATGCTCGAAGAGCCGCCGACTGGGGCGGTATTCCTGGCCGTCACGGACGAACTCGACGCCGTGCTTCCAACGGTGCGGTCGCGCTGTGTCCTGCAGCGGGCGCCGGTCCCGCCGCGGGACGAGGCACTGGCCTGGCTGCGCGCGCAGGGAGTCGCCGACGCCGAGGACGCGCTGGCCGAAGCCGGGGGCGCCCCGATGGAACTCGCGATGGCCACCGAGGACGACGCGCGCCGGCTGTCGCCCGAGCTGAAAGTCCGCCTGCTGGAACTGCTGGCAAAAGGCCGTCGACTGAGTCCGGCGGAGATCGTCGCCGCTGTCCCGAAGGACACTATCCTGGGGGAAGCGATCCGTCTGTTTCAGCGCTGGGGATGGGACTTATTGGCGGAAAGAACGGCGGCGCGCGTTCGTTATTATCCGAGGCAGCAGCGCGCCTTGGCCGCGGTCGCCCGCGAATGCGAGCCGGAACGACTTTTGAACTGGCTCGGCGAACTCGCCAATGCGCAGGCAACGGCGGACCATCCGCTCAACGCGCGTCTCGCGGTCGAAGGTTTGCTGATGGGCTACCTGGACGCGGTCCGGCCCGCACGTTAACGGACAGGGAAGTGAACAGCGCATGAATGACCCAGCGGGAGCCCGGGCGGGGGGCAACGGCCAGCAGGCCAGCGTGCGGCCTGCCGTCCTGTCACTGTCGATCAAGGAAAAGGCGGCGCTCTACGCCGCCTATATGCCGTACCTGAAGAACGGCGGCATCTTCGTTCCGACGACGCGTCCCTATCAACTCGGCGATGACGTCTACCTCATCCTGACGCTGCTGGAGGATCCAACGCGGATTCCGGTCGCGGGCAAGGTCGTCTGGATCAGCCCGGCCGCCGGCGGCAACAAGACGCCGGGCATCGGGGTCCATTTCCCGGCGGACGAGTCGGGGATGACAGCGCGCAAGCGCATCGAGGACTCCCTGGGCGCGGCGCTCAAGTCGGCGCGTCCGACGCACACGCTGTAGTCTCCCGGCGGTTCGAATTCCAGTGCCGTGGCCGCCGCCGCGGCCGCGACTCATGTTCGTCGATTCTCACTGCCACCTGGCGTTTCCGGAACTGGCGGGCGATCTGCCCGGGGTCCTGGCCCGCATGCGGGCCTCCGGCGTTGAGGCCGCGCTGAGCGTGTGCACCACGCTGCCCGAGTTTCCGTCAGTGCTGGCGACCGCCGAGAGCGATCCCAGCGTCTATGCCTCCGTCGGCGTGCATCCGGATTCCACCGGTACGCCCGAGCCGACCGTGGATGGGCTCGTCGATCTCGCCCGCCATGCCAAGGTCATAGCGATCGGCGAAACAGGGCTCGATTACTACCGCCTCCCGGAGCCGCTGGACTGGCAGCGCGAGAGGTTCCGCGTCCACATCCGCGCGGCTCGCGCCTGCCGCAAGCCCCTGATCATTCACACGCGTTCCGCGGCGGCGGATACCCTGCGCATCATGCGCGAGGAGGGCGCCGGGAACGTGGGCGGTGTCATGCACTGCTTCACGGAGTCGGAAGAGGTTGCGCGTCAGGCAATTGACCTGGGCTTTTTCATCTCGTTCTCCGGCATCGTTACCTTCAAAAACGCGCGGGAGCTTCAGGCCACGGCCGCCACCGTCCCGCTTGACCGGCTCCTCATCGAAACCGACTCGCCGTATCTCGCCCCGGTCCCTCATCGGGGCAAATCGAACGAGCCGGCCTTCGTGCCGCATGTCGCCGCCAAGCTGGCCGAACTGCGAAGAGGGAGCGTGGAAGATATCGCCTACGCTACTACGGCCAATTTTTATAGACTTTTCAATATATTGCGTTCCTAATCTAACGTGATTTCTTGTTCTGGACTTCACGTCGTGTTTCGCTTTTAAAACAAGGAGTTGACGGCACTTTCTAAGGTGAACTGCCACGTGTCAGGTCTGGGTTTTGCCGCCGGTAGAGTGCGTGCCGACGGAGAGAGTGGCCGGCGGGCAAGCGTGGATGGTCGAATTCACCGGCCGCGTCATGCGCCATCCCGAGCCGCTCCATCACCCGCCGAGAGCGCAGGTTTCGAAGCGCGGTGAAGGACACGATCTCTTGCAGCCCGATCTGACGGAACCCGAAGTCGAGCGCCAGCCGCGCTGCTTCAGTTGCATAGCCGCGGCCCCAGAAGGCACCCGCCATACGCCAGCCGACTTCCACGCAGGGGGTGAAGTGGGCCTCGAACGTCGGCACCGAGAGGCCGACGAAGCCGGCGCAGCTCCCATCGATTTCCAGGCACCAGAAGCCCCATCCGCGCGCTTCGAGACCCGCCTGCGCACGCGCGATCATGGCGTCGCTTTCCGCCCGCGACAGCGTCGATGGAAAGAACTCCATCACGACCGGGTCCGCATTGAGAGCGGCAAAAGGCACGGTGTCGCGCGGCTCCCAGCCGCGCAGGAGGACGCGCTTGCCGCGCAGGACGTGAACGCCCATCAGACGAGCACTCCGACGAGCGCAGCCGTGGCGCAGGTCGAAAGCAGTCCGGCGAAAATGGACTTCATGCCGAGTTCCGCCAGATCTGCCCGGCGCCCGGGCGGGAGCAGCGCCGACAGCCCGCCCAGCATGATCCCGAGGCTGCCAAAGTTCGCAAAGCCGCACAGGGCATAGGTCAACAGCAGCCGGCTGCGGTCGGACAGCGTCCCCGGCGGCAGTTGCACCAGGTCGAGGTACGCGATCAGCTCGTTGAGCACCGTTTTCTTTCCCAGCAGGCTCCCGGCCGTCGACACTTCGGCCCACGGAATGCCGATCAGCCAGGCCAGCGGCGCGAACAGCCAGCCGAACACGCGCTCCAGCGTCAGCGGAGCACCGCCGAAGGCGGGCAGGAGACCGAGCAGCCCGTTGACCAGGGCCACCAATGCGACGAACACGATGAGCATCGCCACGATGTTGAGGAGGAGCTGCAGCCCTTCCAGCGTGCCCCGCGTCAGAGCCGCGACGGCGTTGGCGTCGGCGCGCTCGAACTGCACCGCTTCGCTGCGGGTCAGCCTGGGCGGAACCATGATCGCCGCGATCACGATGGCCACCGGAGTGGCAACGATCGATGCCACCAGCAGGTGGCCCAGGGCGTTGGGGACGACCCGCCCAAGGATGGAGGCATAGAGGAACAGCACCGTGCCCGCGATCGTGGCCATGCCGCAGTTCATGACGATGAAAAGTTCACCGCGCGACAGACCGGCGAGATAGGGCGCAACCACCAGTGGAGCCTCGACCATGCCGACGTAGACGTTGGCCGCAGCGGAGATGCCAACGGCCCCGCCCAGGCCCATCGTGCGCTCGAGCACGCGCGCGAACGCCCGCACCAGAAGGGGCAGGACGCCCCAGTGAAAGAGGAGCGCCGACAACGCAGCCACCAGTAGAACCAGGGGCAGCGCACGAAAAGCCAGCACGAAGCTGGCGGCCGACGCAGTGACGGTGAAGGGCGGCTGCTCGCCTCCGAGGTAGCCGAATACGAGGCTGGTCCCGGCCTGCAGTGCACTTTCGAACACGGCAAGCGCGGCGTTGAGGCTCGCGAGCAGGTTCGCGAGCGGTGGCACCTTGAGAAACAGGACCGCCAGTGCCAGCGCAAGACCCATTCCGCTCGCGATCAGTCGCCAGGGGACTGCCCGGCGCTGCTCGGACACCGTCCACGCCAGCACCAGCAGCCCGATCAGACCGATGGCGCTCTGCAGCTGTTGCATCTCACCCTCTTCGAAGAGCGGCCAGATTGGAACACAGCCTCGACGCGGGCGCAGTAAGCTTTACGCGGCATTCCGACCGTGAGCACTGCATGAACGCCCTCGATATTCCCGCCGCGCTGAACACACCGTTCGAGCGGCAGCGTGCCAGCTACGACGCCGCGCCTTTCCCCGAATGGGAAGTTCGGCGTGATCGGCTGCAGCGGCTGCGGCGCCTGATCAGCGAGAACGAAGCGGCCATCGAGGCGGCGATCGATGCGGATTTCGGCGGTCGGCCCAGGATGGAGACCCAGATCGCCGAGATCTTCCCGAGCCTCGGCGAGATCAAGGGGGCGCTGCGGCATGGCGCGCAGTGGATGCGGCCGCGCGGCGCCTGGGTTTCGAAATGGTTCCTGCCGGCGCGCGCCCATGTGATGCCGCGGCCGCTGGGCGTGGTGGGAATCATCGTGCCGTGGAACTATCCCTTGTTCCTTGCCATCGGCCCGCTGGTGGCCGCGCTGGCCGCCGGCAACCGTGCGCTGGTGAAAATGTCCGAGTACACGCCGGCGTTTTCGCAGCTCTTCGCCGAACTGGTCCGCAAGTATTTCCAGCCCGACGAAGTCGAAGTCGTGACCGGTGGGCCGGATGTGGCGGCGCAATTCTCGGCACTGCCGTTCGACCACCTGCTTTTCACCGGGTCAACCGGCATCGGCCGCCAGGTGATGGCCGCTGCGGCGCAGAACCTGACACCGGTCACGCTGGAACTGGGCGGCAAGTCGCCGACGGTCATCGCTCCGGGCTACTCGATCGAGCGGGGAGCGCAGCGCGTGCTGGCGGGCAAACTGCTCAATGCGGGCCAGACCTGCATCGCGCCCGACTACGTCCTCGTTCCGCGCGCGAGCATTGCTGCATTCGTCTCTGAACTGAAGGCGAACGCGCAGCGCATGTACCCGCGCGGGTTGCAGGATCCGGACTACTGCAGCGTCGTCAATCAGCGCCACTACGGTCGTCTCGTCGGCTACGTGGAGCAGGCGGTTGCGGCCGGCGTCACCGCAGTGCCGCTTTTCACCGGAACCGATCGAGCCGATGAAGCGCATCGACTTGCGCCGACCGTGCTGATCGATCCTCCGCGCTCACTGGATGTCATGCGCGAGGAGATCTTCGGTCCTGTCCTTCCTGTCATCGGGTACGGCGACATCAGCGACGCGATGGCCTACCTTAACGCACAGCCGCGGCCGCTCGCGCTGTACTGGTTCGATGATGACGCCGACCGTGCCGAGCGGATGCTCAGGCAGACACATGCCGGCGGCGTATGCATCAACGAGACGCTGATGCACGTGGCGCAGGAAGAACTTCCGTTCGGCGGCATCGGGCCGTCCGGCATGGGTCACTATCACGGCAAGTGGGGCTTCGACACCTTCAGCAAGCTGACGCCGGTGTTCCGCCAATCGCGTCTGAATGGCATGAACCTCTTCATGCCGCCCTACCGGCCGATCGTCTCGACCATGCTGCGGCTGATGAAGCGCTTCTAGTCGAGCGCGGCAAGCAAGATCACCTCGACCGGGTCACCCGCGGCCAAGTCGGCCTGCGGTCCGATGGCCACCAGCACGTGCGCCTCGCTGAGCGTGCGCAGCATTGAGGAACTCTGCTGGGCGAGCGGCTCGACCGCGAGCCCGCCATAGCGCCTGACAAGTCGCGCACGACGCCAGTCCGTCTGACCTGCGCGAGTATGGGCAGCCACGGCGAGCGGCAGGGTGAGCGTCAGCGGTGGTTCGGCACCGGCCCCCGACATGTGAGCAAGCAGCGGGGCGACGAGCAACTGGAACACGACGTAGGCCGCCACGCTGTTGCCCGGCAATCCGAAGAACCACTGCTCGTGGTCGCCGAGGTGAACGCGACCACAGGCTATACCGCGCCCCGGGCGGATCGTGAGCGGCACGTACTCCAGTGCCGGGAAGCGGCGCACGATGTCGGCGTCACCCTGCGCCACGCCGCCCGAGGACAACACGGCATCCACGCGCATTCCGGCAGTCGCGCTGAGCGCGGCTTCGAGTGCCTCGGCGCGGTCCGCCACGATTCCGAAGTCGTGTACGTCATGGCCGGCGCGCGCCAGCGAAGCGAGCATCGTCGGACGATTGCCGTCGAACTGGCCGGCGAGCGCGCGGGGATCCGACGGATCGTGCAACTCGTCTCCGGTCGAGAGCACACCCACACGCAAGCGGCGGAATACCGTTAGTTCGGCGGCGCCGGCGGTGGCGGCGAGGCCGACATCGTACGGGCGCAGCCGCCGGCCGCGTGTCAGCACGACTTCACCGCGGCGCAGGTGCTCGCCCTGCGGTCTGACATTGGCGCCTGCGGAGGCGGTTGGGACATGCACACGGTCTGCCTCCGTGCGCACGTCCTCCTGCATGACCACGGCATCGGCGCCTGCGGGCAGCGAGGAGCCGGTCATGATGCGAACGGCTTCTCCCGCGCGCAGCGCGGCGCCGAAGGGGTGTCCTGCCAATGCGCGCCCGACCACGCGCAGCGTGGCCGGCGCCACGCAGTCGGATGCCCGCACGGCGTAGCCGTCCATCGCCGCGTTGGGAAACGCGGGTACATCCAGTCCTGCGATGACATCGGCAGCAAGCACCCGGTTGCAGGCCGCGGCCGTGAGGCAACGTTCGGTCGCCTCGAGCGGAACGATCAGGGCGGTAAGGCGCTCAATCGCGCCGGGGATGTCGAGTTCCTGCAGGTTCACCGCTGGCCGTTCTTCAACGCCGTCCGTTTGTTCGGCAGGCTGCCCTTGGATTCCTATCCCGTGACCGTTGCGTGCCCGGCGAGCGGCATCGCGCTCAGCCGCCGATGTAGGACATTTCGACCTTGGGCCGCTGCGCACTCGCCGCCGAACGCAGCTCCGAGTACCGATCGCCGCGCTCGTGCCAGATGCGGGCTATCGACGCCTGCAGAAGGGCATCGTCGGCCGCCGACTGGTCTGGCGCGCCACGCAGCAGGCGACGCAGGTCGTAGCCGCGGTCTGCGAACAGACACAGATAAAGCATTCCTTCCGTCGACAGCCGTGCGCGCGTGCAGCTGCTGCAGAACGCCTGGGTCACGCTGGAAATGACGCCAATTTCTCCGCTGCCGTCGCGATAACGCCAGCGCTCGGCCACTTCCCCGGGGTAATTCGCGTCGATTGCCTCGAGTGGCGCGACTTCTCGTCCAATGCGCTCGATGACTTCGGCCGATGGCACGACATCGTCCATGCGCCAGCCGTTGGAGCTTCCGACATCCATGAACTCGATGAAGCGGACGATGTGGCCCGTGCCGCGGAAGTGCTGTGCCATCGAACCGATCTCGGCGTCATTGGCGCCGCGCTTGACGACCATGTTGACCTTGATCGGCCCCAGTCCCGCGGCGCGGGCGGCATCAATTCCGGCGAGGACTTCGGCGACCTCGAAGTCGACGTCGTTCATGCGCTTGAATACGGCATCGTCCAGACCGTCGAGCGAAACGGTGACCCGCCGCAGGCCGGCGTCGGCTAGCGCGCGAGCCTTGCGGGCGAGCAGCGAGCCGTTCGTGGTCAGTGCAATGTCGAGCGGGCGACCGTCACGCGTTGTCAGTCGCGCCAGCATTTCGATCAGGCGATGCAGGTCCTTGCGCAGCAGGGGTTCGCCGCCGGTCAGCCGGACCTTCTCGACGCCGAGCGCGATGAACGCCTGCACCAGACGGGCAATCTCCTCGAAGCTCAGCAGGTCGGCGTGAGGCAGGAAACGGTAATCACGGCCGAAGATTTCTTTCGGCATGCAATAGGTACAGCGGAAGTTGCAGCGATCGGTGACGGAAATGCGAAGGTCGCGCAATGGACGCGCCAAGCGGTCGCGCACTTCACCCTCGGGCCAGTCGCCGCTGGCGACACTAGGCACGGCGAGACGCGCCGTGCGCATGTCGAGCAACTGGATGATGCGGTCGGTCATGCGGCTAATGGTAGCCGCGCATTGCCGCACGACAAGGCGCGGCGCGTCACGCCGCGCCTCTTGTCCACACTAAGCGGACGGGCTTTGACCCGAACGCGTTTCGACCTGCACCAGCGGGCGTTCATCGAGCGGCGGCAGTTGCGGACGCTCGCGCGGAACGCGCACGGGACGCGATTCAGCCGCCAGGCGCGCCTGGGTCTCGCTGAGCTTGGACGGCTCCGTCTGCACGAGGCTCAAGCCGGCGAGCTGCAGTTCGGCCTGCAATTGCTCGACCGGCATCGGTGCCGGTGCCACGGCGGGGAGCGAAAAAGTCGTGGGTACGACGATCATGTCCGGCGTTGTGACGGCGATCTCATGCGGGGCGCCGAATTGCCCGTTTCCTCCGCGTGCTGTTTCCCGCTCGACCACTGCCACGGCCGCGGCTGGAATGGACGGAGCAGGTTGAACAACTGACTGCGCAGACTCCACAACCGGCGCCTGCTCGATGTGATCGACTTCGTCCTCGGCCAGATCGTCGGTCTCGACGGAAGTGTTCGCACCCGCGACAGCTTCGCCTTCGGCACCCCGACCGCCTCGGCCACGCCGACGACGGCGCTTGCGGCCGGGACGCTCTTCGGACTGGGCGTCAGCCGTCGCCGCATCGGCGGTCACCAGCGAGGCTCCGCCGCGGCATCACCGGCTCAAGCAAGCCGGGTTCTGCATCCGGGACCGCTGCAACGGGCACATTCTCCGCGGCGCTCAGCTCTTTCCTTGCGCTCGCCGCGGCGCTCGCCCTGCTTGCGACTCCGTGATGACTGTGGTGCTTCGTCTGCATTGGCGCCACGTGGCGCCGGAGCCTCGCGCTCTGGACGCGCTGCGGCGTCGGCGGGGCGACGCTCATCGCGCTTTTCGCCGCGACGGCCGTCCCGGCGTTCATCACTTCGTCCGCCGCGCTTGTCATCGCGCCTGCCGTCGCGTCGGCCGTCACGCTCGCCGCGGCCACGGCCACGGCCACGGTCACCACGCCCCTCAGCCTCCCGGCTGGGCTTGTCGCCGGGAGCCTTCGCTGGCGCCGCGAGCGATGCAGGCGGGGCAGCGGGAGCCTCCCCGGTAAAGAACGAAACGATGCGTCCCCACAATCCCGTCCGCGCCGGGGCCGACGGCATCGGCGCCGCAACGGCCGCGGGCAGTGGAACGACCACGGGCGCGGGCGTCTCGGGCACGATGCCTTTGACCACCGCCTCCTGCTTCGGGCGGCCGCGCTCCTCCTCGGTCTTGCCGCGCGTATACGGTGTATCCGTGCTTGGCGCGAGTTCCGCCGCACGCTCGAAGCTCGCCTTCGATTCATCCAGGCGTGGGTCGTCGTGCCGCAGGCGCTCGACGTGATAGTGCGGCGTCTCGATGAACTTGTTCGGAATCAGCACCACCGAAACGCGCAGACGTGCTTCCAGCTTGGCGATGTCGCCACGCTTCTCGTTGAGCAGGAACGTGGCGACTTCGACCGGCACCTGCGCATGAACCGCCGCCGTGTTGTCCTTCATCGCTTCTTCCTGCAGGATGCGCAGGACGTGCAGCGCAGAGCTTTCGGTATCGCGGATCACTCCGACACCGTTGCAGCGCGGGCAGGTGACATGGCTGCCTTCGCTGAGCGCGGGACGCAGGCGCTGGCGCGATAGTTCCATGAGGCCGAAGCGCGAGATCTTGCCCATCTGCACGCGGGCACGGTCATAGTGCAGCGCTTCCTTCAGGCGGTTCTCGACTGCCTTCTGGTTCTTCGACTCTTCCATGTCGATGAAGTCGATGACGATCAGCCCGCCCAGGTCGCGCAGCCGCAGCTGGCGCGCGGCTTCGTCAGCCGCCTCGAGGTTCGTACGTGTCGCGGTTTCTTCGATGTCAGAGCCGCGCGTGGAGCGTGCCGAGTTGACGTCGACCGCGACCAGGGCCTCGGTGTGATCGATGACGATCGCGCCACCCGAGGGCAGTGGGACCGTGCGCGCATGCGCAGTCTCGATCTGGTGTTCGATCTGGAACCGCGAGAACAACGGTACGTCGTCCTTGTAGCGTTTCACCCGCGAGACGTTGTCCGGCATCACGTGCGCCATGAACTGACGCGCCTGCTCGTAGATGTCGTCGGTGTCGACCAGGATCTCGCCGATTTCCGGATGGAAGTAGTCGCGGATCGCGCGGATAACGAGGTTGGATTCCTCGACGATCAGGAACGGGGCCGGGTTGGCACGTTTCAGACGCTGGCCATCGGGGCCGGTGCTGTCGTCGACGTAGCTCACCTTCTTCTTGCCCGGATGGTCCGGATCGTCAACGGCGAGCTCGTACTGCGGCCGCGACGCATCCTCGATCGCAAGCCAGAGCTTCATCAGGTAGTTGAGGTCCCACTGCAGTTCCTCGGCCGTGCGGCCGATGCCTGCGGTGCGCGCGATGATCGACATGCCGGCCGGCAGTTCGAGCCGGTCCATCGTGTCGCGCAGTTCCTGCCGGTCCTCGCCCTCGATGCGACGCGACACGCCGCCGCCGCGCGGGTTGTTCGGCATCAGCACGAGGTAGCGGCCGGCCAGCGAGATGAACGTGGTCAGCGCGGCGCCCTTGTTGCCGCGCTCTTCCTTCTCGACCTGGACCAGGAGTTCCTGACCCTCGCGCAGCGCTTCCTTGATGCTGGCGCTGCGGACGTCCACGCCCTCACGGAAGTAGGTCCGCGAGACTTCCTTGAAGGGCAGGAATCCGTGGCGCTCCTCGCCGTAGTCGACGAAACACGCCTCGAGGCTGGGCTCGACGCGGGTAATGACGCCCTTGTAGATGTTGGACTTGCGTTGCTCGCGGCCCGCAGTCTCGATATCGATGTCGATCAGCTTCTGGCCATCGACGATCGCCACGCGCAGTTCCTCTGCGTGCGTGGCATTGAACAGCATGCGCTTCATCAGCACTCCTTGCGCCTTCTCAGGGGCGCTTGTCAGTGCCGGAATGAACGGGGGACCTCTACGAGTCTCAGTGGTCACGCCTGGCGCTGGGCCAGACGTGTCCGGCCGCGCGCGGCGGCCCTCCGGAGACCGTGTCCACGGCGCGAACGCACCCATTCACGCCGCCGGTAGGCAGGCCTGGTTGGGGGTTCGGAGCGAAGTGCATGTGGGAAGCGGGCTCTCGGAATTCGGTCTCGTTGTCGCGCGGCACCTGAGCCGCGCGGCTTGTTCCACTCAGTTCATTTCGGCGGGATCCACACCACATGGATCCACGCAGCCGGCGGTTGTTTCCGCCCCGGCCGCCTCGCGGCGGCCTTACTGCGAATTCAAAGAGGCGACGGATCGCCTCGAAACCCGCGCGGCCTACGGCCGCCCGGGAACCATTGCTACCGGACCGAGCATCCGGCGAAGCCGTGAGACGGCATCAGCCAAAGCTACAATCCTTCGCGTGTGAGGTATTCCCTGCACCCGACCGCAGTCGGACTTGCCTTCCCAGGCGCGCCAATGTTGGCGCCAACCGCGGCCCCTGGACCGCGGGATTCTCCGGGACTCCGGAAAAACCTCAACGCCTCAAGTATATGCAAGATGGACGCGGCCCGTAAAACAGGAAAGCGGCAGGCGACCGCCCGTGTTCCTTTGAAGGACGAAGGCCACGGAGCCGTGGCGGCCGATCGGGCAAGCCACCTTAAGGTCGACGCCGAGTACGCCGGCCAGCGCCTCGACAACTTTCTGCTGCGAATCGCCCGCGGCGTGCCCAAGAGCCATGTCTACCGCATCGTTCGCAGCGGCGAGGTCCGCGTCAATAAGGCCCGGGTGACAGCGGACTATCGGGTACAGGCGGGCGACGACATCCGCGTCCCGCCTCTGCGAACGGCCAAACCCGGCGATCGTCCGGCACCGGCCTTTGCCCCGGCCCAGATGCCGCCGATCCTGTTCGAGGATGAATGTCTGATCGCCGTGGACAAACCCTCCGGTGTGGCGGCGCATGGCGGCAGTGGCGTGGCGCACGGCGTGATTGAACGCGTACGAGCTGCGCGACCCCAGCAGCCCTTCCTCGAACTGGCTCATCGGCTGGACCGCGAAACCTCGGGCATTCTCCTGCTTGCCAAGTCGCGACGGGCGCTGCTTTCCCTGCACGAACAGCTGCGCGAAGGGAGCATCGACAAGCGTTACCTGGTACTTGTCGCCGGCGACTGGAGCGATCAACGCCGCCATGTGCGCCTGGCGCTGACGAAGTTCGTCAACCACAGCGGCGAGCGTCGCGTGGCCGTGGACGCCGAAGGCTCGGCGTCGCACACGATCTTTAACCTCAAGGACCGCTTTGGCCCGTTCTCGCTGCTCGAGGCCGAATTGAAGACCGGGCGGACCCACCAGATCCGGGTTCATCTGGCGCACTTCGGCTTTCCGATCGTCGGCGATGACAAGTACGGCGACTTCGAACTCAACCGCCGCGCGGCACGCGGCGAGTTCGGCCCCCGCTTCGGAAGGATGTTTCTCCATGCCACCACCACGCAGCTCGCCCATCCGATCACTGGCGAGACGCTGGCGCTGACCGCGCCGTTGCCGCCCGACTGCAGCGAATTTCTGCGCGCGCTGAAATCGAAGAGCGATGGCAAATCGACGGTTTGACCTGGTGGTGTTCGACTGGGACGGGACGGTCGTCGATTCCACGGCGATGATCGCGCTCAGCATCCAGAAGGCGGCGTCTGACCTCGGGCTGCGCGTCCCCACGATCGAGCAGGCCAGCCATGTCATTGGGCTCGGCCTGCAGGACGCGCTCGCCGGTGCAGTGCCGGAGCTCGATGCGGGCCGCATCGAAGAGTTCACGGCACGCTACCGCTTTCACTATTTCGCCAGCGAGCCTGAGATCGTGCTCTTCAACGGGGTACGCGAATTGATGGTGGAACTGGCGGAGCGCGGCGCCCAGCTGGCGGTGGCGACCGGAAAGAGCCGGCGCGGACTCGATCGCGCATTCGGCGCCACCGGACTGGGCGTGTTCTTCGCCGCGTCGCGCTGTGCGGACGAGACGCACCCGAAACCTCATCCGGCAATGTTGCTCGAATTGACCGATGAACTCGACGTGCCGGTAGAGCGCACCGTGATGATCGGTGACACAACGCATGACCTGGCAATGGCTCACGCCGCGGGCACCGCCGCGATCGGAGTCACTTATGGGGCCCATCCGCGCGAACAGCTGGCTGCGCTGGCTCCGTTCGGTCTGGCCGAGACTGTCGACGGGTTGCGCGCATGGCTGCTGGCTTCGAGCTAGTTCCTCTCTGCCTGTCGGCCACGCTGGCGGACGGGAGCCGCGGAGTGCGATTCGAAGTGATGTTCCGCAGCGAACCGGTGCCGGCGTTCGCGGTGCGGCACCGAGGCGTCGTGGTCGCCTACTTGAACCGGTGCGCCCACGTGGCGATGGAACTCGACTGGCAGCCCGGCGACTTTTTCGAGCCCGACGCGGAATTCCTGATGTGTGCCACTCATGGGGCGCTGTACGACCCGGCGACTGGCGCCTGCCGGGGCGGCGCCTGCGTGGGCCACGGCAGCCTGCGTCCCCTGACCGTGGTCGAGCGTGAAGGCACCGTGTTCTGGGTTCCGGACGCGCAAGCGCAGCCGCTGCGTTAGCCGAGCAGCAGGAAGACGCAGGGCCGCCTTTCCAGCGGCGGCCGGCCCGCGGCGGTCCAGCCGGCGACGGTGCGCGTTTGCACATACTCGGTGCTACCCGTCAGGTCGACGGCGACGGTCACTCGCGTGCCCGGTGCGCAGGCGCCCAGGATCGCGTCGAACATTGCGCTGCTGCGATACGGCGTTTCGATGAAGCCCTGCGTCTCACCGGCTCGGGACTCCCGCTCCAGTGCCTGCAGCCGCTTTGCGCGCTCGGGGGCGGCAACAGGCAAATACCCGAGGAAGCGGAAGCGCTGTCCGTTCAGGCCCGAGGCCATCAGGGCCAGCAGCAGTGCCGAGGGACCGACCAGCGGCCGCACCGTAACTCCGCGTGCGTGCGCCGCGGCCACGATGCCAGACCCCGGGTCGGCGATAGCGGGGCAGCCGGCCTCAGACACCAGCGCGCCGTCGCGGCCGCCGGCAAGCGGCGCGAGCCAGCCCTCGATTTTGTCGGTCGCCGGCTCGTGACCGATCTCAACGATGTCCAGGTCGCGCAGCGGGACCGGATGAGCGATCGATTTCAGGAAAGCGCGCGTCGACTTCGCGTTTTCCGCTAGGAAGTACGTCAGCCCGCGCGCCGTCCTGAGAACCCCCTCCGGCAGCACACTGTCCGCCGGCGCGTCGGCGATCGGGCAGGGCAGCAGATACAGCGTGCCGCTCACGAGTCAACCCGCGGACAGGACCTCGATGCCGGCATCGGCCAGCATCGCCGTCAGCCGGATCAGGGGCAGGCCTATGAGGGCGGTTGGGTCGCTCGACTCGACGCTGGCCACGAGCGCGATGCCCAGCGATTCAATCTTCGCAGCACCCGCGCAGTCATATGGCTCGTCAAGCCGCAGGTAGCGTTCCAGCGTGTCGCGCGGCAGCTTGCGCATCAGGACCGTCGTTGGAACGCTGTCGGCCTGAAGCGCGTCAGGCCACGGGCCGACGACAGCCAGAGCCGTATGGAAGAGGACCTTCCTTCCCTGCATGCGCTCGAGCTGCGCGAGTGCCGCCGCGTGGGTTATCGGCTTTCCGAGGGAGACTCCGTCGATTTCCGCCACCTGGTCGGATCCGATGACCACCGCGCCGACGCGACGCGCCTGGACCTCCTGCGCCTTGGCCACGGCGAGCCGAAGTGCAGTCGTCCGCGGAGCTTCGCCCATGAGTGGCGCCTCATCCACCTGGGGAGCTTCGACCTCGAAGTCGAATCGAAGGCGTCCGAGCAGCTCGCGGCGATAACGCGAGGTCGATGCGAGTACGATCGTCGGCCGGTGCATGGCGCGCGCAGTTTAGCCGCGCTCTTCAGGTGAAACGGGTCATGGCGGCACATCCCTCGCGTACATGCGACGTGTACGAGCTGGCGCGTCAGAGTCAGGTCATCGAGGGCGAACTGCCGGTGAGTGAGTTGCCGCGGCTCGCCGCCAGCGTCGCGACTCCCACCGGAACGCTCAAGTACAGCATCATGGGACGGCCTGACGATCGCGGCCGGCCCGGTGCGATGCTGCGCCTCGCCGGCGAACTCGCACTTGAGTGCCAGCGATGTGGCGCACCGCTATCGTTCCGGCTCAAGCGGGAAGGAGCGTTCCGGTTCGTCGCGAGTGAAGAGGAACTCAACTCGCTGCCGCTCGACGACGACGACGAGGCTGAAGCGATTGTGGGCGGTCACAGCATGGACCTCGCGGCCTGGATCGAGGACGAAGCGATACTTTCGCTGCCACTGGTGCCGCGCCACGAGGATTGCGAGCCCAGCATCGTCGAGCCGAGCGCGCAGCGCGGGGCCCCAGACCGCCCGAACCCCTTTGCAGTGCTGGCTGACCTGAAGGGCGGACGCAAACCACACTGAATGGCCGGGGTTCCTCTGCACGCCCGGGTCAGGTAGAATTTCGCGTTTTATTCCGTGGGGTTAGCCATGGCTGTCCAACAGAACAAGAAGTCCTCTTCCAAACGAGGCACGCACCGCGCGCATGATTTCCTGACCAACCCGCCGACCGCCATCGAGCCGACCACCGGCGAGGTGCATCGCCGTCACCACATCAGTCCGGGTGGCGTCTATCGCGGCAAGAAGGTTCTGCAGACCAAGAACGACGAGTAAGCTTTCTCGATCAGTCCACTGATCGGTCCATTCCTCGTGCGCGTCAGTTCGCGCGTCCAGCTTCGTTGTTATATCGAGCATCCGCAGCGCGTTAGCGCCGCGGCGTGTCTGCGCTCGCGGTGAGCATCCGCATCGCCATCGACTGCATGGGCGGGGATCACGGCATCCCGGTCACCGTTCCTTCCGCACTGTCATTCCTCGCCCGGACATCGGATGCTTCCCTGCTGCTCGTGGGACGCAGTGCCGAGATCGAACGCGCGTTGCCTGGTGCTGTGAAGGGTGTCGACGTCGTTCACGCCGACGAAGTGATCGAGATGCATGATCCGCCGGCGACGGCACTTCGCACCAAGCGCGCATCGTCGATGCGGATCGCCATCAATCTGATCAAGGAAGGGCGTGCGGATGTCGTCATCAGCGCCGGCAACACCGGCGCTCTGATGGCGATTTCCCGCTTCGTACTGAAGACGCTCGACGGCATTGACCGTCCGGCGATCGCGGGCCCGATTCCGAACCAGCTCGGGCGTGTCACGACGATGCTGGACCTGGGTGCAAACGTCGACTGCACGCCGGACCACCTGCTGCAATTCGCCATCCTCGGCTCGGCATTGGTAGCAGCGGTTGAGGAAAAGGAGCAACCGACCGTCGGCCTGCTCAATATCGGCGAGGAGCTGATCAAGGGCAACGAAATCGTCAAGCAGGCGGCCGAACTGCTGCGACAGAGCCCGCTCAACTTCCAGGGCAACGTCGAAGGCAACGACATCTACAAGGGGACGACCGACGTCGTTGTCTGCGACGGCTTCGTCGGCAACGTCGCGCTCAAGACTGCCGAAGGCGTGGCGCAGATGCTGGGCGGCTTCCTGCGCGAAGAGTTCAAGCGGGACGCGGTCTCGCGCCTGATGGCGGTCGCCGCCTACCCGGTCCTGAACCGATTCCGCCGGCGCGTCGATCCACGGCGCTACAACGGCGCCAGCCTGCTGGGGCTGCGTGGGCTGGTCCTCAAGAGCCACGGTTCCGCTGACACCGTTGCCTTCGACTGTGCCCTGCAGCGTGGTTACGAGGAGGCGAAGCATCGGTTGATTGAACGCACGGTCGCGGCGATGCAGCCCTTTGTCGCGCAGCTGGAGCAGATGCACGGCACTCGCCCGGAGGCGACCGAGCAGGGGGCATGAGCCCGCAACGTCGCTCCAGGGACGGGCACCCGGGTTCGCGACGCGACGCGGGGCCGTCGGCGCGCCATTACGCGCGCATCCTCGGCACCGGTTCGGCGCTTCCCGGACGCGCGGTCTCGAACGTCGAGCTGGCACGCGACCTGGCGTCGCGGGGCGTCGAGACATCGGACGAATGGATCGTCGCCCGCACCGGAATCCGCCAGCGCTACATAGCAGAGAGGGGACTGACGACCGCGGAGCTCGGTTCGCGTGCCGCACGTGCTGCACTCGAGATGGCCGGGGTCGCAGTCGACAGCGTCGATCTGATCATCGTCGCGACGTCCACGCCTGACCAGATCTTCCCGAGCGCGGCGTGCCAGATCCAGGCGCGGCTTGGCCACCCCGGTTGCGCGGCGTTCGACGTGCAGGCGGTCTGCAGCGGATTTGTCTACGCGCTGGCGGTTGCCGAAGCCATGCTGCTCGGAGGCCGGCATAGCCGGGCATTGGTCATCGGCAGCGAGATCTTTTCGCGCATCCTGGACTGGAACGATCGTACGACCTGCGTCCTGTTCGGCGATGGCGCGGGAGCGATCGTCCTCGATCGGGCCGACGAGCCCGGCATCCTGGCCAGCGAACTGCGCGCCGATGGAAGTCAGGCGGGAATTCTGTGCGCGGCCGGGCGGGTCAGCCATGGCGCGGTGGAGGGCCATCCGTTCCTGACGATGGAAGGCCAGGCTGTCTTCAAGCTGGCAGTGACGGCGCTGTGTGCGTCGGCGGCCGATGTGCTCGCTGCAGCGGGGTTGCCTCCCGCTGAGCTCGACTGGCTGATTCCGCACCAGGCGAACATCCGCATCATGAACGCGATCGCCCGGCGCCTTGCGCTGCCTGAATCAAAGATGGTCGTGACTGTCGACCAGCACGGCAACACGTCGGCGGCCTCGGTTCCGCTCGCGCTTGACATGGCCGTGCGGGACGGACGCATATGCCGCGGGCATCACGTATTGCTGCAAGGGGTGGGCGGTGGTTTCACATGGGGCTCAGTGTTGCTACGGTGGTGAAGACATGAAGCTTGCGTTCGTATTTCCGGGACAGGGGTCACAGGCGGTTGGCATGCTGTCGAGCTTCGACGACGCTGCGATAAGCCGCGTGCTCGATCGCGCTTCGGCCGCGCTCGGCCAGGACATCGGAGCGCTCATTGCGAACGGTCCGGCCGAGGATCTGAACCTGACGGTCAACACGCAGCCGTCGATGCTGGTCGCGGGCTACGCCATCTACGAAGCCTGGCGGGCGGCTGGAGGCGCAAGCCCGGCGCTAGTTGCCGGACACAGCCTGGGTGAATACACCGCGTTGACCGCGGCCGATGCGCTGACGCTCGAGGATGCGGTCCGTCTGGTACGGTTCCGCGCGTCGGCGATGCAGGAAGCCGTGCCGGTGGGAGTGGGCGCGATGGCGGCCATCATTGGCCTGTCGGACCCCGACGTGAGTCGTGCCTGCGAGACGGCGGCCGAAGGCCAGGTCGTCGAGCCGGTCAACTTCAATGCACCATCACAGGTGGTTATCGCCGGAGACAAGGCGGCGGTGGAACGCGCCTGCGCAGCTGCCAAGCAGCTCGGCGCCAAGCGCGCACTCTTGCTGCCCGTTTCGGCGCCGTTCCATTCCTCGCTGATGCAGCCCGCAGCGGAGCGACTGCGGGCTTACCTCGCGACGGTACCGATCAAGTCGCCGGCCATTGCGCTGATCAACAACATTGACGTCGCCGTCGAGAGCGATCCGGCGCGCATCACCGATGCGCTCGCGCGTCAGGCCGCGGGGCCGGTCCGCTGGGTCGAGATCGTGAAATCGCTCGCAAGCCAGGGAGTCACCCATGTTGTCGAGTGCGGGCCGGGCAGGGTGCTGGCTGGGCTCACGCGTCGAATCGTGCCCGAGCTCGAAAGCCTTGCCATCTTCGATGCCGAGAGCCTGAAGGAAGCACTGGCAGCCACCGCTGCCTGAGGAGTTCGAGCAATGAACGTCTTTCAGCCCGCCTGCCTCGCCGACGAGGTGGCGCTCGTCACCGGCGCGTCGCGTGGCATCGGTCGCGCGATCGCCGAGCAGCTCGCTCGCGCAGGAGCCACCGTCATCGGGACGGCGACTTCCACTGGCGGCGCAGAAGGCATCTCGACGCGACTTGCCGAACTTGGCGCGCGCGGTCGCGGAGTCGTGTTCGACGTGCGCGACGCCGCGGCGGCCGAAGGACTGGTCGACAGCGTCAGCAAGGAATTCGGCAAGCTGTCCGTTCTCGTCAACAACGCCGGCATCACGCGCGACACGCTCGCCTTGCGCATGAAGGACGAAGACTGGGCCGCCGTGCTGGACACCAATCTGTCGGGCGTCTTTCGCCTGTCGCGTGCCGTGATGCGAGGCATGATGAAAGCCAAGCATGGCCGCATCATCAACGTCACGTCGGTCGTCGGGGCGTCCGGCAATGCCGGTCAGGCGAACTATGCCGCGGCCAAGGCCGGGGTCGTCGGCATGAGCAAGGCGCTTGCGCGCGAGGTCGGCAGCCGGGGCATTACGGTCAACTGCGTCGCGCCGGGTTTCATCGACACCGACATGACGCGTTCGCTCGAGCGAACAGCAGACGCAGGCGCTGCTCGCCCAGATTCCGCTCGGGCGCCTGGGCCAGGCCGAGGACATCGGTGCGGCAGTCGTGTTTCTCGCATCACGGGCGGCGGCGTACGTCACAGGAGCTACATTGCACGTCAACGGTGGTATGTACATGACCTGAAATGGGCGCCCGTTCCGCGAGGGCGGAGGGTGCCTCTGTTAGAATCCGCGCGAATTTTTTCGCCGGCCGACAAGATGGCGATGCGCACCGGCAGCAATGCAACAGCGGTTCGCGGCACGTCGCCGACACACATGGGGCAGGAGGAGTAAATGGAAAATATCGAACAACGCGTCAAGAAGATCGTCGCTGAGCAACTCGGCGTGAACGAGGCCGACATCAAGAACGAGTCAGCCTTCGTCGAGGACCTCGGTGCCGACTCTCTCGACACCGTCGAGCTGGTCATGGCCCTGGAGGACGAGTTCGAGTGCGAGATCCCGGACGAAGAGGCCGAGAAGATCCGCACGGTCCAGCAGGCCGTCGATTACATCAATAGCCACCTGAAGAAGGCCTGACGCCGCCCGCGTCCGCCGTTCGGCCAGAGGTTCGATGTCAGGCAAGCGCCGTGTCGTTGTCACCGGACTCGGGGTCATCAGCCCGGTCGGCAACGACGTACCCAGTGCTTGGTCTGCGTTGCTTGCGGGTCGTCCGGGCATCGGCCCGATCACGCGGTTCGATGCATCTGCATTGCATTGCCGGATCGCCGGCGAGGTCAAGGGCTTCGACGTCACCAGCGTGATGTCCGCCAAGGAAGCCAGGCGCCTCGATACATTCATCCACTACGGGGTTGCTGCCGCGACCGAGGCCCTGCGCGACAGTGGCCTGGAAGTCAGCGACGCCAACCGCGACCGCATCGGCTGCGTGATCGGCTCCGGCATCGGCGGCCTGCCGATGATCGAGGAAAACCACTCCGAGTTGCTGAATCGCGGGCCACGGCGGGTTTCGCCGTTCTTCGTGCCCGGATCGATCATCAACATGATCGGCGGCACTCTGTCGATCATGCACGGCCTGCGCGGTCCGAACCTTGCGATCGTCACAGCCTGCACGACCGGGCTGCATTCGATCGGCGAGGCCGGCCGCATGATCGAGTACGGCGATGCCGATGTCATGGTGGCAGGCGGGGCGGAGTCCACGATCTGTCCGCTGGGACTGGGCGGCTTCGACACGATGAAGGCCGTTTCCACGCGCAACGACGATCCGGCTACGGCGAGCCGCCCCTTTGACAAGGATCGCGACGGATTCGTGCTGGGCGAGGGCGCGGGAATCGTCGTGCTTGAAGAATACGAGCAGGCGCGACGACGCGGCGCGCGCATGTACTGCGAGCTCGTGGGTTTCGGCATGAGCGCGGACGCATACCACATGACGGCGCCGAACATGGATGGTCCGCGGCGCTGCATGCAGGTCGCCCTGCATAACGCCGGAATCAACGCCGACGAGGTGGACTACCTGAACGCGCACGGCACCTCGACTCCGCTCGGCGACATCAACGAGACCAAGGCGATCAAGGCCGCGCTTGGCGACCATGCCGGTGGCATCGTCGTGAACTCGACGAAGTCGATGACCGGTCACCTGCTGGGCGGCGCAGGAGGCATCGAATCCGTGTTCACGGCGCTGGCCCTGCACCACCAGGTGTCGCCGCCGACGATCAACATCTTCAACCAGGACCCGGAGTGCGACCTTGATTACTGCGCCAACACCGCGCGCGAAATGAAGATCGACGTCGCCCTGAAGAATTCGTTCGGCTTCGGCGGGACGAACGGTACCTTGGTTTTCAAGCGGATCTGAGTGCAGCTCGGCTGGACTGTCCTGCAGCCGTCGATGCGGGAACGGAGGTGGCTGCAGCTTGGCACTGCGAGTTGCATTCTGGTGGCGGCGCTTCTGACGTTCGCTGTGCTGGTGCTGGATCCGCGACATCCGCTGCAGGTCGGGTCGGCGGCACTGCTCGCGACAGTGGCCGCGCTATGGGGGCTCTGGCGGCTCCTGCAACCAGCCACCGGCAGAACCGAGCTTCGTATCGATGAGGGAAGCGTCTGGCTGCGGGGGGCGGGGACCGACCGTCAGGCAAGGGAACAAAGAGCGCAATGTGTATTTGCGGCCCCGTGGTTGATAACCTTCCGTCTCGGCTCCAACTTCATCCGACTTTGGCCCGACTCACTGTCGCCGGACGCGTTCCGGCGAGTTCACGCCTGCGTTCGATGGGAGCGCGTCGGCTCAACACCTCTAACGGGACCTGAAGGGGCCAATACCCTCGACGATGAGACCGATCCCTGAACACAGGTCCTGCGCCAACGGTGGTGCGCTGCTGCGCACCGTTCGGCGATCGTGCCGTTGGGGAGGCTCGGGTGTCTGACCGGGACATCGACCAGCAGCTGGTCGAGCGTGTTCAACGCGGCGACAAGGCGGCGTTCGACCTGCTCGTCTCCAAGTACCAGCGCAAGATCTTTCGCTTGCTCTCTCGGCTGATCCGAGACGCGGCCGAGGTCGAAGATGTCGCCCAGGAGGCCTTCATCAAGGCCTACCGCGCCCTGCCCAACTTCCGTGGCGACAGTGCGTTTTACACCTGGCTTTACCGCATTGCGATCAATACCGCGAAGAATCACCTCGTTTCGCAGGGCCGGCGGGCGCCGACCTCAACCGAGGCCGATATCGAAGATGCGGAAACTTTTGACGACGGCGAGCACCTAAGGGATCTGAACACGCCGGAGGCGATGCTGGCATCGAGGCAGGTGGCCGATGCCGTCAACCGGGCGGTCGAGCGGCTGCCGGAGGACTTGCGCACCGCCGTCGTGCTGCGGGAGCTGGAAGGGCTCAGTTATGAAGAGATTGCCGAAACCATGAACTGTCCGATCGGGACCGTTCGTTCCCGCATTTTCCGCGCACGCGAGGCGATCGCGGAGGAACTGCGGCCGGTGCTAAGTACGACGAAAGACAAGCGGTGGTAGGGTAGGAACATGAACAAATCTACGATTGGCAAGAATCTGCATCCGGAGTGGGAAGCGTTATCCAGCCTGGTCGACGGCGAACTCGATCCGGCGGCGGCTGACTCGCTGTTGACGGCGCTGTGCCGTGACGCGGAGCTGCGCAACGAATGGGTCACTCTGCATATCGTGGGAGATGCCTTGCGATCGAGCGAGGTCGCCGCGGTTCATTCCACCTCCTTCTGTGCCCGTGTGGCTGCGGCTCTTGAGAGCGAGCCCACCGTGCTGGCGCCACGCCCGCCGCAGGCAAACCGGTCCGGCACACTGCGTCGTTACCTCGCACCGGGAGTCGCCATTGCGGCTTCGGCGGCCGTGATCGCCTTTGTGGCGGTTCCGCTGCTGCAGTCGCCCGCCACCGTGGCGCCCAGCCAGCAGGTGGCCACGACGGCCGTTCCGATCGCGGCCGTTCCGTCAGCGTCGGAAGTGAGTCGGCGCGCCGCCGCGACCGTGGCCAACGCGCGTGCCTTCGACGTCTACCTGGCGGCCCATCGCGAACTGGCCTCGGGTGTCGCACTGCCGCGGGCAACTCCCTATCTCCGCACGCCGGGCGACGCCCCGGAAGGTCGTTGATGGGACCGTTCCGACCCGCAGAGCGGGCCGCCTTGGCGCTGCGTCGTTGGCTTCCGGTGCTGGTACTGGCGACAGCCGCCACCGGCATGGCGGTGCGCGCCCAGGAGAGAACGCGGCCGGATTCTGCGCCGCAGGTGCGTTCATCGTTGCAATGGGTGCAGGCGATCCAGCAGGCCGCCGTCCGCGTGAACTACAGCGGAACGGTCGTGTACCAGTCCGGGGGCGACATGCGCACCTCGCGCATCACTCACCTCTATGACGGCAAGCGGTCGCAGGAACGGGTCCAGACGCTCGATGGCAAGCCGCGCGAATACATTCGAATTCGCACCGACAGCAACGACGAAGTCCACTGTCTCATCCCGGAAGCGCGCCGCATCGTGATCGAGCACCGTGCGGTGGAGGATCCGTTTCCTGGGCTGATCGGCGCACCAGCCGCGGAAATACTGCAGCACTATCAGGTCGAGGTTGGCGGCATCGAACGCGTGGCCGGCATCGAGTGCCAGGTGCTGTCCTTCCTGCCGCGGGATGCGCTGCGTTATGGCTACCGGCTTTGCGTTGATGGCGCGACCGGACTGTTGCTGAAGTCGCAGATGGTGAATGACCAGCGCGACGTGCTGGAACAGGTGGCGTTTACCGACGTTCGGATCGGCGAGCGAATCGACCGAGCCCGGCTCAAGCCGGCCTGGCCAACCGAAGGATGGTCGGTGGAACGCAACGACCACCGCCCAGTCGACCTGGCCAAGGCGGGATGGATCGTCCCCACGCCGGACGGCTTTCGTCGCACGAAGGAAATCGCTCGCCGCATGGGCACGCGGGACGCGATGCAGGTCGTTTTCAGCGACGGGCTCGCAACCGTCTCGGTGTTCATCGAGCCGGGCGCCGAGGCGAAGTCGCTGACCGAGGGTGTGCAGATGATGGGGCCGACCGCGGCGTATTCGCGTCGTGTCGGTGAAGCCCTCGTGACGGTCGTCGGTGAAGTTCCGCCCGCGGCGGTGCGCGGCGTGGCAGGTTCCGTGGAGTTCAATGGCCCGCGCTGACGGGCGTGTTCAAGGAAGCAGAGGATCAAGGGAATGATGAAGAGATTAGCCGCACTCCTGTTCGCACCGTTGCTGGTCGTGGCCGTTCCGTTGCTGGCGCCCGGCGCGCAGGCGCAGTCGGCCCAGACCTTGCCGGACTTCGCCGATCTTGCCGACCGTGCGGGTCCGGCTGTCGTGAACATCCGGACCACTGCGCGCGTGGCCTCCGGTGCCAGTGCGCTGCCGTTCCCAGACATCGATGAGAACGATCCGATGTACGAGTTCTTCCGGCGCTTCTTCCCCAATCCACCACAACAGGGACCGCGGCAGGGCCCGGGACCCGGACAGGCGCCGGGACCGCGACGCGACGTTCCACGTGGCCTGGGTTCCGGCTTCATTCTCTCGGCCGACGGCTACGTCATGACCAACGCGCACGTGGTCGAGGGTGCGGACGACATCACCGTGACACTGACCGACAAGCGCGAGTTCAAGGGCAAGGTGATCGGCGCCGACCGTCGCACCGACGTGGCGCTGGTCAAGATCGAGGCGACCGGCCTGCCGACCGTCAAGGCGGGCGATCCCAACCGGCTGCGGGTCGGTGAATGGGTGCTGGCGATCGGGTCGCCATTCGGCCTGGAGAACACGGTCACGGCGGGCATCGTCAGCGCCAAGGCGCGCGATACCGGGGAGTTCCTGCCGTTCATCCAGACCGACGTCGCCGTGAATCCGGGCAACTCGGGCGGGCCGCTCATCAACATGCGCGGCGAGGTGGTCGGCATCAATTCGCAGATCTTCACGACCTCCGGCGGCTACAACGGGATCTCGTTCGCGATCCCGATCGACGAGGCGATGAATGTCCAGCAGCAGCTGCGCTCGTCGGGACGGGTCATCCGCGGCCGCATCGGCGTCGGCATCGAGGGCGTTTCCAAGGAGGTGGCCGAGGCCATCGGCCTGGGCGCACCGCGCGGCGCCCTGGTCAATTCGGTCGAAAAGGACGGACCCGCCGCGAAGGCCGGACTGGAGGCTGGCGACGTGATCCTGAAGTTCGACGGACGGCCGATCGAACGTTCCAGCGACCTGCCGCGCATCGTCGGCGGCACCAAGCCGGGCACCAATTCGACTCTCGGCGTGTATCGCAAGGGCGGGCAGCGCGACCTCAAGGTGCTGGTCGGCGAGATGCCTCAGGACCGTCCGCGCAGCGCACGGACCACCGAACCGGCCAAGCCTGTTGTCCCGGCCAACGCGCTCGGGCTGGGCGTGTCCGACGTCGCCGCGGACAAGCTGAAGGAACTGGGTGTCAAGGGCGCCGTGCAGGTCGATTCCGTCGACGGGCTCGCGGCCAGTGCCGGACTGCGCGCGGGTGACATCATCACCCAGCTCAACAGCAGCGAGATCGGCAACGCCAAACAGTTCAACGAAGCCGTGGCAAAGCTGGATCCGAAGAAGGACGTCGCCGTGCTCGTTCGCCGCGGCGAGGCTTCACGGTTCATCATCATTCGCCGCTGAGCCGGCGAGTTCGCGCGCCGCGGTAAACTCCGCGGCTGTACCGGGAGTGGGGGTGCGCCTAGCGGTCACCCCCTTTTCTTTGTTCAGCCGGGCGGAGTCCCCGCGGCTGACGCCACGATTTGCACCGCTGATACCCCAGGCCGACCGGTTCGGCGCACGACGCATGCAGCATATCCGCAACTTTTCCATCATCGCGCACATTGACCATGGCAAGTCGACGCTGGCGGATCGCCTGATACAGCGTTGCGGCGGCCTGTCCGATCGCGAGATGGAGGCGCAGGTGCTGGACTCGATGGATCTCGAGCGCGAGCGCGGCATCACGATCAAGGCGCAGACGGCGGCACTGGAATATGTCGCCGCGGACGGCCAGAAGTACAACCTGAACCTGATCGACACCCCGGGGCATGTCGACTTCAGCTACGAGGTCAGCCGGTCGCTCTCGGCCTGCGAGGGCGCGCTGCTGGTGGTCGATGCTTCGCAGGGCGTCGAGGCGCAGACGGTCGCCAACTGCTACACGGCCATCGAACTCGGTGTCGAGGTGCTGCCGGTCCTGAACAAGATGGACCTGGCCTCCGCCAACGCCGAGGAGGCGCGCGCCGAGATCGAGGACGTCATCGGACTCGATGCGCACGACGCCGTGCTGGCGAGCGCGAAGACCGGTATGGGGCTGGAAGAGATTCTTGAGCGCATCATCGAGCGGATACCTCCGCCCAAGGGCGACCCCGCGGCGCCCTTGCAGGCGCTGATCATCGACTCCTGGTTCGACAATTACGTCGGCGTCGTCATGCTGGTCCGGGTCGTCAACGGGGTGATCAAGCCGAAGGACAAGATCCTGCTGATGGCGACCGATGTAACCCACCTCGTGGAGCAGGTGGGTGTCTTCACGCCGAAATCACGCGCGCGCGAGCTGCTGTCGGCGGGCGAGGTCGGCTTCGTCATCTCGGGCATCAAGGAGCTGCGCGATGCGCATGTGGGCGACACGGTCACCCACGCGGGCAAGCCGGCGAGTTCACCGTTGCCCGGCTTCAAGGAAGTGAAGTCGCAGGTGTTCGCAGGGCTCTTTCCCGTCGAATCCAACCAGTACGAAGCGCTGCGCGACGCGCTGACCAAGCTGCAGCTGAACGACGCCTCGCTGCATTTCGAACCCGAGGTGTCTCAGGCGCTGGGCTTCGGCTTCCGCTGCGGCTTTCTTGGGCTGCTGCACATGGACATCGTGCAGGAGCGGCTCGAGCGCGAGTACGACATGGACCTCATCACCACCGCGCCGTCGGTGGTGTACGAGGTGCTGCTGCGTGACGGCAGCGTCCTGTCGGTCGAGAACCCGTCGAAGATGCCGGACCCGGCCAGGATCGAGGAGATTCGCGAGCCGATCGTCGACGTGACGATCTTCGTGCCGCAGGAGTTCGTCGGGCAGGTGATCACGCTCTGCATCGGCAAGCGCGGCGTCCAGACCGACCTGCACGTACCACAGCCGCCACGTGATCCTGAAGTACGAGCTGCCGCTGGCCGAAATCGTGATGGACTTCTTCGACAAGCTGAAGTCGGTCTCGCGCGGCTACGCTTCGATGGACTATGAGTTCAAGGAATACCGCGCGGCCGACGTCGTCAAGGTCGACATGCTGATCAACGGCGACCGGGTCGACGCGCTGTCGGTGATCGTGCACCGGGCCAACGCGATCTACCGCGGCCGGGAAGTGACGGCCAAGATGCGCAAGCTGATTCCGCGCCAGATGTACGACGTGGCGATCCAGGCTTCGATCGGCGCCAACATCATCGCGCGTGAGGACGTGAAGGCGCTGCGCAAGAACGTGCTGGCCAAGTGCTACGGCGGCGACATCACGCGCAAGAAGAAGCTGCTTGAAAAGCAGAAGGCCGGCAAGAAGCGCATGAAGCAGGTCGGCACCGTGGAAATTCCGCAGGAGGCGTTCCTCGCGATCCTGCAGGTGGAAGACAAATGAACTTTGCCCTCATCCTGTTTGTGTTGACGGTCCTGACCGGGATCCTATGGGTTGCCGACAAGCTCGTGTTCGCCAAGCAGCGTCGTGCGCGGGCGGCCCGGTTGCTGGCCGACTTCGACAGTCGCAACGCCGCCGCGCTCGCGCGCAAGGAAGCCATCGTCGAGCAGGAGCGCCGCAGCCTGGAAGACGGCGCCGTGCGCCAGCCGGCCTGGCTCGAATACACGGCGAGCTTCTTCCCAGTCATCCTGGTCGTTTTCCTGCTGCGCTCGTTTCTTTACGAGCCGTTCCGCATCCCGTCGGGGTCGATGCTGCCCACGCTCGAGGTCGGCGACCTCATCCTCGTCAACAAGTACGAGTACGGCATACGCCTGCCGGTGATTAACAGGAAAGTCGTCGATCTCGGGCAGCCGAAGCGGGGCGACGTGATGGTGTTCCGCTTCCCTCTGAACCCTTCGCAGGACTACATCAAGCGCGTGGTGGGACTGCCGGGCGACCGCATCGAGTACTTCAACAAGCGACTGACGGTCAACGGCAAGGAAGTGCCGCTCAGAAAGCTGGACAATTACTACGATCCGGATCGCATGCAGTACTACGCCCAGTTCGACGAGGGCCTCGGGGACGTCGGCCACCGGGTCATAGTCAACGACGCGGTCCCGCCGGGGCTGGGCGGCGGCTATCCCAACACCCACCCGGGTGCGTGTCAATACAGCGGCAGCGGCATCGTCTGCACGGTGCCGCCGGGGCACTATTTCATGATGGGCGACAATCGCGATAACAGCGAGGACAGCCGCTTCTGGGGCTTTGTCCCGGACGAGAACATCGTCGGGCGTGCCTTCCTCATCTGGATGAACTTTGGCAATATCGGGCGTATCGGCAGTTTCCGCTGACCGCGGTTTCAGTCAAGTAACTGAAAAGAAAGGGAAAATGGACAAATTCCGAACTCGCCGGCGGCAGCGCGGACTCAGCATCATCGGCCTCATCTTCATCGGGCTGATCGTGGTGGGCCTGCTCGCTCTGGGCTTCAGGACCGTGCCGGCGGTCATCGAGTACATCGCGATCGAGCGTGCGGTACAGAAGATCAAGGGCGAGGCCAACACGGTTCCGGAGATCCGCGCCGCTTTCGATCGGCACGCGACGATCGACGACATCACGTCGATCAACAGCAAGGATCTCGACATCACGAAAGAGGGCGATCAGATCGTCATCAGCTACGCCTACCAGAAGAAGATCCCGGTCATCGACAACGTTTCCCTCGTGATCGACTTCGCTGGCAAGACGGCTGATCGCCCACAGCGCAAAGCGGTGCCGTGAACGGCCGGCCGAGAACCGGATCCGATGGAACTCCCGGCGCTTGAAGGGCGCCTCGGCTACACGTTCGTCCAGCATGCGCTGCTCGAGCAGGCCGTAACGCACCGCAGCCACGGCGCGATCCATAACGAGCGCCTGGAGTTTCTTGGCGACGCGGTGCTGAACTGCGCCATCGCGCAGATCCTGTTCCAGAAGTACACGCGACTGGACGAGGGCGACCTCTCTCGCCTGCGCGCCAACCTGGTCAAACAGCAGTCGCTGGCCGATATCGCCGAGCGCCTGGTGCTGTCCGATTTCATGCGACTGGGCGAAGGCGAAATGAAGAGCGGCGGGTTCCGCCGTCCGTCGATCCTCGCCGACACGGTGGAAGCCATCTTCGGCGCCATTTTCCTCGACAGCGGCTTTGAAGCGGCCAAGGGTGTCATCGGCAAGCTGTTCGACCCGGTGCTCAAGACCGTCGACCCGAAGACACTGGGCAAGGACAGCAAGACGCTCCTGCAGGAATACCTGCAGGGCAAGCGAATCGCGCTGCCCGTGTACACCGTGGTCGAGACGCGCGGCGCCGCGCACAACCAGGAATTCGAGGTCGAGTGCGCTATCCCGAAGCTGGAGATCAGCGTGCGCGGCACCGGTCGCAGCCGGCGTGCCGCCGAGCAATCGGCCGCTAAGCAGGCCTTCGAGGCTGCGCAGGTCGCCATCGCACACCTGGGGCGGCGCACCCGGAAGAAGGCGGCCGCGCCCGCCGCCGAAGCCGTCACAAGCGAGCCAGCCGCACCGACGCCGGACACGGTGACTACCCGCGACCCCGCCTGATGCCGGATCCAGCGCGCCGCGTCGGCATGGTGGCCGTCATTGGCCGTCCTAACGTCGGCAAATCGACCCTGGTCAACGCGCTGGTGGGCGAGCGGGTCAGCATCACGTCCCGCAAGCCGCAGACCACGCGCGATCGCATCCTCGGCGTCCGCACGGATGCGGATGCGCAGTACATCTTCGTGGACACACCGGGATTCCAGCGACGTCACCGCAGCGTGCTGAACACGCGCATGAACCAGGCCGTGACGGGGGCACTGACGGACGTCGACGCGATCGTCCTGGTGATCGACGCGACCGGATGGACGGCAGCCGACGACACGGTGGTGAGCCTGCTACCGGCAAACTCGGATCGGGTGATCCTGGTGCTCAACAAGATCGATTTGATCGCGCAGCGGGAGCGGCTGTTGCCACTGATGGCGGCCTCGATGCAACGCTACCCGTTTCACGCGATCGTTCCGGTCAGCGCCGAGAAGGAACGCCAGCTCGAGGGCCTGCTCAAGGAAGTCCGCGCGCTGCTGCCGGAAGGCATGCCGCTCTTCGACGCCGATCAGTACACCGACCGCAGCGCCCGCTTCCTCACAGCCGAACGCATCCGCGAGAAGGCCTATCGCCTGCTGGGCGACGAGCTGCCGTATGGCGTGGCGGTGACGATCGATCGTTGGGACGAGACGGACGCCCGGGCCGAGATCATCGCGACGCTGGTCGTAGATCGCGATTCGCACAAAGGCATCGTCATCGGCAAGGAAGGCGCGAAGCTGCGGGAGATCTCGCGCCTGGCGCGCGTTGAAGTCCAGGAGATGCTCGGCAAGCCGGTGCATCTGGAGGTCTGGGTACGGGTCCGGAAGGGCTGGAGCGACGATCCGTCTGCGATGCGTAAGCTCGGCTATGGCTGAGGGGGATGTCGCCACAGGGAAGGGCGGCAGTACCGCGCGGCGGCGCCGGGACGAGGCGCGGGTCGATCACCAGCCGGGCTTTGTCCTGCACACGACCGCCTGGCGCGAAACCAGCCTGATCGTCGAAGCCTTCACGCGCGACTTCGGCCGCATGTCGCTGGTCGCTCGCGGGGCAAAGCGTCCGACGTCCCAGTATCGCGGCCTGCTCTCGCCGTTCACTCCGCTTTCCCTGTCGTGGAGCGGCCGCAGTGAGGCCAAGAACCTCGTGCGCGTCGAGTGGGTCGGCGGCCTGGCTCCGCTGCGCGGGGGAGCCTTGCTCTCCGCGTTCTACGCCAACGAACTGATCGTGCGCCTGCTCGCGCGCGCGGATCCGCACGAGCGACTGTTCGCGAGCTACCTCGACATGCTGCACGGGCTGGGCGAGGCCCGGCTCGACGTCGCGCTGCGGGCGTTCGAGCTCGAACTGCTGCGTGAGGTCGGCTACGCGGTGCCGCTCGACCGCTGCATCGACGGCGAGCCGATCGATCCGCGAGCCGACTACGTCTTTCGCGTCGAGGCCGGGGCTCATCGACTCGCGCCGCACGAGCGCGATGAGCACGGCTCGCGCGTATCGGGCACTACCTTGCTGGCGATGGCGCGTGGTGACTTCGAGGACGCTGCGGTGGCCTCAGAGTCCAAGGCCATGCTGCGCCATCTGATTCGCTACCATCTCGATGGCAAGCCGCTCAACACGCGCCGCATACTGCTCGACCTCCATCAACTCTGAATCGATGACGGCGCTCAGCGTCAACCTCAACAAGGTCGCCTTGTTGCGCAACACGCGCACGATCGGTATTCCAAGCGTCGAGCACGCCGCCGTGCTTGCGCTGGAGGCCGGCGCCGACGGCATCACGGTCCACCCGCGTCCGGACGGGCGACATGTGCGCGCTCCGGACGTCGCAGTGCTATCGGCATTGCTCGAAAAGTGGCCGGGGTGCGAGTTCAACATCGAAGGCAATCCGTTCCACGGGCTGCTCGATTTCGTGACTCAGGTGCAGCCGGACCAATGCACGTTCGTCCCCGATGAATCCGGAGCGTTCACGTCGGATCACGGCTGGAACCTTCCGGCCGACAGCGAGCGCCTGGCGCCGCTGGTGCGACAGGCGCGCGCGCTGGGTGTCCGCGTCAGTCTCTTCATGGATCCCTTGCCCGACGCCATGGAGCACGCAGCCGCCCTGGGTGCAGACCGTGTTGAACTTTACACGGAGCCGTACGCGCAGGCCTTCGGAACACCGACGCAGGACGAGGTGCTCGGCCGCTACGTGGCCGCCGCCAACGCCGCACGGCGCGTCGGACTCGGTGTCAATGCCGGGCACGACCTCAATCGGGACAACCTAGCACCATTCCTGCGCGCTGCACCCGCCGATGAGGTCTCTATCGGCCATGCATTGATCGCAGATGCGCTTGAATTCGGCCTGGCAACGACCGTCGGCCTGTACCTCGCCGAGATCCGCAAGGCCGGAGCTCGCTTGTGATCTACGGCGTCGGCACCGACCTGATCGAGATCGCGCGCATCCGGGCCGCGTACCTGCGTTTTGGCGAACGCTTCGCCCGCCGGATCCTCGGTCCGCGCGAAATCGAGCGCTACCACGCGCGCCGCGCGCGTTCGGACGAGCGCGGCCTCATGTTTCTCGCGACGCGCTTCGCCGCCAAGGAGGCGATCTCGAAGGCGCTCGGGCTGGGAATGCGCAGCCCCATGTCGTGGCGCGCGGTAGAAATCGTCAACGAGCCTTCGGGGCGGCCCATCGTGTTTCTCAGCAGCGCGGAACTGCGGCAGTTTGCGCAGGTGCGCAAGCTGCGCCTGCACGTGTCGGTCAGCGATGAGCGTCTGTTTGCGATGGCTTATGCGATTGCAGATGAGGAGGAGGGCGCTTGAGCCGCGGACCCGTGGTCGTCGGCATCGACGGACTCGCGTTGTCAGCCGAAGAGCGCAAGCGGCTGGCGCATCCGCTGGTCGGCATGGTGATTCTGTTCGCCCGCAACTTCGAGTCGCCTGAACAACTATGCCGGCTGACGTCCGAAATTCACGCCCTGCGCGATCCGCCACTGCTGATCGCCGTCGACCACGAAGGCGGGCGCGTACAGCGGTTTCGCACCGGCTTTACACGCCTGCCGCCGATGCGGCGGCTGGGCGAACTCTGGGATCAGGACGTCCTGCAGGCCTGCCGGGTGGCGGCCTCGCTCGGCTATGTCCTCGCTGCCGAGCTGCGTGCGCACGGCGTCGACCTCAGCTTCACGCCCGTGCTCGACCTCGACTGGGGGCGCAGTGGAGTCATCGGGGACCGGGCACTACATTCGGATCCCAGGATCGTTGCGATGCTCGCGTCGCACCTCTGCCATGGACTTGCGATGGCCGGAATGGCGAATTGCGGCAAGCACTTTCCGGGGCACGGTTGGGCGGAGGCCGATTCGCACGTCGCGATTCCGCGCGATGCGCGGAGCAAGGACGAAATCCTGGCTCAGGACGCCGCGCCGTATCGCTGGCTGGGGCCGCAGCTCGCTGGTGTCATGCCGGCGCACGTCGTTTACGAGCAGGTTGATGCGGCGCCGGCGGGATTCTCGACGCGTTGGCTCCGAATACTGCGCAACGAATTCGGATTCGCCGGCGCTGCCTTCACGGACGACTTACTGATGGAAGGTGCCAGCACGCAAGGGTCGGTCGTCGAGCGCGCACAGGCCGGACTGCGCGCCGGTTGCGACCTGGTCCTGGTATGCAGCGACGCGGCGGCGATGGACGCCGTCCTGGCGGGTCTGCGGTGGCGGCGGCCACGCACCTTCGATGAGCGCTATGGCCGGCTACAGCCGCGAGGCCACGCCAGGACCATGACGCAGCTGCAGGCAAGCGAGCTTTACCGGCAAGCCCGGCTTGATTTGGAGGCTTTGGTCTCTGTGGACTGAGTGCGCATAATGTGTATTATGTCAAATGATAGGTTGCATTAAGAACGCACGCTAGTACTCTGAATACAAACGATTAAGCAACCACACCCAACGCAGACAAGAAGCGCGTGCGCGAAGGCCCGCTACCGTGAGATCAAGCTCGGCTGTAGTGAGCCGATCTGACGCCAAGGCCCCGCTTCCACTTCTGGCCACAGTCGGACGAGCTCTTCCCTCGTACGCCGAACTACTTGGCCGGGCGCGCGAGCTTGCTCGTATACAGCACAGCGTCGCCTTGTTTCAGCCAATCTTTAGGTAGTTCGAGAAGCAGCTCGGTCCCAAGGGTATATGCGAAAGATGTTCGCCCGAGCCGGTCGAGCTCAATCTCTCCACTTCGTGCTGTCAAGTCGAACTTTCCGCGGGCTTTCGCCGGTCGCTGTACGCGGCTGCACGAGATGATCATCGTCGAGTATGGCCCAGGATACGAGGTGCAAGAGTAGGTGTCCCAAGTGCCCTGGAATGAGCCATCCTTTGCGATGACGATATCAAGGAAGAAAGTTGACCCGGCACGAGACGGATTTGTGAACGTTACGTGCTCCGTTGAAACCCATCGACCGGATAGTTGCGTCACGACGCCTCCTGCCTGCGCACCATCGACAGCGCGCGCCGACCAACTGAACGTCAGAGCCCAGCCACACACCCAAAACGGCGACCCACTTAAAGTGCCCGCGCATCCGGACCTCCCGTACACGCTTTGCGCGATTCTCACTCTACCGCTCCGAGGTCCGCAAGAACTGGCCGCGCCCGGCCGGTCAATTGACTGCTATCGGGGTGGAGCAGACTTGGACTGCCCTCCTCTTCAGCGTTGACATTAGTTCGCTGATGCCGTGCGCCCTGCTCGACGTCCGAGTGCGCTCAATTGCGGTCGCCCACAACACTGCTTGGCTCGCTTTGCTGGGGCGCCATGGTCAAGATCGTATTATTCACGTGAACATCTCTAACGTTCCCCTCGCGACAGGGCCGCGCGAGCTCAGGCCGTTTCTCCGATCAGAAAGAGTGAACTTCACATTCGTTGTGTTTGAACACGCGCGGTCGCGCAGCGCGCCACATGCGCCCGTATTCAAGTGAGAAGCAAATGAGCGACTCTGTTGCTGTAATTGGCTTGGGGGCGATGGGTCTTGGTATGGCCCAGTCGCTGCGCCGCGCCGGCTTCCACGTTCGCGCCTGCGACGTTCGCGCTGAGGTCGCCCGGAACTTCGCGGCGGAAGGCGGCACGGCCTGCGCAACGCCAGCCGAGGCCGCCGCCGCTGCGGACATCGTCGTGAGCGTGGTGGTAAACGCTACACAGACCGAGGGCGTGCTCTTTGGCGAGAGCGGTGCGGCCCGGGCGATGCGCAAGGGCAGTCTCTTTGTGATGTGCTCGACGGTCGATCCGAACTGGTCGATCGCACTCGAGCAGCGACTGGCGGACCTCGGACTTCTGTACCTGGATGCGCCGATTTCTGGCGGGGCGGCGAAGGCTGCGGCTGGCACGATGACCATGATGACGGCCGGCCGGCCTGAGGCCTATGCGAAGGCCGGGCGTGTGCTCGACGCGATGGCCGCAAACGTTTACCGGTTGGGCGACTGCGCCGGCAACGGAAGCAAGGTCAAGATCATCAACCAGCTGTTGGCCGGAGTGCATATCGCGGCCGCGGCCGAGGCGATGGCACTGGGTTTGCGTGTGGGAGTCGATCCGCAGGCGCTATACGAAGTCATTACGCACAGCGCCGGAAACAGCTGGATGTTCGAGAACCGGATGGCGCACGTTCTGGCCGGTGACTACACGCCGTTGTCCGCCGTCGACATCTTCGTCAAGGACTTGGGCCTGGTACTCGATACGGCGCGGGCCACGAAGTTCCCGCTGCCGCTGTCGGCGACTGCGCATCAGATGTTCATGCAGGCCTCGTCGGCCGGGCATGGGAGAGAGGACGACTCGGCCGTCATCAAGATCTTTCCCGGGGTCAGTTTGCCAGCCAAAGTCTGAAGAACGCGGTCCGTTCTGGGGTAGTCCCAGAACGTCCGCAGTCGGGACCCATCGATGTCCGCAACGGGATCGACTACTGTCTCAGGCGCTGCCCGAACGCCGCCGTGGCCCGCTGTCGCTGCGTTGACACTATTCTCCGATGGCAGGGCGCCCTACTCTTCCGTGGCGGCCAACCGGGCAGAGTGGACATCACGTCAGGCGGAGCGCGCACAGGCAGAAGCGCTGGCCGCCAGCGTCAAAGGCGTGCGCAATGTCGTAAAGCGCATAAGCCATTCATGAGGACTCCACGAACCCAGAGGACTTGAAGCGAAGGCCGAAACTGCAAGGCGAAGGTGTTACGACGCGGCGCGTCTCCACCCTTCACCGGAGGTCGACCTTATCTGCCGCCGGGCCGGCTAATCGACTTCATGGGTATTTCCTCGTGGATCCAAAGCCGCGATCCATGCGAATGCCTACAACTGGCGGTTAGCTGGACGGTCGTGCAGCCGCGCGCGCGAGAAGAGGCTGGATCAGGTCCATCGGCAGGGGAAAGATGACGGTTGACGCGCGGTCGCCGGCAACCTGCGTCATCGTCTGCAGGTATCGCAGCTGCATCGCCTCCGGTTGCTGAGCAAGCATCTGCGCGGCCTCAAGCAGCGCGACCGCAGCCTGCTTCTCGCCCTCGGCGTGGATCACCTTGGCGCGCCGCTCGCGCTCCGCTTCGGCCTGGCGCGCGATCGCGCGCACCATCGTTTCGTTCAGGTCGACCTGCTTGATCTCGACGTTGGTGACCTTGATGCCCCACGCATCGGTCTGCGCGTCGAGGATGCGCTGGATGTCGAGATTCAGCCGCTCGCGCTCGGCCAGCATCTCGTCCAGCTGGTGCTTGCCGAGCACCACGCGCAGCGTTGTCTGCGCGAGCTGGCTCGTTGCGACCAGGAACTTCTCCACCTGGATGATGGCCTTCTGCGGATCCACCACGCGAAAGAACACGACGGCATTGACCTTGACCGAGACGTTGTCGCGCGAGATCACGTCCTGCGCCGGCACGTCCATCGTCACGACGCGCAGGTCGACGCGCACCATCTGCTGAATGCCGGGAATGATGATGACAAGGCCCGGCCCCTTGACCTTCCAGAAGCGGCCGAGCTGGAACACGACGCCCCGCTCGTACTCGCGCAATATTCGCAGCGCGGAAAAAAGAAAGGCCACGATCAGTGCCACTACCGCGCCGTAACCGATCGGCAGGTCGAACAACATGGTCAGCTCCCTCGAAGTGAATCGGTGACTTCCAGCGTCAGGCCATCGATGCCGGTGACGCGGACGCGCTCGCCGACCACGAGTGGCGCGGTGCTGCGCACGCGCCAGCGCTCGCCGTGGATTTCGGCCCATGCGGAACCCTCATCGATCACGGTGACGATGCCGGCGGCCCCGAGCAATTCCTCACGACCGCTGACGATCGGGCGCCGACGCGCTTTCAGTGCGAACGTACCGAATGCCGCGATCGCCGCCGCGCTCGCAATCGCGAGTCCGAGAACAAAAGGCCAGCCGACGTCGATGATCGGATGGTCCGCGTCAAACAACATCAGACCACCAACGACGAACGCGATGAAACCGCCGACGCCGAGCGCGCCGAAGCTCGGCAGGAATAGTTCGGAGATCATCAATACCAAGCCGAGCGCAAGCAGTGCGACGCCCGCCCAGTTGACCGGCAGCATGTGGAACGCATACAGCGCGAGCAGCAGCGAGATCGCGCCCGCGATGCCCGGAACCCCGAACCCCGGACTCGTGAACTCAACGAAAAGCCCGTAGATGCCAACCATCATCAGCACCATCGCGAGCATCGGGTTCGACAGCACCGCCAGCACTTTCGTGCGCCAGTCGGGTTCTATCGCTTCGACCGGCGCGCCGGCCAGTTCCAGTTTCACCTTACCGGCCGGCAACGACACCGTCCTTCCGTCAATCTGCCTGAGCAGGTCCTTCACGTCGACCGCGACGAACTCGATGACGCCACCGCGCAGCGCCTCGTCGGCCGACAGGCTGCTGGCCTTCAACACTGCCTGCTCCGCGAATTCGGCATTGCGGCCGCGCAACTGCGCCAGTCCGCGGATATAGGCCGCGGCGTCATTGACGGCCTTCTCGCGCATCGAATCGGCCGAACTGGGCGCAGAGCGCTTGTCACCGGACCTGGTCGTGTCGTCCTTGCTCTTGTCCGTCTTGTCGGGGCGTGCGGGCTCTTCGCTACCCGGCATGCCGATCGCCACCGGCGTCGCGGCGCCGAGGTTGGTGGCCGGAGCCATCGCAGCGATGTGGCTCGCGTAGAGGATGTAGGTCCCGGCACTGGCAGCGCGGGCGCCTTCGGGGGCGACGAAAGTCGCCACCGGAACCGGCGAAGCAAGAATTTCCTTGATCATGCGGCGCATCGACTCGTCGAGCCCGCCCGGCGTGTCCAGCTGCAGCACGACCAGCCGTGCGCCGCGGGTCTGGGCACGCGCAAGGCTGCGGCTGAAGAAGTCGGCACTGGCCGGCCCGATGACCCCTTCGAGCTTCAGCACGAAAACCGGATTGACGGCCCCGTTTTGGGCATTGATCCATGCGCTCCAGAGCCCGACAAGCAACGCGGCGAGCGACAACAGCAATGTGCGCATCGGCTGTCGGCCCAAGAGATCCACGGATCGTTCCCTCCGGTCCATACACGAAGCAATCTTGCGCCAATTGCCGCGGACTTGCATTTGAGGCCGTGCCCATGGCTCACCGCCGGCGCACCCCTGCCCTCATCGCCCCACACCGACCTGGGAGCGTCTCGTCGACCTGCTGGTCGCCCCGAAGTCGACTTTCGGTGGCAAACGGCGCGATTGCGAGCCGAGCGCCGCCTCCAGCCGCTCGCGCCTTTAGCGCTGCGCCGCGCTCCGATCGAGCGCGACGTCCGGTTGTACGTCGGACCTTGCCCTCGGTTACCGACCGGGTAGCTTTACCTCGACAACCATGCCGCCATAGGCGGACCTCTGATCTCGCGCCTGAACCAGCACTGCCGTCACTTTCTGCGGAATCATGATTGCGGAAAGATCCCTAGTGAACGGCTGCTCGTTCTGGTGATCGCGCAATAACTTTCGTTCTCCAAGAACCTCATTGCCGGGTGTCTAGACACGGAATCCGTACGCGTACCGTTGGGGTGCCTCGTACGTCGATGAGATCGTCACGTCGAAGTCGAACAGGGTTCGAGGAGAAAGCCGCTCAGCGGATGGCTAAGTGCGAACACCTCGCGCCTGCTACTGAACGGATTATGGCCCTGGATCTTCGGGCGTAGCGGGATCGCCGGGAGAGCCCAACTCCCACAGGTGCCAATCTTCACCAAACAACTCGACGGGGTGTTGCGTGCGCTCCGAACCATTGCCACAGGCAAGGGAATCGGCCGGGCAATACTTGTCGCATCCCCAACAGATTCGATGTGGGCTCTTGGGTGAATTGGGAAACTTCTTGGACACTGTCACTTGCCACTTGAATCAATGCCAAGCTTACGCTCGCGCGCAGCCTCGACCTGGACTGGAATTACCCGATGCCAGGTCGAGGCTGAGGGGTACAAGAGCCTTGGGACCTATCCGTGAGTTCAAGCAAGGTCGAAGCGATCAAGGTTCATCACCTTGTTCCAGGCCGCCACAAAGTCACGCACGAACGCCTGCTGTGAGTCGGCGCACGCATAGACTTCGGCGAGGGCCCGGAGCTGGGAGTTCGAACCGAAGACGAGATCAACGATCGTCCCCGTCCACTTGAGTTCGCCCGTCGTCCGATCGCGCCCCTCCAGCACGCCGGCCGATGCGGCGGACTTCTGCCACTTCGTGTTCATGTCGAGGAGATTCACGAAGAAGTCATTGGTCAATGTCTCGGGTCGCTTGGTGAATACACCGTGCCTGGACTGGCCGACGTTCGCGTTCAGCGCACGCAGGCCACCGATCAGGACCGTCATCTCGGGAGCGGTCAGATTCAGCAACTGCGCCTTGTCCACCAGCAGCTCGGCGGCTGATCCCTCGAGACCCTTGCGGGTGTAGTTGCGGAACCCGTCTGCCATCGGCTCCAGCACGGCGAACGAGTCCACATCGGTCTGCGTCTGCGACGCGTCCATGCGTCCCGGCGCGAATGGAACCTTGACCTCAACGCCGGCCTTCTTCGCAGCCGCCTCGATGGCGGCGCAGCCGCCCAGAACGATCAGGTCAGCCAGCGAAACCTTCTTGCCGCCGCTCATTGAACCTGGCTGCGCCCCGTTGAAGTCCTTCTGGATCGCTTCGAGCTTCGACAGAACCTTGGCCAGTTCGGCGGGCTGGTTGACTTCCCAGTCCTTCTGCGGCGCGAGGCGGATGCGTGCACCGTTGGCCCCACCGCGCTTGTCGCTGCCGCGGAAGGTCGCAGCCGATGCCCAGGCGGTCGTCACCAGTTGCGAGATGGAAAGGCCGGACGCGAGGATCCTGGTCTTCAGCGCAGCGATGTCCTGCTCGTTGACCAGCGGATGATCGACCGCGGGGATCGGATCCTGCCAGATCAAGGCTTCCTTCGGCACCAGCGGTCCCAGGTAGCGGGCGACCGGACCCATGTCACGGTGCGTCAGCTTGAACCAGGCACGGGCAAACGCGTCAGCGAACTCCTTCGGGTTCTGGTGGAAGCGACGCGAAATTTTCTCGTAGGCCGGGTCGAGGCGCAGCGACAGGTCGGCCGTGGTCATCATCGGCGGATGCTTCTTCGACGGATCGTGCGCGTCCGGAATCATGTGCTCCGGCCTGCAATTCTTCGCCACCCACTGGTGTGCGCCGGCCGGACTCTTGGTCAGCTCCCACTCGTAGCCGAACAGCATGTCGAAGTAGCCGTTGTCCCATCGGGTGGGATTCGGCTTCCAGGCGCCTTCGATGCCGCTGGTCGTGGCGTCCACGCCCTTGCCGGTGCCGAAGCTGTTGATCCAGCCCAGGCCCTGCGCTTCGATCGGAGCTCCTTCGGGCTCGGGGCCGACCAGCTTGGGATCACCTGCGCCATGGGCTTTGCCGAACGTGTGGCCGCCAGCCACCAGCGCCACCGTCTCTTCGTCGTTCATCGCCATGCGCGCAAAGGTCTCGCGAACATCACGGCCCGAGGCCACCGGATCCGGGTTGCCATTCGGACCTTCGGGGTTCACGTAGATCAAACCCATTTGCACGGCGGCGAGCGGATTCTCAAGCTGACGGTCACCGGAGTAGCGCTTGTCACCCAGCCAGGTGGTCTCAGAGCCCCAGTAGATGTCTTCTTCCGGCTCCCAGATGTCTTCACGCCCACCGGCGAAACCGAAGGTCTTGAATCCCATCGACTCCAGCGCGACGTTGCCGGCGAGGATCATCAGATCGGCCCAGGAGAGCCTGTGACCGTACTTCTGCTTGATCGGCCAGAGCAGGCGGCGCGCCTTGTCGAGGTTGCCGTTGTCCGGCCAGCTGTTGAGAGGCGCAAATCGCTGGTTGCCTGACCCTGCGCCGCCGCGACCATCGCTGACGCGATACGTGCCGGCACTATGCCATGCCATGCGGATCATCAAGCCGCCGTAGTGACCCCAGTCCGCGGGCCACCACGCCTGCGAATCCGTCATCAGGGCATGGAGATCCTTGACGACGGCATTCAGGTCGAGGCTCTTGAACGCTTCGGCGTAGTTGAAGGCCTCGCCCATCGGATTGGACTGTGGGGAGTGCTGGTGCAGGGTCTTCAGGTTCAGTTGATTAGGCCACCAGTCTGCGTTCCTCGCGGCCCCGGCCACTGTGTGATTGCGAGCGCCGCTCGGAAACGGGCACTTTGCATCGTTTGACATGGTTCTCTCTTCTGGCTGTGTGAAGTTCAGTACGGGACCCAGTCTAGAGTCTTGGTGCCGATCGATCGACTAAAAATTATCTATGACGGCGATAGTCAGATCCCACATGTCATGCGGCAACAGTCCCGATCAAAAATGGTCGCGCTGATGTTTAGGAACGAGCGTTCCTGCCGAATGCGGAAGCCCCCGCGAACCGTACACGGCTGCCGAGACGCTCTTCGATGCGCAGCGCCTCGTTCCACTTTGCCATGCGCTCGCTGCGCGCGAACGAGCCGACTTTCAGCTGCCCGGTCTGCCACCCGATCGCGAGGTGCACGATGGTCGTGTCTTCCGTCTCGCCCGAGCGCGCGGAAACGATGCCGGCGTAGCCCACCGCCCGTGCAGCGTCCCACGCTTGCCGTGTTTCCGTCAGCGTGCCGCGCTGGTTCGGCTTGAGCAGCACCGTGTTCGCTGCGCCGATGCGCGGCTGCCTGCTCGATCAGCGATGCGTGCGAGACCAGGAAATCGTCGCCGACGATCTGCAGTCGGTGTCCCGCCGCTCTGCGTGAAGCGCGCGAAACCATCAGGATCGTCCTCGCCCAGCGGGTCTTCGATCGAGACGATGGGATAGCGCTCGATCCAGCGCAGCAGCAGTTCGATCAATCCGTCCGAATCCAGTTCGCGCCCTTCCAGTCCGAGCCGGTAGCGCCCTGCCCTGCCAAAGTCCGAGGCGGCGATGTCCAGCGCGATGGCCACCTCCTCACCCGGGACGAAGCCGGCGAGCTCGATGGCAGCGACGAGCGCCTCGAGGCCTCTTCGTTCGTCGAGAACGCGGGCCACCAGCCGCCTTCGTCGGCAACGCCGTAGCGTGCACCGCGCGACTGCAGCAGCTCGCCTGCGCAGCGATATACCTCGGCGGTCCATTCGAGCGCCTCGGCGAAAGTTCGTGGCCCGTGGACAAACGATCATGAAGTCCTGCACGTCGACACGACGGCCCGCATGCGCGCCACCGCCGAAGATCTGGATCTGCGGCATCGGCAGCAGCGTGGCCTCGGGTCCGCCGATGTATTCGTAAAGCGGCACGCCTTGCGCCGCCGCCGCCGCATGCGCCGCCGCCATCGAAACCGCGAGCGTCGCGTTCGCGCCCAGACGGGTCTTGGCGTCGGTGCCGTCGAGCGCGATCAGCCGTGCGTCGAGCGCGGTCTGCTCGTCGCGCGGCGTGTCCGACGAGCGCGCGCGCGATCTCGTTATTGACATGAGCGACCGCCTGCAGCACGTCCAGTCCACCGAACCGCGTCGATCCGTCGCGCAATTCGAGCGCTTCGCGCGAGCCCTTCGACGCGCCTGCAGGAACGATTGCGCGGCCCATCGCACCGCCGTCCAGCGTCACTTCGGCCTCGACCGTGGGCCGGCCGCGGCTGTCCCAGACGCGCCGCGCGTGGATCGAGCGGATCGTCGTGCTCATGATGCGAGTTCCTCCGCCCAACGATCGCGCACCGACCGCAGGCTCGCGACCGGATGCGCAAGCAGCTCACGCGCCACGCGCCGCACCTGCTCGCGCTGCCTTTCTTCGGTGACGTACTCGACCGGGGACTTGCCGTCGATCCGCGCGAGAAAGAGGCCCGGCAACAAGGCGGCTGCGCGCTGCTCCAGTGCGCCCGGCGGCTCCCAGTCCACGGCCTGCAGGTACGCCTCGGCCAGCGCGTCGAACGAAGCGAGAAATGCCGGCGCCGCGGCAGGCGTCCACAGACACTTGAGCAACAGGTGGTTCAGGCAGAACGCAATGTCGAAGGCGGGGTCACCCCACCACGCACATTCGGCGTCGAGGAACACCGGTCCATCCGCACCGATCAGGATGTTCTTCGGACTGACGTCGCCGTGGACCAGCGCCACACGGTGCGAACGCGTGACGTCGACGAGATGCTCGAGCCGGACGGCAAGGTCCGGATGCCGCCGCGCCGTGGCGAGCAGGTACGGCTCGAGGCGGATGTCGAAGAAGATCGTGTCGGTATCGAACTCCGCGGCAAGTTCCGGCCGTCGCGCCGAGTGGCTGTGGATCTTGCCGAGCACGCGCCCGACTTCACGTGCGGTCGCCACGTCGGCTTGCCCATCGCGCAGTCGCTGCTTCCAGAGGCTGTACCGGGCGGGCGGCAGGTAGTCCATGACAAGGACGCCGAGCGCCGGATGCTGGCCCAGCACGCGCGGCGCACAACCTGCGTGTGCCTCGCTGGCCACGCGCATCCAGCGCGCTTCGTACCGGTTGCGCTCGATCGGCGCACGCCAGTCCGCCGCCACACGCAATTTCGCCAGTGCACGCTTGGCGCAAACGGGTCCCTGCGCGGTCTGGATGAGCCAGATGTCGGACGACACGCCGCCGGTCAGCGCAGTGCCGACGATCGCGCCCGGTCCGGCGAGACCGAGTTCACGCAACGCCTGCGCAAACTCGGCCGGAACCTCGGTCTCACTCATCACGCTCATATCCGGCTTCGACCAGCTTGACCAGTGCGGCGAGCGTCTGGTTGATCGGAACGGCCACGCCCAGTTCGCGGCCACGGCGGGCGACGAAGCCGTTCAGATGGTCGATCTCCGATGGCTTCCTGCGCGCCATGTCCTGCGCGGTCGAGGAGAACTGCGCGGGCATCGCCGTCGCGATTCGTTCCATCGCCTTCAGCGACGGCTCTAACTGCAGCCCAATGCCCTCTGCCTGCGCGAGCACGACCACTTCGCGCACGATGGCATGCTGGATCTCGCGGATTTCCGGTTGCGCTGCGAGCCTGGCGTACGGCGCCTGCGCGAGTGCGGATATCGCGTTGTAGGCGCAATTGACCATCAGCTTGGACCACAACTCAGCCATGACGTCGTTGGAGATCGTCACCTTCACGCCCGCGGCGCCGAACAGCGTGACCAGGTCCTGCAGCACGCCGGTGATGGCGGGATCGTGCCTTGCATCGGCATTCAATGCGCCGATGACGAGGTCTCCGCGGCCGAAGTGCCTGACGGTGCCCGGACCCGCCATCGCGGTGGCGACGTACACGACCGCGGGCACCACGGTCTGGCGTACGTGGCGCGCGATGGTCGCCGCGTTCTCCACTCCGTTCTGCAGGCTCAGGACGACGGCGTGCGGCTCCAGCAAGGGCGCCAGTTCGCGTCGCAACCGTGTCGGTATCGGTCGACTTGACGCAGAAGAGGATGAGATCCGCGTCCTGCACGGCGGCCAGCTCGGTGCTGGCCTCCACGCGAAGGGTCTCGACCTGGTCCGCCATGTCGAGTTTGAGCCCGTCGCGTCCGATGGCCTCGACGTGCTGCGGGCGACCGATCAGGACCACGCGTTGACCCGCGCGGGCGAGCATCGCGCCGTAGAAGCTGCCGACGGCCCCGGCGCCCACGACAGCAATCTTGTGGAATCGGGTTGTCATGGCGAACGATGCTAGCAGGCAGGTTGTCGACGATTGGCCGAACCGAGCAAGCCATGCCGTCTCGATGTCGGACCATACTGCCCTAGGCTTGTCATTGCCGTTATTGCCGTGATGCCTTGTACCCTGCTCCACTTCCGAGTTCGGCCTCAGCGGCCACCAATTCATCTAGCCACCATGGCCGCCCGCCAAAGTACGGGCGACCATGGTGTCGAGGCCAACTTGCCCAAAGGCTGACGATGACCGGTCAGCTGGGTAGTGCTTACCCGCTGAAGTTTGTAGTAGCTCGCCCACCTTTGTCGGGAACCGGCGCTTCATCAATACTTGTACAGATGGATGCCCTTCGCCCGCTGCGTTGGAAAGTGTCGCTCGTCGCGTCAGTCGCGTTGCTGCTGCATTCACTCATGCCGGTTCTGATGCCGGCACGGGCTGCGTCCGGGGGCTCACCGGCCGACTGGGTTGAAGTCTGTTCTGGCGGGAAGGTGCAACTGGTCGCGGCTAGAGCTCTCAATGGCAGCGCAGCGACCACGAATCCAGGGAAGTCAGACATCGCCAAGGCGACCCTGGACGATTGTTCATCCTGCTCCCACCACGGCACCACTGCAGTGCCAAACGCGAGCGGTCGTGAGCCGCCCGCATTGCTTGTCCACCAGTTGTCGCTCGAACTGGCATCTGATGTGCTCGATCCGCAATTTGCGTGGGCCATCGCGCACACTCGAAGTCCTCCCACCCTGAGCTGAGCATTCCCCGCTGTGTTGCGCCTTGTGCGCACACCGCCCCAGACCGGTCAATCGATACCCGACTGACTCCGCGGACTCCGCCTATGTGATGCGCCCTTGTCGCGCTTCGCTGCGAGGCGCAATGCGGCTCGACTATTGCTCCGATCCTCCTCGGTAGGGTGACCCATGAAGAGAACTCTTTTGTTCGCCGTTTCTGCCGCTCTGGCCGCATGTTTTCCATTGGCGCATGCCTCTTGTGGGTCCGCCTTCTGCCTGGTCAATACGAATTGGGGCGCGCAGGGCGTCTGGACCGAGCCGGGTTGGCGAGCTGACCTTCGATACGAGTACCTCAATCAGGACCAACCCCGAGCCGGCACCCAGAACGTCGCAGTGGGCGAGATTCGCCAACATCACGACGAAGTGCAGACGCTCAATCGGAATCTGTTCGCGACTCTGGACTACGGATTCTCGCCGAACTGGGGCGCGACGGTAATCGTTCCTTGGATCGACCGCAGCCACGAGCACATCCATAACCATCACGGCGAGGCTATTTCCGAGTCGTGGAGCTTTTCCGATCCCGGGGACGTGCGCGTAGCCGGGCGTTACCAGCAAGTGTTTGAGAATGTCGAAGGCTTGCGTCTGAGCTACGCCGGTGTCATCGGCGGCCTGAAACTTCCCACCGGCAAGACCGACGTCACTAATGACGAAGGCGAGGTTGCGGAAAGAAGCCTCCAGCCTGGGACGGGAACCACTGACTTGCTGCTCGGGGCCTACTTCCGCCAGGCGATCGCAGCCTGGAATGCCTCCTGGTTCGCTCAGCTCGGTTGGCAGGCTCCGTTGAACTCAAGCAATGGATACAAGCCCGGGCAACAGGTGCTTCTTGATCTGGGAGGCCGGTGGGAGGCCACCGATCGCCTGGGACTGCTCCTGCAACTTAATGCACTCTGGAAGGGCCGTGACTCGGGTGCGGAGGCGGAGCCGAATGATTCCGGCGGGCGCTTTGTATTCATCAGCCCTGGATTCGCCGTGGCGGTCACGAGAGGGGTCAGCTTGTACGGATTCGTGCAGCTCCCCCTCTACCAATATGTGAACGGTGTCCAACTGGTGGCAAACCGGGCCTATGCCGTCGGTGCAAGCGTCCAGTTTTGAGCAGGAGTCGATGGTTCATCTGGTCACGCGAGGAATCGGGCAAGCTCGGCTGACGGCAGTGGCATCATCTCCAAGCCCCACTGCCGCACGTCTGGACAGGAGACCTGAATGCTGGCTGCCTATTACGAACGAGTCGGCGCCGCCCGGGATGTGCTCTCAGTCGCGGAAATCGACGCTCCCACGGCAGGGTCCGGCGAAGTGCGCGTCAAGCTGGTCTGCTCCGGGGTCAACCCCTCCGATGTCAAGACTCGCGGCGGAGTGCGCAGCCGGGAGCTGCCGTTTCTTCGCATCGTTCCGCACAGTGACGGTGCCGGCGTGATCGACCAGGTTGGCGCGGGTGTTTTCAGGCATCAGATGGGGCAGCGGGTCTGGGTGTGGAATGCGGCGTGGGGACGCGCATTCGGAACCGCTGCGCAATACGTCGTATTGCCGGAAGCGCAGGCGGTGCCACTCCCGGACGGCATCGGGTTCGCCGAGGGCGCCTGCCTGGGAATTCCCGCCCTGACCGCCCACCACGCCGTGCACTCGAACGGCGGGGTCGAGGGCAAGAGTGTTCTGGTAGCGGGCGGGGCGGGCGCCGTGGGCCACTATGCCGTGCAGTTCGCGAAGCTCGCCGCCGCCCGGCTCATCGTCGCGACAGTCAGTACCGCCGCCAAGGCGGCACTTGCACGGGCCGCGGGTGCGGACGTGACGCTCGATTACAGGTCGGAAGATATCGGCGAGCGGTGCGTTCAACTCACGGATGGAAACGGCGTTGACAGGATCATTGAGCTGGATCTGGCGGCCAATCTGAAGGCGGACCTCGCCGCGGTTCGCCAGGACGGCGAAATTACCGTCTACGGCAGCGGCGCGCCTGAGATCAGCGTCCCCTTCATTGCCTCTGCCCTGAAGAATGTGCGCTACCAGTTCTTCATCGTCTACAAGCTCTCACCGGCAGACCGTGCCACTGCGGTGAAAGACTTGTCCGCCCTGCTCGACCGCAACCAGCTTCAGCACAACATCGCAGCGCGCCTGCCACTGACGCACATCGCCGAAGCTCACGAACTCGTTGAAAGCGGCCGCGCCGTCGGGAATGTCGTTGTCGACATTCCCTCGTAGCTAACGGCCGCTCGCGGCGCGCGGAGCTCAGCCGTGACTGCCGTGATGTAGTGCTCGAGCTGTTCAATGATGAACTGCTGCTCGGAGATGATGTCCTTCACGAGATCGCCGATCGAAACCAGGCCGATCAGAGTGCCGTTGTCGATGACCGGCAGATGGCGCACGCGGTTCTCGGTCATGATGGCCATGCATTCCTCCGTCGTCTGCAGCGGGCCAACACAGAGCACCTCCGTGGTCATGATGACGGACACCGGCGTCTCCTTCGACGATCGGCCGGCCAGCGCGATCTTGCGTGCGTAGTCGCGCTCGCTGACGATGCCGACGATCTTTCTCGCCTTCCATCACCAGCAGCGCGCCGATGCCCTGCTCCGCCATCTTCTTGACCGCGTCGTAAACCGTGTCGTTCGGGGCGATCGCGTGGACGACTTTGCTCGGCTTACCCTTCAGAATCTGGGCGATACCTTTCATCAGCCATCCTCCTGGTGTTGACTACGCATCTGCTGCCTGCCGTCGGGCGGGCCGGGCGCGCAACGGCTCGGGCGTCTTGGCCGGCAACCGACAGGTTCCATGCTGGCACAAGTACGCGCTGCCGGCATCGCGCCCAGCCGCGAGCGGAGTGGCGTCGCGCGGGCTGCCTGGGCATTGGGCAGGCCGCCCTCGAGTCCGGGATAGGTCGGCAACTGGCCATAGCTGAAGCGGTGCGGCGAGGGCAGCGCGACTCCATCGATGGCGGAACTTACTGCCAGCCCCGTCTCTTGTCATGAGTGCCCAATGAGCAAGCGCTGCCGGCGGCTTGCTTTTGCATCGCTGCGCCCCAAACTGCGATTCTTGCGTCCACCTTTCTCCTGCTAGGACGACGGCGTCTACTGCGCAGGACCTCCATGCATTTCGACGTTCCCGATCCTCGCTACACCGGCTCCGCCGACTCGCGAGAGCTACTGAAGCTCGCCGTGCGGCTGGCGGTCGGTTTCGTGGTCCTGCTGTCACTCATTCACTTGATGAACTGGGGGTTGGACCTGGACCCCTGGCCTTTCGGCGTGCGGCCGCGGGAGTGGACTGGCCTGGTGGGCATTGTCACCGGCCCACTGGTGCATAGCGATTTCGCCCACCTGTTCGCCAACTCACTGCCACTGGCGACGGTGGGCGCGGCAATGCTCTTCCTCTATCCGAACTCGGCGTTGCGCGTGCTGCCGAGCGTTTATCTGGGCTCTGGACTGCTCGTCTGGCTGTTCGGCCGTGGTGCCGTGCACCTTGGCGCCAGCGGACTTGTCTACGGACTGGTGAGCTACGTGTTCGTGGCTGGCCTTCTGCGTCGCGACCGCCGTGCGATCGCCGCTTCGCTGCTGGTGGTGCTCATGTACGGGTCGCTGGCCTGGGGTGTGTTGCCGATTCAGCCGGGCGTGTCGTGGGAAACGCACCTGTCGGCGGCGGTGATCGGCGTGCTGTTCGCGCTCGCGCTGCGCAAGCTCGACATCCCGCCGCGCAAGGTCTACGCATGGGAGGACCAACCCGTGGACGATGACGACGAGGCATTCGCCGCAGTCAATGAAGACGACGGCGTCGGCTTGCGATGAAAGTGCCGGCCCGAGTGGACTGAGTCATGCCGGCCGGTGGGCCGGTCCCGCCGCGCACTCCGCCCGGAGCACTCAGCAGAACCGTCGTCGCCGCGCCAAGGTTCCGATCGCGAGGATCAGGAGGAAGCAGCCCGGCCCGACCCCACCGCCACCACCCGCATTCACGGGCGTTCCAACCGACGACACGTTCTGATTGGCAGTCGCGGTCGCGGTCGCGATGCCCTCACCGGTCAAAGCGACGGCAAGGCTGCCCGCATTGCTGGCGAAGGACAACGTTCCCGAGTGGGCGCCCGATACGGTGGGAGCGAATTGCACCTGAAGCATGCAGGACTGCCCGGGAGTAAGGCTGAATGTCGTCGCGGTGCAGGTGCCACCCGGCGCCAATGTGAATGGTGCCCCGACGCTGACGGCCGTGACATCCAGATTCGTTGAGCCCGTATTGGTCAGCCAGACTTGTTGTGCTGCCGACTGCGCCGCAACCGGGATGGGCCCGAAGTTCAACCCGTTTCGGTCACTGCTGATTCCGGGTGATGCGACGCCGGTCGCATCACCGGCCAATGCAACGGACAGCAGGGACGGCGTCCCATTGCTCGCGACACTGAGAGACCCTGTCCTCGCGCCCGACGCCGACGGCGTAAAGCGCACGTCGATCGTGCAGGAAGCGCCTTGGGCGATGATCATCGCCGCGGCGCAGTTGCCGGGATTGCCACCGGCGATCACAAATTCGTTGGTGCTGGTGGCAAGGGTACCGAGGGTCACGCTACCCGGTCCGGCACTGCTGATCGTGACGCTCTGAACGGCCGACGGCTGGCCCACCACCGTGACGCCGGGAAAGGCAACGGTAGCCGGTGAAGCTTGCACGACTGGTACGGGCTGCGTGCTGCCGACACCGGTCAGCGCAATACTGAGCGGACTGCCGGCCGCACCGTGACTGATGCTCAGAGTCGAAGTGAGGGTTCCGCTCGCGCTCGGGGCGAACACGACGTTGACGGTGCATGACTGGCCCGCCGCCAGGCTGGCCGCCACGCAATTTCCGGTCTGGGAGAAGTGCGGGCTGGAAAACGCCAACGCGGCGATCGACAGTCGCCCTCCCCCGGTATTGCTGACGGTGACTTTCTGCGGGGCACTGCTGGTGCCGATCTGCTGAGTACCGAAGCTCAGCGATGTCGGTGAGGCAGAGGCGGCCGGAACGTTGGTCGTGGCGCTGCCATTCAGAGTGACGGTAACGTTGCCGCCTGAGTTGTTCGACGCAATCGTCAGGTTGCTGGTGCGTGCTCCTACGGCTGTCGGCGCGAAGGCGAAAACAAGAGTGCAGTTGCCGCCCGTCGCTGCGAGCGTCATGCCAGCCTGGCAGGTCCCGCTGCGCAGGAAATCTGTCACATGGCTGCCGCCCGCGGTGAGAGCACTGATGTTCAGTGCCGCGCTGCCGACATTGGTCACCGTGATCGTCTGCTGCGCGCTTTGCGTCGCGACTTCCTGCGGGCCGAAGTTCAGTGCACTGGCGCTCAGCGCAATCGTCGGAGTCGGCGCCGCCGTCGCGACGCCGTTCAGGGCCACACTGCTCGATCCGCTTGGAGCGTTGTGCGCGAAGACCAGTGACGCAGCCAGGGTGCCGATGACCGTTGGCCTGAACGTCAGGTCGACCCGGCACGACCCGCCAGCCGCCACGCTGGATGCAGTCGAGCAGGTCGACGTGGGCTCGATCCGGAAGTCATTGGCATTGACGCCTGAGGTCGAAATCGCACTGAAGATCAAGGGTGCAGTACCCGTGTTGGCAGCCGTGACCGAGTAGACGGCACTCGAGCCGCCTGCCGTCGTCGAAGGAAAGGTGATGGCCGCCGGAGAGACGGTGATCGCAGGCACCGGCGGCGGGTTGGCGCTACCGGACAATGGCACCAGACTCGTACCGGTCGCGGCATTGTGAGCAATCGCGAGGTTCGTGGCTTTCGCGCCGGTCGAAGTCGGATTGAAGGTGAGATTGACCCTGCACGAGGCACCAGGCACCAGCGATGAACTAGCGGTGCAGGTGGAGGTGGGCTCAAGGCGGAACTCGGCTGCATTGCCACCGCTCAGGCTGAGGCCCGACAGGACCAGATTGGCGGTGCCTGGGTTGGACACTGTCACGGTCGCCACCGCGCTCGTGCTGCCGACGTAAGTGGCGGCAAAGGTCAGTGAGGTTGGCGCAAGGGCAATGCCCGGAGTCGCAGTAACGTTGGGATTCGCCAGGTAGGCCGCCAGGTCGAGCTCGTTCTGAGCGCTGACATAGGTGGTCAGGAATTTCATCGATGGAACTTTGCTGATGATCGCGGTGTGAATCGCCGCAGCGTTATTTGCTCCTTTCAATATGCCGTTCTGGTCCTTGGCCGGGTTCGTACCGTGGCAAGCAGCGTCTGCGCACGGAATCGGTGCACCGTTGGTGGTTTGATACAGCGTCTTGCCGCGCAGCGCATCCTGCGCATGCGCAAGCGGCGCAGACATGAGCAATGTACAAAGCAGCAATAGGATGCCGCAGAGATTGAAGCGTGAAGTCATTGAAGGGCCCCCGGGCACATGGCTCGCCTCGCAGATGACAACGAAGGGCGCAGGCAGAGCAATCAAGCCGACATTCGATGATGCTGTTCTCGCCAGCAGAATAAAAGCCGGACGGTCCCCCATTCGAGCTAGCGCGGATGAATGCGTTTAAGGGACGTTAAGAAAGAAGCGCATCTGAACGCGTGCCGAGTGTGTTCAAGCGTGCTCTAAACGTGCCCGGCACCGACCTGAAGCTCTGATCCAATTTCCGCGAGCACAACGACCGCAAGAATCGTCGGCGCGCCAAGTACGTTTCGCCTGCGCGCGAGGTCGCGCAGGAAACGAGACCGTCCCCGTTATTTGCGATGGGCGACCCACCGGAGTGGATGGGTCGCCCTCGCCTTCGACTAGTCCTTGTGGCGGCGCGTGAACGGCAGCGTGACCTGGCTGCACTTGTCCTCGTCGTCACATTCATCGTCATCACGGCTGGCGCGAGTCACGCCCAAACCGCTCAACTTGACGACGTGAGGCGCTCCGGCTGCATTGCTTGCCACCGACAGTTCACCGGCGCGAGCGCCGACGGCAGTCGGCTTGAACTTCACGTTGATCTCGCAGGTCTTGCCCGCCGCCAGCGACGACTTGCAGTCGCTTTCGTAGACGAAGTCGCCGGTGACGCTGACCGAGCTGATGAGCAGCGGCGACAGTGCCGGTGTTGCGGACACGGATCTTGCGTTCGTCACTCGTCTTGCCGACTCGCACGCTGCCGAAGGTCGCCTGGGTCGGTGCGACCTGGGCCAGGGCCGAGGCCTGGACCATTCCGGTCCCCTTCAGGTCGACCGCGGGCGAGCCAGTGCAGTTCGACGTCAGCGTCAACGTTGCCGCACGAGCGCCCGCCGCCGCCGGCGTGAACTTGGAGCTGATCGTGCAATTCGCCCCGGCGGCCAGCGCACCGCCCACCGGGCAGTTGTGCGTCTGCGAGAACTCGCTGGCATTGGGTCCTGCCAGATTCACCGCGTTCAAGTTCAACGGGGCGTTGCCGGTGTTGGACAGACTGACCGCGCGTCGTTGCGCTCGGCGTATTGAGAGTCACCGAGCCGAAGTCGACCGCGACCGGCGCCAGCGTGGCGACCGGCGCCAACGGCGTGGGAGCAGTGCCGGTACCGGAGAGGCCGACCGTGTGGGGACTTCCTGCCGCCGTCGAAGTGATCGTCACGGCGCCGGTGGACGCGACGGCGACCGGCGGCGCGAAGGTGACGTTGATCGTGCAGCTGGCCGCGGCGGCAAGCGTTGCGGCGCAGTTGTGTGCCGACGTGAATCCGCTGCCGGTGGTTACGATCGAAGTGATGCCGAGTGCGGCACTGCCCGAGTTCGTCAGCGTGATCGGCTTGGTGGCGCTCGTCGCCCACCGTCTGATTGCCGAACACCAGGCTGGCCGGGCTCAGCGTGACCGCAGGCGCGGGCGCGGCCACGCCAGTGCCTGACAGCGCGACGCCGTGCGGGCTGCCGCTGGCGTTGGACGGGATGCTCAGTGTCGCGCTGCGAGCATTCAGCGCAGCGGGCGTGAACGTCACGTCGACCGCGCAGCTCGCGCCCGGCGTGAGCGTCGAGCCGCTGCACTTGCTCGGCGCGAACTCGGCCGCATTCGTCCCGGTCGTCGTGATCGTACCCAGCACCAGATTGGCGGTGCCGGTGTTGCTGATCGACACCGACTTGGCCGCACTGGTGGTGCCGAGCGTCTGGTTGCCGAAGGCGAGCGTCGTCGCCGACAGCCCGACCGCGGGAACCGGTGCGGCAGCCCCCGTTCCCGTGAGGCTGAGAACGCTGGTGTTCGGCGTGGCGTTATGGCCGATCGTGATCGTCGCGCTGCGGGTGCCGGTGGCCGTCGGCTTGAACGTGACGTCGACGGAGCACGACGTCGTCGGGGGCAAGCGAGACTGCCGGCGCGCAGGTGCCGCTGCGCGTGAATTCCGTCGGATTCGTGCCGCCGAGCGTGATCGTCGACACGACGAGATTGGCGGAGCCGCTGTTGGTCAGCGTCGCCGACATCGTGCCCGAGTTTGTCTGCACGACCTGGCTGCCGAAACTCAGCGTCGCGGTGGACAGCGTGGCAGCGGGGCTCGGCGTGCCTGCCGCGGGGTTCGCAATGTAGGCGGCAATGTCGGCCGCCTGCAGCGCCGTGACGGTATATGGCGCATTCCCGAGAAAGCCCATTCCTCCTTTGTTGGAGCTGATCGCGTTCAGGATCACGTTCGGCGCATTGGCTCCCGCCCGGATGTTGTTATTGTTAGCCGACGGATTGGGGCCATGGCAACTCACGTTCGCGCACGACAGCGGCGACCCGTTCGTGTTCTCGTAGAGGATCTTTCCTTGTACCGGATCGGCCGCCTGTACGGGCGCGGCGATTGCGGTGGCCAGCAGGCCCGCAGTCAGCATGTAGTTCATCGTTCTCACGGCTTCTCCCTTTGAATATGGTGCCGAAGTGCAGATCGGTTCGACGCTCGGAGCTACGCAAGCTGCACAGGACGGAGCACCGATCGACGGCGGGGAGAACTTAGAACCAAAACGACACCATCGCGACGCCGATGCTTCGCACCTTCGCGTTAGGACCGTCGGTGGAGTGCTTGTCGCGCGGACTAGCGGGTGAATGCGACGGCTCGTGCAACGTGATAACAAGAACGCGCGACCAGACTTTTTTCGCTTGACCGCGCCGCATTCTTAAGCAGGCTTAAGTGGACAAGTAGACCACGTGGAATGAGCGTCTCCACTACGCTCATGGGACATCGCGTCATGCAGTGGTTGCACTCTGGTCAGCGCTGTCTAAAGTCGGGAAAATTTCGAGAGCATTCCCGGACATCGATCGAAGGCGATTCATCAATTGACCCGGTCAGTGATGTGACTACCATGCGCTTCACCATGGGCAATGGAGTGAGGAACTTGCGCCTGCTTCTCATCGAGGACGATGTGCCTCTCGGCTCATCGACGAAAACCGGTCTCGAGCAGGAAGGCTACTTCGTCGACTGGGTCCACGACGCGGAGGCCGCCGATCGCGCCCTGACCACTCATATCTACGATGCGGCCATCCTGGACCTCGGTCTGCCCGGTACTGACGGGGAGGCGCTGCTGCGGGCGTGGCGTGCCCGGGGCGACCGAACGGCAGTCGTCGTGCTAACGGGGCGGGGCTATGTGATGGATCGGGTCCGCCTTTTGAACCTCGGCGCGGATGACTATCTGGTCAAACCGATAGACCTGAGCGAGCTCGATGCTCGTGTGCGCGCCGTCGTACGCCGGGCGGCGGACACCGGCAGCGCGCCCTTGCAGGTCGGGCAATTGCAGCTGGTCCCAGCGTCCCAGTCGGTCATCTGGCGGGGGCAGCCGGTCATCGTGACGAGCAAGGAGTTCTGCCTGCTGGAAGCGCTGGTGAAGAACAAGAATCGCGTTCTCACCCGCCGCCAGCTGGAAGATGCGCTCTATGGCTGGGGCGACGACGTTGAAAGCAATGCCGTCGAGGTTCACATCCACCATCTGCGTCGCAAGCTGGGGCGTGATCTCATCCTGACCGTGCGGGGTGCCGGCTATGGCCTCCGTCTCGACGCCGTCGCCTGACGCCACATTTCGTAGAGAAAATGGCAATGCGCCAAGAACTCTTACGGCAGCTGATGCAAGGCGCCGACCGTCGTATCATCCGCGGCACGGCAATACGCTGAAACAAGAAAGAGGAATCAGCATGGCCGCACTCTCCTCATCGACGGCGCCCGTCGATGCCGGCACCGGGAACGCCAACGCAGCGGATCGCCATCGAGCCGCCGCGCCGCGCATGGTCGCTGCGCTCCCGGCTGACGTGGCTTGCCACCCTGACGACGCTGATTGCGTGGCTCACCGGCGGCGCCGGCGCACTGATCGCCGCCTATCAGGAAGGAGAAAAGCTGTACGACGAGCAACTGCGCGACGTTGCCCATGTGGTTCTGTCATTTGCAAACCACGAGATCGACGAGATCCGTCAGGACGGTCGGACCGACATGGTTCATGAGGAGACCGCGGCCACGCTCGACCCCCGGTATGCGTACCAGATCTGGTCGAAAGACGGTGAACTGCTGCTGCTCAGCCACAACGCGTCCCGGAAACCCTATGCACCGTTGACTCAGGAGGGCATGCTGCGACCGCGTCATCGATGGCCGACCCTACTGCATCTACTCGTTGCGCAGCGGCGACGGTTCCATGCTGATTCAGGTCGCGGAAGATGAATCGATGCGCAACCTCTTCCGACCTGGCCTCGCCTATTGGCTGCTTGGGTTCTTTCTGGTCTCGATGGCGCTGTTGCTGCTGCTTAACCGATGGGTGTTCGGACGTGCGGTGCACGCGCTGGATCAGTCTTCGAAGCAATTGACGGATCGGTCGCCGCTACGATCTGCGTCCGGTCTACGCCGACGATCCGCCCACGGGAGCTCCAGCCGCTGCTGAACGCCCTCAATTCCCTCTTCGGCCGCATCGAGCGGACGATCGATGCGGAGACGCACTTCACCGCCGCAGCCGCGCATGAACTGCGAACGCCGCTGGCGGCGGTCCGAATGCAGGCTCAGGTCGCCGATCGCGCACGTTCGCCACAGGAAGCGCGTGCGTCGTTGGACGCACTGGTCTCCTGCGTCGACCGCGCCTCGCGCATGGTTGATCAGCTCCTGACGCTGGCGCATGTCGACAGCCTGGCGCCGAAGTCGTCAGGCGTTTGTGCCGGTGCGACTCGACCGCGTGATCGAGCAGGTCGTGCGACGATCTTTCGTATGCTCTCAAGCGACGCAAGTACGCGTCGATCTGCAGCTGGATGCGGCTACCGTGCCCGCCATGGAATTCGGCGTCGCCGCCATGGTCCGCAACCTCATTGACAACGCCCTGCAGCACGCTTCGCACGGGGGACATGTGCTCGTACGGACATTTGTCCGTGAAAGCTGAAGTTGTGATGACGGTCGAAGACGCGGGACCCGGCATCCCGGAAGCTGAGCGTACCCGCGTATTCGAGCGCTTCTATCGGCTTCCCGATGCCGAAACCGATGGCTGCGGAGTTGGACCTGTCGATCGTTCATGTGTCGCCGATGCGCACCATGCGCGAAGGTGGCGCTCGACTCGGTCACTCGCGGCGGACTGCGCGTCACCGTGATCTTTCCCCTGACTGAACGTCGGCCGGTGCGGTTGGCGGCGGACGAGGTGCGCCGTTGTTTCGTTCGGCGTCGATCCGGAGCCGCGGTTACGGCGCCGCACCGTCGGGACCGGAACTCTGATCCCTGCGGTCCCGCGACGGCTCGGCGCCTACGGCACGATCCAGCCGGAAAGCGCCTTCAGTTGCTTCTTGTCGGCGTCAAGCACCTGGACGATGGAACTGCCCTTCGCGGCGAAGCGCTGGCCGGGGCCGAGGCTCACGCTCGGATAGATCGACGCCATCGGCGTCTGGCCGACCACATGTTCGAGGCGCTCGACAAAGTAGTCGCGCGAGAAGCTGTCCATGATGTGGCCCACCACGTCGCTGACGACCGTCATCGCGAACAGGGTGTTGATCTGCACGGCCTCGTCGGTGATCGCAATGCCCTTGTTGTGCAGCCAGAGCTTGTCGCGCAGCAGCCGCGCGTCGCGCTTGGGTGGCAGGTCCGACGGATAGACCAGGCGGACATTCGACCCGGCCTTGAAGGTCGCCGGCGGGAGACTTGACCGGCCAGCAGATTGGATGACAGGTACAGCGCGGGCGCGCCGGCGCCGTCAGGGCCTCGCGCGCCGCCCAGGTCTTCCGCGCCGAGCCACAGCACCAGCGAGGCCGGGCGCTGCGTCGTAGACCTTGCGCCAGAAAGCTTCGCTCGAGCTGCCCTCGAGGACCTGATCCTCGAGCACTGTCCTTCGGGCGGGTTACCCGCCGCCAGCGACTTGCGGAACGCGGCCGGCGGCGATCGCACCCGCACTCGTCACGGCGATAGACCTGCACGACCTTGCCCGATTCGCCCTGCTCGCGCAGGAACTTTCGCCAGCACCTCGGCGTCGAGCACAACGCCTTTGGTGAAGTACAGGTTGTAGTTGTTCGATCCGGAAGTCACCGGCAGATCCACCAGCGGAAACACGCTCGGTATCTCCAGCCGCTCGCTGAACTCGTGGATCGGGCGCCAGCTCGAATCTGCCCAGGCCGCCGATCAGCGCGAACACCGGCTGCTTGCTGTAGATAAGCCTCGAGCTGCGCGTTCCACGTCTCGCTCGGCCCGCTGAGTTCCCAGACGTGCAGCACCCACTTGCGGAACGAGCGCGCCATGCGCATGTTGCCGGCGTCGCGGCGCTGCTCTTCCTGGCGCGCGCTGCCGCCCTTGTCCTTGACGAAGGCCTGCATGACATCGAGCATCGCGCGGCGCTGCCGCGGGCGCCACGCCCGGCTGGATCACGGTGGCGAAATGGATGTCCTGCTCGTCGACCCCCGGCGAAGGCTGCGCCGAGAGCGAAAAGAGATAAGCCGCGAGCGACTTCATCTCCGCGTCGCTCAGCACGTAGCGCGGCATGGCCGGGTCGAGCGGCTTGCCCGCGGCGTCGATGCCGTTGCGGATGGCGCGCGCGAGCAACGCCTCGGTGTACGGCGGGCGCTGGCTGGTGCCGAGGCGCGCCTTGACGCGGGGGCTGCGCACCGGCACCGTCTGTTCCTGCGTCAGCGCCGGGCCGATGATCGGCCGGATGACGAACCTGCCCTCGCTCATGCCGTAGCCGCTGCGCCGGTGGCACGCGGCGCACGCCGCGTCCTTGCCGGCGCGCTGTCGCCTGCGCCGATCCGACGCTCGTCAGCGGCTCGCCGGAAGCGCCGATGCCCTCGCGATAGAGGCGCTGGCCGAGCGCAAGCTGGGTCCGCCTCCGGTGCCGCGCCGATCCGCAGCCCGGCGTCTGCGCGACCGGCGACACTGGCCGCGACGAGGTGGCACGCCACGGCCGCCAGAACGCACGGAGCGACAGACGCGCAGCACGACGCACTGTCGCATCCGCATCGGCAACGTCACTGCTTCACCATCTTGCGGTATTCCTGGGCGAGGTCCTTCGCGAACTGGCAAAGCCGTCGATGCGAACCCACGGCTGGTCCGGCGCCGGGTGCAGCAGGGTGAGCGGCTCGTGACTCATCTTGTCCCCGCGATAGCTGTCGAAGGCGAGCTGTACGGCCTTGACGTCCTCGACGCGACCGGTGAGAAACGTCCAGCGCGCGCGTGGCCCCGTACGTCTTGGCGTAGGACTTGAGCTGCGCGGGCGTGTCGTTTTCGGGATCGATGGAAATGGAAACCATGCGCAGCTTGCCCGCCTGCGCGCCGAGACTGCCGGGCACTTCGGAGAAGACCTTGCTCATCACCGGGCAGATCGCGCCGCAGGTCGTGAAGATGAAGTTCATCATGACCGGATCCTGGCTCGCCAGCAGCTCGCGCAGCCGCACGGCTGCGCCCATCGGCATCGATCAGCGTCACGTCCGGGATCGAATAGGAACGCACCGAGCGCTGTGTAGTCGCGCCGTTGCGGCCGCGGCCATGTGGGCCGCGTGTTCCTTGGCGTCGTGGGCCAGGCCGGCGCTCGACAAGAAGCAGCGCGCCGCCGGCGACGCAGTGGACGGCCAGCACGCGTGCGAAAGACTTCAAACGAAAGTTCATGGTAGTGGCCTCACAGTGAAACGATTCAGCGTTCAGGCATCCCGGACGCCGGTCCGGCATCCTGAGCCACTCGGTGTACTTGAATCGGGCGCGCGAGCTATCCGACTGGCCGATGCCCACCAGACCGCCGGGCACCGTCGCGCCAGTGCGACGCCGACTCGCGATCGTCCCGCAGCGCATTGAACGCCGCCAAGGCATCGCACGAGCCCGTAGCCGTAGCGGTTGTCCGGCGCCTGCGTCGCCCAGATCCTGCGCGCCGCGCACGAGCGCGGCTTCGAGCTCGGCCACCGAAGCCGCGGGAAACGCGCCGGCCAGCAGCGCCAGCACACCCGCGACATGCGGGGCCGCCAGCGAACTGCCCGACACGGTCGCGTACGACGGCACGCCGCCGTGCGAGACGTCGGTGGTTCGAACGTTCACCCCCGGCGCCACCAGCTGCGGGAACACCGCGCCGTCGCAGCTCGACGGGCCGCGGCTCGACTGGCGCGCGAGCGTCAGATCGCGAGTCCACCGCGCCGACCGACAGCGCTCCCGGGTTGTTGCCGGGGCTGTTGCTCGTGCGCTGCGCGCGGGGCCGTCGTTGCCGGCGGCGAAGACGACCGCAATGCCGCTGCTTCGAAGCGCGCGGATGTCGTCGCTGAACTCCGCGATGCAGGCGCCCGGCGCCTCGGCCGGCCAGCGTCCACGACGCGTTGACGATGTCGGGCGCGTCGACCGTCGCCGGGTCGCCGTCGGGATCCATCAGCCACTGGAAGGCCCGGTGAATGTCGCTCATGCGCGCGCGGCCGTCCGAGTCGTACAAGCGCACCGCGATCCAGCGCGCGTCGGGCGCGACGCCCAGCGCGCGGCCGCCCAGCACGATTCCCATCGCCTGCGTGCCGTGGCCGAGCGCGTCGTAGGGCGTGGCTTCTTCGCCGTGCGGGTCGAACCAGCTGTTCGTGCCGCCGCGCCACTTGCGCCGCAGGTCCGGATGCGCGAGATCGACGCCGGTGTCCATCGTCGCCACCACCACGCCCCGGCCGGTATGGCCCAGCGCCCACATCTCTGGTGCCTGAACGGCGGCGAGGTTCCAGCCCGGGGTCGCGCGCGGCACCGCGCCCTCCACCGTGTCCTGCCGCGGCGAAGTCCGGTGGCGCGGCCGGTGGCAGCGCAGCGCCGCGATGCGGCGTACGCGGCGCCGGCATGCGCTGCGAGCGCCCGCCCTGGACGAACGAATCGAGATCGATGCGCTCGATGCCCGTCTGGCCTGGCCAGCTGCCTGACCGCCACCGCGGGCAGCGTGGCCGCCAGGCCGTTGATGATCCACAGATCCCGTGATCCGTTGCGCGCCCTGCGCCGCGAGCAGCGGCTCGATGGCGGCGCGGCTGCTGCGCCGCGCGCGCCTTCAGCGCCACCAGCAGCCGGTTGTCGCGCGCGCGCCGATCGGTCACGGCCAACGGCTGATGATCCACCGGGTCGCGAAGCGCACGATCACCGCGGTATCGGCGTGCGTGCCGCGCGCGGCCATCGCGCGCTCGAGGTCCGGCGTGATGACGCCCGCCGCGCGAGGCCGACGCCGCGGCGCCCAGGCAAGCAGCCGCGACGATGCGCGCGGCAGGCATCGGATAACTGGCTCGTCGCATGGTCACCGTATCTTGCCCGAGCCAGCGCCGTCGTTGACGTGCCGTCATGCGCGGGCTGACCGGCGGCGCTACTGCACCGTGAGATCGGTGATCTTCACCTGACCCAGCAGCAGCGCCACCTTGTCGCCGCTTTGCAGCGCCTTGCCCGGGTTGCCGAACATGATGAAGTAGCGTGCGATCGGTCAGGATCATGTTGTTGCGCGAAGTCTGGCGGATGCGCCCGAGCACGGGCGTGTCCGGCACGCCGAGCTTGGCGCCGCGCGCCTCGTCGAGCAGGTAGGGCTGGAATCTTGCCGTTGAGAATCGGCGCCGCCTTCTGCGGATCGAGCACGCGATAGCGGAAGTCGAGCATCGAGCCGGCCGCGCTCAGGCGCAGCCCTTCGACCTGGATGCCGTAGGTCTCCTCCACCGCCGTCGGCCGGCGCTGGGCCGCAGCTCGCGGCGACCGGGTCGGCGCGGTCGCGCAGCCCGTCAACTGCAATGCAGACGGGCCATCACCAGCCCGACGCAAGATGGCACGCAGCGGTCCGTCTGGTGCCATCTGCGCATCGCAAGACACCGGGCCGTCGATTGCGTTGTCCATGTCATCGGTCGCGACGTGTCGACCGTGGCCGACTCGCGATCGCTCAGAGCGTAGCCGCCGCCGAAATTGTCGACCGTGGCATTCGACGGTCTGCAGCTGGATGCCGATGCGGCCGGTTCCCTTCCACGCGCCCACGTCCGGCAGTTGCACGCCACCGACATAACGCGCCATTCAGGAACGCGGTCACCAGGCCTTTGGCGTCGACCACGGCGCTCAGGCGCCGGTGCCGGCGCAGGCGCCGCAAAGGCCGCCTGCTTCACGAAGACCGAGACGTTGCTGCCGCCCATCATCGTGGAACACGACGACCTGCCATCGGCCTCGCAGCCCACGCGCACGTAGTTGACCGGCGCCGCCGGCGTGCCGGCCCGTGGCCTTGAGCACGAGGTACGCATTGGCCAGCGGCAAGCCGCTCGCGAACCCGGCGCCCTGCGTCGCGCCAAAGGTCGTCGCATTCCAGATCGCCAGCCCGCCCAGGGCCGTTGATTGGCGACCGCCTTGCCGCGTTGCCGAGACCCGATATCGGGACTGCGACGTCGCCGGCGGCTGCTGGCTCCAGTTGCCGACCCAGGCTGGTCGCGGTTCGCCGCGGTTGAAGTCGTCAAGAGGCGTCAGCGCGTCGGAGCGCTCGGCACGGTCAGGTTGATCGTCACCGTCGCGGCGTGCGCTCAAGGCCTTGCCATCGGTGATCTGGTAGTGAAGGTATCCGCCGTCCCGTGAGTCAGTGCGCCGCCGGCGGCGTGTAGGTGAACGATCCGTTGGTATTCAGCGTGTAGGTCGCCGCCGCAGGCGGTTGGTCCGCTCGGCGGCCACCGCCTTCATCGGGAGCGGCAGGCCGTCGCGTAGTCTGGTCGTCGTTCTGATCAGGACGCCCGTCGGGCGCGCCGACATTGAGCGTCACGCCGACGATGGAATTGTAGGTGTCGGTCAGCTGCGATCGGAGGCGGTTTGTATCCCCTGTCCGACCGCCACCATCGACACCCAGCGCCCCGTATTGCAGGAACGGCCAGCATGCCGCCGTCGGACAGCCCGCGTTCGACAGGCTGAGGCGGCGATCCATGATCGCGTAGTTGACGCCGCCGCTGTCCGGCGTCAGCAGCACGTCCATCGTCTTGGCCGCCGGCAGCAGCGCGGTGTACTGGTCGCGGCGATACGAGTAGGGCTTGCCGTCTTCGGCCACCAGCGTCCAGTGGGCGCCCTGGATCATCGGCACGTGGGTCGTCAGCCCGGCATTGAGCAGGCGCAGCAGCGTCGTGCCGGGATTGCCGGCGGGCGTCGATGACCGGCGTGCCGTCCGGATACGGCCGGCCGTTGATCAGGAAGTACTTCGGCGCGTAGCCGAAGGTGCTGGTCGGATCGGCAGTCGGTTCGGTCGCCGGGCACGGCTACCGCCGTACTGCCGTCGCCACGGCCGCATGCAGGGCCGGATCGATCTCGCTGTAGAGCAGCGTCGCCTGGTTGTCGTACTCGAATGCAGCGCCGCAGCGTTACGTTGCCGCATAGGCCTGCCCGCGCACGGCGTCGTCCCGGTCACCGCGTCCACCGCGTTCTTGGTCACCGCGCCGTACAGGCCCATCTGCACCTGCACCTGCGGCTGCGTGCCGCTCTGGTACAGATAGGTGCCGGGCTTGACGTTGGCCCAGGTGTAGTCGGCCGGCGTGCCGCTGCATTGGCGCCGCTTCCGCGTCGAACGAGCGCACACGCTTGGTCAGATCGCCGCCGCGCGACCCGGACGTACCGTCGTGTCCACACCGGCGCCATCGGCTTGACCAGCCCGTTGATCACGAGCGAGGTCGGCACCGGTCAGCAGTCGTTGCGCAGATGCACCGTCAGCGTCGTGTCGCCCGGCGGCACCGTCAGCGCCGGCCCCGGCACGGTGACCGGGTCGGTGCAGGCGGCGAACGCTGGCGGTGCACTTGCGCGTAGCCCCACATCGGCACGCAGTACGGCGTGGCGCTGCCGTCCGGATTCGGCAGCTGACCGTCGTCGCCGCGGCCCTCAGCCAGTACTCGGCGGCGAGCGCCTGGTTCCCGGCCAGGCCAAGCGGGCGAGGGCCAGCGCCGCTGCGCCGCGCTCGAGTGTGAATTTTCTGGTCCGCATGATGGCATTCTCCCCAGTTAGGACTACTCCGCATCCAGGTTGACGGACCAGGGCTCGATGATGAGCATGGTCATCATGCCGCCGGGGAAGATGTCGTCGGTCGTGATCTCTTTTTCATTGTGGGAGTGCCACATATGAAAGTAGCCGCCGGTCGTGTTGAGCCCCGGGTGCCCCTGCGGCAGGCTGCCCGATCATGCCGAGGTACGGGCTGCCGCTGTAGCTCTCGCCGAACGAGAGGTCGAGCAGGCCGGCGATGATCACCGGGATCGGCTTGTTGTGATCGGCGCACCACTCCGTGGTTACTGTCGGTCGACAACGCTGTCGACGAGCCGTTCGCGTCCGGTTGCAGGTGTGCGGGTTGATCGCAGTCGTGCCGTAGATGTCCCAGCCGATGCCCTTGCCGGTCCACTCGAAGATCAGGTCCATGGTCTGGCCGGGCACCGAGCGCACGGTGAAGTCCGGCGAGGTCAGGTTCGGCGGCCCGGCCGGCCGAGCGCTCGCGAGCACGCGGCCGTCGCGCGCGATCGGTGTGGCGTGGTTGCCGTGGTGGTGGAACGGGTGCAGGTCGCGGCCGGCGTTGACCACCCGCATCAGCAGCCGCTCGCCCGGGTGCATGCGCGGCAGCGCGTTGTACGGCTGGGTCGGCAGCCAGAACGACGTGACTCGTCCAGCATCGTGTCCGGCGCATTGCGGCCGTTGATGAACCACATGCTGGGCCGGATCGTCGTGGTGTCGACCGGCGACCGGCTGATTCGCCGAAGACCTGCGTGTAGACCTGCCAGTGGATGGCCGGGTCCATCTCGGTCAGCAGGAACAGGTTCTCGCGGTCGTAGTTCGTGCCGGCGTTGCTCGTAGGCCTTGCCAGGTGTGCCTTGTCGAGCCGTAGCGTAACCCGTCGGCCGCACGATGAGCGCGCCGACCAGCCCCATCTCCACCTGCAGGTCGGGATTGGTGCCGCTGTGATACAGATAGGTGCCCGGCTGTCGAGGCGACGAAGGTGTAGGTCGGCCCGCCGACGACGGTGTCGTTGGTCCGATCAGCCGGGCACCGCACGCGCCTCGCGCGTCAGCAGGCCCGGCGTTGCCGCCGGTCGCGCGTGACGCCCTGCTGGCCGGGAAAGACGATCGACACCGGCACCGGCAGCGTGTTGTTCAGCACGATCTTGACGGTGTCGCCCTGGTTCACGATCAGCGTCGGCCCGGGATACTGCATCGGCAATCCGGTGCCGTGGCATAGCCCCAGGCGTAGTGGCTGTTGCCGTCGGAGGTGCTGATGAAGTCGTGCTTGGCGGTGAGGACGAAGGTGCGCGCGTTGCCGTCGACCGCGCTCGGGTCTTCGCCCATCCCAGCCGGTGACGATGGCGTGCGCCTGCCCGCCCGAGCCCACCAGCAACGCGGCGAAGCCCGCACGGAGCGCCCTGGGCAGCACGTTGAGTATCGTCATCGTGTTCATTGCGCCTCTCCTGAAATTGGCCGCGTGGATTTCGCCCGTGCTCATGGCGCAGCGGCAATGACGATTTCGGTCATCATTCCGCCGTAGTCCTGCTCGAAATTGCTCAGGTAGTTCAGGTTCGTGGTGTAGAGGAAGTAGGTTCCCGCCGCCACGCTCGGTCCGCGTGTCGATCATCACTTCCACCGACTCGCCGCCGCCGAGCGTCACCGAGGTGGTGTCGTAGTACAGATCCGTGCCGTCCGGCCCGCGCAGCTGGCGCGCGCCCTGCGCCCACCACCTTCATCGGCAGGCCCTGAGCCGTCACCGTGTAGTAGTTGGTGACGTTGAGGTTGGAGAGGCGCAGCAGGATCCGCTCGCCCTTGACCGCAGTGATCAGGGCGCTGACCGGTTGCGACTGAGTGCCGTTGTTCAGCGAAGTCGTCGCGACGTTCGTCCTCGGGCGTCGGCAGCGGCGCCGGGATTGACCGTATCGGGATAGCCGCGGCCGTTGATCATCGGGTAGGTGTCCTTCATGTTCGCGAACGGCAGCGGCTGAACGCCCAGGTGCAGCTCGTGGAACACGTGGTCCATCGACGTGAGCTGCAGCGGATAGGACTACGTCGTAGCCGGTGGAGCCGTCGCCGTCGTTGTAGACGAACTTGGTGTAGTTCTTGCCGCCGTAGGTTGATCGTGGTGCCGTCCTGCGCGGGCTCACGTAAGGTTGCCGAGCATGCCCATCTGCATGTGCTCGGTGCCTCCAGGTGGCAGTGGTACATGTAGGTGCCGGGGTCGTTGAGCTTGTAGAAGTACGTGACCGTCGAGCCCATGTTGACGCCGAACGAGCCCTCGGGCATGCCGTCGAACACCGGCGGCTGCTGCGGGAAGCCGTGGAAGTGCACCGTGTGCGGGTCGAACAGGTCGGGCCGCATCGCCATCCCGACGTTGGTCAGCGTCAGGTAGAAGTCGTGGCCCTCCTTGAGCTCGATGGTGGGCGCCGCGAAGTTCGCCGCCAGCGAGTCGAGCATGATCTGGGCCGCCGGCTTGCCGGTGACGTCGGCGAAGCCGAAGGTGTAGAGCTTGCGCCCGTCGGCCATCGTGATGAAGCCGTCGCCAGCAGTGAGGTGCTTGCACGCGACGTTGCTCACGTTGTTCGGTATGGCGATTCTTCCCGGTGTTGTCGCACGTACTGGTTGTTCGGCCCGCACTGCACGAACACCGCGGCGCCCGCGCTGCGGACGGCACCCAGCGCTGCCGCTGACAGCCACGGGACAGCAACAGCCTTGCGGAAAGTCTGGCGATCATCATGGTGCGACTCCTTGCTGTTCGGTTCTCCACCGAGCGCCGGCCCGGCGGAGAGGTTCAAAGTGTTGCTTTGTCTGTCAGCACGGCGACGTCCGGATCAGTGGTCGGTCAAACGTCACAGCGCCGCTGGTGCCGCCGGTGCATGGTGTACCGCCGCCACGTTACTGTCGCAGCCGGTGGAGTCTCGGAACCGCGGATGACCGTGAAGTCTGCGTTGACCTGGTTCCGGCTGCATTCACCGAGACGCCGCTCACGCAAAATTCCGTCGCCCTACGCATTCACGGATCGCTCCGGTCAAATTGGTACCGACGACGGTCACCTGGCACGACGGCTGTGGTTACGGACGTTCGGAGGCCGCCGCCCTGGCCGGGCATCATCCAAGTCAGCGTCGGCGCCGGTGCCGTGACGGTGAAGTTCACGTTGCCGCTCGTCCCGCCCGCGTCGTGACGTCCACCGTGCTCGCGCGTCGGCGCATTGCTGGCGATCGTGCAAGTCGTCGCACCGATGTGTCGGTCGATGTTCACGCCGCAGGTCAGCGCCGAACCGCGACACCGTCACTGCCGACGCGTTCGCTGGTTCGTGCCAGTCAGCGTGACCGCGATCGTCGTGTCCCCGCGCTCCGCTGCTCGGGAGCTGCATCGACGTCAGCGTCGGCCCGGCAATGCTGCCGCGGCCACTTCGTCCGCACCGTATGTCACACTGCCGGCCTGGGCCGGTCTGGTCACCGCTACGATGTCTACGGTCGGCACGCAGTTTCGTCGCCCCGATGTCGATCGGTGCAACGCGAGCCTGGGCGTCGTAGTCCGTGCTCGGCACAGTCGCTGCCGGTCGTCCCGGCGTTCATCGCCGCCGAACCGGACGGAGATGTGATAGTCGGCGCGCAGCCACTCCCGGTGGGCCGCTCAGCTCCCACAGCGTGAGCGGGGTGAAGATCACGTTGATGAAGTTGCCCGTCTCGTCGAAGCCGTCAGCGCCGATCTGCAGCGCCACGGTCGCATCCTGGAGCACCAACGGCTGCGTCGGGTCGATGATCGAGATGAACTCGTTCTTCTTGACGACCAGCGTGGTGCTGCGAGGCCGCCTGCAGAGACTTGTTGGTCGGGCTGTGCCGTGATCATTGTTATTCACAGCCTCCCGTCGTCAGCACGCTGTACGTCGGCGCAAGAGGGCGTCCGGCCGCCACCCGGCCGAGGTCACGATACGGACGGGGATTCCACCCGGGTTGTACAACCCTCCGTAGCGGTGCCGACGTTGCTGTAGATGTACGAGCGGTTCGCCCAGATGATGTTGTTCAGGAGCGTCGGGCTTGCGCCGCTCAAAACCGCAATGCCGGCGACCTGCGGCAGCGACGCGTAGTTCAGCGGAACATTCGGCCGGATCGCGACTGCCGGTTGGTCGCCGTGCTGACGTTGCTGGCACGGTGTTGTTCACCAGGCGCACACCGTTCGCCACCGTGTCGGTCAGCGCAACGCCGCCGCCGGCATAGGCCGCGACGTTGTTGACGATCATGTTGTTGGTGAGGATTGATCGTCGTCGCCCGCTAGCCGTCCGCGCGATGCTGACGCCGCCGCCGGCGCCGGCCCCGGCCTGGTTGCCCTGGAACAGGTTGGCATCGACGACGACGTCGCCGGTGCCGTCGGCGGCGCCACCGCCCAGCGCGGAATCTGGCCGCGCGATGGACAGCGCCGCCGCCCATCGGGTCGGCTGCCTGGTTGAACGTCTGGTTGAAGATGAACTTGTTGCTGGCGATCCGGTTCGCCGTGGCGGCAGTATGTTGCTGCCGATCTGCGCGGCGAGAGCCCGAGGTGGCTCATGCCGCCGCCATCGGCCATCGAGAAGTTGCCGCAGACGTAGTTGCTGGTCACGGCGTAGCTGTCGAGCCGGTGCCCAGCGTGATGCCGCCGGCGCCGCCCGCCTCGGTCGCGCCGTTCTGCGCTATCCAGTTGTGATGGATATTCGGCGCGCGGTTGACTGCGTCGGTGTAGTCGACGCCTGTCGGTCAGCACGGTGTGGCCGACGCGGATGCCGCCGCCGTAGGTGCCGTAATTGCCGAAGACGCGGTTGTTGGAAACCTCGAGGCCGCAGGCATAGCCGCTGGCCAGGATGCCGCCGCCGGCGTCGGCGCCGGTGACCGTCAGGCCGTCGATCGAGAGCAGCGCGCGTGAGGTTGCCCGCACGAAGGCAATCGTTCAGGTTGCCCGAATTGCTGGGATGCCCTGCTTGCCAACGACCAGGATGCCCGGGCCTTCTTCGGCGCCGAACAGCAGCGGCTCGTTGTTGGCGGGATCGATGCCCAGCGTCTGTCCCGGCAGCAGGTCGAAGGTGTGACGGGTTCGCGTCGCCTTGGCGTTGATGCGTGCGCGCCAGGTGGCCAGCGCGCTGGTGCTCGACTTGGCGGCATTGATCGTGACCGAACCGGCGCCCCAGCCCTGCAGCCGGACGCGCTTGTCCATGATCACGAACTCGTTGTACGTGCCCGGCGCGACGGTGATCAGCTCGCCATGCGATCGGCCGGCTTCGATCGCGGCCTGTATGGTCTTGCACGTTGTACCGTTGACGCCGCACGTCGGACTGTCGGTGCCGCCGGGACTGACTTTCCGCGAGGCCGCCGCGACATGGACGGTAATGCCGACGACCGATGCCTTGCCGTTGTCACCGCGCGTGATCGTCAGCTGGCCGGTGCCTGGATCTCGCCGGCACCGTCGCGACGATCGGTGCCGTCGCGATCCAGGAACTGATCCGCGAGCGTCGTGTTGCCGAGCGTGACCGTGCCTTGCGTGCCACCGAAGCCGTAGTCGCGCGTGATCGTCTTCTTGAGCCGCGTGTCGTTGGCGTCAGTCGTGCACAGCGGGTCGGATCGTGGCCGGGGGAGTAATGCGGACAAGTTGCACCGACATACAGCCGCTGGATCGAACGCCGGGTTGACCACCTGGACCGCGCCCGTCGAAGCGATTGTCAACGTGGCCGCCGCGTCGTGGGCACGCGCGGTCCGTTGTCGCCGCCGCTGTTGACGCTGGCGATACGCGGCGTGCCGTTCTCGCACTCGCAGTCCAGCGGGTTCTGGTCGACCGGGGCGAACGCCGACGACCGGCAGCACCGGCGTGTCGAGGTAGGTGGTCTTGCCCGGCAGGTACTGGAGCGTGTAGCAGAACTGTCGTGTAGCTGCGGTTGAAGAACGGGTCGATCTGCGGCTGTCGGGTAGGCAGCACCGGTCACCGGGTCGTTCGTGATCGGCCCCGGGTGGTTCATGCACGCCACCATCATGCTGGGCATCACGCCCGACGGGTACGGCGGGTTGATCGTGAACGTCGACGGCACGAGGAAGTTGTAGGAGCCGTACTGGTCGGAATACACGCGCGTGATTTCGCGGCCGGTCCAGTCCCGGATCGAGACCGGCAGGTGCGGCGGCGCGTACTTCTCGCCGAAGTTGGGCGCGAGAGTGGTTGAACTCGGTGGCGGTGTCGTCGAGGATGAAGCCCACGCCGTGGCCGGCGACCGGCGCCTCGGTGAACATGAAGAAGTTGGGCGCGGCGTTCAGTGCCCGGCACCAGCGGCACGGCCTTCATGTCGCACTTGCTCCACTTCTGTCGCCGGGCTGTCGTAGTTCGGATTGGGCTCGCCCGGGAACAGCGTCAGGAATTCCGGTACGGGCAGCAGTTCGGCCGACGCACTCGTGCGGCAGCGCGGCGGGCGTGGCCTTGAGCGACGTCGCCGAACACGACGTTCTTGTCGCCGTTGCCCTGGTGCAGGTAGCCCGGCGGGGCGACGGCCTCGACGATGTAGGTGCCCTTGCCTTCGGCGCCGATGACCATCGGCAGCTCGGCCTGGCCGGCGACGCGGCCGAAGGCGAAACCGCCGTCGAACACCGCCGGACGCACCTGGTTGTAGTTGCGCAGGCCGTCGAAGCAGTCCAGCTGCTCGCCGGTGCTGGGCACGTTGTACGGCGTCGACCGGTCCGGGCAGCCGGTCGGGATCGAATCGTCCCAGCTGTCGGTCTTGCCGAGGCCCATTGCAGCTGCTGAGTCGGGCTGGGTCGGATGGTGTCCGAGGCGGCGTGCCCCAGCGGAAGACGTCGCCGTAGCTGAAGGCTGCGTCGCCCGTCGCCGCTGCGCTTGACGTCCTCGGGCCCTCTGCCCGTTCGGACGCGACTTCGCACGGACACAGTCCGCAGGATTCCGGATCGCGCCAGCAGAACGGATAGTTGTCGACGTCGGGCTTGACGTACTGATAGCCACTCGCATGCTCAGACTCGGTCGGATCGCACAGTCCCGGTGCCGTCGTTCATGCGGCTTGTCGGGCTTGCCGTCGCCGTCGCAATCCAGGAACACGTTGACCTGGACGCGCGGAATGCCCGGCTCCCAGTTCTCGGCGGCGGCATAGCGCGGATCGTCTTCGGCGCGCGTGATGCCGTAGTAGACGATGCCGGCGATGCCGCCGTTTTCGTTGATCGTGTACGGCGTCTTGCCCCACTCGATGTGGTTGGTCTGGCCGAGGAAGGTCTGCATGGCTTCGAGCAGGATCGCGCACTGCCCCGTCTTCGCACGCTCTCGATGCCGGAAGTAGCCGGCAGTTCGTCGAGCGGCGCAGTCTGACGTCCGCCTGCTGCTGCGGATTGAGCCGGGTCCACGGGTTGTAAGCTGAGCGCCGGATCGTTGCTGCCGAACAGGCCCGGCAGCGGCGTTCCAGAGCTTTGCGCAGCGCATGCTCGGGTCGATCGTCCGTCGTTGATTGCCGCCGCCGTCGTCCACCACGATGGTGGCGCTGGTGGCCTTGAAGCGCGCGTAGTCGATCTCGGCGACCATGTAGTTGAAGAACGGGAACACCTCGGTGAACGCGAACGTGCCGTCGTCCTTGGTGGTGGTCGACTGGTAGATGCTGCCGTCGCGGAAGCGGATGTTGTTGGCGATGCCGGCGCCGAACGGCGGCTTGAGGTCGCCCGCAGCTGAAGGTCTGTCGTCGTTCGCTCTTCCAGCCCGGTGACCGGATCGACGTAGATGAACGGGCGATCGAAGTCCGTCGCGAAGTACGGCAAGCCGGTGCCATCGATGTCCTGGAACACGCGGCCCTGGTAGCGGCCGAACCAGCTCGATCACGCGGAAGGTCACCCAGGTTGCTATGTTGCTGGTGCTGCCGACGGTGATGGTCGTCGCGGCGATGATCATGTCGAGCGGGTCGTCCCAGATCGCCAGCTCGTAGGTGCCGGCCGGTACGTTCGGGATGCTGAAGGTGCCGTCCTTGTTGCAGGCCGTGGCGTAGAGCGCGCGGCCGCCGAGCGGCTCGTTCAGGCCGACCCAGCACTCGGTCACCGGGGCGCCGTTGTAGAAGGTGAAGACCGGCGGGCGCGAATGGTGCGTGTTGACGATGCGGCCGGTGAGCGTGTTGCTGCCGGTCAGCCGACACGTCGTCGGCTGGACGCAGGAACGCCGGACTTCGTGAAGCCGACGAACACGTGGTGCCCGGGCGGGCCGAATTCCTGGAAGAAGCTCGGCTCGTTGTTCTTGACCCAGGCATCGATTCCGCGCGTGCCTTCGATCGTGGAGGTCTGGTGCCAGTCGGAGCCTTCGGGCGGATCGACCAGGATCGTGTACTTGGCGGGATACAGGTTCTTGATCAGGGCCACGCCGTTGGCATCGGTCAGGATGATGCCGCTGCCGCGCTACCTTGACGGTGCCAGTCGGCGTTGTAAGTCGTGCCCAGCGGATTGCCGAACGCGTCCTGCGTGACCTCGCCGCCCGACGCCCCGTAGGTGCCGCCGGCCTCGATCAGGTGGACGTGGAAACCCGCCAGGCCGGTTTCCTGCGGCAGGTCGGGCGCGCCGTTGATCGGGTTGTTGTCGTTGAAGACAAAGATCGGAGATCTGCGCCGTCGGCACGCGGGTACTGGTTGAGGTACACCGTCGCCGTCGCGCCGTTCCGTCGCCGAAGACGACCGGTGCGCCGCCCATCTGGAAGCCGTCGGCCGCGACCGAAACGAAGTAGCGCTTGCTGGAATCGAGGTCGGGCAGTGCCTGCTTGTAGAGCGCGGAAGACGTCCGGATCGCGACCGCTGGCGGCGTGGTCGGCGGTATCGCATGGCCGGATGCGCCATGCTTGTCCCGACCCGCCCGCTGCGACCACCGGCATGTAGCTGGTGTGGAAACTGAACGAGTAGTTGCGTGGAATCGGCGGGCTTGCCTGGAATGGACGCCTTGGTGGCGTCTTCCTCCACCGTCCACCGGTACTCGGAATCGGAGTCTCGTACTGCCAGTGTCGTATCGACGCCGACGACATTGATCGTCAGCGGCGCCGCCGACGCGGAGGTCGCCGCGAGCACGCCGAACACCATCGCCGCCAACAGCGCGATTGACAGCCTGATGAAACCGAACGGCTTGGCGCTGCTCTGGGTCTTCATAGTGACGCTCCCACGATGCTTGGCAAATGCATGAGTAGACGGATCTGGATCAATCGTGTCCGGACAATGGGGTCGGCACTGGCGTGCCGCATGCCAGCGCGCGCAGCACGGCCGACACGCAAGCGCCCAGTCGCATTCCGCGTTCCGTCGAGTTCAAACCTTGATTCATCACTCCCCCGAGCTCGCCGCTGCCAAGCGGCGAACTGCACGGTCGCTATCACGAACTTCAGGCGACGCGGCGACAAGTCGCGCAACCGCTTCCGACGGCGGGGCCCTTCCCCCTAAAGTGAAGGTGGGGGTTTCCTACTCCCCGGGCGACTTCTGATTGAAGTCAGAGTGGCAGCGTGATTGGATCCGTTGTGATTCGACGCATGTGGGGACTGCTCGCCGCGATTACTTAGGTTCGCGTGGCGAGCGCAGGACGAATTCGCGTGCACTATGAGTGCGCACGCGGCCGGCGCCGAAGGGACGATCGATGCTCCCTCGGAGGCGTGCCGCGTCGGGACGTGCGCCGATCGAAAGCAAGGTGCGGCGGCGGTCGTCACATCGCTGGCGAGACACGGCGACGAACCTCCTTGTCGCTACCGAGATTGCGTTCCGAAAAGCGACTTGACTCGGGCCGCGGTATTGCGAGTCCTGTTGCTTGCCTGAGCAAGTCGGCCGGAGGAGCGATCGCAACTTGATACTCAAGTTGCGTAAGCCCGCTTAAGAAACTAAGGCGGCTTCAGAATCAAGCACCTTCTCTCGATCACCCAGTGCGCCAGCGGAGCCTGTTCGCTCTGATCGGCGCTGCATTGAACACCGCGTCGACGGCGATTCGGACTGCGGCAGTCGTCACTGTCGAGGAGGCCATCCCCTTCCGAAAGTAGGGAACCACCCCAGACCCGAGGTCGCTTACCTATGCTGGTATTGCGCACTCAGCGAGACGCCGGTACCGAAATTGCGGGAGAGAGGCTGTGTCTCTGTGCGGGCTTTCCCCCAACGGCAAGTCGTGACCTCAGTCTGTCGTGGGGGCTTGTACGTAGTCGATCTGGATGAGCAGTGCGGTAGACGCGGTCGCATTGAACGCCGCGCAATGACCGGGGAAGGAAGGAAAGCAATGCCCGTACTTCATCAGCCACGGCGGTCAGGCCGGCGAATCCTGCGCCGTCCGAACATCGGCTTCACCCTGCTCGAGTTGCTGGTGGTCGTTGTCATCATCGGCCTGCTGGCAGGACTGGTGGCGCCGCGCTACTTCGACCAGGTGGGCAAGACGAATACCAAGATCGCCAAGGCCCAGATCGATTCCCTGGAGAAGGCTCTCGATCAGTACCGGCTCGACGTGGGCAGCTATCCGACGAGCGAACAGGGGCTGCAGGCACTGAACACCAAGCCCAACAACGTCGAGAAGTGGCAGGGACCCTACCTGAAGAAGACCGTGCCGCCCGACCCATGGGGTCGTCCCTACCGCTACAAGTCGCCGGGCGACCATTCCGACTACGACATCTTTTCGTACGGCGCCGACGGCCAGCCGGGCGGAACGAGCGAGAACGCCGACGTCACGTCGTGGAGCGTGCCGGTGGTCGGAGCCGCGCAATGAACGCAGGTGGTGCATCGCTGTTCGACGTCGTCGCGGTCGCCGCCAACGGCGCGGTGCAGTCGCGGCGCGTATCAGCGCCGAGCGAGCAGCAGGCGACCCAGCAGCTGCAGCTCGCCAACCTGCGCGTGCTCTCATGCCGGCCGGCGCCAGCGCCGCGCTGGGCGTTCGCGACGCTTGTGCCGCGCCGGCGCGCGCGACTGCAGGTCAGCCTGTTCACCGAGGAGCTGGCGGCCCTGCTCGATGCCGGCCTCGGCATGGTCGACGCGATACGCACGCTCGCGCTGAAGGAGCGCGACGAGTCCGCGCGCCGGGCGATCGAGCGCGTCGCCACCGATCTGACCGAGGGACTGCCGCTTTCGCAGGCGCTGACGAACCAGCCGGCCACGTTTCCTGCATTGCTGATCGCGACGGTCGCCGCCAGCGAGCAGACCGGCGATCTGGTGTCGGCGCTGCGACGCTACGCCGCGCACCTGGAGACGCTGTACGAGCTGCGCAACAAGGTGATCGGCGCCGCGATCTATCCGGCGCTGCTGCTGACGGTCGGTGCGCTGGTCGTGCTGTTCCTGCTCGGCGTCGTCGTGCCGCGTTTCGCGCAGCTGCTCGAAGGTGCGCACCGGGATCTGCCGCGCGGCGTCCAGTTTCCTGCTCGGCTGGGGCAAGGCGATCTCTGCGCATCCATGGATTTTCGTCGGTGCGCTGGTCGCCGCCGGCGCCCTCCTGGTCTCGCAAGTGCTGCGCGCCATGCGCAATGGCTGGCAGATTCCCGGACTGCAGCGGCTGTGGATCGTCGGGCCGCTGGTGCGCATGTTCCGTCACGCGCAGTTCTTCCGCACGGCCGCCATGCTGGTGCAGGGAGGCATTCCGGCATTGCGCGCGTTCTGCGATGTGCCGCCCGCTGCTGACGCCCGAAGACCAGCGCGGGCTGGACACGGCCGCGACGGAGATCTCGGAAGGGCAAGCGCATCGGCCCGGCGCTGGCCGCCGTGCAGATTGCCGACCCCGTCGCGCTGCGCATGCTCGAAGTCGCGCAACGCACCGGTCGGCTGGCCGAGGTGCTGGCGCGCATCGCGCAGTTTCAGGAAGCGCAACTCGCGCGGGCGGTCACGGTCGCATCGCGCCTGATCGAGCCGGCACTGATGATCTTCATCGGGCTCGTGATCGGCGGCATCGTCGTGCTGATGTACCTGCCGATCTTCGATCTCGCCTCGAGCCTGCAGTAAGGACGTCAGCGATGAATGCGCCCGCCACCGTCGGCTCCGTGCTCAGCGAGGAGGTCGTGCGCGCGGCGCTGGTGCAGGCGCAGGGCCACCGTCCGGTCGAAGCACTGAGCGCGCTGCTCGGCTTGCCGAAGGAAGACTTCATCGCGCAGGCGGCCGAGTACTTCGGCCTCGAACCGCTTGACGATGGCCGAGCTGCGCAGCTGCACGCCCGACTTCACGTTGATCAGCTACGTCGAAGCGACGCAGCGCCTGTGCGTGGCGGTGACCGACGCGGCACAGCGGCGGCTGCTCGTGCTGGCCGATCCGCTCGACGCGCGCACGCGCGCCTGGGCCACGCACCGGCTGCGCCGGCAAGGCGCGCAGTGACCTTGTCTGGGCGCTGGCCGACGGCGACGACCTGCGCGCGTTCCTGACGCTGGCCGAAAAGTCGATGCGTGCGATGGACGCCGTCGGCCTTGCGCCCGTGGCCGCCGCTGAGCACGACTCGATGGCGCTGTCGGTGTCGATCGCCGACATCAGCGCCTCCGACAGCCCGATCGTGCGGCTGGTGGACTCGACCATCCACGATGCGCTGAAGTCCGAGGCGAGCGACATCCACCTGGAAACGCAGCGCAGCGGGCTGGTCATCAAGTACCGCATCGACGGCGTGCTCGAAGTCGTCAAGCGCGTCGACGGGCTCGAAGCCGCACATCAGGTGCTGTCGCGCGTCAAGGTGATCGCGGAACTCGACATCGCCGAGCGCCGCATCCCGCAGGACGGCCGCTTCAAGGTCGCCGTCGACGGCCGCGAGATCGACCTGCGCGTGTCGATCATGCCGAACCTGTTCGGCGAGGACGCGGTGCTGCGCATCCTCGACCGCCAGCACCTGTCCGGCGCAGACGCGCCAGATCAAGCTCGAAAACCTCGGCTTCGAGCCGGGCGTGCTCGACTTCGTGCGCAACCTTTCAGCGTTGCCCTACGGCCTGCTGCTGGTGACCGGGCCCACCGGCAGCGGCAAGACGACGACGCTGTACGCGGCGCTGTCGGAAATCAACACCGGCCTGGACAAGATCATCACGATCGAAGACCCGGTCGAGTACCAGGTCGCCGACGTGCTGCAGATCCCGGTCAACGAGAAGAAGGGGCTGACGTTCGCACGCGGACTGCGCTCGATCCTGCGGCACGATCCGGACAAGATCATGGTCGGCGAGATCCGCGACCCGGAAACCGCGCAGATCGCGGTGCAGGCGGCGCTGACCGGACACCAGGTGTTCACGACCGTGCACGCCAACAATGTGTTCGACGTCATCGGCCGCTTCGTCAACATGGGCGTCGACACCTACAGCTTCGTCTCGGCGCTCAACGGCATCCTGGCGCAACGTCTGGTGCGCCTGACCTGCACGCAGTGCGCCAAGCGCTACAACCCCCCGTACGCGGAGCTGGCGCGCTCGAAGATCACCGTGCCCAAGGGGACGAAGGCGGCGTTCATGCGCGGGCTCGGCTGCGCGCACTGCCGCGGCACTGGCTACAAGGGTCGCAAGGCGATCGCCGAGACGCTCGAGCTGACCGACACGCTGCGCGACCTGCTCGCCGAGCGCGCCCCGCTGTCGCGCATCAAGGCGGCCGCGCGCGAGGTCGGTTTCCAGTCGCTGCGCGAAGCAGCGGTCGCCGCGGCGGTCGCCGGCGTAACTACACTCGAAGAGATCAACCGTGTTACGCCCGTTGCATAGTCGACTGCGCGCCAGTCTCGGCGACGACGGCGCCAGCGTCTGGCTGCTGCGCTGGCAGACCAACGGACAGTCGGTCGGTCGTTCATACCGGCGTGGTGAAGGTCGAGCCGGCTCGCCGCGACATCGAGTGAGGTCATCAGCGCGCTGGACCAGGCTTTGCGCGAGGCCAGCGAAGCGCGGCCACGACCTGAGCGGGCTGCGCTGCGACGTCGTCATCGCCGACACCTGGATGCTGTACGACGTCATCGAAGCGACCTCGACGACACCCCGCGCCGCGCCGTCGACGATCTGGTCAGCGCCGCGCTGGCCGACACCGCGGGCGTCAAGCCGGGCGAACTCGTCACGCGCTGGCAGCGGCAGGGCGCCGCCCGCAGTTTCGCCTGCGCGCTGCCGGCCGGCGTGTTGCAGGCGCTGCAGGCCATGCTGCAGCAACACAAGGTACGGCTGGGATCGGTCAACGGCGAGCTGGTGCGCGTATTCAACGCCAACCGGCACGGCCTGTCGCCGCAACGTTCGGTGCTCGCCGTGGCGCGCCCCGCCGGTACGCAGCTTGGCCTGATCGTCGATGGCGGCTTTGCCGCGCTTCGTTTCGAGCCCGGAATCAGGGACGCGACGCCAGTGCTCGAGCGCAGCCACGCGCTGATGCGCTGCGCGGGGTTCGGGCCGGACCCGACCACGCGCTACTACGCGGACGAGACGCTGCCGGTCGACCCTGCGACGCCCTGGCTGGGCCGGACACCGCGGCAACCGTGGCTGCAGCGACTGACGTCAAGAAGCGACATGGCGCGGCTCGACCTCGACCTGTCGCCGACGCGTCCGCGCGTGCCGCCTGCAAGTTGGCTGCTGCTGGTCGCAGGCGCACTGGCGGCCGCGTTCGCAGTCCTGCAATTCCAGGCCGCCAATGCGGAACGCGCGTCGCGAGCACGCGCGAGCTGCGGGCGCTCGAGGCTTCGCTGAGCGAACCGGCGGGCGACAGGCGCCACGCTCTGCCACGGTTCAGGATGCACGCAGCGCACGCGCAACCGCCGCCGCCCTGCGCGAACTGCAGGTGCCATGGGCGACGCTGTTCGTCGGGCTCGAATCGGTCGCCGGGCGCAACGTCGCCCTGCTGTCGATCGAGCCCTCGGCGCAGCGACAGGAAGTGCGCATCACGGCGGAAGCCAAGAACAGCGGCGCCATGCTCGATTTTCTCGATGCGCTGCGCGGACAGCCTCGCTGCGCGAGGTCGTGCTGGTGTCACACCAGATTCAGGCGCAAACGCCCGGTACACCCCTCCGGTTCCAGGCGCGCGCACAGTGGGTGACGCCATGAACGCCCGACTGACCTGGGAGAGGCGCGGCCGGCGCTGGACGCGCCAACTGCTCGAGCGGTTCGGCACTTTCGGACTGATCGGCATCGGTCTGCTGCTGCTCGCGCTCGGGCTGGCGGTCGTATGCGCCGCAGCTGGCGCGCGAAGCGGAAGAGCTGCGCGAGCAAGCCGACCGTACGCGCGGACGTCTGGACGACGCGCGCCGGGAACTTGCGCAGCGGCCGGGATCGGCACAGCGCACGGCACAGCTGCGCGAGTCGTTTCCGACGGTCGATCAGGCCACCGCCGATCTGCGCGTGATCTTCGACACCGCCCAGACGAATCGCGTCGAACTCGTCAAGGGCGAATATTCGCTGGCGCAAACCGAGGACGCGATCCGGCTGCGGCGCTTCGAGGTCACATTTCCGCTCAAGGAGCGCTACGTCACGATCAAGAGTTTCATCGCCGGCGTGCTGAACGCGGTGCCGCACGCCAGTCTCGCCGAACTGCGCCTCGAACGCAGTGCCGCCAACGTCGACCAGATCGATGCGCGAGTTCACTTCACCTTGTTTTACCGCGAGCCATAGCATGCCAACGCAGCTCAAGCTCGCACACTTGATCGTGCTCGCAACCGCGGGTGGCACGGCGTTCTATGGGTCGAGTCGGCTCGCCACATCGGATGCGGCCGACGTCGTCGCGGAACCTGTCGTGCGTGCCAAAGCCAGCAGCCAGCCGACTCCGCGCAGGCCGAACCCGCGTCGCAGAGTGTCGCGCCGGGCGAGTCCGGAAGGCCGAATCAGCAGCCGGGCGAGCCACGTCCAAGTCGGTCGGTCAAGGCGACTGGGCGCCGGGCGAAACTGCGCAGGCCACTTCCGCGCCAACCGAACCGCTGCGAGTCGCGTCCGTGGACCCGGCGGCGTCTGACGCTGCAGCGGCGCCGGTGACGGACGCACCGATACGCGCTCGCTTCGAAGTGAACCGGACCGCCAATGCGTTTCCCAGCGTCAGCTGGACACCACCTCCGCCACCACCACCCCCGCCGCCGCCGCCTCCTCCCCCTCCTCCGCCGCCGAGCGCGCCGAGCCTGCCGTTCAAGTTCGTCGGGATGATGGAGCAGAAGGCGGATCGACCGACTGCGTTTCTTGCCAAGGGCGATGCCTTGCACATCGTCAAGGTCGGTGACGTTGTCGACAGTGTGTATCGAGTCGAATCGCTTTCACCGACACAGATCGTCGTCACGTACCTGCCGCTGAACCAGCGGCAGTCACTCAGTGTCGACGGAGGGCAAAAATGAACTCTGAAAATGCAGGCCCTGCGTCGCGGCCTGACGACTGCCGGTGTGCTGCTCGGCCTGGTTGGCTGTGCCGGCCAGCAGCTGAGTGCCGATGGGATGAAGCTGATCCAGGAGGGCCAGACCGAGAAGGGACTCGCGATGCTGGCCCGCGCGAGCGAAATGGAGCCGACGAATTCGCAGCTCCGCGTCGACTATCTGAAATATCAGCTGCTGACCGTTCGCGAATGGTTGCGCCGCGGTGATGAAGCGCGCGCTGCCGGCCAGCCTGCGGTCGCGCGCGAAATGTACCTGGCGACCCTGCGCATCGATCCCAGCAACTACCGCGCCCGCCGCGGCCTGGAGGCGCTCGATACGGACGAACGCCACCGCGCGCTCGTCGCCGAGGCCAACAAACTCATGAATGGCGGCGACCTCGTCGGTGCGCGCGCCAAGCTGCGGCAGGTGCTGCTGGAAAACCCGTCGCAGCCGGAGGCGCAGCGGCTCCTGGCGCAGGTCAACGAACGCATGGAGCGCGTCGAGGAAGCGCGACAGAAGGCAGGCTTCGGTGCTGAAGAAGCCGGTCACGCTGCAGTTCCGGGACGCAAACGTCCGCATGGTGTTCGAAGCGCTGTCGCGCACGACCGGGCTCAACGTCATCTTCGACCGTGACGTGCGTGCCGACCTGAAGACGACGATCTTCGTGACGCAACGCTTCGGTCGGCGACACCGTCGACCTGATCCTGCTGCAGAACCAGCTCGAGAAGAAGGTGCTGAACGCCAACACGATGCTGATCTACCCAGCCACCGCCGCCAAGCAGAAGGAATTCCAGGACCTGAAGGTGCGCACCTTCCAGATCTCCAATGGCGACGCCAAGCACCTGCAGACGGTGCTGAAGACCGTGCTGAAGATCAAGGACATTGCGCTCGATGAACGTACCAATACGCTGGTGATCCGCGACACGGCCGACGCCGTCGCGGTTGCGGAGAAGGTCGTCGCTGCCCACGACTTCCCGGATGCCGAAGTGATGCTCGAAGTCGAGGTGCTCGAGGTCGCCCGCGATCGCCTGCTCAACCTCGGAATCAAGTGGCCGGACAACGTCACCATCGCGACGCCGCCTGCGGCCAATACGATCGGTGCGATGGCGGACCTGACGACCCGGGATCTGCTGATCACGCCGCTGGCGGTCGGGTTCAACTTCAAACTGGAAGACACCGACGCCAATCTGCTTGCCAGCCCGCGCATCCGCACGCGCAACAAGGAGAAGGCGCGCATCATGATCGGCGACAAGGTGCCGGTGATCACGAACACCACGACGCCGCTGGCCACCGGAGCCTCGGTCGTCACCGGATCGGTGCAGTACCTCGATGTGGGCATCAAGCTCGAGGTCGAGCCACAGATCTACGCCGAGGGCGACGTCGGCATCAAGCTGTTTCTTGATGTCAGCAACATCGTGAAGGAAATTCCCGGGCCGCAGGGCTCGCTGGCCTACCAGATCGGTACGCGCAGCGCACAGACCAACCTGCGGCTGCGCGATGGCGAGACGCAGATTCTCGGCGGGCTGATCAGCGAACTGGACCGCAAGACCGCATCGAAGGTTCCCGGTCTCGGCCAGCTGCCGGTGCTCGGGCGGCTGTTCACGAACAACAATTCGAACAACATAAAGACCGAGATCATCCTTTCGATCACACCGCGCATCGTCCGCAGCGTCGCGACCGCCGACGCCAGCCTGCGCGACATCTACTCGGGCACGGAATCGTCGATGCGTCAGGCGCCGTTGCGACTGGACCCGGTCGGGGCGGCGGGCGGTGCACCGACCGTGGTCAGCGGCGCAGCTCCCGGCGGCTCACGCCCGGAAGCGCCGTCGATCGAGCGCACTCCGAGACCGACGACAGGCACCGGCGCGTCATCTGCCACGGCGCCTACAGCAGAGCCGGCCGCCGCAGGCGGCGCGCCCGCGGGCGCAGCGCCGCCCGACTCCCGCCGGCGAAGCAGCTCCGGCGTCGGGTGAGCCGACTCCGACGTCGCCCGCGCCGAACGCGGCGATCGAACCGACTTCATCGTCCGAAGCGGCCACGGGCACATCGCCTTCGAGCGCAACGGCTACAACCGCGACGGCTCCGCCCGCGTCGACGCCAATCGCGGCCGCATCTGCGTCGTCACCACGGCGCAACTGCTCCGACGACCTCGGCGCCGAATCCGACGGCCGCAGGCCCAGGTCCGGCAGAACTGACCATCAACGGGCCACCCAGCGTGCGTGTCGGCGAGGAGTTCGACGTGACGATCGACGCTGACGATTCCTGCGCCGCTGCAAAGGACTGCCACTGCTGATTCGCTTCGATCCGAAAGTGCTGACGTTCGTGGACGCAAGGCCTGACGATCTCGCGCGCAAGAGCGGCATCGAAGCCGCTACGCCCAAACTGGAGCCGAGCACCGGGCGCCTCGGGGTCGATCTGCAGGCAGTCGGCCCTGCCCTGTCCGGCGAGGGCAAGCTGCTCAGGCTTCGCTTCGCGGCCAAGACAGCGCGCCCGCAGACCGCGATTGCCCTCGGGCAAGCCAACCTGCCGGGCAATGTCGCAGCACGCAGCCCGGCACAGTCCACTTCACTGCGATTGCGAGTGGAACCATGAAGATCGCACGCGGCTTCACGCTGATCGAACTGCTCGTCACGCTGGTGCTCGTGGGCCTCGTCGCGTCCATCAGCGTGCCGCTGTACGAGGTTACTTCGACCCGACTGCGCGAAGCCGAATTGCGTTCAGCGTTGCGGCAGATCCGTGCCGCGATCGACGCCTACAAGGCCGCCGCCGACTCCGGACTGATCGCCAAGGGTGTTACCGAGTCGGGATATCCGCCGTCGCTCGAAATCCTGGTGCAGGGAATCGATGTCGCAGAACCTGGCGGACGGCCGCCGCCTCGTGTTCCTGCGCCAGGTGCCGCGCGATCCGTTCTTCCTGGAGCAGGCCGCGCCACCGGCACAGCACTGGGCCAACCGCAGCTACGGCAGTCCGCCGGACGACCCCCGGCCGGGCGACGACGTGTTCGACGTCGCGTCGCGCTCTGACTCGCGTCGGGCTGAACGGCGTTCCCTACCGGGAGTGGTGAGCATGCGAAGACTCCCAGGCGTCGCACGGCTTCACGCTGATCGAACTGATGGTCGTCATGGCGACGATCGCGCTGCTGCTGACGCTCGCCGTGCCGCGCTACTTCCACGCCATCGACAACGGCAAGATCAGCGTGCAGCGGCAGAACATGGCAACGATCCGCGATGCGATCGACAAGTTCTACGGCGACCAGGCACGTTATCCGGAAACGCTCGAGGAACTGGTGCAGGCGCGATACCTGCGCTCGGTTCCAGTCGATCCGCTGACGGATGCGCCAAACTGGATCGTCATCGCGCCGCAGGACCCGGCGCTGGGCGCCGTCTTCGACGTGCGCAGCGCGAAACGCGCCAAGGAGGAGAACGATCGTGCGTCGTAGTCGCGGGTCCGCGGCGACACTGCGCGGGCCTGGTGCTGCTCGGGGTCCTCCTGTTGCTCGTGCTGGTCGCGCTTGCAGCCCTCGTGGGCGGCGAGGTCTGGGCCACCGCCGTGCAGCGGGAGAGAGAGGAGCAGCTGATCTTCGTCGGCGAGCAGTATCGGCGGGCGATCGAAAGCTACTGGCGCGCCACGCCGGGGCGGGTCAAGACCTTGCCAGGTTCCCTCGCCGTCTTGCTGGAAGACGATCGCTTTCCGATGCCGGTACGGCACCTGCGGCGCCTGTACCGCGACCCCCTCGACGAACAGGCCGACTGGGGCCTGGTGAAGATTGATAGCGGCATCGCCGGTGTGTACTCTACGCTCGACCGCGAAACCACTCAAGCGCCATGGCTTTCCGGTCCGATATGCGCAATTCGAAGACGCAAAGGACTACAAGCAATGGCGATTCGTGTTCCAGGTACCGGGACGCTCCGGTCCACCGGCTCCGCGTACCGCTGGAAGTGCAGGTCGGCCGATGAAAAGCTCGCTCGACGTTGGAGAGCAACCAATGAAACACCGCGTTCTGATCGTGGAAGATCATCACCTGCTGCGCCAGGGCCTGCGAGCAATGGTTGCGGCATTGCCCGACTTCGACGTCATCGGCGAAGCGAAGGATGGCAAGGAGGCGGTCCGGCAGGCGGTGTCGCTGCAGCCGGATCTGATCCTGATGGATCTCTCGCTGCCACTCATGACCGGCATCGAGGCTACTGCGCAGATCAAGGAGCGCCAGCCGCATATCCGCATCATCGCGCTGACGGCATTCAAGACCGAGGAGTACGTGCACGAGGCGCTGCGCGCCGGCGTAGACGGCTATGTGATGAAGGATGTCTCCTATGAGGAACTCCTGGCGGCACTGCGCAGCGTGATGGCCGGCAAGAAGTTTCTCAGCCCGGATGTTTCGGGACAGCTGGTCAACACCTTTCTGCAGCGCGGCACGACACCGCGTCCGATTTCGCCCTGGGAAAAGCTCACGGTGCGCGAGCGCGGCATCCTGAAGTTGATCGCAGAAGGTCGTACCAACCGCAGTGCGGCAGAGCTCCTCAACGTCAGCCCGAAGACGGTCGAAAAGCATCGCGGCAACCTGATGCGCAAGCTTGGGCTGGCCAACGTCGGCGAGCTCACTCTGGTGGCTCTCGAACGCGGCCTGATCGAGCGCCCAAGTACGGTGGCCCGCCTGTTTGGAAACGGTCGCGAGCCACGAAGGCGCCAGCGATCGTGGCAAGAACGGCAATATTGAAGCGCCTGCACTCGAAGATGTTGCAGCAGAAGAACATCTGAGGAACGCAGGTACCACGCCGGGCGCAAGTCCTGAACGTTGATCTGGCCGGCGCGCAGACGTCTGACTCCGCTAAGGCACTGACCGCGCGCGCCGGCAGCGCCCAGGAGGCGCCGATTCGTGCTCCCCTGTTCGGCGTCGAATCGAGCGCGAAGCGACCACCGGTCGTCTCCATCCGCTCGCGGATGCTCCGCAAGCCGATCCCGCGAGTGGTGCTACGCCGTAACTGAGCAGCGTCGCGTCGAAACCATCCCCATCGTCCTGCACCGACAAGCGCAGTTCGTCT
>CAWEPP010000024.1:0-64563 GCA_963810985.1 uncultured beta proteobacterium
GGTCAACCCGCCGTCGCTGGGTCAGTCGGGGCGATCGCTTCCGGTCGAGTACGTGGTCATGGCCCAGTTGCCGTACGCCGAGCTCGATCGCATCGTGCAGAACTTCATTGCCGAGATCAGCAAGACGGGCATCCTGCAGAACCCGCAGTCGGACCTGCGCCTGAACACCCCGGAGCTGCGCGTCGATGTGAACCGCGACAAGCTCGGTGACCTCGGCATCTCGGTCCAGACAGTGGGACTCACGCTGCAGACAATGCTCGGCGGACGCCAGGTCACGCGCTTCAAGAAGGACGGCGAGCAGTACGACGTCATCGTGCAGGTGGCGCCGCGCGACCGCAGCCGGCCGAACGACATCAGTGACATCTACGTGCGCGGACGCGACGGAACGATGGTGCAGCTCTCCAACGTCGTCGACGTGCTGGAGGGGGTTTCACCGCAGTCGCTCAATCACTTCCAGCGACTGCGCGCGGTGACGATCACCGCGCAGGTCGCGCCGGGCTACGCGCTCGGCGACGCGCTGAAGATGATGGACGAGACCGCCCGGCGCGTGCTGCCGCAGGGCGCATTGACCGACCTCAATGGCCAGTCGCGCGAGTTCCGCGATTCGCAGGGTTCGATCTACCTGACCTTCGCGTTGGCGCTGATCTTCATCTACCTGGTGCTCGCGGCACAGTTCGAGAGCTTCGCGGATCCGTTCGTCATCATGCTGTCGGTGCCGCTGTCGATGACCGGGGCGATGTTCGCCCTGTGGGCGACCGGCGGAACATGGAACATCTACAGCCAGATCGGGGTGATCACACTCGTCGGGCTCATCACCAAGCACGGCATCCTGATCGTCGAGTTCGCCAACCAGCTGCAGGAACGCGGCGAGTCGTTGGTCGAGGCGGTCAAGCATGCCGCGGTGCTGCGCCTGCGACCGATCCTGATGACCACCGGCGCCATGGTGCTGGGCGCGGTGCCGCTGGCGATGTCGGTCGGTGCGGGCGCCGAAAGCCGTATTCAGATTGGCTGGGTGATCGTCGGCGGTCTCACCTTCGGCACCTTGCTGACGCTGTACGTCGTGCCGACCATGTACACGCTGATGGAACAGTGGCTGGGCAAGTGGATGGGCTCGCATCACCATCAGGTTGCTCCGGCTGCCGAACCCGCGCGACACGGCGCAGGCGCCGAGTAAGGACTCGATGCGCCTCGTCGTGCTCGACACCGAGACCACCGGTCTCGAAGCGAAGGAAGGCCACCGCATCATCGAGGTCGGCGCGATCGAAGTCGTCGGCCGCCGCATCACGGAGAGTCGCTTTCATCACTACGTCAACCCGGAGCGCGACAGTGACGAGGGCGCGCTGGCGGTGCACGGCCTGACTCGGCACTTCCTCGAAGACAAACCGAAGTTCGTCGAGATCGTCGACGACCTGCTGGCCTTCGTGAAAGACGCAGAGGTCATCATTCACAACGCCGCGTTCGACCTCGAGTTCCTCGATGCCGAACTCGGGCGGCTGGGGCGACCGCCATTCACGCAGCACTGCACGAAGGTGACCGATTCGCTGCAGCTGGCGCGCGAGCAGCACCCGGGCAAGCGCAATTCGCTCGACGCGCTGTGCGAGCGCTACCAGGTCTCCAACGCGCACCGCACGCTGCACGGCGCGCTGCTGGACGCCGGGCTCCTGGCCGAGGTCTACCTCGCGATGACGCGCGGGCAGGACAGCCTGACCATCGACGATCTGGACGACGACAGCCTGCTGGCGAGCTACGGGCCGGTCGATCCCAAGGAATTGATCGTGGTCGCAGCGTCGGCCGAAGAGATCGCCGCGCACGTGGCCGTACTCGCCAGTATCGAAAAGGACGCCAAGGCGCCGCCCGTCTGGCGCGGCGCGGCCGCGGCTACACCGGTCTGATCTTCTCGCGCAGTTCGCGCTTCAACACCTTGCCGGTGGCGTTCTTCGGCAGTTCGTCGACGAACACGTAACGCTTCGGCCGCTTGAAGCGGGCGATGCGTTCGAGGCAGAAGAGGTCGAGTTCCTTTTCGTCCGGTACATGGCCGGCTTCCTTGACCAGCACGGCGACAACCGCCTCGCCCCATTCGGGATGCGGCTCGCCGATGACGGCGACTTCCTTCACGGCCGGGTGCATCAGCAGCACCTCCTCGACTTCGCGCGGATAGATGTTCGAGCCGCCCGAGATGATGAGATCCTTGCTGCGGTCGACCAGCGTCAGATAACCCGCCGCATCGAAGTGGCCGAGATCGCCGGTGTGCAGCCAGCCGTTGCGCAACGTCTCCGCGGTGGCCTGCGGGTTATGCAGGTAGCCCGCCATGACGGTGTCGCCGCGCACGCAGACCTCGCCGATTGCCTCGGCCGCCACCGGCTGATCGTGCTCATCCAGCACAGCGACCTCGACGCCGACCTGCGCTCGTCCGACCGAGCCCAATCGTTCGACGCGGCGACCGTCGTGGTCGTCGACGTGTTCAGCTGCCGTCAGTACCGTGATCGTCATCGGCGATTCGCCCTGGCCATAGATCTGGACCAGGCGCGGCCCGAGTACATCGAGCGCACGCAGGCTGTCGGCGACGTACATGGGTCCGCCGCCGTAGATGATCGTCTTCAGGTGGGCCGGTGCGCTGCCGCGCGCGGCGTACGCATCGACGAGTCGCATCACCATCGTCGGAGCGGCAAAGAACTTCGTTGCCGGCGTGTAAGCGAGGATGTGCTGGATCTCGTCGACGTCGAAGCCACGCGCGGCCGGGATCACCTGTGTCGCGCCGGCCGCGACATTGCGGAATCATGTAGAGGCCCGAGCCATGCGACATCGGCGCTGCATGCAGCAGGTGGTCGCCGACGACGGCCGGATCGACGTCGGCCAGGTAGTTCAGCGTCATCGCGAGCAGGTTGCGATGAGTCAGCACGACGCCCTTCGGCCGCCCGGTCGTGCCGCTCGTATAGAAGAGCCACGCCGACTCGTTGACGCTCGATTCGCGGCGAGGTGCGACCGAGCCTGACTTGAACAGGCGGCGATAGTCGCCACTGTCCACGTCGATGAAGTCGGTGAGCCCGCCCGTGCGCGCGGCGTCGATCGCCGCCGCCTCGGCCTCCTCGGTGATGAAGCAGATGCGTGCATGCGCGTCATCGAGGATGAAGGCGACCTCGCGCGCGTGCAGTCGGGCGTTGATCGGGATCGCGCAGGCGCCGATCGTCCAGCAGGCATACAGCAGCTCGACAAATTGCGAGCAGTTCTTCATCAGCAGGCCGACGTGGTCGCCGGAGCGCACGCTCATCGCCTGTAATCCGCCTGCCAGCTCGCGCACCCGTGTGGCGAGTTGCTCATAAGACAACTCGACGCGATCGCGCTCGATGACCGCGACGGCGCGCGGCAGCCGGCGCGCCGTACGGAACAGGGTGTAGGCGAGATTCAACCGTGGCTCCAGTTAGTGCGGATATCCTAGTGCTGACTTGGAAGAAGGTGTTGTTATGCAATAATTCGCGCCCTCGCCGGCCCTCATCGGGGCTCCGGCGCAGCCATCGATTCCGGGTGGTTAGCTCAGCGGTAGAGCACTGCCTTCACACGGCAGGGGTCACAGGTTCGAACCCTGTACCACCCACCAGTATTCCGTCACGAAACCCAGCCAACAGTGCGGCGACTTGACCGATCAGTGACTGCGCAGGAAGCGCTCTGCGCTCTGCTTCATCACTGCCCGGTCGAAGTCCCATGCAAGAAGCTGGTCGCCTGCCGTGACCAGGAAGGTTCCGTCGGCGCGCAGCGCCATCGCATCCAGCGGGCGATCGTCCGCGAACGCAATCGAAGTGGTGGGCCCGTCGAGCGTTCCCTGGCTCCATTCCAGAATCGCGCCGCCCCAGTCGGCCGACACGAGAATCGGTCGGCCATCGGATGCGCCCTTGGTGCGATCTGCCAACGCTAGGCCCGAGACTCCGCGCTGGTGACGCTCGTTCGACGTCACTTTCTTGAGCGCAGGCAGCGACCACTCGGAAATTACGCCGTCCCTGCCACCGGAAAGAAATCCGGAACCATCCGCCAGGAAGGCGAGCGAGACGGCGGCGTTGCCGGCATCGACGGAGGCCGTGCGAAAACCACCTGCTGGCTTGCCGTCCTTGATGTCCAGAAAGCGGATGCGGCCGGATTCTCCGCCGGCGGCCAGCAGGTCAGAGGTTGCACTGAGGGCCAGGCTGATGATCCTGTCCCGCCGGGTCGGCGCGGCGCCGGGCTCGTCTCCCAGATCGTCGTCCAGTGCGCCGTTGAAGCGTTGCTCCCACGCGTCGCCCGTTGCCAGCCAGAGCCGCAGCAGGGGACCGGTGGCCGCCGCCAATATCACTCCATCGCGGCTGAACACCGGCGAGGAAGACGGGCACGGCAGCGCCTGGCTGTCACCCTTGGCTACGACGCTCGACATCGGCGCCTTGCCTTCTTCGAGTTGCCAGCTTCGGATCTCGCCGCCACACGATGCCGTCACCAGCGTCGATCCATTGGGGTGAAGCGCAAAGCGTGTGCCTTTGCCGGCCTCGATCTTCCACTCGGGCACCGGGACCATGCCCTCGGGTCGGCGGCGCCAGAACACGATGTTGTTGTCACCGCGCGCCGCGGCAACGGTGGTTCCGCTCGGATTCATCGAGACCGCGCGCCAGCGGCCCGGTGCTTCGTCGCTGGACTTGAGCGGGCTCGCCAGCAACGTGCCGCGCTGCTCCATGTTCACTAGTTCGATCGCGCGCTTTCCGCCGATCGCGACGATTCCTTTGCGCGACGGGTGATAGGCAACGCTGTACAGCCGTTCGCCCAGGCCGCGAATGCGCTCCACACCGATCTGGTTTGCCAGGTCCCCCATGTCCTTGGCGCCCGTGGGCAGGGTCCAGCGCAGCAGCAGTCCGTCGACGCCGACGCTCGCGAATTCGCGTCCGTCGGGGGAAAAGGCGATGTCGAAAATTTGTGTCAGCGCATTGTCGTAACCATGACGGCTCTTCGTGAGTCGTATGCCGCGGCTGGCCGGCGGGGCATTGGACTGCAGGTCCCAGATGTAGACATACCCCTCCGAGTCGCCCGCGACCAGGTAGCGACCATCGGGACTGGCTGCCGCGCTATACAGGCCGACGCTTCGTTGCAGGACCTCGTTAACCGCAAACGTGCGTTCCGGTCGGAGTTCGCCAACTGCCTGTGTGAAAGATTCCGGGATTCGCCAGATGGCGACTTTTCCATCGAGATCTGTCGATGCGAGCCGCTGGCCCCGTTGATCGTCGGGCAAGAAGACGATCCGCTGGATCGGAGCCAGGTGATACTTTGACCCGAACGCGGCCACCGCCGTCGGCTCGCTCGGGTTACTGACGTCCCACAGCAGAACCTGCTTATCCCACCCCGCGGTTGCCAGCAGCGTCCCCGCGCGGTTGAAGCCGGCCGTGGTGACCTGCTTGCGGTAACCGGAGTTGTCCGCGTTGAGGACTTTGAGCCTCTCGAGGCCGGTATCGGTGACGCGCCACAGGATGATCCGGCCGTCCAGGTAGGTCGAAGCCAGAAGTTTGTTCGCTTCATGAAATGCGGCGGCGTAGGTTTCGGCGCCCTGGTCCTCGCTCTCAAACACCGCAGGCCCCGGCCGATCGACCCGCCAGATCGACGTCGTTCCGTCCCAGGAGCCGGCGATCAGTCGGTTGCCCCCGGAGGCGAACGCGATCGATCGCACGAGGTCGCCGCGGCTGCCGACCTTGCTTTCCATCGAACGAGGAATCTTCTGCAGCGTTTCCCGCAACGTGTTGTCGAAGAAGCGCCAGATCGTGTTGGTCGGGGGCAACGAAATCTGATCGTGAACACTCAGCAATTCCTTGACGGCATCGATGGAGGGCTTTCCGGCTTCGCGCGCGGCGGATATCTCACGGCGAAGTTTCTGTCGCACGGCATCTTCGGCGAGCTTCCGATTCTGTGCCTCGATCAGCGCCGCATTGTTCCTCGTGACGCGTGAATTCTGGATGATCAACCCGCCGATGGCAACAAAGACGACGACCCCCGCCACCAGCAGCTTTCGCTTGCGCTTCTGCTCCCTTGCGAGGCGATCCCGCTCGTCGCGCGAGTCCTTCAGGAACTTCCGTTCGGCATCGTTGAGTTCGTCGGGATGCGCGGCAGCGAACTTCTCCGCCTCGATCAGCTCCTCCCCCCAGAAGAGCATCTCGCGGTGAGCCTGTCCGGTGTTCGCGTAGAGCTCCGCCTGCCGCTGGAACGGCATCAGGTTGCGGGCGCGCCACGCCTTGTTGGCTGCGCGCAAAGGGCCGACCAGGCGGTCGTGGGCCAGCTCAATCCATTCCCGGTCGTTGCGCTTGTCCGAGCTGATCAGACGCGCCTCGATCAGGGCAGCGATCGCGTTGTCCAGCTTGCCGAGCACCAGCGGCTCACGCAGCGCCTGGGCCCGGATCGCGGTCGACGTGATGAGGTTGTCTTCAAGCCAGCCGCGCAGCACCTTCTGCGACATCGGCGCGATCTTCGCGGCGTTTTCGATTGAGGCGTCGACGTAGTCGCTCAGGGCTTGTTCGATGTCGGCCTGATCGACGTCGTCCGGATGGATTGCTCGCTTTTCCCCGCTGACGATCTTGTCCCACAGCCGCAGACAGACGACCTGCAACTGCACCGGCTCGACAAACCGCCCTTCACGCGTGACCTCCTTTCCCTCCGGAGTACGCAGCTGGATGGTAAGAAGGCCGTCGACCAGGCGCGGTGCCGTCGCAGGATCCATCGATGACCCGGCGGGCATCGCGACTGGTCCGAGCGCGCGCTCGCGTTCGAGCAGATCCATCCGGTAGCGAAACGCCAGTCCGGTCGGCATCAGGCCCAGAAACGGTTGCAGTTCGGCAACGTAGTCCTCGCGCATCGAGAACAGCGCCCAGAACGTAGGGGGCTCTGCGTTTCCAGGGTCTTCATCGTCGGTCCTGACCCCCGCCAGCACATTGCCGAGATCCTCGAGGAACGATCGCTTCTTGTCGACGTCGAGCGGATCGAGCGTGAAGAGCTCCTCGAACTGGTCGAGGATCAGCAGCCAGTGCAGCCGGCTGCCGTCGTCGTGGCAGCTGGGAAAGCGCCGCGCGAAGTACTGGCCGAGCGAGAGTTCGGCCAACTGTTCGTCGGTGTACCGATGCTCGGGCAGAAAATAGTTCTCGAGTGACCGCATCGTTGAAAGCGCATAGCGATTGACGTTGCCGCGCTTTGCGATTTCCTCGTTGCGATAGGTCAGCCGGACCGTCGGCAGGGCAAGCAGCTTGTAGCGGTCGCGGAGCCGCGGAATCAGCGCCGACTGGATCAGCGACGTTTTGCCGGCGCCCGACGGCGCAATCAGAAGGACGATGCGCTTGCTGACGACCAGATCGACCAGATCATCGGTCTCCTTTTCCCGCCCATAGAGCTTCTGGCCTTCGCGAAATGGCACCGGACCCACGTAAGGGTTGGCTGGTGAGCCACTCGCCAAATCGGGCGTCATGCCTGCTCCAGCGCTGCCGCGCGGGTCTTTCCGGGATCCAGGTGAGTCATTTGGCAATGATCTCTTCTTTTTCGCACAGCTCGATCAGGCGCGTCAGGAACTGCTCGGCCGAGCCCAGGTAAAGGCCGATCTGTGCCTGCTGATTGAAGAAGCGGTTGAGATACTGGACCGCCCGATTGGGATCGACAATTGCAGCCTCGCTCGGGTCGATCTGAACCGCCACGCGGGCGCGCAGGTACGACAGCGACGCCCCCGGCTGCTTCAGCAGGCTGCTGAAGAGGACCCGGAAGTCCCAGTCGTTCAAGTGAAATCCCAGCAGCATCAGGCCCGACGTGGCGAGCGCCGAACTCACCTTCGACGTGACGCTCATCGTCGCCAGTGCCTCATTGCGCGTGACCGAGACGAGGAAGTCGAAGTAGTCGTCTTCGGTCAGGACGAGGCTGGTCGGGTATTCGAGGTTGCCGAAGACGTGGAAGATCAGCGGCTGCTCGATGCTCGGTTCGTACCCCGGCGGAAGCGTCGGGCCGACCGGGAGCGGCTTGTTGTTGCTGGTGCGCCAGGTGCAGAGCTGGACCTGCGGCGGGCGCTTCTGCTCGATGAGCGCGTCGCGCAGCAGATTGTCGCGGTTGGCGTTGACATAGATCTTGGCCGGCAGCCGCGCCAGCAGGCGATGAACGTCATTGGGGTTGTCGGCGCGTTGCAACTTTCCGACGTGCGATACGAGTTCGTCGATCACCCCGGGCCTGATCGGCCGGTCCAGGAGTTCGGGCGGCAGACGCTCGCCGAACCGCTTTCGGACGAACCGGGTGAGGTAGCCGCGCAGCTGCTCGAGCGTGTACGCCTGTGACTGGCGGTACCTCAGGTACTGCGCGACCTGGGCCAGATCGTCCCGGTTGCGCGGCGCGAGCGGAAATTCGTAGGTCTCGGCCCACTGCTGGGCGATCTCCCGGTTCGAGCCGAACATCGGCTCGACCAGGCTCGGACCCAGCACCGGCACGAAGTCGCCGTCCCGGACATCGGAAACGACCGCCTCCCACGTGTCGAACGCGTCGACCTCCGTTGGCCGGCCCTGCCACAGGCAGCCGGTGCGCGAACAGGTGAAGAGCGCCGGCATCCACCAGTCCTTCGCCTCACGGATGTCGTTGCGTGCGACCGCGGTTGCGCGGTCGATCTGGCCGTCCTTCGAAAGCTCCCTGAACAGCGTGCTGGTGAACTTGTCGGCCGAAGCGACGCTGATGTCGCCCTGCATGGCGATGACACTTGCCACTCCGTTCTGTGCAAGGCGCGGCCCCAGCGCCCCGAACGCAACGCCGTCCTGGCCGCCCGCGCTCTGGCACGAGGCAAGAACGATCAGCCGCGGCAGCGCGCTCAAGCCGGCCAACTTTTCGACCAGCAGTTCACCCTTGACGATTTCGCCTGCGCCTTCGTCGTTCTCCAGCAGCAGCCGGGGCTCGTCGCCATCGATCAGGCGCCCATGGCAGACGAGATAGAGGACATGCGAATACTTGTCGCGCAGGTTCGAGACGATGTTGAAGATCGTCGCCTTCTTGTCGAGCCGTTCGACTGCGAACTCCCGTGCGCCCGGCTCCGCCGAAAGCGCGCGCTTCGCGTCCTGGTAGATCGCATCGGGGTCGAGTTCGGCCTGGCCCCACTTGGTCTGGATGTCGCTCGGATTCGCGATGACGACGAGTGCTCCGACGGTTCCAGTGCCGCCGGACGGCCGCACCGAGAAACTCCTGTCGCTGACGAAGCGCGAGAACCAGACGTTCGACTGGGTCAGCAGCGGAATGTCCTGCGTTGGGTCGCGCAGCGTCTCCCAACGCAGCGCGTGAAGTTCGCGTGCGTTCTTTTCGATGGCGAGCCGGATCCTCAGGCCATCACGGGCCCCGGCGGCGGCCCGCGCCTTGACGTAGACCTCGCGGATCGCCCCGTTGCCCTGGTTGAAGAGCATGTCGGTCAGGGCCCGGCCGTACGCATCGGCGTCTGACGCCAGCGGCCGAAGCTTGCCGACATCGATGTCGACGTAGATCGGTTCGAGCAGGTAATTCTCGCGGTCGCTGGTCGGGTCGCTGAACTTGCCGAAGACGCGGTACTGGAACGGCTCTTTCCACCACAGGATGCTCAGGTCGAGTTCGCAGCAGTTGTTGGCTGGCATTGGATGGTTGTTGTAGTGAACCGTGTGAACGCGTATAGACGCAAGCTTAGAGCGACGTCAGGCATGGACATGTACGGTCACGCAAACGTGGGAGTCGCACGCTGTTCCGCGCAGAGACTCGCCGCACTGGCGCCTGATCGATTCCGGTTCTGTTACCGCGCAGGTGCACTTATGCTTGTGCTGTCGATGGCGAGGGACCGCACATAGTGTGTTCTGTGGCCCGACCCCCAGGCGGGGGCGGGTGCAGAGTCGAGCCGCATGCCGACAGTTGCAGAAGCAGACTCCCAAAGTCCGGGGTGTTTGGTCGAAACTCTCGTCGGCAGCAATTGAATCAAATCTGAATGGAGACTCGCGATGCCGATCAATGATGAGCAGGTCCACGAAGCCCTGTCGCCTGTCAGCGAGACCTCCGACCGCCCGCCAGAGGCCGGCATCGCACTCTGCCTGTCCGGTGGCGGCTACCGCGCGATGGTGTTCCATCTGGGCTCCCTGTGGCGCCTGAACGAACTCGGTTTTCTGTCGCGCCTCAGCCGCATTTCCAGTGTTTCAGGGGGCTCGATCACCGCGGGCCTTCTGGGACTGAAGTGGAATCGCCTGCAGTTTGTCGGAGGCATCGCGCAGCGGCTTGGCCCCGAGGTCATCGACCCGATCCGCGCCTTCGCGCACGAGACGATCGACGTTGGCTCGGTCCTGAAGGGCGTCTTCCTGCCGGGTTCGATCAGCGACAAGGTCACCGCCGCGTATCGCAGGCACCTGTTCGGCGAGGCCACGCTGCAGGATCTGCCCGACGATCCGCCGCGCTTCGTGATCAATTCGACGAACGTCCAGACCGGGTCGCTGTGGCGATTCTCGAAGCCGTACATGCGTGACTACCAGGTCGGCGAAGTCAAGTCGCCGACCGTTTCACTTGCCGCGGCAGTGGCGGCCTCCTCGGCCTTTCCGCCCGTGCTCTCACCGGCCAAGCTGAAGCTCGATCCGGCGCAGTTCAGTCCGGCCAGTGGCGAGCCGTATCACTTTCCGCCTTACACCTCGGAGGTCTATCTGTCAGACGGCGGGGTGTATGACAACCTCGGCCTGGAGACAGCGTGGAAGCGCTACGAAACGATACTCGTCAGCGATGCCGGCCTCGCGATGGCGGGTGATCCGGATCCGGGCAGCGACTGGGCGCTGCATGCGATGCGCGTGCTCGACATGATCGACAACCAGGTCCGGGCGCTGCGCAAGCGTCAGCTTGTCGCGAGCTACCGGGCAGGCCTACGCAAGGGTACGTACTGGAGCATCCGTTCCGACGTGAACGAATACGGCCCGACGACGGGGCTGCCATGTCCTGCCGCGCGCACCAGCGAGCTGGCGCGGGTGGCGACCCGCCTGGCCGACATGCCCGATGAGACCCAGGAACGACTGATCAACTGGGGCTATGCGATGTGCGACATCGCGCTGCGGCGCTGGGTGGATCCGAACCTGCCGGCGGCAACGAAGTTCCCGTATTCGCGGGGTGTCTGAGCCACATTGCAGGGCCGCGCAGTAGCGGAAGCTGCTCATCTGTTCGAGTTGCGGCACCGAAGCGGGAGGCACCACGTGCTCAAGAACATTATCGGTGACTGGGGGTCGGGGCTGAGCGACGGCGACTACGCCTGCGCCCTGGCCGCCCTCGGCGTGCTCGAAGCGACCGGCACCGAGCAGCATCGCGCCAGTTCCGATCCCGCCAAGCTCATGGCTGCGCTGAAACAGGAGTTCGACGGCGGCGAGCGGACCCCGGTCTGGCGCGGGGCCAAGAACCTCGGCCGAGCCACGACGGTCGCGTCCTGGCGCCAGACCCTGCATACCGACGCGGCGACACTCGTCGAGACATGGCGCACGTACATCGCAGCGTCCTCGCATCCCAGGCAAAGGCCCCGGCTCGCGCTGATGGCCGGCTGGCGCAATCGCTCGGACCTGTTCGACTTTGATTCGCTGTGGGCCTGGCTCAATCGTCAGGACATAGGCCTTCAGGCCCTGGTCATGGCCGACGGACATGCAGACCGGTCCAGCACGCGGTGGCACTGGCCACTGCGGGTCGGCGTTGCGGCGGGAGCGCAGGGCGCAGAGATCCTCGCCAAGCTGCGTGAGGCGCAGAACGGGCGTTCGTGGGTCGCGGATCTCGCGCGGTGCTACACGGTCGGTGATGCACGCGACGCCTGTGACCTGTTGATCCTGACCCCGGCCGCGACGACACAAATCCTCGAACAGCCGAGGACGCGCCTACGGGCGAGCTTCATCGTCTGCCTTGAAGACGAACGGCCCGATCCCGCGCAGCTCGTCGGCCGCTGCGCCGTGTTGCGGGAGCGCCTGAGAGCCGCGGGCGTGGCTGCCATCAACCGCGCTGGCAGTTCCTTCCGCCTTGCCGACTGGTTCGTCGCGGTGTTGCGCGAGGTTTCGCATGACCTGCCGATCCATGCCGCTGTCTGGGGTACCGGGCAATGGCGATTCAATCTCGACCAGCTCCTGATCGGAGTTCCCGGGGCGCTCGACAAGTGCCGCATCCTGGCCATCGCCGAGCGGCAGGATCGCGTCGTCCGGGCACTCGAGGCCGCCACGGGCAGCGGCGAGCTCGTGCCCGTGGGAGCGACCCTCGGAATCGGCGATGAGTCTATGCCGACCTTCGGTGGGCCGGGAGGCGGTGACAACACGGCTATCTCGTCGACACCGACTCCGGTTCCGCCTTTCACGGCGCGGCGCAATCTGGCTGAAGAACTGCGCAACCGGGCATTCGTGGCCGAATCGGTCGACGGGATGGACACCGTCCGCGAACTCGCGCAGCAGGAAAGCGACATCGACGTGATCCGGGTGCTGCGCTGGATTCAGGCCAACGCCTGGCGACCCGACGCACCCGAGATTGCCGCTCGCTCGCTCGCCCCGAAACAATGGAACCTGCTCGGTATACACATCGGCCCGAGCGAGGGGCCACGTACCGATGCGTCCTTCGTGGAGGGCGCGGTCGATTTCTCCCGTGGTGACGTGGTCGTGTCGGTGCAGGTGGAGTTGTCGGGCGCGCACCTGACGGCGCTTGACTCTGCCGACCTCAAGTGGATGTTCAACGAAGACCTGCGACCCGGCGACATGCGCGATGGCGGAGAGCGGGCCGGAAAGCTTCTGAGTGGACCGCTGGCGAAGCTGGCGGTGGACACAGAGAGCAGGAAGGACACGACGATCGTCGGGCTAGCCGCAACGACAATCGTCCTGCCTCCGGGGGGGGATAGCACACTGGCGCTCTTTGCCGTGTTCCCCGTGGACGACACGAAGGTCGATGGCCGCATCGCGATCATCTACAGGAATCGTGTTCTGCAAACGGCGCGACTGTCGGTGGGAGTGGGTGCCGCTGCCGGCGGAGCAGGTCTCGACGTCGTGACGGAAGCCGCCATCCACCCGCGCGACGACGACCTCGAAGAACGTCGTGAATACGACGTAACCATTCAAGTCAGCGATGTCGGCGGGAAACTGCACCTTGCGATACAGCACGACCAATCGTTGAAGGACGTGCAGCTGGACGAACTGGAAGCCCCGATCCTGGATATCGGCTCGGCGCTGGAGCGAACGGCCGTCTACTGGGATTACTCCAAGCCCGTGCTACAGCAGGACGTGTTCGTCGAGACGCTCTATGCCCTGGCAGACAATGGCGCCGCCCTCGAACAACATCTGCGCAAGAAGTGCGGGGACGACATTGACAGTTGGCACCGGATACATCTGGTTCCCGCGACGAACAAGTTCCTGCCCCTGGAATATGTGTACGACGGTCTGCCGCCGCAGCACGATGCCGGCGTTTGCCCAAACATGCTGGGTGCTCTGGAGCGTGGCAGCTGTGACAGGGCCATGGAGGGCGCAACGTCGTGCCCCAACCAGCGCAGCAAGGCCTTCGTCTGTCCGATGCACTTCTGGGGATTCAGCCGCTTGATCGAACGCAACGGCACCGTGGATGCTGCTCCGGGGCTGTCCGTGAGCGACATGCGGTCCGCGATGACCTCCGTGCCGACCAAACAGGCCTACGGCCATGTGCAGTCGATCCTGTTTGCTGCCAGCAATCGCGCGTTTGCCTACGAGACGACACCGCAGGCGCAATCGGATGAGCGTGCATCACTTGTCAAGAGTCTGGCCACGCTCTCCGGATCGGTTGTTGAAGTCAGTGACTGGAATCGCTGGCGCGAGGAGGCAGCAAAGAAGCCCAATCTGCTCGTGCTGGTGGCGCACACGGACAAAGAGCGTGGCACACGGGTCCTGGAGATAGGTGAACGAAAGTTTCTGGGTTACTCGGAAATCCAGCCCGATTTGAGTGGCGCGGCCGGACAGCCCCAGCTGCTCCTGCTGCTCGGCTGCTCGGCCGCTGACGTCACGGAAAACTTTCAGCCGTATCCGGTGCGCTTCCGCGACGCCGGCGTAAGCGTCGTTCTGGCACCGGTCGCGCCCATCCGCGGCAAGGATGCCGTGCCGATCGCCAAGCAGATCGCCAAGCGCCTCGCCGATCGCCTGTCGCAGTCGGAGTCCACAACATTTGGCGAGCTCATGCCGCTGCTGCGTCGTGAGCTGTTGCTTGCGGGCCACCCGGGTGTGATGGGACTCGTGGGCTTCGGCGATGGCGACTGGCTACTGGGAGGTCAATGATGCTGACACTGCAAATGCTTCCTGCCGCCTGTGGCGACTGCCTCTGGCTGGAATACGGCACGGGCGCAGCGAAGCGCGTCGTGATCATCGATGGCGGCCTCACCGAGACCGCGACGACGTTGCGCCAGCGCATTGAAAAGGCGCGCCGGGAACGCGGCGTCGCCACGCTCGACGTGGAACTGCTGGTCGTCACGCACATCGACAACGATCACATCCTCGGCATCATCGATCTGCTGAAAGCGGAGACGCCCACGTTGCGGGTCAAGGACATCTGGTTCAACGGGCGGCCGCAACTCCTGGGTCTTCCCAACCCGCCTCGAAGTGGCGGCCGCGGCGGTGGCCGCCGACCGCGCAAGTCGACAGCGACAGGGCCGGCGGACCTCATGGGCGGTGCCGGTGACTCGGATGAAGCGGAAGGGGAAGACCGAGCCGGCCTGGATGTCGCCGCCTTGCCGTCCGCCGCGGACCTGCTCGGACCGCAGCAGGGCGATCAGCTGTCGAAGCTGCTGGCCGCACGCAAGCTGCCTTGGAACAAACATGCCCTGTGGAAGGGTGGGGCGGTGATGATTCCGGACAGTGGGGCCTTGCCCAGCGTGACACTCGAGGGCGATCTCACGCTCACCGTGCTCGGTCCGAACATCGAGCGCCTGTACAAGCTCTGCACGGCGTGGGCCGATGTGCTGGGAGGCAGGGATGAGCCTGCGAAGGCGCAGGCGGCTCCCGACGATCTGCTGGGGCGTCGCGACACCTGGCCGCCGGTCTGGAAGGACGGAGAAGGCAGCGATCCTTCGGTTGCAAACGGATCGAGCATCGTGCTGCTCGCCGAGTACGGTGGCCATGCGCTGCTGCTCGCCGGCGACGGCTATGCGCCCGACATGGCGGCTGGCTTCGATCGTCTCCGCGCCCAGCGTCGGATGCCGGGTGCGTTTCCACTCGACGCGTTCAAGCTGTCGCACCACGCCAGCGAGAACAACCTCACGCACGAGCTGCTCGAAAAGATCGACTGCCGCCGCTTCCTGGTCTCCACGGATGGCTCGGTGCATCGTCATCCGGATCACCAGGCGCTGCTGCGCATCCTGCGCTACGTGACGAAGCGGCCGGAGCTTCTGTTCAACTACCGGTCCGACACGACCCGGGCGTGGGACGAGCGCAAGCGCGACGTGACAAGGAAGTTCCAGGACTACGACACGCGCTTCCCGGACGATCCCGCCGAGGGCATCGTCGTCAGCTTCGACTGAGGCCGCGCGGATACAACCGCTCAGGCCAGGCTGATCTCGATCGAGCGGGCCGGCCGCTCACCGAGCGTGGTGCCGGCGATGGCAAGGTGGCTGAAGTCGGTCGTGAGATCGGCGCGCGCCAGAGAGCCCATGAAAGCGTGCACGCAGCGGATACCGTCGGATGTGTTCGGATCCGTCTCCTTCGCCTTGAGGAGCGCGCGCGGATCGCGCAGGCCCCAGAGCGCTGCTGCGACCTCGTCGTATCTCGCCCGGTCGGGCTGCGGCGCAAAGCAGGTCACGAAGCTCTTCGCCAGGTCGAGCGCCAGCGGAAAGTTGCCGATAGTCCATTCCGGAGTCAGGCGCAGCGAAGCGCGCGTGACCCGGCCCGCCGCGTTGCTCTCGACGTCGAGCGCGATGTCTTGCTGGAACGCTCCGGGCGCGTAGGTGCGCTGCACGCGACCGTCGGTGTCCTGCTCGGCCAGTTGCTTCAGGCGAAAGTGCTGGAAGAAATCGCCCGCCTTCCACTGCTCGAAGGGAAGGTTGAAGTTCTCGCCCCGCGCGCGCGCCCACTGGCTCGGAAAGACGAAGGCGGCGAAAGCGACCCGTTCGAGTTCGCGCGCGGTCACGCTCCAGCGCGTCCCTTCCGGCTGGGCGTCAATGCCGGCCGCGTTGTTCTCCTTCGCGAGCAGCGAGCGTTCGGGCCACGGATCGTGATAGACGAAGCGGTCGCGCGCGCCGTCGTAGGCGGTGACGCGGATGCAGTGCCCGGTCCTGCCGTCGTGGTAGGCGAGCGGCACATTGACGGCCCCTTCTGCGGTTTGGATCGCCTTGAGCGATTCGACGATCTGCGCCGCCTTGCAGTTCACAAGCCGCGTGATGCGCTGGGTCACTTCGGCCGGCAGCGAACGCGCGAGCAGGCAGTAGGGCTCGATGCCGAAGAGCGTGTGGACGAGCCAGATCTGCTCGATCGTCGCTCCGCTCCCCTTGGGGTCGGCATAGATGCCCGCGTTCTCCGGCCGGGCCGCGAATTGCGCATAGGCCTGTTCGAGGATCTGGTACCACGCCGGATTGCTGCTGCGGGCCCGCTCGAACACTTCGGGCGCCGGGGTGCTTGGCACGCCGCTGAAACGTGGATTCGCGTCGTCCGGCATAAAGGTGCCCTTTCGAATGAAGGTGCCGCAGGCGAGGGCTCGTGCGGTCCGGCCGCGCCGGGCTACGTCAAACTGCGCATTTCATGCGCGACTTTGGGCGCTGTCCATGCCCCCTGTCAGCGATGGGGCGGGCGTCCGAAGCTTGTTCGCACGGCCGAAATCGGAAGATGATCCGAGTTCGCCCACCCCGTCCACCGTCCAATCCCATGTCAAAGATCGTCTGCAGGCCGCGGGCTCTCACTCCCGAGCAGGCCGCCAAGGTCCTGCGCCGCAGTGTCGAGATCAATCCGGAGAATGCGGACGAGCAGCGCGTCCTGACCCGAACTCCGGTCGGACGCCGCGGCGGACCGCGGCGGCTTGCCGTCGTGATCGGAAACAAGTGGCCCTCGACCGGCGTGCGGCTGACCGTGCAGTTTCTCGACAGTCCGGCGCGCGACCTGCGCGCCCGCATCCTGCTGCACATGAACGCCTGGTCGAAGACTACAAACGTGCAGTTCGTCGAGACCGCGGGCGTCGGCCAGGTCCGCATCGCCCGGCTCGACGAGCCCGAGGAACTGTCGGGCTACTGGTCGTACGTCGGTACCGAGATTGAAGGCATCGAGGAGGGCCAGCCGACGTTCAACCTCGAAGGCTTCACGATGCGCACGCCCGAGGCGGAATTCCGGCGGGTCGTGCGACACGAAGCCGGGCACACCCTGGGATTCGAACACGAACACATGCGCGTGGAACTGATCAAGAAGATCGATCGGCGCAAGGCGATCGCGTACTTCGACCGCACCGAGGGCTGGACCGCACAGGAGACGATCGAACAGGTCCTGACGCCGCTCGCGAAGAAATCGATCATGGGCACGACCGAGAGCGATCCGCACTCGGTCATGTGCTACCAGATCCCGGCCGAGATCACGAAAGACGGCAAGGAGATTCCGGGCGGCAAGGACATCACGGCCAAGGACTACGCGTTCGCGGCGACGATCTATCCGATCGCCAAGCCGTCGCGCGACACGGGCGCGCCGGACACGCCGGCCGTGCCGGACACGGGAGCGGCGACTCCGTACCTCTGGACGCCTATCGCCACCGCCGGGACTCTGACGGCGTTCACGACGCCGGCGGTGGACGGCGACACCTTTCACGTCGTCGTCATGGACCGGTTCGAACCCGACGTGGCGGGCTCCGCCGCCGCGGCCCGGCGACAGAAGTACGCGCGAGTCTTCGCGACCTACGGCGGGGCACGGGTGACGATTCCGATGCGCCTCAACACCGACGCGGGCGAGGAACACACGCACTTCCGCGCCATCATCGACATGCACGAGCGCATCAAGGCCTACACCAATCGCGAACAGGGCACGCTGCCGAAGGACACGGAGCTGATCGAGTTCGGCACCAATCTCTTCGAGACACTGTTCCAGGGCGACGTGCGGCGGCTGTACGACGAGGCGCGCTCGCGCCAGCACGGCCGCAAGCTCGACTTCGTCTTCACGTCGATGGTGTCGTGGATCGCCGAGAAGCCGTGGGAGTTTGCCTACGACGCGTCGCGCCGCAGCTTCCTTGCCACCGAAGACATTCATTTCGTCCGCAACGTATTGACCGCGATTCCCGCCGACGTGATCCCGCCACGGGCCGGTCCGCTGCGGATCCTGGTGGCATCGGCCCAGCCGGCCGGCTTTGGCCGTCTCTCGGTCCAGCAGGAACTCGAAGTCATCCGCCGCGGCTTCGACCCGCTGATCGACGCCGGCCTCGCGGAGGTCGAAGTGCTGCCACGCGCCACGCCGCAGAAGCATCCACGCGCGACTTTCGACCGGCAGCTTCACGATCGTGCACTTCATCGGCCACGGGGTCTTCGACGAGAAGACGCAGGAGGGTTCGCTGGTGTTCGAGGACGCGCGGGGCGGCGAATTCAGGCTCGGCGAACGGTCGGTGCGCGAAATCTTCTGCCAGCGCGGAGTCACGCTGGTGTTCCTGAATGCCTGCCAGACCGGTTCCGGTGGCCGCGCCGACTTCAACAAGGGCGTCGCGCAGTCGCTGGTGGCGCACGGGCTTCCGGCGCTGGTCGCCAACCAGTACAGCGTGCTGGATTCGTCGGCCACCCACTTCGCGCAGCACTTCTACTGGGCGCTGGCGCAGGGCATGACGATCGGCCAGGCGGCGCGCGAGGCCCGCATCGCCGTCAACTATTCACTGCAGGGCGAAATGATCGACTGGGCCGTACCGGTGGTCTACGCGCGCGACCCGAACATGACGCTCGCGGTCCGACCGCACGGGCTCACCGAACTCGCCCCGTCCAGGCTGCGCGCGCAGAGCCGGCGCGCCATTGCGCCACGGCCCGTCGAGGTGGCGGTCTGGGACATCGACAACGTCTTTCCGGCGCTGAAGAACACGCTCGAGCGGCTGACCGGGGCCCAGGACCAGTTCGGCTTCGAACTGGTCGACCTCTCGGCGCCGATCGACGCATGGGACCTGGAAGAAAAGGCCGACGACGGCACGCCGTACCTGTGGGCCGAGAAGCTCGCGACGCGGCTCAGCCGGATGCCGCTGGATCTGCACGTGAACGTGCTCGCCTGCGTCACCCGGCACTGGCTGCGCGACGACGAAACGCTCAACCTCTACGGGTGGTGGCCGGCGAAGGGCGAAGCGCCGGTGCTGATTTTTTCGGTCGCGGGCTTCGAAGGGCTGGCGCCGGAAGGCGCCGCGACCGACCGCGCGATTGCGAACGTGCTGGTGACGGGGCTCGCCGGCTATCTCGCCGGGATCGACGCGCACGGCGGCGGCGCGAGGGACTGCCCGATGTGGGCCAACAACGCGCGCGACATCAAGCACATCGTGGCACCGCAGAAGTTCGACCGCGGCTGCCGGGCGAAGGTCGGCAAGATCATTCCGAAAGAGCTGCCCGCCCTCGAAGCACTGTTGAAGGCCTTTCGCTGAAAGCGAGGTAACGACGATGGCAACGAAGCCGAAATCCCGTTCAAAGCCGGCCGCGAAGAAAGTCGTCCGGAGCAAGCGCAAGGCAAAGGCTGCCGGTAAGCCCGCAGCGCGGCCGAGCAAGGCGCCGATGGGCGGCGGGCCGGTAACCCTTGACGAAGCCCGCGCGCTGGCACGCGCGCGGCAGCCGAAGCGTGCACTGCGGCGTGCGCCTGGCCGGCCCGCCGGCGACCGCGGCCACCGTCGGTGAAGAACGCGAGCGCCTCGAGCAGCAGCAACGCGCCGAGCGTGAACGCCGGCTGCGCGAATACAAGGACACGATGGAAATCATGAAGCGGCGCGGCGCGCGGCGCGCCGCACCGAAGGGCGCGGCGAAGGGCGCAGCGAAAGGACGGCGCCGCGCGCCGGGGGCTCCGGCCGCCGGGTTCCAGCCGCTCCAGGTGTTCGCCGAGGGGGACTCGTGGTTCGACTATCCGCCGTTCCTTGTTCAGGGGCGGCATCATTCCGCGCCTCGAGAGCCGGCTCGGCGTACCAATCCTGAACCTGGCCAAGGCCGGCGACGAAGTCCGCTTCATGCTCGGAGTCGAGCAGCGCCAGCGCCTTACGCAGTTGCTGACCGACGGCTGCCCGGCGGGCGGACCGTGGGATGTGCTGCTGTTCTCCGGCGGCGGCAACGACATCGTCGACAACCCGATGGCGCTGTGGGTGCGCGACTGGGATCCGGCGATTCCGCCAGCGGCTCACCTCAATCAGCCGCGCTTCGACACCGCGCTCGGCCTGGTGCGCGCCGGCTACGAAGACCTGATCATCCTGCGCGACAAGCTGAGCCCCAACACGCATCTCGTGTTCCACGGCTACGACTTCGCGATTCCCGACGGCCGTGGCATCTGCCACCTCGGCCCCTGGCTGAAGCCGACCTTCGACCTGCGCGGTTTCCCGACGCGCGCCGCCGCGCTTTGCCGTGGTGGAAGCGATGCTGAAGCAGTTCGCCGCAATGCTGGCGGCGCTCGCTGCCCACCCGAAGGTCACGTTCATCAACGGCCAGGGCACGCTCGCGCCGAACCCGAGCGCCTGGCACAACGAACTTCATCCGAACCGGGACGGCTTCGACAAGTTCGCCGACCTGTTCACCGCGCAGCTGCGCGCGATCTTCCCGGGACGCGTGCAGTAGGGGTCCGTTGCCGGGACGCTGGGTGCGCGCAGGGCCGAAGCGTTGCGCGCCGAGGAGTCGACCATGGCCTTCGAACGCTGGGGATCGTTGTCGGTCGCCGACCACATCGATGCCGCCGCACTGGCAGCCAACGTGCTGCTCTACGACAGGGTCGTACTGCCGCTGATGGCCGAGCAGCCCGACCGCGATGAGCGCGCCTACTGGGAGGACAAGGGGTGGGACCCCAAATTGCAGCGCAAGCGGCTCGACGACCTCGAGGAGCTGGCGGTGGGGCGCCCGTGGGACTGGCAGCGCCGCAAAGAGTTCAAGAGCCGGCTCGCCGAGCTGAACCTCGAAGCGCAGGATGCGCAGGAGATAGGCGAGGACCTGACGCGGCGAATTCTCGCGAACGAGCAAGTGCGCGAGAAGTTTCCAGGCGTCGAACACGTGACGGTGATCGCCGCCTACAACTCCATTGACCTGGCGCGCAAGGACTTCCAGATCGAGGATCCCGCCGACGCTTTCGCGGCGCAGGCGGTGCTGCTCGCTCGAAAGCTCGCGGTGCCGAATTTGCCGAAGCCCGAAGAGACACTGCTGCTCGCACGCGACCTGTCGCGCGACCCGGTGTTCCGGAAGAAGCGTGCGAACCTGTTCGATTGGCAGCAGCAGTTCGAGGCGCAGAAGATTCCACCCGAGGCGATGGTCGCGCGGCTGTCTGCCATGACCGACGAGTACAACGACGCCGTGCGGCAGGCCACGAAGCTGGTGTACTGGAAGTTCGCCTTTACGGTGTTCGGGATTGCGGCGGGGCTGGCTGGAGGCGTGACGACCGGTGCTGCAGCCGCAGCGGCGCTGTCGCTGCTGCAATTCGCCACGTTCGACCGCAAGCCGGCGGTTGATGGCGCGAGCCCGGTCGCTATGTTCCACGACATCGAGCAGCGCGTCGGACTCAAGCTAAAAGCGTGACCGCCTTGGTTCGGGTTACAAGGACGTGTGTAGGCGATAGTCGGAAGCCCGGTCTACCGGGACCCCAGAGTCAGATCCGCAATGAACTTCGGGGCGTCCGCCTCCAGCTTGGCGATGACTCCCTCGCGCCGACGCGCGTAGAAGTCGGTGTTGAGTGTCATGCGCTGGGCCGAGGTCCAGAAGTTCACCTGCTGTGCGCCCCACTTGAAGAACAGGAACCGCCTCCTGTCGTCGATGCTGCGGAAGTAGAAGGCCCCGACGGCCATCGACAGGGCGCCGTTGGTCGAGCGCTGCACGGCACCGAGCTGGAAGTTGCCGCTGCCTTCCATCGAGGAATGGAAGTCGAACAGCCGGATCGTGCCGTCGTCTTCCGTCAGCTTTGAAAGCGCCGCCACGGATTGTTGCAGCACGGCCAGCTGATTCTGCGTGGCGATCGCCGTGATGATGGCGAGCGCGGCCTGATCCATGCGGAATTCGCCTTCGCGCTGATCGAAGCGCGTGAAGGCGAACTGCTCGGTCGCCCAGCCCAGGTTCTCCAGGATCTCGACGTACTTCTGGTACCAGAACTGGGTCTGGGTGAAGCGGTCGAACGTGCCGCTCGCCCCGCGCTGCGCGAGCTGCACGGAGTAAAGAACGTCGTTCTTCTCCTGTTCGCTGACGCCCTCGACGAACGACATGAGGCTGCCGACATTGACCTTCGCGTCGTAGGCCGGTGCAAGCGCCTCGGCGCGTCGGCGCATCGGCGCCGCCTTCCTCGCGCGGGCCTTGCGCCTGGATGGCGCCGGCGTCGGTGCCTCGGCGGCGGCCGGCAATGACAAATCGCGAATGTAGGCCGCCACGCCGAGCGGCACGACATCGTGGTCCGGCATCGTCGACTCGGGCGCTCGCGCCGGCCCTTTGCCACGACGCATCCTCGCGGGCAGCGGCGGCGGTTCCGGGGAAATCAACCGTCCGGCACTGTCGAACGAGGCCGCCAGGATGAAAGCCGCCTCGGCCTGCGTGTAACCGGGATCCCAATGCGTGTTTTCCGGAACCTGGCTGTGACCGTAATGCCCGCTTGTGCTGTCCCAGATCTGAGGATCCCGATTGTGTCCGCCCGGATCGCGGCCGTTGCGTGCCGGGAGCGGCAGGCCCGCAGGCCATGTCTTCGAGACGCCATGAGTTTCCTCGATCCAGCGACACAGGCGCGCCACATTCGTGAGTGAACGCCGATCCTTGGGCAGGTGTGCGAAACCTACAAGTTCGATCTGTACCGCGGAGTCCCGGTTGGTCTGCACGCCGCCCGCATCATTGCGCAGGGCGCGCGCACCCTCCGACGTGTCGATGTGCTGAAAGATGCGCGTGCCATCGACGGTGAAATGAGGGTCCGAACGGTGGGACTGAAAGGCGCTCAAGGCACCTTCGGCGGTGCTGCCCTCCGTCGTGTGATGGACGATCTTGAAGGGGCCGCCAAGGTTCGGTCCGCATGATCCCGAAATCGGGCGCCACGTCGCAAAAGGGCATCGTGCCACTTTGACCTCCACGTTTGGAAAGGGAATAGCCAACGACGAACAGCCGCTCCACGCGCTGCCTGAAGCACGGAGTCAGTGAATCCGCGCCGTCACGGTCGCGCAATAGCCTCATTTGGGTAAGCGCGCCCTTGTCGAACAGTTGTGAGTTTCTTCCCTGCCTGTGTGCCGACGTCGCCGTTCACCTTGGCCTGCTTGTGTGCGTGTGATCGTCTCCCATCGACAGGCCCGTCAGGCTCGCAGGCTTTTGATTTACCATCCCAACCCTTTGCTTGCACCAGGCAGGGGACGCCGGTCCGCACCCTGTATCTCGCACGAGACCCCGTGCGTACTGCGCGACCGGCATCGACGCCAGCATCCCCATGACCACCGTTCGCACCCGCATCGCCCCCAGCCCGACCGGCATGCTCCACCTGGGCACCGCGCGCACGGCGCTGTTCTGCTGGGCCTTCGCGCGCCACCACGGCGGCGAGTTCATCCTGCGCATCGAGGACACCGATCTCGAGCGCTCCACCGAAGAGGCGGTGCAGGTCATCCTCGACAGCATGAAGTGGCTCGATCTCGATTACGACGTCGGCCCGGTGCGTCAGACTGATCGCCTCGACCGCTATCAGGCTGCGATCGATCGCCTGCTGGCCGACGGCAAGGCCTATCACTGCTACGCGAGCAAGGAAGAACTCGAGCACTTGCGCGAGGCGCAGATGGCGCGCGGCGAGAAGCCGCGCTACGACGGCCGCTGGCGGCCTGAGCGGGCCAGGGACATGACACCGCCGGCAGGTGTGAAGCCCGTCGTACGCTTTCGCAATCCGGACGACGGCGATGTCGGCTGGAACGATCTGGTGAAGGGCCCGATCGCTTTTTCAAACACCGAGCTGGACGATCTCGTGATCGCGCGCGGTGACGGCGTGCCGACCTACAATTTCGCCGTCGTGGTCGACGACATCGACATGGCCATCACGCACGTACTGCGCGGCGACGATCACGTGAACAACACGCCGCGCCAGATCAACATCTACCGCGCGCTCGGCGCGCCGCTGCCCCGGTTCGGCCACCTGCCAATGATCCTCGGACCGGACGGCCAGAAGCTTTCCAAGCGGCATGGCGCGGTCAGTGTGCTGCATTACGACGCCGACGGCTTCCTGCCCGAGGCGCTCTTCAACTACCTCGCGCGGCTGGGCTGGAGCCACGGCGATGCCGAGAAGTTCTCGCGTGCGGAACTTGTCGAGTGGTTCGACCTCGAGCACGTGAACCGCGCGCCGGCTCAGTACAACCTCGACAAGCTGCTCTGGCTCAATGGTGAGTACATGAAGGAGGCCGACGATGTGCGCCTCGCGCAGCTCGCCAGGCCACGCATCGAGGCGCGCGGCGGCGTGCTGGCCGCCGGGCCGTCGCTCGAGCGGGTCGTTGGACTGCTGAAGGATCGCTCGCGCACACTGAACGAACTCGCGGAGGCGGCGCTGCTGTTTTACAGGGAACCGGTGCGCGAAGGCACGTTGATGGCCGAGCACCTCCAGGGTGCCAGCCGCGATGCGGTGCGCCTGTTCGGCGAGCGCGCGAGCGACGTGGCCTGGGAGCGTGCTGCGCTGAATGCACTGATCAAGCAGATTGTCGGTGAGCTCAAGCTCAAGATGCCGCAGGTGGCCGTGCCGCTGCGCGTGGCGGTCACCGGCCAGACGCAGACGCCGTCGATCGACGCGGTGCTCGAACTCGTCGGCCGCGAGACCACGCTCGCGCGCATCGCGGCTGCGCTCGACCGCGCCTGACAGCGCGCTGTCGCGCCGACCGGGCCGCGCGCCCTGGCCCGGCGCCCACAAGATCACCGCCGTGCGGATTCCCCGCGCCGAGCTTCTCCTCGATGCGCTGCGGGGCTGTGACGGCCGCCGCCCACTTCGCTGCTGGTTTTCGGTGAGCGATGGCCACGCCACCCACTCCGCATATTGACCAGCGGAAATTTGGGGGACAGTATGGGCGCGCGATTTCCCGCAATGGAGGGCGCCGATGAAAGGCATACGTGGAACCCAGGTCACCTGCATGCTGCCGGTGAAGGATCTAGAGCGGGCACGGCAGTTTTACGAGCAGAGGCTGCAGCTGGAGCCCGTCGGTGGTCGGCCCGACGGCAAGTTCATCTACCGCTGCGGCGGCACCGAGATTGCGCTGTTTCCCAAGCCCGAAGGCACCAAGGCCGAACATACCGCGGTCAGTTTCCGGGTCGATGACGTGAATGCCGCCATCGCCGACCTCAAGGGTCGTGGCGTCGTTTTCAACGACTACGACTTTCCGGGCTTCAAGACGATCGGTCACGTCTGCGTGCTGGGATCGGAGAAGGCCGCCTGGTTCAACGATCCCGAAGGCAACATTCTCTGCATACACGAGGACGTCCTCTGACATGGTCTCGCCGGACTCCTGCTACCACGAGGGCATGCGCGGCCTGCAAGACCGCTTCGACGCGCGGCGGCTGGCTGACCGACTTGCCGAGACGCTCTCACGTGAGCGCTTCACCGACGAGGACCGGGCCTTCGTCGAGAGCCGGACGATGTTCTTCCTCGCGACCGCCGACGCGGCGGGCGCGCCCGACTGCTCGTATAAGGGCGGCGACCCCGGCTTCGTGCGCGTGCTCGACGACACGACGCTGGCGTTCCCTTCGTACGACGGCAACGGTATGTTTCGCAGCCTCGGCAACATCACCGTCAACCCACGGGTCGGTCTGCTCTTCATCGACTGGGAGCGCCCGCGCCGGTTGCGCGTCAGCGGCGAGGCGAGCCTGGCCGAGCCCGATGCGACATTTCCCGGCGCACAGCTCATCGTGCGCGTTCACGCCCGCCTGATCTTCCCCAATTGCCCGCGCTACATCCACCGCCAGGCCGAAGTCCAGCGATCCGAGTACGTCCCGCGCCCTGGCGTCGAACCGCCAGTGCCCGCGTGGAAGCGCTTCGATGCGTTCGCCGATGTCCTGCCGGCCGGCGACCCGGCACGTCAACCCACCTCGAAGTAGGGCCTCGGCGCGCAATTTGCCGTGCCCGCGCGGCCCGCTATAATCCGCGTCTTTTCCGTGGGGGTATAGCTCAGCTGGGAGAGCGCTTGCATGGCATGCAAGAGGTCAGCGGTTCGATCCCGCTTACCTCCACCACCGGATACGCAAGCGGTCGCGCAACAACCTGACCGCAAGCAGGTCCCCTTCGTCTAGAGGCCTAGGACACCGCCCTTTCACGGCGATAACACGAGTTCGAATCTCGTAGGGGACGCCAGACGCAAACGGCCCGCCAAGTGCGGGCCGTTTTGCATTTGTCGCGTGGTTCAACCTCCAGCCGAGGCTTACGCCGTCCGGAGACTCCCCGTATCGGCGCTCCCGGCCCGCTGAGCCTCCCGTTCATTGATTTGTTCCGCCCAATTGTCGTTGTCGAAAATCTTGACAGCCTGAGCAGATTTTCGCTGTAGGTCTTTGAAAGATAAGCAAGGCGTGATTCTTGCCTGCTCGCACCTACGCAGAGATCTTGAATGCCAACTTGAAGCTGGAAAGGGCGCTACCTATGAAGAAACTTCTCCTTGCCCTCGGGAGCGTCGCGTTTGCGGCGTCGGCGGGTTCGGCAAGTGCCGCCCTCATCACCTACGGGGACTTTTCAGATCTGTCCGCCTTCCAACAGAACGGTTCGACCGCAGCGATCGCAGATCCGGTGACGGACGCCGACAATCGCAAGGTCCTGCGCCTGACCAATAACCTGGGTCAGAGCGGCAGCGCGTTCCTGACCAATGCCATCAACCTGGCCAATCAGGCTTCGTTCAGCACCTTCTTCACTTTCAACATCAGCAATCCGCTCGGGATCTCGGACGGTGACGGCCAGGGCGCGGATGGCATCGTGTTTGTCGTGCAGACCGTGTCCAACACCGCCGGCGGCAGCGGGGGTGGCATTGGATATCAGGGCATCAGCAACAGCCTTGGCATCGAGTTCGACACCTGGGACAACGGTTCCGGCTACAACGATCCGGACGGAAACCATCTCGGCATCGATCTGGGCGGCTCATTCAATGGGCCGACGCACCCAGTCGCGACTCGCATGAACAATGGCGAGGACTGGTTCGCGTGGGTCGACTACAACGGAGCCACGAACCTGATCGAGGTGCGGCTATCCGAGACCAACGTCCGGCCGGCCAGCGCGACGCTGACGCGTACCGCAGACCTCGTGGCTGTGCTGGGGCAGACGAACGCATTCATCGGATTCACCTCCGGTACGGGGGCGGCGGGCGGATATCACGACATCGTCAACTGGCAGTTCCGCGACGACTATGAGCCCATCGATCCCAATCCGGTGCCCGAACCCGGCACGCTGGCACTACTCGGCCTCACCCTCGTCGGCCTCGCAGGCGCGCGTCGTCGCAGACATTAGCCCGCGGATTTTCACTACTCATTACGAACCCGCCCTTGGAGGCGGGTTTTTCTTGGGATTTTCAACGCGGCTGCGTTCGATCAATTCGGCGCCAAAGCCACCTCATGCCCGTGTCGACCGAGAGCGAGGAGGTCGCTCCGTTTCGACCCTCAGTCGAGCATCACGCCGTCCGAAAGCTTCCCGTATCTGCACTCTCGACCCGCGGAGCCTTTCTTCCCGGCGTAGATAAGGCAGTCGCAATCGACAACTGTATCGCCGCCTCATCCGGCATCGCGCTCACCTTCCAGCGCACGAGTCGCACGCCGGCCGCCTTCAGCGCGAGTTCCTTCTTTGCGTCCGCGCTGGCCCGGTCCGGCTGCTGATGGGAGGCATCATCGAGTTCGATCGCAGCGACGACGGACGCATCCTTGGTGCAGACGAGGAAGTCGACGCTCATGCGATTGATGCGGTTGTACCAGGCACGCGCGTTGTGGCCGCGGCGAACGGCGAGGAAGCGTGACATCCCGACCTGCGCGAGCACCATGTGATCCGGTAGGGCTTGGCGCAGTCGGAAGTACAGGACCTGCTCGGGTTCGGTCAGCGGCCGTCGAAGGCTGAACGGCCAATGGCCTGTGGACGCGGCGTCGCTGCTTCTTGCGCGCAGCACGGCCAGCGCGATGCCAGCGCCCAGAACGATGACGATCAGGGCGACGGCACCGATGAGAAGTTCCAGCATGCGACTGTGGCGGGCTTTACGAGACAACCGACAAGGTATCCGGCTGCCATCCGGGCCAAACGCGGGAGGAAGGCCGCTTTCCCGCCTGAATCGTCGAGCCTCGTGCGGGTGACGCAGCTAGTGCTACTAAGGCCGGTTTCTGCCCCGACAGCGCCTAGCGCGCCGCATTGCGCGCCTCGTAGGCGCGCTGCAGCCGCAACTCCGCATTGGCGACGTCGCGTTCAAGGCCGCCGACGCGCGCTTCGTACTCGGGCGTCAAGCGCGAGCCACCGCCCTTGAGACCGAGTCGCTCCCCGGCCAGCGGCTCACGACCTTGCTCTAGTTTCCTCTTGGCGGCCTGCAGCGCGCGCTCAGCGTCGGTGACTTCGGCCGCCGTGGCGTCGACCGAGCTGGGTTTGCGGGCAGGCTGCACGGGCATGCCATCGAACCCGATGCCTTGCGGTGGAACCTGGGTCGCAGGAGTCGCCGGCGTCACGGGACTGCTGGCCGCGGGTCGTGCCGGGAGCTTGCCTTCCCGCTGCTCGAGGATTTTGGCGTCGGGCGGAGGTGTGTCCGTGAACATCACGCTGCCGTCAGGCATCTGCACCTTGTAGATCGTCTGGGCCGCCGCCAGACACGGTAGTGCGGCGCACAGCGCCGCCAGAACCCAGCGATGCATCGGGCACTCCCTTCGGTGGTGCGGCAACAATAGCCGCTTCGGTGCAGCGGCGAAATCGCCAACCGGCGGGCAAGCACCGACCAATCCCGGCGTTCAGCCGTGCGTCGGAATGGACCGGCGGGGTGCGCGCCCAGTGGTTATCCACAGAGTACAGGGACTCCGGGTGGCAGAATCCTCTCCATGAGCAGTACGCACTTCGTCCACCTACGCCTGCACTCTGAGTTTTCGGTGGTCGACGGGATCGTCCGCATCGACGATGTGGTCGGCAAGGCCGCGGCCGACGGGCAAGGCGCGCTGGCACTGACCGACAGTGCAAATGTCTTCGGTGCCGTGCGCTTCTACCAGGCGGCTCGCCGCAAGGGCGTGAAGCCGATCATCGGCTGCGACGCCTGGATCACCAACGATGCCGAGCGTGACAACCCCTATCGCATGGCCTTGCTGGCGCAGGACCACGAGGGCTACCTCAACCTGTGCACGTTGCTCACGCGGGCGTTCCTGGAGAACCAGCACCGCAACCGGGCCGAACTGCGCACCGAGTGGTTCGAGGAAGACGGTGGCGCGCGCACGCACGGTCTGATTGCGCTGTCCGGTGCGCGGCACGGCGAAGTTGGCGCGCAACTGTTGGCAGGCCGGTTCGAGGCCGCGACGCTCGCGGCGCAGCGGCTGGAGGCAGCTTTCCCGGGGCGCTTCTATCTCGAGTTGCAGCGCACCGGCGAAGCGCGCGATGCCGCGTGCACCAATGCTTCGCTGGCCCTGGCGGTCAAGCATCGGCTGCCGGTCGTCGCGACGCATCCGATCCAGTTCCTGGAGCCGGGCGACTTTCGTGCGCACGAAGCACGCTTCTGCATCGCAGAGGGCTACACGCTGGCTGATCCGCGCCGTCCACGGCGCTTCACGCGCGAGCAGTACTTCAAGTCGCAGGCGGAAATGCAGGCGCTGTTTGCGGATGTTCCGGCGGCGCTCGCGAACTCGGTCGAGATCGCGCGCCGCTGCAACCTGACGCTGGAGCTGGGCAGGCCGCGGCTCCCGCCGTACCCGACGCCGGCCGGAGTCACGCTCGACGATCACTGCCGCGCGCTGGCGGAGGTGGGGCTCGAGAAACGCCTCACCGCCCTCTACCCGGCCGACGCAGTGCGTGCACGGCGCCAGCCCGAATACAGCACGCGGCTCGACCTCGAGCTGAAGACGATCGCGAAGATGGGCTTCTCGGGCTATTTCCTGATCGTCTCCGACTTCATCAACTGGGCGAAGGGCAACGACATCCCGGTCGGACCCGGGCGCGGCTCCGGGGCAGGCTCGCTGGTGGCGTATTCGCTCGGCATTACCGACCTCGATCCCCTGCGCTACGGGCTGCTGTTCGAGCGCTTCCTGAATCCGGAGCGCGTGTCGATGCCGGACTTCGATATCGACTTCTGCCAGGACAACCGCGATCGGGTCATCGACTACGTCAAGCGCAAGTACGGCCACGAGGCGGTGTCGCAGATCGCCACCTTCGGCACGCTCGGTGCCAAGGCCGTCGTGCGTGACGCCGGGCGCGTGCTCGACATGCCGTACACGAAATGCGATCAACTGTCGAAGCTGATTCCGCACAACCCCGCGGATCCGTGGACGCTGGAGCGCGCGCTGAAGGAGGAGCCCGCCTTCGCCGACGCGGTGGCGGGCGATGAGGAACACCAGCAGCTCATCGAGCTGGCCCGGCCGCTCGAAGGCCTGACGCGCAATGTCGGCATGCATGCCGGCGGTGTGCTGATCGCGCCGGGCAAGCTGACTGATTTCTGTCCGTTGTATTGCGCGCCCGGCGCACAGGGCACTGCGATCAGCCAGTTCGACAAGGATGACGTCGAGGCGATCGGCCTCGTCAAGTTCGACTTCCTGGGGCTGACGACGCTGACGATCCTCGATCTGACGCTGCGGTACGTGCGGCAGCTCGATCCGTCGTTCACGCTCAAACTGGAGACGCTGCCCCTCGACGACGCGAAGACTTACGACGTCTTCAAGCAGGCAGCGACGACCGCGATCTTCCAGTTTGAATCGCGTGGCATGCGCGAACTGCTCAAGCGCGCAAAGCCCGATCGCCTCGAGGATCTGATCGCGCTGAATGCGCTGTATCGGCCCGGTCCGATGGACCTGATTCCGGACTTCATCGAACGCAAGCACGGGCGCCAACGCGTCGAGTACCTGCATCCGTCGGTGGAACCCATCCTGGCCGAGACGTATGGCGTCATGGTCTATCAGGAACAGGTGATGCGCATCGCGCAGGTTGTCGGCGGCTATTCACTGGGCGGCGCCGACCTGCTGCGGCGCGCGATGGGCAAGAAGAAGCCCGAGGAGATGGCCAAGCACCGCTCGATCTTCGTCGACGGTGCCGCCAGGCAAGGCGTGGACACCCACACCGCGACGGAACTCTTCAACCTGATGGAGAAGTTCGCGGGCTACGGATTCAACAAGAGCCATTCGGCCGCCTATGCCGTCGTTGCCTTCCAGACGGCCTACTTCAAGGCGCACTACCCGGCCGCGTTCATGGCGGCCAACCTGTCGACCGTGATGGACGACACCGACAAGGTGAAGGACCTGATCGAGGACTGCAAGGCGATCGGAGTGGCGATTCTTGCGCCGGACATCAACGCGTGCAGCTGGCGCTTCGAGCCGGTCGACGCGAAGACGATTCGCTACGGACTGGGCGCGATCAAGGGCACGGGGCAAGGCGCGATCGAGGCGATCCTGGCGGCGCGGGCCGCCGGCGGGCCATACACCGATCTCTTCGACCTCACCGCACGGGTCGACAAACACGTCGTCAACCGCCGCGTCGTCGAGGCGCTGGTGCGTGCCGGCGCGCTCGACCTGTTACTCGAAGATCGGGCCACGCTGCTGGCGACGGTAGGTCGCGCGATCGAAGCGGCCGACAGTGCGGCGGCCAGCGTTGGGCAGGCAAGCCTATTCGGTGGCGGCGAAGCGTCAACCCGGCACATCGATTACGTGAAGGCGTCGCGCTGGAGCGAGCGCGAGAAACTCACCAACGAAAAACTGGCACTGGGCTACTACTTCTCGGGGCACCTGTTTCGCGAATTCGCGGCGGAAGCCAGGCAGCTTGCGCCGACACCGCTTGCCGAAGTGCGGCAGGCGCGCGAGCAGGTCAGGCTCACCGGCGTCATCGTCTCGGCGCGCAGTCAGAACACGCGCCGCGGCCGCATGGGCGTCATCGTGCTCGACGACGCGACCGCGCAGCTAGAGCTGATGGTGTTCTCGGAACTTTACGATCGCAAGCGCGCGCTGCTGAAGGAAGACCAGCTGCTGTTCGTCGTGGGCAAGGTTCGCTACGACGAGTTCGCGCAACGTCTGTCGATCTCGGCCGACGAGCTGATGGACCTCACTGAAGCGCGCGCGAAAGCCGCGGCACGGCTACGGATCGAACTGGAGGGCGCAGGCGACACGGCGCGACTGCGCGAAACGCTCAGCCCGTACCGTATCCCGGGCAATGGCAATGGTCCGGGCGGCTGCCGTGTCATCGTCAGCTACCGCAATGCCAGCGGCAGCGTCGACGTCGCCCTGCCGGAGGATTGGCGCGTGCGCCCGGACGATCAACTGATCGCCGACCTGCGCGGGCAGAGTCGCGTGTTGCGCGCCGGCTTCAGTTACGGCCCGTAACGCGGGTCTGTGCCTGTAATGGTGTCAGCGCCTGCCGCCGGCGAGAGCGGCGGCACGTGGATGCCGGCGCAGTCGCGCCATCGCCCAGACACCGATTGCCGGGCCGATCGCGAGGGGCGCGAACGCGAAGCGCCAGCCGAGCGCCTCGACCCAATGCGGCATCAGGTGGATCGTCACCAGAGTCAGCGTGAACCCCATTGCAGTCTGAAAGGTGAGCATCGTGCCGACGCGACTGCGGTCCGCAAGTTCTGCAATGGATGCAGAGAACTGGGCGGAGTCGGCAACGATCGCGATGCCCCAGACGATGCATATCGCCATCAGTAACGCGGGGGAGCCGCCGTAGAGCAGGCCGATGAACGCTGCGCAGGTGCCGGAAATGCTCATCGCCACGATCGTGATCGCCGTGCGGCCGACGCGGTCAGCCAGGTAGCCGGCGGCGACACAGCCGATGGCTCCGGCCGCGACCGTCGCAAACGCACCGAGCTTGGCGGCGGTTGGCGCGAATTCAGCAGAAAGCGTCAACGCGAAACTCGCATGCAGGAAGACCGCGATCCATGCCCACATGGCATAGAGCTCCCACATGTGCCCGAGGTAGCCGAGGTTGGCCAGGCGCAGCGGCTCATCGCGCCATGCCGACAACACCGCGCGCGGATCGAAACGCGGCGCCGGCGTTCGCGCTGGGCCGATGCCGGCGAACCCGATCAGTGCCGCGGCAGCGAGGGCGCTCGCCGAGGCAATCGCTACCGGGATGCGCCAGTCGACGCCGCCGATCGCATTGAACAGGTGTGGCGTAGCCGAGCCGAATGTCAGCGCACCTACCAGGATGCCGACCATCAGTCCCATGTCACCGCGCGCCCAGGTCGAGGCGAGCTTCATTCCGACCGGATAGACACCCGCCATCGCCAGGCCGGTCACGAACCGCAGCAGCGGCATCGCCAGCGTGGTGGGATCGACCAGCAACAGCGACGCGTTGGCGCCGGCGCCGACGAGCGCCGCCGTCGCGATGAAGCGCCGCGGGTCGAGCCGATCGGCCAGTCCGAGCACGGCGCTTCCCAGGCAGCCGACGACGAACCCCACCTGCACCGCACCGGTCAGCGTCGCTTGCATGAATTTCGACAGGTCGTATTGGGCCACCAGCGACGGCACCACCGCCGACGCAGAGAACCAGAGCGCCATCGCGCCCACCTGGCACAGCGCGATGATCGCGATCGAGCGTCGCTTCGATGCCATTCGATTCCTGGTCAGCCGCGTCGTGTCGCGCTCAGTCCGCCGACGGATATTGATCGAGACCGCGTTCGGCACGCGTTGCCCGTTCGCGAATGCGTTGCTGCAGCCGGTCCCAGTTCTGGCCCTCGGCGCGGCGGTCGTTCTCGCGATGCCACAGGTGCAGCACGCCCGTCGCCCAGGCGCCTTCCTTGCGCCGCACGCCCGAGTTGATCAGCCGAACCGCGAGGTCTGAATCCTCGTAGCCCCAGCCCTCGAAGACCTCATCGAAGCCGTTCACGCGCGTCAGGTCCGCGCGCCAGACGCCCAGGTTGCAGGTGCGCACGCGTTGCCAGCGCGAGCCGGCGAGTTTGCGCAGGGGCCCCAGCGGCAGGTACCTCAGCGGCAGCGTGCGATTGATTTCGCCGCGCTGTCGTGCGGTGCGCCACTGCGCATCGCTCCACTGATGCAGCGGCAGTTTCGCCTCCAGTGCCGCACTTCGTGAACATCTCCGCTAAGGAGGATGCGATTGCCTGCCACCATCCAGCCAGCCTCGGCCAGCGCGCGGTGGCGCGCGATGAAAGAGGGGCGGGGCACGCAATCGCCATCGAGAAAGATCACATAGTCGCCGCGCGCCTGGGCGGTGGCACGGTTGCGCGCGGCGCCGGCACGAAATCCGCGATCTTCCTGCCAGACATGCCGAATCGGCACCGGGACGCCGGAGCGAACGGCTTCGACCAGTTCGCGCGTGTCGTCGCGTGAGCCGTCGTCGGCGACCAGGATCTCAAAGTCCCGGTCGGTCTGGGCGGCGAGGCCGTCGAGCACCGCACGCAGCGCGTCGGGCCGGTTGTAGGTCGTGACGATGACCGAGATCGTCATTGCTACTGCTTCAGGCTCGGCGGCAGTGGCGGTTCGGTCGTCAGCTTCTGCATGCGCTCGGTGTACTTGGCGTAGCGATAGAACGTGCCTTCGAAGTTCGAGAAGGCGATGACGAATCCGGCCCAGCCATCGAGGAAGCCGAGTCGAACGACGTAATGACGAAGGAAGGCGCCGAGCCCGTGCGCGAGTGCCTTGCCCATCGATGGCCGAGGTGTTCGCGCTGGGCCAGGCGTTCTACCCCGAGCGTCGAATAGCGCTGCATCTTGTGGACGATCTGCTCTAGGTCCTTGAACGGGACCTGGGCGATCGGTTCGGTCATGGTTGCGAGCGTGCCGTCGAGGATGTAGGTCTCGTGCACGGCATCTTCCGAGTAACGCAACTTGCCGCGGCGAAAGAGTTGCGGCTGGCGGTAGTCCGGGTACCAGCCGGAGTGGCGGATCCAGCGCCCGAGCAGGAAGTTGCGGCGCGGGATGTGGTACGCATCCGCGGCGTCTGACTGCTCGACGATGCGACGAATCTCGGCCGCGGCGGCTTCGGTGCAGCGCTCGTCGGCATCGAGCGAGAACACCCAGTCACCTGTCAGCTGTGCGAGGACGTCATTGCGCAGCTTGCCGAAACCCTCGAATGGCACCTGCAGCACGCGATCGGTGTACTTGCGGGCGATCTCCACCGTGCCATCGGTCGAATGCGAGTCGGCCACAACGATCTCGTCGGCCCACGTCACGCTCTTCAGCGCGGGCTCGATCTTGTCGGCTTCGTTGTACGCGATGATGTAGACAGAGATGCGCGCCATTCCGGCTCCCGGTTCCAGGCGCAAGCTTAACGGCAGGGTCGCGCTCCGAATGAAGGAACGCCTTCGCATACACTATGCGCTGCGTACGCACCGGCTCAGCCCGTGGAAGAACGCTGCCGCCGCGACATGAGTTCCGCCCATCCCCGCCTGCTTGACGACCCGAACCTGCGCCGCCTGCTGCGCATGGTCCTGTCTCATCGGCGACTTCTGGTGTTCGGCCTGATCGCCACGGGCATCAGTGCCGCCACGGAGCCGCTGATCGCACGTCTGGCCGGGGTCCTCACCGACCAGGCGCTCTTCCAGAAGGAGTTCAAGGCGGTCATCTGGATGCCGATCGCCTTTGTCGGGCTCTTCGTCGTGCGTGGCCTGGCGATTTTCGGTGGCTCGTACCTGCTCAACCGGGTGTCGCAATCGGTGCTGGTGGACCTGCGCATGGCGATGTTCGACCGCATGCTGCACTGGCCGACGTCGACCTTCGAGAACACCCCGTCGGGCGTTGTCATCTCGAAGTTCGTCAACGAGGCGACGAACGCCCTCAACCTTGCGGCCGAGGTGATGAGCACGGCGGTACGCGATTCGCTGATCGTCCTCGGCCTGCTCGGCATGCTCTTCTATTACAACTGGCAACTGACGCTGCTGACGATGATCGTCGCTCCGCCGATCGGCATCGCGCTGCGCGCGTTCAGTCGGCGTCTGCGGCGGCTCAACCTCGAAAACCAGGCGATGCTCGGCGAGATGACGCGCGCGATCCAGGAGGCGCACGAGGGCCAGCGCGTGGTCAAGGTCTACGAAGGGGCGGAGTACGAAAATCGCCGGTTCCTGCCAGATCAACGACAAACTGCGCGGCTTCGCGATGCGCATGCAGGTGGCGTGGTCGGCCGCGACGCCCATTGCCCAGGTGCTCGGCGCTGTCGGTGTGGCAATCGTGATGACGGTGGCGCTGTGGCAGGCGCAGAACACCAAGGCGTCGCCGGGCGAGTTCGTGACCTTCCTTGCTGCGGCACTGCTGCTGCTGCCGGCGTTGCGGCACCTGTCATCGCTGAATGGCCCGCTGGCACGCATGGCGGCAGCCTCCGAAAGCGTCTTCCGCATGATCGACACGGCGCCAGAGGACAGATGCCGGGACCCGCGACATCGGTCGCGCGCGGGGCGAGGTCGAGTTTCGCCGCGTGTCCTTCAGTTACGCAGGGGCTGAGCCGACGCACTGACGGATTTCGACCTCTCGGTACGCGCAGGCGAAATGATCGCCTTCGTCGGTCCGTCGGGCGCTGGCAAGACGACGGCCGTGCACCTGATCCCGCGCTTCATCCGCCCGACTGCCGGCGAGATCCGGCTCGATGGCGTGCCGCTGGAGGAACTGACGCTTGCCAGCCTGCGCCGGCAGATTGCGCTGGTGTCGCAGGATGTCGTCCTGTTCGACGACACCATCGCGGCCAACATCGCCTACGGCGGACAGCGCGATGCCTCGATCGAACGCATTCGTGAAGCCGCGGATGCGGCGTACCTGCTTGTCGTTCATCGAGTCACTGCCGCGAGGGCTTCGAGACGCGTATCGGCGAAAATGCAGTGAAGCTCTCCGGCGGCCAGCGGCAGCGCCTGTCGATTGCCCGTGCGCTGCTGAAGGATGCGCCCGATCCTGCTGCTCGACGAAGCGACTTCGTCGCTCGACTCCGAATCGGAGCGCTACATCCAGGCTTCGCTGCAACGGCTGATGAAGGGCCGTACGACTTTCGTCGTGGCGCACCGGCTGTCGACGATCGAGCGCGCCGATCGCATCGTCGTGCTGGAGCACGGACGCGTGGTCGAGATCGGATCGCAAATGAACTCATCGGCCGTGGCGGCCTGTATGCCCGGCTGCACGGCATCCAGTTCGCATCGATGTCGAGAACCCGACGGAGATCGCGCAATGACCACGCCTGCACGCCCGATAAGCCGCTGGCCTGTCCCTGGACTGGACGAGCTGCCGGAGGATATTCGCAGCCGCATCCAGGAAGTGCAGGACAAGGCCGGCTTCGTCCCGAACGTCTTCCTGACGCTGGCGCACCGGCCGGACGAGTTCCGCGCGTTCTTCGCGTATCACGACGCGCTGATGCTGCGCGAGTCCGGCCTGACGAAGGGCGAGAAGGAAATGATCGTCGTCGCCACCAGCGGTGCCAACGACTGCGTCTACTGCGTCGTCGCGCACGGGGCGATCCTGCGAGTATACGAAAAGAATCCACTGGTCGCCGATCAGGTCGCCACGAACTTCCGCAAGGCCGACATCTCGCCGCGCCAGCGCGCGATGCTGGCGTTCGCGCTCAAGGTGGCGGCCGACTCCGCGTCGATCGAACCGGCGGATTTCGAGCCACTGCGTGCGCACGGCTTCAGTGACGAGGACATCTGGGATATCGGTGCCATTGCGGCGTTCTTCGCGCTGTCCAACCGCATGGCGAACCTGATCAGCATGCGACCGAACGACGAGTTCTATCTGCTCGGACGCGTGCCGCGCAAGTGAGTCAGGAGCCAGATCGCGAGCCGGCGGCCGAAGCGATGCACGCGCTCGGCCTGGACGCGATCCTCGTCATCAACGTCAAGACGCTTCGTCGAGCGCCGGCGGCATGTCGAGGCGCAGCTGGCGCGCTTCGATCTGCGCGGCGAATTCATCCATGAATTCGACGCGGATGAGATCACCGAGGAAATCGACGACGCTGGTTCGCGGGCGACAAACTCAATCGCGGGCAGAAGTCGTGCGCGCTCAAGCACATGGTCGTGCTGCGGCGGGTCGTCGAGCGTGACTGGCAGCGCTGCCTTGTGCTCGAGGACGACGTGGTGCTCGCCGATGACTTTCCCGACGGAGTCCGCGCCGCGCTGGCTGAAACGCGCGACGAGCCGCGGCCGTACGTGATCTATCTCGGTGCGGGCGGAAACTTCTACACGCCGGCCAGCCAGCGCGAGCCCGGGCGTCGAATCTATCCGGCGACAAAGGGCCGCTTCACCGACTCCTACATCATCGGCGCACAGGAGGCGAGCATTGCGACTCGCGCGCATCGAGGCGCAGCCGATGACCGAAGCCGATCGATGTGGTGTTCGACACCATCGACCGTGCGGCGGGTATCCGCTTTCTCTGGCTCGAGGATCCGGTGGTCGAGCAGGGCAGCAAGCTCGGTGTGTTCCGCACGTCGCTCGAAGCGGCGCCGCCAAACTGGCTGCAGGCGACTGCGCTACCGGCTGGAGCGCCTGCGGCGAAAGTACCTTTATCAACTGTGGCGCTAGGATCGATCGCATGAGCGCAGCCGTCATTGAGCCCGAACGTGCGGTTCCTGCTTCACGCGGGATCGAAATCGCGCGCTGGTCAACCATCGTCGCGGCCTGCAGCGTGATGATCTCGCCGCCGCTCGCAAACGCGGCGATGGCGATGATGCTGGTCGAGCCTGCTCGCGAGCGGACAGGCGCTGCCGCGCCTGCGCCAGGCATGCTGCCAACCACTTGGCGTGGCCACGCTTGTGCTGATCGGCGTCGTCGCGATCTCGATGCTGTGGGCCGACGTACCGTGGCGCGAGCGCGGCGTCGCCTTCTGGTCATGGCGCAAGCTGTGGATGATTCCCATCGCACTGGCATTGTTCGGGCCGCTGCATTGGAAACTACGACTCGTGGTTGCGTACGTTGCCACCTGCGGCGTGGCGGTGCTGGTCTCGTTCGGCATTGTTGCGGTGACCGGTCGGCTGCCTACGACCGTACTGGATCTTGCAGGCTCGATGCTGCGCAATCACAGCGCGCAGTCGATGGCGTTCGCGACGGCGGCGTTCCTGGCGCTCTGGCTGGCAGCCGGACCGGAATGTTCGCGCCGTTGGCGCTGGACCTGCGCGGTGTTCGCGGCGCTGTTCGTGCTGAACATGGCCTTCGTGACGCCCGGACGCAGCGGCTTCCTGGCGCTGGCGGTCATGTTGGTGGTGCTCGCCGCGTTCAACCTCCATAGCTGGCGCAACGCGCTGGCGGCGGCCGTGCTGGCGGCCCTGCTGGCCGGTGCGATGGCACTGTCGCCGCTGGCGCGTGACCGGCTGTCGTCCGCACTGAGCGAATGGCAGAACGCCTCGACGCTGACGATCAAGACTCCGATGGGCATCCGCGCGGTGCTTTACGAGAACACGCTCGAACTCGTCCGTGAGCGACCCTGGTTTGGCACCGGCACCGGCGCCTTCGGCGAAGCGTATGCCGCACACGTGAAGGACAAGTACTCCGACTGGCGCGTGCTGCCGACGGTGGACCCGCACAACCAGTATCTGTTCTTCCTCGCCGAGCAGGGCATCGTCGGGCTCGTTGCCTTCCTTGCGTTCATCGTTGCGGCCCTGGTGGATCGGGGCGACGGTACGCGGGCGCGCATCGTTGCGGTTGGCATGCTGCTGGCATGGTGCGCAACCTCGCTGCTCAGTTCGCATTTCAAGACGTTCTCCGAGGGGCATCTGCTGGCGCTCTTCCTCGGTGCGATGCTGGCGCGATCCTGTGGCCCGTTTCGATGGCAGCCACGAGCCGGCGCGACGGCACGCATGATGAGCTCGCAGTGACGACCGTCCTGATCCGTCTGCCGAATCACGTCGGTGATGCCTGCATGGCGTTGCCGGCCCTGCATCTGCTGAGTGAGTCCGGGCTGCGCTGCGCGCTGGTCGGCCGTGGCTGGGCGGAGAGCCTGTTCGAAGGCCTGCGCATGTCGTACGTCCCGATCCAAGGCCTCCTGCGGCGAGACGTCGCACAGGTGCGCCAGGCCCGTGAGTCGATCGACGGCGCGGCGCGCGGTCTGGTACTGCCCAATTCGTTCGGGTCGGCATTGCTGTTCACACTCGCGGGCGTGCCGAGTGCAGGCCTGGCCACCGCAAATCGCCGACTGCTGCTGCGCTGGCCCATTCCGGCGCCTGGGGAGTGCCATGAAGTCGAGCGTTTCTACAGTGTTGCGCTCGCGGCCCTGCGCGTGTGGGGCGCGGACGCGAGTCGCACTCAGCCCTCGCCATCGTTGGATCTGCCGCTCACAGCCGCACAGCGCAGCGCTGCCGTGGCGCTGCGACGTACCAGCCGCGTCGGCGAGCGTTACGCACTGCTCGCACCGGTGGCAACGGGGCTGCATCGCGGGCGCATCAAGCACTGGGCCCACTTTGCCGAGCTGACGTCACTGCTGCGCGAACGCGGCCTCGCGCCGGTGGCCGCGCCGCCTGCTTCGGAAGTCGAAGCGGCGCGCGCGGCACTTCCTGGCGTGACCCTGTTGCCGCCGTCGCCGCTCGGCGTCTTTGCCGCGCTGGCCGAAGGCGCTGCGGTGGTGATCGCCAACGACTCGGGCACGAGCCATGTCGCAGCCGCCGTAGGCGCGCGCCAGGTCACGATCTTCGGCGTGACCGATCGCCGCCGTACCGGCCCTTGGTCGGCTCGTGCCGTCTGCGTGGGTGAAAACGGCGCGTGGCCGGACGTGCCGCAGGTCGTCGCCGCGATCGACGAGGCGCTGGCATTGCCATGAGCGAGCTTCGTGCGCCGCGCAGCGCGCTCGTCGTGACGCTGCGATTTCTGGGCGACGCCCTGTTGTCCACGCCGCTGGTACGGGCCCTGAAGGAACGGTACCCGGAGTGCGCGGTCGACGTGCTGGTATTCGCAGGCACCGAAGGCGTTTTCGAAGGCAACCGCGATGTTTCGAACGTGATCGCGGTGCCCGAGGTGACGACGGCTTCCGCCACGTTGCGAAAGGTGGCGGCGCTATGGCGACGGTACGACCTTGCCGTGATCGCGCAGACGGGTACTCGACCGTTCCTGTTTGGCTGGGCCGCAGGCCGGCAACGCATTGGCCTCGTCTCATCGGAGACCGGCAAGTCGTGGTGGAAGCGCGCGCTGCTCGATCGACATGCCGTATTCGATCCGGGCGGGGCGCGCGTGCTGGAAAACCAGCGCATTGCGGCTTTGCTTGATATCGAAGGCACACCGGTTGTGGTGGCGCCGACCGCGGGGTGGGGCGCGGCCGAGGTCGCGGCGACCCTCGGCTTCGACCTGTCACATGAACCGTATGCGGTGCTTCATCCCTCGCCACGCTGGCGCTACAAGCAATGGACCAGCGAAGGTTGGCGCGCGCTGATCCGTGCCTTGCGGGCGCGGAACATGCGCGTGGTCATCAGTGGTGGACCGGGGGCGGAGGAGTGCGCCTACCTCGACTCGGTCCTGCAGGGCGTCGAGGCTACCCACGTCACGCGTATCGACGGCCGCTTGTCGCTCGCGCAGACTGCCGACGTGCTGCGCTTCGCGTCGCTCTATGTCGGACCGGACACGGCGACCACGCATCTGGCTGCGGCCTGCGGCACACCGACCGTGGCGTTGTACGGGCCGACCGACCCGGCGATCTGGGGTCCCTGGCCCGCGCGTGACGGCAAGTCCTACCAACGCGTTGACACGCAGCAGCGCCGCGGCAACGTACTGCTGTTGCAGAATCCGGACCTTGCCTGCGTGCCGTGCCAGCTCGAAGGCTGCGACCGGCATCGCGGCAGCCACTCCGACTGCCTCGACCGCCTGCCGGCCGAGCGCGTGATCGATGCGTCCGCTCTGATGCTGCGACGCGCGCGCTGAAGAGATAGAGCATGACAGCAGCTACATCAGCACGATGTCGTACTGCTCCTGGTGGTACAGCGACTCCACCTGCATCGACACCGGTTTGGCGATGAAATCCGACAGCATCGCCAGCGCCTGTGATTCCTCCTCGAGGAAGAGGTCGATCACGGTCTGCGACGCCAGGATGCGGAACTCGCGCGTCTCGTCGAACTGACGCGCCTCGCGCAGGATCTCGCGCAGGATCTCGAAACACACAGTGCGCGCGGTCTTCAGCTCGCCGCGCCCCTGACACACCGGGCATGGCTCGCAAAGAATGTGCGCCAGCGACTCCCGGGTGCGCTTGCGCGTCATCTCGACGAGTCCGAGCTGCGTGAAGCCACTCACGGTCATGCGCGTGCGGTCGCGCGCCAGCGCCTTCTTGAACTCGGTTAGCACCGCTTCACGGTGCTCGACGTTCATCATGTCGATGAAGTCGACGATGATGATGCCGCCCAGGTTGCGCAACCTGAGCTGCCGCGCGATGGCCTGCGACGCCTCAAGATTGGTCTTGTAGATCGTGTCGTCGAAGTTGCGAGTCCCGACATAGCCGCCGGTGTTGACGTCGATCGTCGTCATCGCCTCGGTCTGGTCGATGATGAGATAGCCGCCCGATTTCAGCTCGACGCGCCGCCCGAGGGCGCGTTCGATCTCGGCGTCGATCGAGTACAGGTCGAAGAGCGGCCGCTCGCCGGTGTAGTGCGCGAGCTTGTGCGCCACGCGCGGCACGAACTGCGTGGCGAATTGCTCGAGCTTCTGGAAGTTCTCGCGCGAGTCGACGTGAATCGTGGTCGTCTCCTCGGTCGCGATGTCGCGAAGCACGCGCTGGGCCAGCGAAAGTTCCTGGTAGAGCATGTACGGCGCGCTGCTGCCAACCCGGCGCTCGAGGATACGGCCCCAGAGCACGCGCAGGTAGTCGAGATCGTTGGTCAGGTCCTGCTCGGTCGCATCCTCGGCGCTGGTGCGGATGATGTAGCCGCCCTTTTCGTCCGGCGGCACGAGACGCTTCAGTGTGTCGCGCAACTGCGTACGCTCGGCCTCGTCCTCGATGCGCTGCGAGATGCCGATGTGCGGGTCCTGCGGCAGGTAGACCAGCATTCGGCCGGCGAGGCTGACCTGAGTCGACAGGCGCGCACCCTTGGTCCCGATCGGATCCTTCACGACCTGGACCATCACCGTGTCTCCCTCGTGGATCAGGCGCTCGATCGGTGGTGGCTTGACCTGCGTGAACTGCCGGTATTCCCAGATATCCGCGACGTGCAGGAACGCCGCGCGCTCGAGCCCGATGTCGATGAACGCCGACTGCATGCCGGGCAGCACGCGTGCCACCCGCCCGAGGTAGATGTTGCCGACCAGCCCGCGCAGCGCGCTCCGCTCGACGTGCAGTTCCTGCACCACGCCCGCGTTGAGCACGGCGATCCGCGTTTCCTGCGGGGTGATGTTGATGAGTATGTCTTCCATGCGTCGCAAGTGTACGCATCGGCTTCGCCGATGCACGTGCACTTGCTCCGGGACGGTTCTCGCGTGCGCGAGAACCGCGAGTCCTGATCAGTCGGCTGCGCTCCGGAGCGGCCGCGCGCTCCGCCGAAAGTCAAAGCCAGGCACTCCACCCGCGATACATCGCGCAGTGCCAGGATTTCCCTTTCCCTCCTCGCCAGGCGAGGAGGGTGCAGGGAGGAGGCGAACCCCCTCCCGCTTGGCGGGAGGGCAGGGTGGGTGCCGTGCAGTTGTTAACTCGGCGGAGCGCGCGGCCGCTCCGGAGCGCAGCCGACAAATCGGTGTCGCGCGTGCACGTAGTGCGCGTGCCGCGACGAGTGCACGTGCGAGCCCGCAGGGCTCGCGTACACGAGGAGCGCTACAAGACTCTCATTCCCGCCTTCGAAAGCAGCTGCGCAGTCTCGAACAGCGGCAGCCCCATGACGCCTGTGTAGCTGCCTTCGATGCGTTCGATGAAGACCGCGGCGAGGCCCTGGATGCCGTAGCCGCCGGCCTTGTCGTAGGGTTCGGAGGTCTCGCAGTAGCTCTTGATCTCGCCGGCGTCGAGACGCCGGAACGTGACGGTCGAGACCGAGGTGGTGCTCAGCAGCGGGCCCTGGATCGCCAGTGCGACCGCGGTGCGCACCTCGTGCGTGCGGCCCGACAACCGTTGCATGAACTCGGCCGCCTGCGCCGGACTGGCGGGCTTGGCCAGCACCTCGCCATCGACGATGACGATGGTATCGGCGGCGAGCACCGGGCGAAACAGCATCGTGCGCATGCCGAGCACTTCGAGGCCGAACGCGGCTTTCTCTCGCGCCGTGCGCTCGACGTAATCGGCCGGCGATTCGTTGGCGTGCTGGCTCTCGTCGACGTCCGGCGCCGCGCGGAGTGGCCAGTCGCAGCAGCAGCGGGTCGAACCGGACGCCGATCTGCTTGAGGAGTTCGCGCCGGCGGGGACTGCGCGAGGCCAGGTAAATGGCGGCGGGCATCAGGCGCGATGGTAGGGGTGGCCCGCGAGGATCGACCAGGCGCGGTAAATCTGCTCGACGAGGACCACGCGGGCGAGTGCGTGCGGTAGCGTCATGCTCGAGAGCCGCAGCTGCAGCCGCGCATCGCGCTTGATGGTGTCGTCAAGGCCGTCGGGTCCGCCGATGACGAACGCGACCGGCTCGGATGCGTCGCGCCAGCGCGAGAGTTGTTGTGCAAGCTGCTGCGTGGTCCAGTCCTTTCCACGTTCGTCGAGTGCCACCACGGCACACCCGGCCGGCAGAGCCGATCGGATGCGCGCGGCTTCGGCTGCACGGGCGCGGTCCGGATCCTGCGTCTGCCCACTGCGCGATTCGGCCTTCAATGCCTTCAACTCCACCTTGTAGTCCGAGGGGAAGCGGGAAAGATAATCATCGACGGCGGCGTCCGCCCACTCCGATTGCCGCTGCCCGATTGCCACGATCGAGATCTTCATCGCGCCATGGGGACGTGGCGGAAACAGCACTAGCGCCGGCCCGAGGCTTTTCGGGCCTTCTTACCCGCTATCGACGCGGGGGCGGCGGACTTGAGTCGCACGGGTTTGTCACCCCAGATTTCCTCGAGGTTGTAGTAGGCCCGGATGGCGGGCTGCAGCACGTGCACGACGGCATCGCCGCAGTCGACCAGCACCCACTCGCCGGTGTCCTCGCCTTCCGTGCTGACGACGATGCCGCCGGCCAGCTTGACCTTCTCAGAGACGGACGAGGCGAGCGCGCGGGTCTGGCGGTTGGAGGTGCCGCTCGCGACGACGACGCGGTCGAACATGTCCGACAGGTGCGTCGTGTTGAAGACTCTGATGTCCTGCGCCTTGACGTCCTCGAGTGCGTCGACGATCACGCGCTGCAGTTTTCTAATGTCCATGCGGCCCAGCGTAGAGGTGTTGCGAACGAATATAGTCGAGCACTGTCAGGCGGAACCAGCGCTGCCAGCCGTGCCGCACCCTCGGGCTCCGTGGATCGGGCCAGCAGTTCGCGGACTTCGGTGGCCGAGGCGTCGACCGGAGTCATTGCCAGGTCGACGATGTGGCCGGCCGCACTGTCAACCAGATCACCGGCGTACTTCAGGTAGCGCGCATTGCGCAGTCGCTGCAGCGGCTCGTTGAGCGTGGGCGCGGCGCCGGCGCGCTTCGCCACGGCGAGGTGTGCCAGCTCGGGGATCGCTTCCCATTCGCGCCAGGTGTCGAAGCGGGCGAACTGGTCCGCCCCCATGATCAGCACCAGCGGCACTTCGGGCCCCATGGCCGCGCGCAGGTCGCGCAGCGTGTCCACCGTGTAGGTCGGACCACCGCGCTCGAGTTCGCCTAAGTCCAGGATCATCCGGCGTCGAGTGAACGGAAGTTCCTGCTCGATGGCGAGCTCGATCATGCGGGCGCGATGATGGGCCGCCGTCAGGACGTCCTTCTGCCAGGGCTGGGCGGCAGGTAGCAGGTGGACTTCGGCGATCGGCAAATTGGCCAGCGCGTCTCGCGCAAGCTGGAGGTGCCCGACATGGATCGGGTCGAAACTGCCGCCAAGCAGCCCTATCGGTTCCATCACGTGACCGCCATCAGGCCCATTCGCGCGGTCGCAGGAAGTCCGTGTACAGCCGCGCCTCCGGGCTGCCGGGCTCGGGATGCCAGTCGTACCTCCAGTGCACCACCGGCGGCAATGACATCAGGATCGACTCGGTGCGCCCGCCGGATTGCAGTCCGAACAGCGTGCCACGGTCGAATACAAGGTTGAATTCGACATAGCGACCACGTCGGTACGCCTGGAACTCGCGTTCGCGCGGACCGTACTCGCGGTGGCGATGGCGTTCGACGATCGGGACGTAGGCATCGAGGAAGGCATCGCCGACCGCCCGCATCATGCGCAAAGCTCTGGTCGAAGCCCAGTTCATGGAAGTCGTCGAAGAACACGCCACCGATGCCGCGCGGCTCGTTGCGGTGCTTGAGGAAGAAGTACTCGTCGCACCACTTCTTGAAGCGCGGGTGCTTGTCCGCGCCGAACGGCATCAGCGCCTGCTTGCAGGTTGCGTGGAAGTGGCGCGCGTCTTCTTCGGTCGCGTAGTAGGGCGTCAGGTCCATGCCCCCGCCGAACCAGTAGACGTCGGGTTCGCCTGCCTTTTTCGCGATGAAGAACCGCACGTTCATATGCACGGTCGGCACGTAAGGATTGCGCGGATGAAAGACCAGTGACACGCCCATCGCCTCGAAGCCGCGCCCCGCGAGTTCGGGACGCTGGGCCGTCGCCGAGGGTGGCAGCGTCGAGCCGATCACGTGCGAAAAGCCGACGCCGCCGCGCTCGAGCAGGTTGCCATCCTCGATGATGCGCGTGAGTCCACCGCCACCGAGCGGGGCGCCGGCTGGCTTCTCCCAGGTGTCGGCGAGGAAGGGTTTGCCGTCGAGTTTTTCGAAGGTGTCGACGATGCGCTGCTGCAGCCCGAGCAGGTACTCGCGCACCGACTGCGAATCGACGAACTCGGGCGTGGATTCCACCGCACTCATCGGATGATCCTGCGCGCTATGCGCTTCGGGATGAGCGCTTCGGAGCGGCCGTGCGCGCTCATGTCGCCTTCAAATGCCGGCCGATGAAGCCGAGCACTGTGTCATACCAGGCGACGATGTTGCGCGGCTTCAGGATCCAGTGGTTCTCGTCCGGAAAGATCAGCAGTTCGCTCGGCACGCCGTGGTACTGCAGGGCTTCGAAGAGATTGAGGCCCTCGCTGATCGGGCAGCGGTAGTCGAGTTCGCCGTGGATGATCAGTGCCGGCGTCTTCCACTGCTTGACGTGGCGGATCGGCGCATAGCGGTCGAAGGCGGCCTGGTCGGCGTACGGATCTTCGCCGCCCATTTCGAGATACCACCAGGCCGGATGATCGGTCGTGCCGGTGAACTGCGCCATCGTCGTCACGCAGGCATGTGTGATCAGGCATTTGAAGCGCTGGGTCTGCGTGCCGATCCAGTTGGTCATGTAGCCGCCGAAGCTGCCGCCCATCGCCATCACACGTTCCGGATCGACGTCAGGGCGCTTTTCGACGGCATCGGTCACGGCCATCAGGTCTTCGTAACACTGCTTGCCCCAGACGTTGCCCCAGATGCCCTGCACGAAGTCCTGGCCAAATCCGGTCGAGCCCCGTGGGTTCGCCTGCACCACGGCATAGCCGGCAGCCACGGCCAGCAGCGGATTCCAGCGCCAGTGCCAGGCGTCGGCCGACATGCCGATCGGTCCGCCGTGGATCCATAGCAGCGTCGGCAGCTTGCCCGACGTCTGTGCCGGTCGGGTCACGAAGTACTGGATCGGCGTGCCGTCGGTCGAGGGTGTTGTGCAGTGTTCGACCTCGACCCAGTCGGGGAAGTCGAAGCCGGACAGGCGCGCCAGCACCTGCGGTGGCGAGCCGGGCTGGTTCGTGACGGCGAACGCCTCGGGTGGCTCGCGGAAGGTCGAGCGGATGCCGACGATGCGGCCGTCTTTCAACACCTGTATATCGCTGTGGGCGCCGCTGCTGCGGGCCACCGTGATGCGGTCGACCTTGTCGCGGGTGACGTCGATGGCGAAGACAGGCACGTGACCACCGAGGTCGGCCGTGAATACGATCTGCTTGCCGTCCGCGGTCCAGTCGCCCGGGTGCGGCCAGGCGTCGAAGGAGTTGCCGATCTCGCGCATCGCCCCGGTGGCGAGGTCGATCAACGTCAGGGTCGGCCGCACCACCTTGGCCGAGGAACGGGTCGAGCGCACCACGGCGAGTGTCCGGCCATCCGGTGAGAACAGCGGCGATTCGTTATTCGTGTTGGTGGCCGTCCCGAGCATGCGCGACGCCTTGGTCGCGACATCGATCAGGCGGATCGCGGTGTCGGTCTCGCGGTCCTCGCCGGTCGTCTGCCAGGTGACGGCGACCTGCGTGCCGTCGGCTGTAATGTCCAGTTCCGGTTCGATCGACAGCTCGCGCTTCGCCTCGGGCGTCAGGTCGACGCGGTTCGTGCCGTCAGCCGCGTACGCGATCAGGTGCGTGTCCGCCATGTTTTCGTTCTGGTGCAGCCAGTGGTCCCAGTGACGCACCGGCTGTTGGCGGAAGTGTCGCGCGCTCGTGTGCTTCTTGCGCCGGTCGCTCGCGGTCTCGCGCTGCTTGTCGTGCTCGACGCCCGGCAGTACCGGCGCAAACAACGCCAGTACGCCCGCACTCTTCGCGAAGCGGAAGGACTCGACGCCGAGCGGCTCGTCCGTCAGCTGCTGCGGCTCGCCTCCCTCGGCGGGCAGGATCCAGACCTGCATGCGCTTGTCCGCGTCGTCATCCGGCTTGACCTCGGTGGGCTGCCGGTTGGACAGGAAGGCCAATGCGCCGTCGTGGCGGAAGCAGGGCGCGGCATCCTTGCTGTCACCTCGTGTCAGTTGCGTCGCGGCGGCGCCGTCGGTCGGCACCTTCCACAGGTCGGAGACGTATTTGACGCCTTCACGGTCGACGCGCTGCACGGCCACCGCCAGCCATGTTCCATCGGGCGAGGGCGCGATCGAGGTGACGCGCTTCAGCGCGATGTGCTGCTCAATGGTGTAGGGAACGTTAGTCATCGTCAGTGTTGTTGTTCGGGTCGGTCCGAGCGATCCGGCACTTCGCGCCGGCCGGGGCAAAGGTCGAGCATTGTGGCGGAAAGCGCGTCGCAAGGCATCTGTGCCGACCCGCGGATCCGATAGAAGGGCGGCGCGCCGAGTCGTTACAGCGTGCGCGGCTTCAGTGCCCGGTGGCCGATGTCGTGTCGGAACTGCATGCCGTCGAACTCGACCTGCTCGACGGCGTCATACGCACTCTTCTGCGCGGCCCTGACCGTGTCGCCGAGCGCTGTCACGCACAGCACGCGGCCGCCGCTGGTGACAAGCCGGTCGCCGCTGAATGCCGTTCCCGCGTGAAAGGTCACGCAGTCGTCGCGCTCTTCGGGCAGCCGTGCAATGGTGTCGCCTTTGCGGGGTGCATCCGGGTAGCCGGCGGTTGCCACGACTACGCCGAGCGCGGTGCGGCGATCCCACTCTGCTTCCACCTGGTCGAGCCGGCCGTCGATGGCCGCATCGAGCAGCGTCGTGAAGTCGGTCTTCAGTCGCGCCATGATCGGCTGGGTCTCGGGGTCGCCCATGCGGCAGTTGAATTCGAGCGTGCGGGCATGACCCGCGCTGTCGATCATCAGCCCGGCGTAGAGGAAGCCCGTGTATGGAATGCCGTCCGCGGCCATGCCGTGGATCGTCGGCAGGATGATCTCGCGCATGACGCGGGCATGGATCGTCGGCGTCACGATCGGCGCGGGCGAATAAGCGCCCATGCCGCCGGTGTTCGGTCCACGATCACCGTCGAGCAGGCGCTTGTGGTCCTGGCTGGTCGCCAGCGCCAGCGCATGGCGGCCGTCGCTCATGACGATGAAGCTCGCTTCCTCACCTTGCAGGAAGTCCTCGATGACGACTCGCGCGCCGCTCGCGCCGAGGGTGTTGGCGATCAGCATCGACTCGATGGCAGCTTCGGCCTCCGCAACCGTTGCCGCGACGACGACGCCCTTGCCGGCGGCCAGGCCATCGGCCTTGACGACGATCGGTGCGCCGCGGCTCCGGACATAGGCGCGTGCTTCGGCGGCATCGGTGAACGTGTGGTACTCCGCGGTCGGAATGCCATGACGCAGCATGAAGGCCTTGGCGAAGTCCTTCGAGCTCTCGAGCTGCGCGGCCGCGCGCGTCGGGCCGAAGACGCGCAGCCCCCGCGCGCGAAACACGTCGACGATGCCCGACGCGAGCGGCGCTTCGGGTCCGACGACCGTCATCGCGATGTCTTCCGACACCACGAAATCGGCCAGCGTCTCGTGGCTGTCGTGCGGAACATTGCGCAGATGTCGGTCGCGTGCGGTGCCGCCGTTGCCGGGCGCGACGTACACGCGCTGCACGCGCGGTGACTGCGCCAGCCGCCACGCCAGCGCGTGCTCGCGTCCTCCGCCCCCGACGACCAGCACCTTCATCGCACGGACTCCCGAACCACGCTCACTCCTCGAGCGCGGCGGTGGTGTAGACCTGCTGCACGTCGTCGAGGTCGTCGAGTGCGTCGATCAGCCGCTGCATCCTCTCTGCGTCACCGCCCGTCAGCACGGTCTCGGCGAGCGGCTTCATCGTCACTTCGGCCAGTTCGGGCTTGAGGCCCGACTTCTCGAGCGCCTCGCGTACCGACTCGAAGTCCGCCGGTGCCGTGATGACCTCGATCGTGCCGTCTTCGTTCGCGACCACGTCCTCGGCGCCGGCCTCTAGCGCGGCGTCCATGACCTTTTCTTCGGATGCACCCGGCGCGAATACGAACTGCCCGCAGTGCTTGAAGTTGAACGCCACCGAACCGTCGGTGCCGAGGTTGCCGCCGTTCTTCGCGAGGGCATGCCGGACTTCAGCCACGGTGCGCGTACGGTTGTCGGTCATGCAGTCGATCATCAGCGCTGCGCCGCCGATGCCGTAGCCCTCATAGCGGATCTCCTCGTAGCTGGCGCCTTCGAGCTTGCCGGCGCCGCGCTGGATCGCGCTAGTGAGCTTGTCCTTCGGCACATTGCCGAGCCGCGCCTTGTCGAGCGCGAGCCGCAAGCGCGGGTTCATCGCCGGGTCGGGCCCGCCGTCGCGCGAGGCGACCGTGACTTCACGAATGATCTTGGTCCACAGCGAACCGCGCTTGTTGTCCTGGCGGTTCTTGCGGTGCTGGATGTTGGCCCATTTGGAATGGCCGGCCATGATGCTGCTCTCGACGTTGCGGTGATTGATGCGGAAAGGACAAGAGTCTAGCGGACCGCAAACCCGAACTCCCGCGACCTGCGACTGCATTGGCTAGACTGCGGTCGGCATCGAGAGGAATAAACATGAGCGATCCACTGATCATCGCAATGTCGGGCAAGACTGAGATCGGGTTGCTGCCCGCGCTCGCCAACCGGCATGGCTGCATCACCGGTGCGACCGGCACCGGCAAGACGGTCACGCTGCAGAAGCTCGCGGAGAGCTTTTCACGCATCGGGGTGCCGGTGTTCATGGCCGACGTTAAGGGCGACCTGACCGGGATCGCGAAGGCCGGTGCGCTAAGTGACAAGATGAAGGCGCGGCTGCAGGAGCATGGTTTGCCGGAGCCGAAGTGGGGTGCGTGTCCGGTCACGCTCTGGGATGTCTGGGGCGAACAGGGCCATCCGGTTCGCGCCACGGTCTCCGACATGGGTCCGCTGCTGCTGTCGCGCCTGCTCGGCCTGAACGAGACGCAAGAGGGCGTGCTTTCCATCGTCTTCAAGGCGGCGGACGACAATGGCCTGCTGCTGCTCGACCTCAAGGACCTGCGGGCAATGGTGCAGTTCATCGGCGACAACGCGGCCAAGATCAAGACCGAGTACGGCAACGTGTCGTCGGCTTCGATCGGTGCGATCCAGCGCGGCCTGTTGCTGATCGAGGAGCAGGGCGGCGACCGCTTCTTCGGCGAGCCGATGCTCAATATCGACGACCTGATGCAGACCGCCGATGGCCAGGGCGTGGTCAATATCCTCGCCGCCGACAAGCTGATGAACAATCCGCGGCTGTATTCCACGTTCCTGCTGTGGCTGCTGTCGGAACTGTTCGAGAACCTGCCCGAGGTGGGCGACCGCGACAAGCCGAAGCTCGTGTTCTTCTTCGACGAGGCGCACCTGCTGTTTTCGGAGGCGCCGCCGGCGCTGCTGGAAAAGGTCGAGCAGGTGGTGCGGCTGATCCGCTCGAAGGGCGTCGGTGTCTTCTTTGTCACGCAGAACCCGCTCGATATTCCGGAGAAGGTGCTGGGTCAGCTCGGCAACCGTGTCCAGCACGCCCTGCGCGCCTTCACTCCACGCGATCAGAAGGCGGTCAAGTCAGTGGCCGAGACGATGCGGGCCAATCCGAAGATCGATGCGACGAAGGCGATCATGGAACTGAGCGTCGGGGAGGCGCTGGTTTCATTCCTCGACGCGAAGGGAACGCCGGGCATCACCGAGCGCGCCTGGGTGCTCGCGCCGGGTTCGCAACTCGGACCGATCACGCCGGACGATCGCCGGAAGCTCATCGCAGGCTCGGTCGTTGGCAGCACCTACGAGAAGACGATCGATCGTGAGTCTGCGCACGAGCAGCTGAAGGCGCGGGCCGGCGGCGGAGAAACGCTGCCAGCCGACAAGGGTGCTGCCAAGCCCGCCGGTGAAGCGGCTTCCGGCGGCCTGATGGGCAGCCTGGGCGATATCCTGTTCGGCTCGACGGGACCGCGCGGTGGACGGCGGGAAGGCATGGTCGAGGTAGCGGCCAAGAGCGCGGCACGCTCGATGGGATCGTCTCTGGCGCGCGAGATCTCCCGCGGCATGCTCGGCGGGTTGCTCGGCGGCTCCAAGCGTCGGCGTTGATCTGGCGTCGTCGCTGACTGCGTTGCCGGCTGCGCGCAACGATGAGCGGGCGCAGCCAGGGACCTAGCGCGTGATCGACTGGTCCGTCGTCGAAGCCTGGCCGCTGGCGGAGACGGTACGCCGCTCGGTCTGGGTGTACCCGGTGCTCGAATCGGTGCACATCGCAGCCTTCGCCGCGCTCGTGGGCAGCCTGCTATTGCTGGAACTGCGCGTGTTCGGAGTGCAGCCTGCCTTGCCGCTGACGTCGTTGAGTCGGCTGGCGGTGCGGACTGCGTTGACGGGGTTCGCACTGGCCGCGGCGAGCGGAAGTCTGCTCTTCATCTCGGCCGCTACGGAGATTGCCGCGAACCCGGCATTCCGCCTCAAGCTGGTGCTGATACTGATAGCCGGCGTGAACGCGCTCGTGTTTCATGCGAGGGGATCACTACTACGGCATGATGGCCTCGCGCGCTGGCAGGCCGGCGCCTCGCTGCTGATCTGGCTGGCCGTCATCGCCGCCGGACGCATGATTGCCTACCTCTGAGAATCGCTGAAGGAACCTTGCCATGATCGATCGTCGTCACTTCCTCGTCACCGGCCTGGCGCTGGCATTCGCGCCGGCGCTCGCTCACCACGGCTGGTCGAGCTTCGACCAGGACAAGCCGCTCTTCCTGGCGGGGACGGTCAAGTCGGTGCGCTGGCAGAACCCGCATGCCGAGATCGTGCTGACGGTGGCGCCGGGGCTGGCGCTGCCGCCCGATCTGGCGCAGCGCACGTTGCCGGCGCAGGCGCAGCGCCTTGATGGCAGTGCACTTATGAAGAAAACGGTTCTTCCGGCGAATCCGACGGGTGACTGGGAGATCGAGTTCGCGCCGCTGTCGCGGATGGAGGCCTGGGGCCTGAAGGAACCGCTCAAGCCGGGCGACCGGATCGAACTGGTCGGCTATGCCCTTGCGGATTCATCGAAGAAGGTGCTGCGCGTCGAATACATGTTCGCCGGCGGCCGTGCCTACGCATTCCGGTCGTCGCCGGGCTGAACAAGAGTCGCACGCCGGCCGGACCCAGGGAAAGGCGCGGTGCTCAGGTCATGGCCGGGCACTCACGCCAGTTGCAGGCTCGGATAGGGAGCGCGAACGCGGGCCTGCGAGGTAGGCCCGGCCGGCAGCCCATCCAGGTCGCTGGCACGAGAGACTTGTCGGAGAGCTGTGCATCACGATTGCGTCAGCAGCCTGCAGGCGTAGCATTTTCAGCCGGGTGGCGAACAAGGAGAGGGCGGGCATGGGTCATCGACTTCAGGCGGGGTTGGCAAGCAGCGTTCGCCTGGCGCTGACGATCGCGCTCATCAGGATTGCCTGCGCTCGTACAGGCCGCCGATGTGCAGGTGTTTCATGCCGATTCGCTGGCGGGCCCGATGCGGGAAGTGAAGAAGGCGTTCGAGGTCAGTCGACCGGGAGCAAACGTCGTGCTGACGTCGGGCGTATCGCGCCAGCTGGCGGAGCGCATCCTCAAGGGTGAAGCGGTAGATGTGTTCGCGCCGTCTTCGCCGGCCGTTATTGATGAAGACCTGATAAACAAGCCGGTCACCGGTGCAGGCCCGGGCGCCGGCAAACCGGCAGCAACCTGGTATGTCGTCTTTTCGGCCAATGAGATGGTGATCATCACCGCCAAGGACAATCCGCTCGGCATCAAGCGGGTGAGCGATCTCTCGCGCACGGGACTGCGCTTTGTGCGGGTCAATGGCGAGAAAGACCTGGCTACCGGCCGGACGGTGAGTTTCATTCAGCGCGCCACGGCGGCTGAAGGCGAGCCCGCATTGGCGCAGAAGATCATCGATGGCGTGCCGGCTTCCGTAGGCGAGCCGGGCAAGCCAGTCACGGTGCCGGCGGCGGTCGATGCCGTGAAGCAAGGCAAGGCCGACGCCGCCGTTGTCTACTACTCAGCGGCCGTAGCGGGAGGGACGACGTGGCAATCGTGCGCTTTGCCGACAATGTCAACATGAGCGAAGCGATTCGCAATGCCGCCACCGTTCCAGGTACGGCGAGCAACGGCGCCGATGGAACCGCGTTCGTCGCCTTCCTGCTTCACCCGAGGCCCAAAAGATTCTGCAAGACACCGGCCAGCCGCCGGTGGTGCCGGCGATTCGCAAGGGAGTAATGCCGGCGGCGATTCGGTAATGCAGCGCGCGTAAGAGTGTGGTGCCTCGCATGACGCGGTGATAGTCGGCCGTGAGCCGACGTTGGCGAGGTGAGGTCACATCGCCCGAAAGCGCGCATGGCTTTTCACGATCGCGTCGTCTCCCAGTCAATGTCGTCTTGCTGCCGTCAGGAGTGCTTGCATGGGATGTCTGAGCTTCTTGTTTCCACCCAGGCTTGGCAGCGCAGAGCTGGTCGTCATTGGACCGAACAGCGCGCAGACCGGACGCAGGATCGCGTTCAAGTTCGTTCTCAGAAGCTACAGGCTTTCCAAGCAGAACAACTATGCCGAGCAGTCCATACCGGGATTGCCCGGTGCGCCGCTCCAGTTCTTGAGAGGTCAACCGAAGGTCTTGTCGATGGCAATGTACTTCGACGCACGCAATGAAAACAGAGACGTGCGTGAATTGACTAACGACGTTGCGCGCTTGATGAAGGTCGACCGAGCCACGCATGCACCACCGGTGCTGCGGCTCGAGTGGAAGGGACTTTCGCTGCAGTGTGTTCTGGAAAGCGCGACAGAGGAGATCATTTCGCTCTTTCCAGACGGACGACCTGCCCGTGCAAGGATGCACGCTACCTTCAAGGAAATGAGAACGCTGGCGGAACTGCAAGAAGAACTAGATCGCGAATGAGGCGTGAGTCCAATGCTGCAATCGTGCCGCCCGTAATGCTCGGAAATCGCAAGTTGGAATTCCCGAAGCGACCGCCTGAAATGCCCACGCATGCCGTTCTCGGATAGACAGGACGCGTCCAAGTGCCGCCGTCCTGCCCTAAGGGTCAGTGTTCTCGAAAGCGGTCAGTCCGAGAATGGCGAGCGCCGGCTGGCACCTATTTTGACGTTGTAGCGAGCGCTGCCTTCAAGCCGGGCACAAAGTCCGCCCCTTGGGGACCTGGATGCTCGATCCTTTGAAGTCGTCGCCCACCGCCTCGAAGCGCCCACCCAGGCACTGCGACAGGAACGCCTCCGAGACGGCATAGAACGAAGTGCGGTTCGCCGCTCGCGCAAAACCGTGGCCCTCGTCGGGATAGAGGACATACGTCACGGGGATCTTCTTCGGCCTGCATCGCCGCGACGATCTGGTCGGCCTCCGCCTGCTTCACGCGCGGGTCGTTCGCGCCTTGACCGATCAGCAGCGGCTTGGAGATGTTCTGCACGTAGGTCAGCGGCGAGCGCTCCTTCAGCAGCGCCTTGCCCTCGTCCGTTCGCGGATCGCCAACGCGGCGGAACATCTGCTCCTTGAACGATTCCCAGTAGGGCGGGATCGAAGCGAGCAGCGTGTTAGGTTCGAGGGGCCACGATGGCCACAGCCGCAGGCAAAGCGATCGGGCGTGATTGGTCACGCCCCAGAGCGTCGCGTAGCCGCCGTAGGAGCCGCCGTAGATGGCGACCTTGTCGGCTTGCGCGATGCCGTTCTTGACTGCCCAGTCGACGCCGTCGATCAGGTCGTCGTGCATCTTCCGGCCCCATTCCTTGTCGGCCTTGTTGACGAAGCTCTTTCCCGAAACCGGTGGAGCCGCGGAAGTTCACCTGCAGCGTGGCATAGCCCCGGTTGGCGAGCCAAACGCTTTGGGCGTCATAGCCATAGCCATCGCGAGCCCAGGGGCCGCCATGAACGTTCAGACACCATCGGAAGAGGCTTGTCCGGCTTGCAGTCACCGTCCGCATCGGACCCAACGGGCAGGGTGAGATAGGGACCAGGGTGAGACCGTCGCGGGCCTTGATCTCCACCGGGCAAACCGCCGGCAGCGCTGCGCCAGCAAGGGCGGGGCGCCCCACATAGAGTTCTTTCAGACTCTTGGCTTCGCGGTCGTAGACCATGACGCGCGCCGGCGAGGTGATGGGATCGTTTCCGATCAGCCAAATTTTGTTGGCCCGCGTCTGGCTCTGAACCGCCCATTGACCCTTGAGACTCGAGTTAAGGAAGTCGACATCTGCCTTTACCGCAGGGTCGACCGCCCGCCACTCGTTCTTCAGGTAATTGACGCCATAGGCCAATACGACGCCCGTTGCGGGGTCGTTGATGCCGCCGCTGACATCTGCACGCGCGTCTTCTCCAACGACCTTCTTCTGACCGGTCGCCAAATCAATCGCCAACAGCGCAGTTGTGTTCCGGCCACGGCTCTCGTTCCAGTAAAGGGTCTTGCCGTCCTTCGTCAAGCCGCTGGGGCCCGTCGTCTGGGAATCCTCAAATCCGACTGTGTCGAAGAGCGCGGCCTTGCCGTTTTCGTACTTGAACACCTCCTGTCCGCCCTCCTGCGGTCGCACGCGTAACAAAGCGGATCTTCAGGTCTTCGTCGACGAGGAAGCCGTCATACTTCTCGGTATTGTCAAAGAGCTTCCTGATTGCCCCCGTGCGCACATTGAGGAGGTACGGGTCATGGAACGCTTTGTCGCGCTCGTTGACGCCGATGAGCAATTCGTCAGGGCGCTTCCAGGAGGAGCCGTAGACGTAAACGCGCACGCCCTTGAAATTGGTCAGCCTGCGCTCAGCGCCGCTTGCAACGTTGACAGCGTAAAGAAGAAAGTTCTCGTCGCCACCCTTGTCCTGCGAATAGATGATGTCCTTGCCGCTGGCCGACCAATAGTAGATGCGGATCGGGCGCACCTTCTCACCGGTCATCGGCCGTGCGGCGGCGAGTGCCTTCCCGCGTTCAACGACCCAGACGTTCATCACGCCGTCGCGCGGCGCGAGAAAGGAAATGTACTTGCCATCCGGGCTGATCTGCGCACCTGCCCGTTCGGGGTTGCCAAAGATGGCGTCACGGGGGATCAGCGCGGTCTCCGTCGACGCAGCGGCAAGCGCCAAAGTGGTCAGGCCGGCCGGAACAAGTGCCAAAGCCGCAAGGAAGCGACAAGGCTCAAGTCCGAAGTTTTCATCGTGCGCCTCGACTTCAAATGGAAACGCAACTCTACCGGTTGGCCTTGACCGCTGCACACACCGCACATCTAAGCTCCCGACATGAGCCCTCTCGGCCCGGGACGATAGATCCGGCGGGGTTCGGCCGAGCCTGTGTAAAAACGTAGTGTGTCCTCGTAGACTTCGGCAACGCGTTGGGAGGCGGGAGCCACATGAAGCGATTCATCGAAGGCGAGGACCGCAGCCAGACCGCGTTGTTGCCGCCGAGCCTGGACGATTATGTGGCCGAGGACAACCCGGTGCGTGTCGTCGAAGCGTTCGTCGAGCAACTCGACCTGCGGCAGCTGGGGTTTGAGGGTGCCGCGCCGGCCGCCACCGGACGCCCCGGCTACCACCCGGCGGTGCTGCTCAAGCTGTATGTCTACGGCTATCTGAACCGCATCCAGTCGAGCCGGAGACTGGAGCGCGAAGCGCAGCGCAATCTCGAGCTGATGTGGCTCACCGGGCGGCTGGCGCCCGACTTCAAGACCATCGCCAACTTCCGCCGCGACAACGGCGCCGCCATCCGCGCCGTGTGCCGCCAGTTCATCGTGCTGTGCCGCAAACTGGATCTCTTTACCCAGGCGCTGGTGGCCATTGATGGCAGCAAGTTCAAGGCCGTCAACAATCGGGACAAGAACTTCACTGCCGCCAAGCTCAAGCGGCGCCTGGCCGAGATCGACGCGAGCATCGCCGGCTATCTCGCAGCGCTCGACAGCGCCGATCGCACCGAGCCGGAAGTGGCCCCCCTGAAGAAGGGCCACCTGCAAGGCAAGATCGCCGCATTGAAGGAACAGATGCGCGCGCTCCAGGCGGTCGAGGAGAAGCTGCAGGCCAGGCCCGAGACGCAGGTGTCGCTGACCGATCCGGACGCGCGCTCGATGAAGAACCGCGACGGCGGCATCGTCGGCTACAACGTGCAGGCCGCAGTCGATGCTGAGCACCACCTGATCGTGGCCCACGAGGTCGTCACCGACGGCGTCGACCGCGACCAGCTCACCCCGATGGCCGAGCAGGCGCGGGCGGCCACCGGCATGGATGCGCTGACCGTGGTGGCGGATCGCGGCTACTTCAAGAGCGAGCAGATCCGTCAATGCGACGAGGCCGGCATGACCCCGATCGTGCCCAAGTCGCTGACCTCCAATGCCGGGGCCGAGGGCCGCTTCGACAAACGCGACTTCCGCTACATCGCTGCCGACGACGAGTACCAGTGCCCCGCCGGCGAGCGGGCGATCTTCCGCTTCGCCACGATCGAGAACGGCCTGACGCTCCGCAAGTACTGGACCTCGGCCTGTCCGGGCTGCCCGCTGAAGGCTCAATGCACCACCAGCTCGTATCGCCGCATCGCGCGCTGGGAGCATGAAGCGGTGCTGGAGGCGATGCAGGTGCGGCTCGATCGGCAACCGGAGCTGATGCGACTGCGCCGCTGTACGGTGGAGCACCCGTTCGGCACGATCAAGCACTGGATGGGCTGGACCCACTTCCTGATGCGCACGCTGGCCCACGTGCGCACCGAGATGAGCCTGCACGTGCTGGCCTACAACCTGAAGCGCGTGATGCGCATCCTGGGCATCGCGCCACTGCTCAGGGCGCTGCAGGCGTGAGCCGCAAGGCTCGCTTACGCCCCAGAAACGGGCGCCGTGACCGATCGGCCGCACCGGGCGGCGAAACGGCCGAGAGACGCCGCGGCCGAGCCCACACGCCGTAAAATCGAAAAACACCGTCGCGGCCCGCGCCGACCCATAAACAATCCGGCGCGCGTTTTTGCACGGCCTCGGCCAGGAGCGGACCGACCGACCGGCCGGTTGATTGACGACGAAGCGGACGTGCCTTTCAATGCCAGCATGGATTGCTCACGCAGCCTTTGCCGACTCCGCGTGCAGGCAATGAGTCCACAAGCGCGCGTCTGGACATGCGTTGGGCTTAGCGTCTTCTGCTATGCGCTCTTTCTCTTCTTGCCGTTTGTGCGATTCTCCTCTGGCGACCCTTGGCTTCCTTCGGATCTCTTTAGTGCGCTCTGGCCCGGGCTTCTGGTGGTTGGGCTGGGTTGGCTCACGCTGTTTGGCGGATACCCGTGGTGGTTAGCCAATCCCCTTGGCGCCGTGTCGCTCGTCTTGCTGATCCGAGGCCGCTATCGAGCGTCTGGCATTTGGGCCGGCCTCGCCATGGGTCTCGCTCTATCGCTCGTGAAGTTCCACGACTTTTCCAAAGAATTCTCTGGTGGAGGCCCGTCTGAATTGGCGTCAATGGGTGCCTGCTTTTTCGCTTGGATTGCAGCAATTGCGAGTTGTCTGGTCGGAGCTGCCTTTGGAGCGCGTGCCAAATCTTGAAGCGCGTCGCAAGCTGCTGGAAGAAGGAACTGGCTGCGGGATGACTAGTATGAACGCGAACGTCGTCAGCGTTCGCTCATTGCTTGACCGCAGGGAGCTGTCGGCCGAGCCTGTGTAAAAACGTAGCGTCTCCTCGTAGACTTCGGCAACGCGTTGTGAGGCGGGTGCCACATGAAGCGATTCATCGAAGGCGAGGACCGAAGCCAGACTGCTTTGCTGCCGCCGAGCCTGGACGATTATGTGGCCGAGGACAACCCGGTGCGCGTCGTCGAAGCGTTCGTCGAGCAACTCGACCTGCGGCAGCTCGGGTTTGAGGGTGCCGCCCCGGCCGCCACCGGACGTCCCGGCTATCACCCCGCGGTGCTGCTCAAGCTGTATGTCTACGGCTATCTGAACCGCATCCAGTCGAGCCGGCGACTCGAGCGCGAAGCGCAGCGCAATGTCGAGCTGATGTGGCTCACCGGGCGGCTGGCGCCCGACTTCAAGACCATCGCCAACTTCCGCCGCGACAACGGACGCGCCATCCGCGCTGTCTGCCGCCAGTTCATCGTGCTGTGCCGCCGGCTGGATCTGTTTACCCAGGCGCTGGTGGCCATCGATGGCAGCAAGTTCAAGGCCGTCAACAATCGGGACAAGAACTTCACTGCCGCCAAGCTCAAGCGGCGTCTGGCCGAGATCGACGCGAGCATTGCCGGGTATCTGGCGGCGCTCGACAGCGCCGATCGGGCCGAGCCGGAAGTGGCCCCCCTGAAGAAGGGCCACCTGCAAGGCAAGATCGCCGCCCTGAAGGAACAGATGCGCGAGCTCAAGGCGATCGAGACGCAGATGCAGACCGATGGCACAGGCGCAGGTCTCGCTCACCGACCCCGATGCCCGCTCGATGAAGAACCGCGACGGCGGCATCGTCGGCTACAACGTGCAGGCCGCGGTCGATGCCGAGCACCACCTGATCGTGGCCCACGAGGTCGTCACCGACGGCATCGACCGCGACCAGCTGACGCCGATGGCCGAGCAGGCGCGTGAGGCCACCGGGATGGATGACTCACCGTGGTGGCCGACCGCGGCTACTTCAAGAGCGAGCAGATCCGCCAGTGCGACGGGCGTCGGCATCACCCCGATCGTGCCCAAGCCGCTGACCTCCAATGCCGGGGCCGAGGGCCGCTTCGACAAGCGCGACTTCATCTACATCGCCCGCGATGATGAGTACCGCTGCCCCGCCGGCGAGCGGGCGATCTACCGCTTCACCACGGTGGAGACACGGTCTGACGATCCACAAGTACTGGACCTCGGCCTGTCCGCGCTGCCCGCTGAAGGCGCAATGCACCACCGGCGACTATCGCCGCATCGCGCGCTGGGAGCATGAAGCGGTGCTGGAGGCGATGCAGGTGCGGCTCGACCGGCAACCCGAGCTGATGCGGCTGCGCCGCTGTACGGTCGAGCATCCGTTCGGCACGATCAAGCAGTGGATGGGCTGGACCCACTTCCTGATGCGCACGCTCGCCCACGTGCGCACCGAGATGAGCCTGCACGTGCTGGCCTACAACCTGAAGCGCGTGATGCGCATCCTGGGCATCGCGCCGCTGCTCAGGGCCCTGCAGGCGTGAGCCGCAGGGCTTGTTTTACGCCCAAGAAACTGCCGCTGTGCGCGATCTGCGCCTCCGGCACGGCCATCGGCCGACAACGTCACCGGACGATCACCACACGCCGTGCGCCAATCGCGAGGGACGGATCGCGGCTCGCGCCGCGCAATGATGAATGCCAGCACGCGTTTTTGCACAGCCTCGGCCAGAAGCGGCCGTCGAGGCCACTCCCCTGATTTGCTTCTTAGTGGACAGGGTTTCCTAGAGTATTTGAGCAACGTAATTCGATGACGGACACGATGCAGGCCTATGTGATAAGCGAGCCCGGAGGCCCGGAAAGGCTGGAGCTCAAGGAAATTCTGCGCCCGTCGCCACGGGACGGATGGGTCCTGATCAGGAACCGGGCCTTCGGACTCAACCGTTCAGAATGGTTCACGCGGCGCGGGGAATCGCCTTCGGTACAGTTCCCGCGTGTGCTTGGCATCGAGTGTGCCGGTGAAGTCGTCGCCGCGCCCGGTTCTAACTTGCAGGCTGGACAGCGCGTCGTTGCGATGATGGGGGGAATGGGGCGGCAGTTTGACGGGTCTTACGCTGAATACGTGCTGGTGCCGCAGCAGAATGTCTTTCCATTGCAGACACAATTGGAGTGGAAGCGCCTCGCAGCTCTGCCTGAGATGCTTCAGACTGTTCACGGTTCACTCCACGTAGGACTGGAGATCGAGCGGGCGAACAACATTCTTGTGCGAGGCGCGACTTCGTCCATCGGATTTGCGGCCATCTCGCTGGCCCGATCGGCAGGCCTCGAAGTCACCGCCACCACGCGAAACCCGGCCAAGGCCGACGAGCTCAATGCCGCTGGCGCCACCCATGTCATCGTCGACGACGGAGTGATAGCAGACAAGGCCCGCGCCATCTACCCGGATGGCTATGACCGGGTCCTGGAACTCATCGGCACTACGACCTTGCTCGATTCTCTGCAGGCGGCGCGCCGGGGCGGCATCGTCTGTATGACGGGTATCCTCGGCGGAAGCTGGGTCCTGCAGGACTTCCACCCGATGGGCGACGTTCCGACAGGCGTGAAACTGACCTCATACAGCGGCGAAGCATCCGATATCAAGCTCGCGCAGCTTCAAGGGTATGTGTCTCTCGTGGAGTCCGACGAACTCATTCTCAAACTCGGACCGAGCTTCCATTTTGGGGAACTTCGTAAAGCCCACGCCATGATGGACGAGAACAGAGCGAACGGAAAAATTGTGATCGAGGTGGAATGACTGCGATGTCGAAGTTGAATGGTGCTGGCTGGCCGCCTAATCAGTCGGAGATGGGCTTGCCCGAGAAGTAAGAGCTGACGTGTGCGCGACGACCGAAGATCCAATGCGGCCAAAGGCCGACATTGGCAGTAACTCGAAACGCTCCCCCAAAGCTGCCGGTCGGCCGTAAGCTCGATGGCCTGCGCCCAGTGGGTCAGCACACGGTTCCATTAGTACTGTAAGTTGCGACACCGAATGCGCACTTTGGTTGACAGAATCAAAGTATTGCAGTTGAAGTGAGAGTCCAACTATCTGCAGTCGCCTATTCTTCCTGAACGCAATCCACGGGCTAAATCGAGTTGGGCGTCAGAAGGGCGATCGCGCCTACCACTCTTCCGCAGTACAGAGTCACTTGGAGAAGTCCGAGAGGAAGTGCATCGTCACGTTGCGGCAGTTCGCGTGGACCACCGGCCTCGTAGTCGCGCTGGCCTCATCCGGTTGCGCCACGGCGCCACCGAGGGCAGAACGGTATGTCGCTCCGCCCTCCGGATCGACATGGGTGAATGCCCGTGTCGACACAGGCAGCTATGGAATGACGAGACAGCACTCAAGTGCCGATGACTCGAGGCGAGCGGGTACTTGGCAGGGATCACACGTCATCACGTTTGAGACCCCGGAGACACCCTCCTGCGTCTCTGGCCCTCGATTACATCGCCAAATAAAGGACGAAAAATCTTGAGCCAGCCGGCAGCCTCCTTACAACCTGGACTGGCCGCTGCAGGTTGGCAAGACGTCGAAGAAGGTGATCGCATCACCCTTCATTCGGCGAATCGAACGGTTTCCTACGAGTTGGTGCAGAAAGTCGAGGCCTACGAGAGTGCTACGACGCCCGCCGGCACCTTCAAGGCTTTCAGAGTGTCCAGTTCCGACACGCTCGGAAATGAGAACGTCGACTGGATCAGTACGGAGCTCGGCATCTTCGTAAAGCGCAGCTTCAGGCGCACTGAAAAGCACGCACAGGGTCCAGGCACCCGTGACATGCAGGTGATCTCGATAAGCATGACGAAGTAGCCGCTGTGTATTCAAGGGTAACGCCCAACCAATTGCTCGAGCGGACCGCCGAAAGCAGGCTTTGCCTGCTTTCGCCCGCCGCTCAGCGTCAGCGTTAGACGTCCGCTACCGGCGTGAATTCCACGACTGCTTTCGGAAAACGCTGATGGCCGCAACGGGTCGACAGCGGGCTTCTGGACCGGGTTCGTTTTGAACGACGGGCTTCCGCCTATTCTGACCTTTGCAAGCGGTCATCCCTTGGTTGGCTGCTTCATCAGCCTTGTTAGGCTCGCCCATGAGGCATGATTTGCGGACAATCCAGTTTCTTTGGGGATCTCAATAAGGCAATTGTCCGAAAGAATTCTTTCTTGTCCGAAACAATTACTTGTCGACATCACCGCACC
>CAWEPP010000025.1:0-74009 GCA_963810985.1 uncultured beta proteobacterium
TCGCCCGGGCGGCGTAGGGGAGTCCTGCGCGTCCGCTCATTCAGGGGAAGTCTTTGATCTGAAGCCCGCAGCCCCAGATCGAAGGCCTCCCGGCCAAAAAACTGAAGTTGCCGGCGAGGCAACGCCTCGCCGGCTCCCCCGAAATTACTTGACTTCGACCTTGGCGCCAGCTTCTTCCAGCTTCTTCTTGGCGGCCTCGGCATCGGCCTTGTTCACGCCTTCCTTGACGGGCTTGGGCGCGCCGTCGACCAGGTCCTTGGCTTCCTTCAGGCCCAGGCCGGTCAGCTCGCGCACCGCCTTGATGACGTTGACCTTGTTGGCGCCAATTTCAGCCAGGATGACGTTGAACTCGGTCTGCTCTTCGGCGGCCGGAGCGGCTGCACCGCCGCCCGCTGGAGCGGCCACTGCCACGGCAGCCGCAGCCGCCGAGACGCCGAACTTCTCTTCCATCATCTTGATCAGCTCGCTGATCTCGAGGACGGACTTCGCGCCGATCGCGTCGAGGATTTCTTGATTCGAAAGTGCCATTTCATTGACTCCTATGCGTTGATTCAGTTCCAGAACTTTGGATGCGGATCAGGCGGTCGCGCCTTCCTTGGCGTCGCGGACTGCGGCGAGCGTACGGACCAGGCGTGACGGCACTTCGTTCAGAGTACGAACGAACTGCGCGATCGGCGCCTGCATCGTTGCCATCAGCTTGGCCAGGAGTTCCTCACGGCTCGGCATCGTCGCCAGCGCCTTGACGCCCTTTTCGTCCATGACGAAATTGGCCATCGCGCCGGCCTTGACGACGAGCTTGTCGTTGTCCTTGGCAAAGCTGGAGAGCACCTTGGCCGCCGCAACCGGGTCAGCGGAAAAGCCGTACACGAGCGGCCCGACCAACTTGTCGGACAGCCCGGAGAACGGTGTTCCGTCAACGGCGCGACGTGCCAGCGTGTTCTTCAGAACGCGCAGCTGGACACCTTGACTGCGCGCGTTCTTGCGCAGCTTGGTGACCGATTCCACATCCAGACCACGGTACTCAGCGACGACGATCGTCTGGGCCGCTGCCACGAGGGCACAAACCTCTTCGACCTTGGCCGCTTTTTCTTGGCGATTGAGACCCACGGTACTGGCTCCACTCAAAATGTGCTTCGCATTCGTGCTTGCGCACTGGCTAGGCACCGGTTGCACCACCCGGCGTCCGAAGCGACATCTCGAGCGCTGAACAACGCACTGTCCATGTCTTCCTCGGGGCCGTCTGCGCTGGACTCCTGCTGCCGACCTGTCATCGCCGAGCGTTTCGATGCGAGACAGAGCAGACGGTGATTAAGGAGAAGACCCTGGGGCGCATTCGTTGCACGCTCGCGCCATCGGTGTCGTTCTCGTCCAGCGGTCTTTGACAGCAGCGCGCCCGTATCGATGTTCCGACGCGGCGCGCAGCCCAAAGTCCCTTGTGACCCGGTCGCAGCCGGGTCGTATTCCTTAACTCAGTACTAGGCGCTCAACGACGACGCATCGACGCGCACGCCGATGCCCATCGTCGAGGAAATCGAAATCTTGCGCAGATAGATGCCCTTGCTCGATGCAGGCTTCACCTTGTTCAGCGCATCGATCAGCGCCGACAGGTTCGTCTTCAGCCGATCCACGTCAAACGAAGCACGACCAATGGTGGCGTGAATGATGCCGGCCTTGTCGGCGCGGAACTGCACCTGACCGGCCTTGGCATTCTTCACCGCCTGCACGACGTCCGGTGTCACCGTGCCGACCTTCGGATTCGGCATCAGGCCACGAGGCCCCAGGATCTGGCCGAGCTGGCCGACGACGCGCATCGCATCCGGCGACGCAATGACGACGTCGAAGTCCATGAAACCTTCCTTGACCTTCGCCGCGAGGTCTTCGAAGCCGACGATGTCGGCGCCAGCCGCCTTGGCCTCGTCGGCCTTGGCGCCCTGCGTGAAGACCGCGACGCGCTTGGTCTTGCCGCTGCCCGCTGGCAGCACGACCGAGCCACGCACCGACTGGTCCGACTTCTTCGAATCAATTCCGAGCACGACAGCGACGTCGACCGACTCGTCGAACTTCGCAGTGGCGCACTCCTTCACCAGCGTGAGCGCGTCCGCGACGGCATAGTGCTTCTGGGGATCGGCTTTCGCGTGGATAGCCTTGGACCGCTTGGAAAGCGTCGACATTTACAGTCCCTCCACGGTAATGCCCATCGAACGGGCGCTGCCGGCGATCGTGCGCACGGCGGCGTCGAGTCCGGCGGCGGTGAGGTCGGGCATCTTCGCCTTGGCGATGTCCTCGGCCTGGGCGCGCGTGATCTTGCCGACCTTGTCGGTGTGCGGCTTGGGCGAACCCTTGTCGATCTTCGCGGCCTTCTTGATCAGCACCGTCGCGGGCGGCGTCTTCATCACGAAGGTGAAGCTCTTGTCCGCGTAGGCCGTGATCACCACCGGAATCGGCAGGCCCGGCTCAACGCCTTGCGTCTGGGCGTTGAACGCCTTGCAGAACTCCATGATGTTCAGGCCGCGCTGACCGAGCGCGGGGCCGATCGGGGGCGACGGATTCGCCTTCCCGGCCGGCACTTGCAGCTTGATAAAGCCGACGATCTTCTTTGCCATGATGGCTCCTGTGGGTTCAAGCGCCGTGCGGCTCTACGCACAGCTCCCCGGTTAATTCGGCCCCTGCTTTTGCTTCCGTGATTTGCGCCGGGCCGCCCCAAGCAAATCACGCTGAACAACTCGAACAAAGTAGCGAGCGCAGCTCGCCACTTTGTTCGACTAAACCTTCTCGACCTGCCCGAATTCGAGCTCGACCGGCGTCGAACGACCGAAGATCGTCACCGACACGCGCAGGCGGCTCTTCTCGTAGTTCACTTCCTCGACATTGCCGTTGAAGTCGGTGAACGGACCATCCTTGACGCGCACCATCTCGCCCACCTCGAACAGCGTCTTCGGGCGCGGCTTCTCGGCGCCTTCCTGCATGCGGTGCAGGATCTCGTCGACTTCCTTCTGCGGCAGTGGCGACGGGCGATTGGCGGTGCCTCCGAGAAAGCCCGTCACCTTCGGCGTGCTCTTGACCAGGTGCCAGGCCTCGTCGGTCATGTCCATCTCGACCAGTACATAGCCCGAGTACATGCGACGCTCGGTGATCGACTTCTTGCCGCCCTTGACCTCGACGACTTCTTCGACCGGGACCAGGATCTGCCCGAACTGCGACTGCAGCCCGGCGCGATTGATCCGCTCCTGCAGCGTGCGCGCGACACTCTTTTCCATGCCGGAATAGGCATGGACCACGTACCAGCGCTTGGTACTTGAACCGGTTGCAGCTTCAGTCGTCATTCGTGCCTCTTCAGCGCCAGCTCAGCAGCAGGTCGTACAGGAACCACTCGAGGCTCTTGTCGACGATGAACAGGAAGATCGCCATCAGCACCACGAAGCCGAAGACGATGCCGGTCGTGCTGATCGTTTCCTTCCGCGAAGGCCAGACCACGCGTTTCGTTTCCTGGTACGACTCGCGCGCATAAGCGATGAAGCGTTTGCCCGGCTCGGAGAACCAGGCGATCGCGATCCCGGCTACCAGCCCTGCCGACCAAGGCACCGAGCCGCACCACCGTCGGCTGCTCCGACAGGAAGGTGAAGCCGAGCACGCCGGCGGCAGCCGCGAGCACCGCCACCGCGACGATGGCGAAATCGGCCTTGCTGGCTACTGTCTCGACGTTTTGCGTCGTCATCTGCTTTGATCTCATCTGCCCCGCGTTCGGCGGGGTTCACTCTGATTGGCAGGGGCAGAGGGAATCGAACCCCCAACCTTCGGTTTTGGAGACCGACGCTCTGCCAGTTGAGCTATACCCCTACCGAAACTGGCCGGCGCAGCCCTGCGGCCGCGCCGCGATCTCTCTCCTACTCGACGATCTTGGCCACGACGCCGGCGCCGACGGTACGGCCGCCTTCGCGGATGGCAAAGCGCAGTCCTTCTTCCATCGCGATCGGCGCGATCAGCGCCACATCCATCTGGATGTTGTCGCCCGGCATCACCATCTCGGTGCCGGCCGGCAACTGGATCGAGCCGGTCACATCGGTCGTGCGGAAGTAAAACTGCGGCCGATAGCCATTGAAGAACGGGGTGTGACGGCCGCCCTCTTCCTTGGACAGCACATACACCTCGGCCTTGAACTTGGTGTGCGGCGTGATCGAGCCGGGCTTGGCCAGCACCTGGCCGCGCTCGACTTCCTCGCGCTTGGTGCCGCGCAGCAGCACCCCGACGTTGTCACCGGCCTGGCCCTGGTCCAGGAGCTTCCTGAACATCTCGACCCCGGTGCAGGTGGTCTTCAGCGTGGGCTTGATGCCGATGATCTCGATTTCATCACCGACCTTGACGATGCCGCGCTCGATCCGGCCGGTCACCACGGTGCCGCGACCGGAGATGGAGAACACGTCTTCGACCGGCATCAGGAAGGCGCCGTCGATGGCCCGCTCGGGCGTCGGGATGTAGCTGTCGAGCGCCTCGGCAAGCTTCATGATGGACTGCTCGCCCAGCTCGCCCTTGTCGCCTTCGAGCGCCATCTTGGCGCTGCCCTTGATGATGGGAATGTCGTCGCCCGGAAACTCGTACTTGCTGAGCAGCTCGCGCACTTCGAGCTCGACCAGCTCGAGCAGCTCGGCGTCGTCGACCATGTCGACTTTGTTCATGTAGACGATGATGTAGGGCACCCCGACCTGGCGCGCCAGCAGGATGTGCTCGCGCGTCTGCGGCATCGGGCCGTCGGCGGCAGCTGACGACCAGGATGGCGCCGTCCATCTGGGCGGCACCGGTGATCATGTTCTTGACGTAGTCGGCATGGCCCGGGCAGTCGACGTGGGCGTAGTGCCGGTTCTTGGTCTCGTACTCGACGTGGGCGGTGTTGATGGTGATGCCGCGCGCCTTCTCCTCCGGCGCCGCATCAATCTGGTCGTACGCCTTGGCCTCGCCACCAAACTGCTTCGATAACACCAAGGTCATCGCCGCCGTCAAGCGTCGTCTTGCCATGATCCACGTGCCCAATCGTCCCCACATTCACATGCGGCTTCGTACGCTCAAATTTGCCTTTTGCCATCGCAGACTCCTGACTGCCTTGTCTCGAACACGCCGGGTCGCTGCCGACCGCGGCGTCTACCCTGACTTCAAATCTGGTGCCCATGACGCGGATCGAACGCGTGACCTCTCCCTTACCAAGGGAGTGCTCTACCACTGAGCCACATGGGCCTCGCGTCGTTCCCGCTTTCGCTCAACGCCGCGGTGTTGCTTTGGGCTGTGCGATGTCCCCTTGGAAAATCTCTGGAGCGGGTGAAGGGAATCGAACCCTCGTCGTAAGCTTGGAAGGCTTCTGCTCTACCATTGAGCTACACCCGCTCAACGAACTCCTGATCTCAAAAGCCGTCTTCCACTTCGCACTTCGTGCGTGATTCTCGGTTTCCTGCACGCCGATCACCTGCTCATGCTTGCTCGGGAAGTACTGGTGGAGGAGGTTGGATTCGAACCAACGTAGGCGTAAGCCAACAGATTTACAGTCTGCCCCCTTTAACCACTCGGGCACCCCTCCGCGGCGAACCGCAAATTATGGTTGTGCAACAAAGGCTTGTCAAACCGACATGCCTATTTGTGCTCATCTAGAAACCGCCGGACGCGACGCCACCGCGCTAGAGGCACTCCCCCACAACGCGGAAACGGTCCGCGTGAGCCCGTTTCTGAAAGTTAGCGCACGCTTTACTGCCTTGCGGCGGCCGATAACGCCCGCTGCCGGTTGACATATCAACCCAAGCGCCCGATACTTGTGCAATGCACAAAATACGCCTGTCGCCCGAAGACCGAGCCTGCGCGTCGCAACCTCACGGCATCCAGTCTGCCGGAGGTCCGGACACCGGCGGCTTGCCCCACGGCAAGCCTGCTGATCGCACAACTGGGAACGGCTCACCGCAAGCGGATCGCCACTCACCTCCTCTCGCTTCCTGCCGGGGATCGTCGACTCCGTTTCGGCTACACCGTCAGCGACACATCGCTGGCTGCGTACGTCCGGTCAGCTTCGTTTCAGCCGGGACGCCGCCTTCGGTGGCTTTGACGAGGAAGGACGCCTCCTTGCATTCGCGCACCTGGCGTTCGACGCCGACCAGCATTCGGCGGAACTCGGGCTCTCGGTTGCTCCCGAGGCGCGGCGACGCGGAGTCGGGCTTGCCCTTCTCGACCGTGCGGCCACTCATGCGCGCAACCGTGGCCGGGATTCGCTGGTGCTGGCCTACGTGCCTGAGAATGAAGCGCTCGCCTCGCTCGCTCGGCGGGCCGGCATGCAGATGATGCATGACCCGGTCGAACCTCGCGCCTACCTGTCCCTGGAGGCCGCAACACCGACGTCCGTGCCTGCAGGAAGCGTTCGGTGAAGCGATCGCGGCGCTCGACCTCGGCTTCCGGGTCGGGAACGCCGCGTCTCCGCCTACATCTGCTTGAACAGGTGCGTGTAGTTACGGCTGACTTCGAGCTTGTCGGTCCGGCCGCGAACCTGCACCAGTTGTCGACCGCGAAAGTCGCGCGTGACCCCGGCGATGGCATCGGCGTTCACGATCGTCGACCGATGGATCTGCCAGAACTTCCCGGGATCGAGCTCCTCGACCAGTTCCTTGATCGGCTTGCGGATCAGCGCCTCGAACGTTTCCGTCTGCACGCGCGTGTACTTCTCGTCCGACGTGAAGAACAGGATGTCGGCCACCGGGATCAGCTTCAATTGCTGGCCGACGCTCGCCTGGATCCACTGCAGGTGCCCACTGCTCTTTGCTGAATCCGGGGCCTCAGCCGCATCCAGGCGGGCCGCGAGCTTCGTGAGCAATTCGCCGAGATCGCTCGGGCGCTGGCCCAGTCGCTTCTTCAAGCGTGCGACGGTCACCTCCAGGCGCTCGCGCTCGGCCGGCTTCAGCACGTAGTCGACCGCGCCATGTTCGAAGGCGTCGACCGCGTATTCGTTGTAGGCGGTGATGAACACGATGTGGCACGCGTCGCCGATGTGCACGGGCCGCCTCGATGCCGGTCATGCCGGGCATCCGGATGTCGAGGAAGGCCAGGTCCGGTGCGTGTTCCCGCACCGCGGCCACGGCCTCTTCCCCGTTCTTTGCCTCGGCGACGATCTCGAGTTCGGGCCAGACGTCGACCAGCCGCGCGCGCAACTGCTCGCGCATCAGCCGTTCGTCGTCCGCAATGATCGCCCGTGGCATGCGGCGATTATGTCAGGCCGGTTGCGGTGTGGCCTGCATCGGCGCGTCGGCCTCGAAGGTGTACGGCACGTCGATCGTCACGATGGTGCCGCTCGGATGATTCGCGTCGATCGAAAGCCGCGCGCGCCCGCCGTAGAGCGCCGCCAGCCGTTCGCGGACATTGGCGAGGCCAACGCCGGTACCGGGCTGCGATGCTGCGGCAAAACCAAGCCCGGAGTCCGCTACCGTGACACGCAAGCGGCCGTCGACGATGTCGGCCGAGATCGTGATCGCTCCGCCTTCGGGTTTCGGCTCCAGGCCGTGCTTGATCGAGTTCTCGATCAGCGACTGCAGCATCATCGGCGGAAACTGCGCCGACTGCAGCCCCTGCGGCACCGTGACCGAGTACTGCAGCCGGTCTTCCATGCGGAACTTCAGGATCTCGAGGTACGAGCGACAGAGCTGGATTTCCTTGCCCAGCGTGGTCGACCCTTCGCGCATCTGCGGCAGCGCGGCCCGCAGATACTGGATCAGGTTCTTCTGCATCTTCGAGGCCGTCGGCGGATCGGTCTCGATCAGGTAGTCGACCGACGCCAGCGTGTTGAACAGGAAGTGCGGCTCGACCTGGGCCTGCATCATCTTGAGCTGGGCCTCCACGAGCTGCCGCTTGAGGCTTTCCTCGGCGGCAGTCGCCGTGGCCACCTGGGCACGCCGCTCGGCGCGCTTCTTCCCGCCCAGCACGACCTTGACGATGATGCCCGTCAGGATCATCAGGAAAACGAAGCTCATCACCCAGTCGCCGCTGCGCTCGCGATAGGTGTGGACCTCGCGCGCAACCTTCCGGTTCACCTGGTCCTGGACGATGGTCTCGATTTCCTTGCGCGCGCTTTCCAGCGCCAACTCGACCTTGTCGGGGTCGGCGGCCACATCGGGGGGAATCACCACGGCACCCGACCGATCGATCACCACGGCCGGCGGCTCTTCAACCGGAGGGGGCGGAGCGGTCGCGCCGTCTTCGACGCGGATGCCCGTGCTGTCGATCACCACCTGCACCGGCTTTCCGTCTCGCTGAGAGAGGATGCGGATGCCGTTCTCGTCGATATTCACCGTGCTCGCGCCCTTGGCTGAGCCAGGAACGGCCGGTGGAGCCGGCGGACGAGGCGCCTCTGGCGCCTTGGGTGGACTTGGCGTCTTCGGCGTCCCGGGCCGTTCGATACGGATGCCGTCAGGCCCAACCTTGATATCGATCTTGACGTTCTCTTTCGGCGCCTTGCGGTCGACGACCAGTACGGGGCCCTCGTTGTAGATGACGTTAGTGGCGATTCCCGCCGCGGCCAGCATTAAAATCGCCACCAGTACGAACTTGCCCCACCCGACGGTGGCCAGCCAGTCGCCGATTCGTCCAAAGACGCGCTTCAGCAGCGGCATGACGTGCCTCTGGAAGTACGACCAAGAGTGAGCGGCGCCACTGGCCACAACGGGCGCCGCCGCCTTGGCGCCGGCCACCGTGGCCGAACCGGCCCGCCGCAAGACGCCACCGGCGGGAGCCGATTCCGGACCGCCATTGGGCGCCGACGTTGTGTTTGGATCCATAAGGGATTATCGCGGTTGCGTAGGTGCTGGGCCGGCCATCAGGGCCTGCAATGTCGACACGGTACGGGCGGGCTGCAGGCACCTCCAGATTGATGCGACAGGCTGCATGAAGCGCTGCCCAGACTGCGAATTCGCGGCACAGCGGTAACCGGCCGCGTGGGCCGGCCGCGGGCCGGATCGTGCCGCCGCAAGCGACCCGAACCTCGCGCCATGAAAAAAATGGCCCGGATTCGACCGGGCCGGAGGGTACCCCGGAGGCAAACCGGGGCTGGAGGAACTCAATCTGTTGGACGTACTAGTGGGGTCGCTCTGAGGTTCGCCTCACTGCGCTGCCATTGCGATCACTCGGCCTTTGCGCCCCGGTCCGCGGCTGCATCTTTCGAGGCCTGCCTTCAGGGTGTCACTCTAGAGAGCAACTGCGGGTGTCGCGACCTTGGTGCGACGAATTGCTGAACGGCGGACACGAAACGCGCCTGCGTGGCCGCGTGGTCGCGAAGGTGAATCGTCAGGCGGCGAACCGGGGAAGCGACTGGAGAAGCACCGATCAGCCCGCCTCAAGGCGCGCCGACGATACGCAGAACCAGGGAAATCCCAAGGAGGATCCAGCCGGCTCGGCCCGCGACATCGGACCAGGGGTTCGCAGCCTTCAGCTGCTGGGCCTGCTGCATCAGTTCCTCGCGCCGGCGCTTCATGCGCTCGGGCGAACCCTCTTCGTCGGCGCTGGCGCGGACGACCGCGCGCAGAAACGGGAACTGGACCATCACCGACAGCATCAACACCGAAGCGCCCAGATCACCCATGCCGTGCGCCCACCGCCCGGCCTCGATCTGCACGAGAGCCAGGCCAGCCAGCAGCGCGCTCAGGAAGTAGAAGGTGTTCCGCCAGGCGCGCTCGCCCGCGGTCGGCGGCGTCACGGGCTTCGGTGGTGACTTCGATTGCGTCGTCATGCCTAATTAGATGGTGACAGTGCGCCTTCGTTCAAGCAAGTGCATACCCATGGCAAGAATGCCGGAATCCGCCGCCTCAGAGCAATCCGCCGGAATGTTGACCTACTTAGCCCACCCTGCACTGATCCAAGACAGCAGTCCGAGCCGCAGAGAGGCCCGATCAAGCTCCTCGAGCGACGGCGGATCCGTCGCTTTCCTGCCCTTCGGAGGCGCTTGAGGGCTGAGGCCGTCAGTTTTAAGCACGCCCGGCGGGGACGAGTGGCCCCGGGCCGGCGCGGTAATGCGCGCCGGCCGGCAATCCAGGCGCCGCCCCAGTCGGACTTGCGGTTGCAGGGCCTACTCAGGGCTTGATCGGTTCGGCTGACGTTCCAGGCGCGGTGCGCGGGTGTGCCTTGCGCCACGCCGCCAGTTCATCGCGAGTCAACGTTCCATCCTTGTTGGCGTCAATGGCATCGAAATTTTCTGCGAGCCGCGGCGCCGACTGTGCCTCGTCGCGTGAGATCGAGCCATCGCCGTTGACATCCAGGCTCGCGTGGCGTCCGTGATGGCCCGGACGATGTCCCGCGCGCAGTTCCTCGCGCGAGAGGACGCCATCATGGTTCGCATCCAGCTGATCGAACGACTGGCCGAGCCGCGGGTGGGCGGCGGCCTCGTCGCGCGAGATCATTCCGTCGCCGTTCTGGTCCAGGCTCCGGCCTGGCGCGCGGTGGCGCAGAGCCATCGGTGGCAGCGGCAAAGACGGTGGAGGCCGACGTAAACAAGGCGGCGGCGATCAGGGTTCGGGTGTTCATGAGCATCTCCTGGGAAGGTGAACTCATTGGACACATGCGATCCGCGTCCGGTCGCACCGAATTACCTTTCCTTACGTCTGCAACGCCTCGAGTCAGCATTGCAAAGCGACGCCGCGTCACTGCGTCTGCGGCGTGGACGGACGGAGGTGCCCCCGGCGCGGCCCCGGGCATGACGGGCTGAGGTGGCGGTGTCTGCGCCGGGCGCGGAGCGATGGCCGGAGCACCGCCGGCGCTCGGCGCGGTCAGGGTGTTGCCCTCACGCGCAAAGTTCGGAGCGGGCGCGGCCCCGCTCATTGCCACGGCCGGTGGCGGCGGAAGACGAACCTCCTGCCGGCCGGCAGAGGTCTCCAGCACGATGACTTCGGAGGTGATCGACGCGAGCCGTGTGCCCGGCACAATTTCCTGCCCCACCAGATAGACGCGCGGGGGCTTGCCGTCGACTGCGAGTACCGCACTGGAGTCCTCGCCGGCAGCAAAGGCTCCGAGCGCCTGGATGTTGGTGGCGACAACGGCCTGGGCGACCGCGACCTTGCCGAACATGCGGGCGGCCGCGGCCGGATCCGGGTCGCGCAGCGGCGGCGGCGGCAGGGGCGGCGGCGCGGTCGTCGGGGCGGGCGTGAAGATGCGCACCGACCAGTAGGCGCCAATGGCGACCACACCGGCGAAGAACAGCAGGTGGACCACCGCAGAAGTCAGTTTCTTCAGCATCGCATCGTCAAGCCAAGGCGCGGATCATCGCGCGCCACGTTGCGCCTCGACTCATCCTGTTGCATTAGCGGCCCGGTCACATCCCGCCTAAGAGGGGTAAGGTCGCCATCTTGCATTGATAATATCCGTCGCAGTCCTCGTTGTCCGCGCCCAAAACACAGGAAGTTCAAGGCCTTCGGCGCGCAACTTCAAGCTTTCTTTAGCCTCGGGCAGTGGTCATATGCGTTCGATGAAGCTCCCAAAGATTCTCGCGCGATCGCGGATTCACGCTGATCGAAATCATGGTCGTGATCACGATTCTCGGGATCCTGGCCGCGCTGATCGTTCCCAAAGTCGTGGGTCGCACCGACGACGCGCGGATCGCCGCGGCGCGGCAGGACATCGCGTCGGTTATGCAGGCGCTCAAGCTCTACCGGCTTGACAACGGACGCTATCCGACCACGGAGCAGGGCCTGCAGGCGCTGCTCACCAAGCCCTCGACCGAGCCTATGCCGATGAACTGGAAACAGGGTGGCTATCTCGAGCGCAGTTCGGTGCCCAAGGATCCCTGGGGCCATCCCTATCAGTACCTGAATCCGGGACTGCGGGGCGAGATCGACGTCTTCAGCTTTGGCGCCGACGGCCAGTCAGGCGGCCAGAACACGGACGCCGACATCGGGTCCTGGTCGCTGTAGGCCGCAGGCCTGCGCGCCGCTTGGCGCCACGCTCGCCCACCCCGATACCGGACTCCGATGTTGACGTCGCCGGCGCCCTGCGTTTCTGCCATCGCCCGGCACCGACGGCCGGCGCGGCTTCACGTTGATCGAGATGCTGGTCGTCATCGTGCTGGCCGGCATCCTCATCTCGATCGTCACGCATCAGCGTCACACCGGACCCGCGCCAGAAACTACCTGCGGGAGGCCGAACGGATCGGGCAGCTGATGTCACTTGCAGCAGACGAGGCCCGCATCCGGCAGTTGCCCATCGTCTGGGAGGCGGATCTGCGCAGCTATCGCTTCGTCGCCGAAGTCGGCGGCGAGCGCCGGCTGCTCAGCGAGGATGACCTGCTGCGCGAGCGCACGTGGGAGACACCGTTGACGCGCCTGTCCCTGCAGGACGGCGCCGGGCCGCAACCAGCACAGGTGCTGCTTGGACCCGGGGCTCCGCCCGTACGCATGGCGATCGCGCGTGAGTGGGTGCAGCCGCACTGGCGGCTCGAACTCTCGAACGAGGACGCGACGGTGCGCATCGACTTCGACGAAGCGGGCCGCGCCACGGTGGTGCAATGAAGCGCGCCGGGCGGGGATTCACACTGCTGGAAGTGCTGGTCGCACTCGTGATCATCGGGGTGGCGCTCGCCTCCGCCATGCGGGGCGCCATGGCGCTGACCTCAACGGCGGAGTACACGCGCGAGAAGATGCTGGCCATCATGACGGCCGAGAATCGCCTGCTGGAACTGCGCCTCGCGCGCGAGCGGCTCGAGCAGGGCGAAAACAGCCTGCCGTGCGAGCAGGGCGGCCAGACCTTCCAGTGCGTGCAGGCCGTCAAGCCAACACCCAACCCGTTCTTCCGGCGCGTCGAAGTGCGCGTCTACAAGACGGCCACCGACGGCTCGCCGCGCATGCTGGCGGAGTTGATGACGGTGTTGCCGACCAATCAATGAGTGCAGCGCAGAGCCGTCTCAAGCAAGCTCGCGCCGCAGGGCGCAGCCCCGAGGCTCGTACGCGAGTACGCGGATTCACTCTGCTCGAGCTGCTGGTGGCGATCTCCGTGCTGTCGATCGTTTCCGTCATTGCCTGGCGCGGACTCGACTCGCTGGTCCGCACCCGAGAGCGGCTCGAGCCGGAAGCGACTGACGTACGCGCCTTGTTGACGACCTTCGGCCAGATGGAACGCGATCTGTCACAGGTGACCAATCCGAAGTTCCTGGGGCTCTCGCAGTCCCCGGTCGTCGTGTCGGTGGCCGGCGGCTCCACCCTGCTGCAGCTCGCGCGCATCGCGCCCGCCACGACAGACCGGCCGACGGAAGTGCAGACGGTCTTTTACCGTGTCGTCGACGGGACGCTGACGCGGCAGGCGACAGCGGCCTTGCCAGGGTTCCAGACCATCCCGACCGACCGGCTGGAAACGGCGCGGCTGCTGACCAATGTACGTACGCTGTACGTGAGGACATGGTCGCCGAATGGCGGCTGGGTTGACCCCAACGTAGCGCAGGATCCAGCCGGCGGTGCGCCCGCGGCGGCCAACGCCGTCGTGCCGGGCGTGGAAGTGACGATCGAACGTGGCGACGGCAAGACATTCCGGCGCGTGCTGCTGGTGGGCGCATGACGGTTCACGCACCGCACACCCGATTGCGGCACATGCAACGCGGCGCGGCCGTGTTGCTTGCGCTCTTTGTGGCAGCTTTGGCGACCATAATCGTCAGCGCGCTGTTCTACCGGCAGTTCGTGCTGTTGCGGACGATCGAGAACCAGCAACTGATGGCGCAGAGCCGTCTGCTGCTGCGCGGCGCACTCGACTGGGGTCGCGCGATCCTGCGCGAAGACGCGAACCGCTCGAGCTACGACGCGTTGTCGGAGCCCTGGGCCCAGCCGCTGGCCGAAACCCGGCTCGATCAACTGGGCGAGACGTCGGTGCTCGCCTCGCAGGCCTCGATCGCCGGCTCGATGGAAGACGCACAGTCGCGGCTCAATCTGCGCAACCTGATCGACAAGGGCGAGATCGTCGAATCCGAACTCGAAGCCCTGCGCCGGCTTGTGCACGCTGCTGCAGGTGCCGCAGCAGACCGCCGACCTGATCGCCCAGCGCATGCAGCTCGCCTTGCCGTCCACGGTCGTCGACGACGGCGGACGCATGCCGGATTCCATGCAGACGGGCGATATGACCCGTCCGATCCCGTTGATGCTGCCGCAGGACCTGATCTCGATTCCCGGCATCTCGGGCGAAGCGGCACAACGCCTCGCGCCCTACATCGTCGTGCTGGACGAACGTACGCCGGTCAACGTCAACACCGCCCGACCCGAAGTGATCGCCGCCCGCGTGCCCGAGATGTCGCTCTCCGATGCCCGCGCCCTGGTCGCGGAGCGCGAGCGGATCTCGTACTTCAACAACGTCGGCGAGGTGCGCACCCGACTGGGCGCCAAGGCAAACGGCGTTGGAGAGGCGGATATCGCCACCGCTTCGCGCTTTTTCTTCGTGCGCGGCGAGGTCAAACTGGACCGGGCCGTGACGCGCATGGAAGCCCTGGTCCGTCGCGGGGTGCCGGGTCAGGGTATACAGCCGGTTACTGTGCTCTGGATCCGCGAAATCTGATCGACCAATGAAAGAACGATCACTGCAACGACTGCTGGTCTTCGTCCCGCCCCGACGCTCGTTGGGCGCGAAGGGACACCTGTCATCCGGCAGTGTCGTGACATTTGTCGCGCCCGGACCCGGCGGGACGCGCGGCGAAACACCGATCGCGCTGCTGCCCAAGGCGGTGGCGCTCGACCTTGTATTCGATCCGGCCGATATCTTTGTCACGGCGATCGAGCCACCCAAGCTGTCGGAGGGCAAGCTGCGGCTGGCGCTGCCCAACATGCTGGAGGACCGGCTGCTCGCGGAAGTGGCGGACTGCCACTTCGCGTTCAGTGTCCCGCGCGGCGGCAGCGGCTCGACGACGATCGCAGCCCAGCCGAAGATGCCGATCGCGGTCATCGATCGTGGCGTGCTGACACGGGCACTCGATGCCTGCGCGGAAGCCGGCTTCCGCGTGCGGGCCGCCTACTAGCGAGATCTACACCGTCCCCCCTCCGGCCGCCGGCGTGCTCTCGGTGCGGGTCGACCGCAGTCGCGGGGTGGCGCGGTCGGCCACGCACGACGGCTTTTCGTTCGAGCTCGCCGGCGATGAAGTTCCCGCGGCACTCGCGCTGGCGGTGCGGCAGCTCGGCGTCCGGCGCATCCAGGCCTATGGTCGTGAGGCCGCGAAGATGAACTCGCTCGCCGCTGCCCTCAACGTGCAGGTCGAGGCCTCGGCAACCGAGGCGGATGCCAACAGCATCGAGGGCGCAGTCAACCTTCTCCAGGGTAGCTTCGCCCCGGGCGGAATGCTGGGCGCCCTGATGCCCTTGGCAGGTCGCGCCAGCGCCCTCAAGGCCAAATCGCTGAAGGTGCCACTCATCTGGATGGCGGTCGGCGCGCTGGTCGCGATTGCGGGCATGAATGCCTACTGGCTGAAGCTCGAGTCCGAGTCGAAGGCCGTGCGGCAACAGATGGAGAGCGCGTTTCGCACCAGCTTCCCGGAGTCCACGGCTATCGTCGATCCGGTGCTCCAGACGAAACGCCAACTGAGTGACCTGCGCGCCCGTGCCGGGATCCCGTCGGCCAATGACTTCTCGGTCCTGAACGCGCGTACCGCGGTACTGCTTTCGGCGGCGCCGTTGGGAGCCGTCGGCGGGCTCGAGTACCGCGACGGCGCATTGAAGGTCAGGTTCAAGGGGGGAATGGGCGACAACCCCGCCTTCCAGAACACGATGCGCGCGGCCGCGGTGCAGCAGGGGCTTTCGATTCGGTTCGAAGCCGACGGTACGGCGCGCGTGACGGCGGCGGGCTCATGATGGAGACGCTGCGACAGTTCTGGGCCGAACGTGCCCCACGCGAGCGGATGATCCTCGGCGCGGGCGCGAGCGTCGTGCTGATCGCCGTGCTTTATCTGGTTCTCATCGAGCCAGCCTGGACCGGCATCGGCCGGCTCGAGCGCACGCTTCCCCAGCAGCGCGCGCAGGCGGCGGAGCTCGACGCACTGCTGGGCGAAGTGAAGAGCCTCAGGACGCAGCCGCAGGTAGCCACGGTGTCGTCGTCCGAAGTGAAAGGCGCGATCGAGTCCTCGCTGAAGCGCGCGGGCCTCAAGGCTTCGCGCGTCGTGCCGCTATCCGACGGTGACATGCAACTAACGTTCGCCGACGTTCCTTACAGCACCTGGGCCACCTGGCTGGCGGGCATCGAGCGCGAGCTGGGCGCTCGCACCGCGTCGGTCGTCATCACTGGCAAGGACGCCACGCCCGGCAATGTCGATGCCGAGCTCGCCCTGCGCCTGGCGCGGAAATGAACCCGGACGATGCGAATCGTTCTCTATCTGCTGGCGGCGTTGGTGGTGCTCGTGGTGACCGTGCTCGTCATCGCACCCGCGCAGTGGGCGGCAGGAGCCGTGCGCTCCGCGACCCAGGGCCGGGTCGACCTGGCGGAGGCCCACGGGACGATCTGGAACGGCTCGGCAGTCCTGGTGCTGGCAGCGGCGTCGGATGCCGCTGCCTCGCGTGCGAGCCTGCCAGAGCGCCTGTCGTGGCAACTCAGCCCATGGTCGCTGCTCGCCGGCCAGATCGACCTGACGATTTCGCATCCTTCCGCGTTGACACAGCCGCTCGTGATTCGCTCGGGTCTGTTCGGAGGAAGTACCACGCTCGGGGCCACGACCGTCAAGCTGCCCGCCTCGTTACTTGTCGGCCTCGGTGCTCCCTGGAACACGGTACGTCCCGGCGGGATCCTGGCGCTGTCCTGGGATCGACTCCAGATCGAACCGCGCCGGCTGAGCGGCAATTTCTCGGCCGAGTGGCAGCACGCGTCGAGCGCGCTGACACCCGTCTCACCGATGGGCCACTACCGCCTGCAGACCAACGGCGTCTGGCCCGGAACTCAGCTGGAATTACTAACCATTTCCGGTCCCCTCGAGCTGAGGGGCAGTGGCACAATCCCAGAGGGTGGGCGCTTACGCTTTACCGGCCGCGCACAGGCCTTGGCGGGCACCGATCCGGGGGTGAAAGCACAACTGACGGGCCTCATCTCGCTGCTGGGACGGCGAGACGGCGATGGGGCTGTCCTGAACTTCGGCGGTGGGTGACATGACTAGCGGGCGCTCGACGAAACGCGCAGGGGGGGCTTCACTCGCCCGCCTCATTGCGCTCCTGTGCGCGCTCAGCCTCGCTCTGCCGCCTTTTGCCCCACCGGCCTCCGCGCAGAGCAAGCCCCGCACGATCGGCAACCAGAAGAAGGAAGCCCCTGCAGCCGACAGCGTGATGCTGAACTTCGTCAACGCCGACATCGACGCCGTCGTGCGGGCGATCGGCCAGTACACGAACCGCACCTTCGTCATCGATCCGCGTGTCAAGGGCACCCTGTCGCTGGTCACCGAGCGGCCCGTCACCAAGCAGCAGGCCTATGAGCAGTTGCTGTCGGCGCTGCGCCTCCAGGGCTTCACGATCGTCCAGACCGGCAACGTCATGCGCGTCGTGCCGGAAGCCGACGCCAAGCTGCAAGGCGGCACGGTCGTCGGGCCAAACAATGCGTCGCCCGGTGGCGACCAGTTGATCACCCAGGTCTTCCGGCTCCAGTACGAGTCGGCGACCGCGATGGTGCCGATCCTGCGGCCGCTGATTGCGCCGAACAACACGATCTCGGCCTATCCGCAGAACAACACGCTGGTCATCACCGACTACGCGGAAAACCTGCGCCGCATCCAGCGCATCATCGAGTCGATCGACACGCCAGCCACGTCGGACCTCGAGATGATCCCGGTGAAGTACGGGCTCGCGATGGAGATCGCCACCGTGGTCAACCGTGTCCTCGACGAAGGCGCGCGGGCGGCCGGCCAGGCGATCGACGCCGGCCAGCGGATCTCCGTGCTGGCCGAACCGCGCACCAATACGCTGATCGTGCGCGCGCCGAGCCAGGCCCGTCTCACGCTGGCAAAGAACCTGATCGCGCAGCTCGACCGGCCCGCCTCGACCCCCGGCAATATCAATGTCGTCTACCTGCGCAACGCCGAGGCCTCGCGCCTGGCGCCACTGCTGCGGGCCATCATCAGTTCCGATCCGTCCTACAGCCCCGCTGCCGGGGCCAGCAGCGGACTATCCCAGCAAAGCCCCGCCAGCGGACAGCCGGGTGGCGGCGGAGCCGGACTGAGCGCGGGGACGACAGGCGCGGCGCTGGGCGGCAGTACTGCCGGCGGCGGAGGAGGTGGCGGCGGCGGGCCGCTCGCCGGACTGATCCAGGCCGATGCGGCCACCAACTCGCTGATCATCACCGCGCCCGAGCCGCTGTATCGCAATATCCGCGCGATCATCGACAAGCTCGACGTCCGGCGGGCGCAGGTCGTCATCGAATCGCTGATCGTCGAAATGACGGCCGACAAGGCCGCCGAATTCGGCGTTCAGTGGCAGGCGCTCGGCAACGTCAACAACAGCGACGTCGGCGTGGTCGCCAGCCAGAACTTCGGCGGGGCAGGAACCAACATCATCGGCACGGCCTCGAACCTCGGCTCGGTCGGCCAGGGGCTGAACCTCGGCGTCATCAACGGCAAGATCAACATTCCGGGCGTGGGTGAAGTGCTCAACCTGGCGTTCCTGGCCCGCGCACTGGAGACGACGGCCGACGCCAATATCCTGTCGACGCCCACGATCCAGACCCTCGACAACGAAGAGGCGAAGTTTCTCGTCGGCCAGAACATCCCGCTGATCACCGGCGCGTTCGCCAATGCGGGCGGCAATGCCGTGGCCGGCGTCAATCCGTTCCAGACCTTTGAGCGCAAGGACATCGGCCTGCAGCTGCGTGTGAAGCCGCAGATCAGCGAAGGTGGAGTCGTGCGGCTGGCGATCTACCAGGAACTGTCGTCGATCCAGAACACGCTGACCGCGGCGCAGGGCGGCATCATCACCAACAAGCGCAGCTTCGAATCGACCGTGCTCGTCGAGGACGGCAACATCGTCGTCCTCGGTGGCCTGATCGAGGACCGCAGTGACAACAGCCGCAGTTCGTTGCCGCTGCTGGGCCGGATCCCGGGGCTGGGCTATCTCTTCAGCTACGAAAACCGCGGCCGCAAGAAGACCAACCTGTTCGTCTTCCTGCGGCCATATGTCGTGCGCGAGGAGGGCAAATCCTCGGCGCTCGCGCTGGACCGCTACGCGTACATCCGCGGCCAGGTGTCGGCAAACTCCGTCGCCGACAACTTCCTGTTCCGAGGTTTCCAGGGCACGCAGCTGCCTGAAAACCTGCCGGTGCCACCCGCGATGCGACGCTCGCCGGACGGAACCACTCCGGCGCCGGGCAGTTCGACCCCGGACACCACGACTGGCCCTCCGGCGCCGCGAGCCGAACCGCAAGCCGGTCTGTGGCCGAGACCGACCGGCGAGAGCCAGGTTGCGGCAACCGCTGCGCCCCCCCCGGCTTCGACGCCGCCCGCGCCCGCGGCGAGTGTGCCGCCGGCCGCACCTCCGCCGGCCGCCACCACGACAGCCGCCGCACCGCCGATGACTTCGACGCCCACCGGGCAATCGACGGTGGCCCCGAGCGAGCCGGCGAGAGCGGTCGAAGCCGCTCCCCCGACGACGGTTGCGCCGGCGCCTGTCGTGACTTCTCCTGCGGCGACGCCGACCGTGACCGCGCCGACAGTTGCGGCGGCACCACCTCCGCCGCCCGTTGCGGATACAACACCTGCGCCGAGCAGCGCATCGAGTAGTCCGCCGGTTACGGCCCCGGCCGAGCGCGCCACGGTTGAGCCACTCCCAAGCGCCGTCGCCCAGCCCACGCCACCGCCAGCGGCGCCCGCCATCACCACACCGGCCCCCGCTGTGCGGCCGGCGACCACTCCGAGTCCGGCGCCTGTCGCCATGGCGGAGGCACCGGTGGCGTCGCCGCCCGCCTCGGCGGTCGCGCCGGCCGTGTCTTCCGCCGCTGCACCCAGTACCTCGGGCGCGTTTTCAGCGACGCCCGGTGCAACACAGGGTCCGTCGAGCAACCTGCTGCAGGTCGCGGCGGTCTCCGAGATCAGCCGCGGCCGCGAACTGCAGCGGCAGCTGCGCGTCGCAGGATTCGATGCCTACTGGGAAAGCGTGAAGTCCAAGAAGGGTGCCGAGGTCGTGCGCGTGCGGGTATCGGTCGACCCGGCCACGCAGAGCATGGCGGAGACGATCGCACGACTGAAGGCGATGGGCTTCGACCCCATCGTCGTCGCGCCCTGATCAGCCGGCTGCAGGAAAGTCGCCATGACACCCGCCAGCCGTTTCGTGCCCTACTCGTACGCGCGGGACAACGCGATCCTGCTGGTGCCGAAGAGCGAGCGCGATGCCGAGGTCTGGATCTCGGACGCCACGCCGCTCGCCGCGCTCAACGAAGTGATGCGGGTGTTCCCCGGCAAGGTCAAGCCGATCGTCGTCGAGCCGACCAAACTGACCGAGGCGATCTCGCAGACCTACGGCGACCAGAGCGGCTCGGCGCAGCAGATCGTCGGCGACATCGAAGGCGAGTTCGACATCACCCGGATGATGCAGGAGGTCCCGGACGTCGAGGACCTGCTCGAGACCGAGGACGACGCGCCGATCATCCGCATGATCAACGCGCTGCTGACGCAGGCGGCGCGCGACGGCGCGAGCGACATCCACATCGAACCGTTCGAGTCGTATTCGCTGGTGCGCTTCCGCGTCGACGGCACGCTGCGCGACGTCGTGCGGCCGAAGCGCGCGCTGCACGCGGCGCTGGTGTCGCGCATCAAGATCATGGCGGCGCTCGACATCGCCGAGAAGCGCCTGCCGCAGGATGGCCGCATCACCTTGCGCGTCGGCGGCCGCCCGGTCGACGTCCGGGTCTCGACACTGCCCACCGGCCACGGCGAACGCGCCGTGCTGCGTCTGCTCGAAAAGGACCTGTCCAAGCTCGAGCTGACCAACCTCGGCATGGCCAAGGGCGCCCTCGATCGCTTCGACACGCTGATCCACCAGCCGCACGGCATCATCCTGGTGACCGGACCGACCGGCTCGGGCAAGTCGACGACGCTGTATGCGGCGATCCGGCGGCTCGACAAGAACACGACCAACATCATGACGGTCGAGGACCCGATCGAATACGACATCGAGGGCATCGGCCAGACGCAGGTCAACCCGAAGATCGACATGACCTTCGCCAAGGCGCTGCGCGCGATCCTGCGCCAGGACCCCGACGTCGTGATGATCGGCGAGATCCGCGACCTCGAGACCGCGCAGATCGCGGTGCAGGCCTCGCTGACCGGCCACCTGGTGCTGGCCACGCTGCACACCAACGACGCGGCCAGCGCCGTCGCGCGCCTGATCGACATGGGCATCGAGCCGTTCCTGCTGTCGTCGTCGCTGCTCGGCGTCATGGGCCAGCGCCTGGTGCGCAAGCTCTGCCCGAAGTGCCGCGTGCAGGACAGCCCGACGTCGCCGTGGCGCGCCGTCGGCTGTGAAAACTGCGGCAACACCGGATACGTGGGCCGCACCGGCATCTACGAGTTGCTGACGGTCGACGACGAGATGCGCATGCTGGTCCACCAGGGCGCCAACGACACGGACATCCGTCGCGTCGCCGAGAAGGGTGGCATGGTCAACATGCGCGCCGATGCGCAGCGCTGGGTCGTCAGTCCGGCGTCACTTCGCAAGAGGAAGCGCTTCGGGTGACCAGAGAGTGATTCGCAGCTCGTGTACGCGACGCTGCGCGTCGCACGTGCACTCGCATGCGCTTAATTAGCGCGCCGGACTTCGGGCGGCCGGGCGCCCGGCGCGGTTCAAAAGCCACGAAGAGGACGATTTGGCGGCTTTTCGTTTTGCAGCAGCGGACGTTTCCGGCAAGGAACAGACGGGGGTACTCGAGGCCGACAGCGCCCGGGTGGCCCGCCAGCTGTTGCGCGGCCGTGGGCTGATTCCGCTGACGGTCGAGCCGGTCTACGACGACGCCGCAAGCGCTACCGGTGTCTCGAGGCGCCTCGGCCGCAGGCTGGGGCAGACCGAACTCGCGGTCATCACGCGTCAGCTGGCTTCGCTGATGGGCGCGCAGCTGCCGGTCGCCGACGCGCTGACCGTCATGGTCGAGCAGAGCGAGAAGCAACAGGTGCGGGAGATCATGGCGTCGATCCGCACCGACGTGCTCTCGGGCACGTCGCTATCGAAGGCTTTGGCGCGCCATCCCCGGCAGTTTCCGGAAATCTATCGCGCACTGATCGCCGCCGGCGAGGAGTCGGGCAAGCTCGGCTCGGTGCTCGGCAGCCTGGCCGACTACATCGAGGAACGTGCCCGTCTGCAGCAGAAGATCACGCTGGCCTTCGTCTACCCGGCGATCGTGACGCTGGTGGCGCTGCTGGTCGTGGTCGGACTTCTTACCTACGTCGTGCCACAAGTGGTGCAGGTCTTCGCCAACACCAAGCAGCAGCTGCCCTTCCTGACGACGGCGCTGATCGCGGTGTCGGACTTCGTGCGCAACTACGGCTGGATCATCGTCGTCGCCGTTGTGCTCGGCGCGTTCCTCTGGGAGCGCGCGCTGCGCGTGCCTGCGGTGCGGCTGCGATGGCACCAGCGCATCCTGACGATGCCGGTCTTCGGCGTTCTGTCGCGCACGATCAACACCGCGCGTTTCTCGTCAACGCTGGCCATACTGGTCGGCTCAGGCGTGCCGATGCTCCGATCGCTCCAGGCCGCCGGCGAAACGGTGACCAACCTGGCGATGCGCAGCCGCGTGATGGATGCCGTGCAGCGTGTGCGCGAGGGCTTCTCGCTCGCCAAGGCACTGCGTGCCGATGCCGACGAAGAAAAGAAGCAGGGGCACGTGAAGCTATTTCCTCCCGTGCTGATTCACCTGATCGCCTCGGGCGAGGCGACCGGCAAGCTGCCCGAAATGCTGGGCCGTGCGGCCGATATTCATTCACGCGAAGCCGAGCGACGCGCGCTGTTCTTCACTTCACTGCTCGAACCGATCCTGATCCTCGCGATGGGGGTGGTCGTCATGCTGATCGTGATGGCCGTGCTGCTGCCCATCATCGAGATCAACACACTGGTCAAGTAGGGGCGCGCCGCTCGTCGTGACCCGTCCTCGCGAAGGGGCCACCTCGCCGGGGTATCGGCTACGCTCACGCTTGCCTAGCGTCCGGTCGGCATGGAGCCGGCGGCAGCGAAGAAACGGCGGTCGATGCCGCCGTGTCGCCGATTCCCTCACGTCGCGCCAACGGTTCAGGAAAGCCGTCCATGTTGTTGTGCCAGATCAGCGATCCACACCTGGTTCCGGAAGGGACGCTCGCCTATGGCCGGGTCGACACGCCGGGAATGCTGGAACGCTGCGTACGCAAGATCCGCGCGTTGCCGCGGCAACCCGATGCCGTCGTCGCGACCGGTGACCTGACCGACAACGCGACCGCCGAGGAATACGGACTGCTGGCCGAGCTGCTGGCCCCGCTCGACATGCCGGTTTACCTGGCGGTCGGCAATCACGACGACCGGATCACACTGCAGTCGGCGTTTCCGCGCCATAAGCACCTGCAGGGCGAGGACGGCTTCGTCCAGTATGTCATCGATGGTTTCGCCGTACGCCTCGTGGTGCTGGACACCATGATCCCCAACGCGCCGGGCGGAGAGCTCTGCACGCGCCGCCTGCAGTGGCTCGATCGCACGCTGAGCGCATCGGACCGCCCGACCGTCATCGCGCAACACCATCCCCCGTTCGTCACGGGGCTCACCGTGATGGACCGGATGACTCTCGCCAACCCAGAGTCGGAGGCGGCCGTCGTCGAACGCCACTCTCATGTCGAGCGCATCATCAGCGGTCACTATCACCGCACGATCCACGCCAGGTTTGCGGGGACCATTGCCTCGGTGTGCCCGAGCGTTGCGCACCAGTTGCTGCTGAACCTGCTGCCCGATGCCGACATCGGCTTCACGTTCGAACCTTCGGCCTTTCAGCTGCACCTATGGAACGGGTCGGAGCTGGTCACCCACACCCAGGTGGTCGAAGACTTCAAGTCCTGGGGATCGCGCGATTGGCCGTGAAACAGAGGAGCGCTGACCACACTCTTGCCGGGCGACCTGCGATCCGCCTGGCAATTAGGCGGCTCGCGTGATCAAGTGCCCTGCCTGCGGCGAGGAAAACCCGCCCAAGTTCCGCCTCTGCGGCTACTGCGGCGCGCCGCTGGCCGCCGCTGCCGCCGCGGCGTTGCCGGCGCACGAAGTTCGCAAGACCGTCACCCTCATCTTCAGCGACCTGAAGGACTCGACGGCGCTCGGCGAGCGGCTCGACAGCGAAGCGCTGCACGAGGTCAAGGAGCGCTACTTCGCCGCGATGGCGGCCGAGATCACGCGTCACGGCGGCAAGATCGAGAAATACATCGGCGACGCCATCATGGCGGTGTTCGGCCTGCCGCGCGCGCACGAGGACGATGCGCTGCGTGCCGTGCGTGCCGCCGTCGGCATGCGCGACAAGCTGAAGGAACTGAACGAAACGCTCGAAAAGCGCTTCGGCGTCACGCTCGCGGCGCGCACCGGCGTGAATACCGGCGAAGTCGTCGCACTCGACGATCCCACGGCCGACCAGAAGCTCGCCACCGGCGACGCCGTCAACGTCACCGCGCGGCTCGAGCAGGCCGCGCCGGCCAACGAAATCTACATCGGTGAGGTCACGCATCGGCTCGTGCGCGACGCCGTCGATGTCGAGGCGGTCGAGCCACTGACGCTGAAGGGCAAGTCGCAGCCGGTGCCAGCGTTCCGGCTCATCAGCGCGCAGGGGCTGTACGGGAACGAGCGGCGTGTCGACACGCCCGTTGTCGGCCGCGATGCGGAACTCGCGGCCCTGCAGGAAGCGTGGGACGCCGCGGTCACGACGCGCCGTGCGCACCTCGTAACCGTCATCGCCGATGCGGGTGTCGGCAAGTCGCGCCTGGTGCGCGAACTGATGGATCGCGTCCGCGCCGACGCTCGGCTCGTATTCGGACGCTGCCTTGCCTACGGCGAAGGCATCACCTTCTGGCCGCTGCGCGAAATGGTCGTCGCCGCGGCCAGCATCGAGCGCGACGACACGCCGGAAACCGCGTACCAGAAGCTGCTCGAGTGCGTCGGTGATGCGGACGTGGCCGACCGGCTCGCTTCGGCCGCCGGCCTGACTCACGCGACAGTTTCCCTTGCACGAGATCAACTGGGGCGCGCGGCGCTTCATGCAGCAACTGGCCAAGGACGGGCCAGTGCTCGCCATGGTCGACGATATCCACTGGGCCGAACCGGCGTTCCTCGACCTGCTCGAGAATCTGCTCGATACCGTCGAGAATGCGCCCGTCCTGATTGTCTGCGACTGCGAGGCACGACCTACTGGAAACGCGCCCCGAGTGGGGCGAGCGCGAAAGTTCCAGGCGACTGGTGCTTAAGCCCTTGTCCGACGAAGCGGCAACCCAGGTCGTCAGCAACCTGCTAGGCGCGGCTGGCCTGCCCGAAACGCTCATCAAACGCATCGTTGCCGCGGCCGAGGGCAATCCGCTGTATGTCGAGCAGATGCTGTCCATGCTGATCGACAGTGGCGCAGTGAGAGAAGACGGAGCGTCTGCGGCCTTGCAGGGCGATGCCGACATCGTCGTACCGCCGACCATCCACGCGCTGCTGGAAGCGCGGCTCGACAAGCTGGAGCGCACCGAACGCGCGGCGGCAGAGCCGGCGTCAGTCATCGGTATGGAGTTTCCGCACTCGGCCGTGCAGTCGCTGGCACCGCAGCAGTTGCGCGAAAAGATTGGCGACCAGCTGCAGGCGCTGGCACGCAAGCATTTCATCCGGCCATCCAACGCCGATGGCGCCGATGCACGTTATCGCTTCGACCACCACCTGGTCCGCGACACCGTCTACAACGGCCTGCTGAAGCGCGCGCGCGCGACGATGCACGCGGAGTTCGTAAGTGGGCCGACCAGGTCAACGCCGAAAGCGACCGCGGCCAGGAATTCGAGGCGATCCTCGGCTATCACCTCGAGCAGGCCTACAAGTACCTGGGCGAGCTCGGTCCGGTCGACGAGGCGGGTGCAGCGATCGGCAGAGACGGGTCGAGGCGGCTGGCGAGCGCGGGGCGGCGCGCGTTCGACAAGGTGACATGCACGCCGCGGCGAACCTTTCCGGCGCGCGGTCGCATTGCTGGCAGTGGGCGATCCCGCGGCGCTGCGGACTGCAGGTCCGAACTGGGCGAAGTGCTGATCGAGGTTGGGAAGTTCGCGGATGGCCGCACCGTGCTCCACCGAGCGCTCGAGAAGACGGCAATGTCAATCGGCGACGAGGTGTTGCAGGCGTCGGCGCGACTGCTGCGGTTGCGGATCGGCATGTTCAGCGCGGACGCGGCGGACTCCGGCGAGCGGACGCTACGTGCCGCGCTGGAAGCGATACCGCTCTTCGACCGGCACGGCCATGCTCTGGGGCTGGCGCGTGCGTGGCGGCTCGTCGCCCTCGTGCACGGCGTCGCCGCGCGTTATGGGGAGTCGACCGAGGCGGTCACGAAGTCGATCCATTATGCGAGGCGGATCGGCGACGAGCGGCTGCTGGCGCGCAACTCGCTGGGGTTGTCGAGCAGCACCCTGCTCGGGCCGACGAAAGTGACCGAGGCCATCGCGCTCAGTGAGCAGGCCATCGCCGGCGGTCTCGCTGACCGGCAGGCCGAAAGCAAGATCCTTTGCGTGCTCGCGCAGCTCTTCGCGATGAACGGCGACTTCGGCAAGGCGCGACAGAACTACCTACATGCGCGCGAACTGCTGCGCGACCTTGGCCAAGGACTGATCCGCGCCGGAACCGGCATTGACGTGCTTACGGTTGAGTTGCTCGCCGGCGATCGCCTCGAGGCGGCCGAACTGGAGGTTCGGCCAGACCTGGAGTTCCTGAAGCAGGCAAGCGAGACGTATCGGTGTTCGACGGTAGCCGCCTTGCTGTCGCGACTGCTCAGGGAACTCGGCCGCTACGAGGAAGCGCTTGTCTTGTCCAAGGAGGCAGAAACAATTTCTGCCGAGGACGACGTCGACTCCCAAGCACTGTGGCGCTCTGTGCAGGCGCCACTGCTCGCCCGCGCCGGGCTTCACGAAGAAGCCCTCGCCATGTCGCTTCAAGCGGTGCAGCTCCTGGAGGGAAGCGACTCCCCCCAACTGCGAGCAGACACGCGTTTCGAGCGAGCGCTCGTCCTACAGGCTTGCGGCGACGACGGTCGCAGTGTGATGCAAGTGGCGCTGGACATCTACCGTGCGAAGGGCGACATCGTTTCGGCGGCGCGCGCAGAGCGGTGGTTACAGCGTTGAAAGAGCCCGGGCACGCCGCCCGGGCTTATCTTGTCTGACTGGCGGTACTACTGCTCGTAACGGCCGTTGTCGAGCGCGTAGATCACGAATTCCCAGTCGTCCTCGAAGCCCGCCGGAACGGGCGGCTTGGGGGGAACCGTCTTCTTCGGATAGGACGTTGTGACGTATGGCCTGTTCGCGGTCGCCGCGTAGTTAATGCAAGGAATGCCCTGCTGCGGCAGAGGTCCGTAGGTGGTGTCCGTGCAGGCGGGAACTCGGAGAGGCCAGCTGCTGACGCCCGACGGCAGCGTCGTGCCCGTGTAATAGACGACGGCATTCTTGATGTTGCCGCCCGAAATCGTCGAGCCATCGCGGCGGAGGAATATCACCAGGCCGTTGGAGTACCCCGGAACCGAGATAGTTGAATTCCGGCAATCGAGCATGTTGCCAGCCCGTGCACATCCTGGAGCGTTGACGTCTTCCGTGATCTCGGCCAGGTTGGCGCCGTTTTGCACAGTGATGGTCGTGGTCCACGGGTCGCTCGGCGTGGCGGCGCAACCGACAACGCCCGGGACTCGCGCGCAGTCTGCATTGACGGTGAACAAGGATCCAGCCACCGGGACGAAGGACTTCGCCTTGTTCGCTTGCGGAGCTTCGAGTGAGGTCAGCGCGGCGCGCTGTGGTTCGTACTCCGTGCGGTCGTACTCGTTTGGCTCCCGCCAACGAGTATCGGCAGTAAGCTTGATCTGGCCGCCAGCGGTTGGCGCCTGCACGCTGACGTTGAATGCAACATTCTGCCCCTTTGTTGTGAGGCCGTCAGTGATCGTGCACTCCGCAATCGTTTCCGAAACGGATTCGCATGTACCACCTGAAACGCTCGGCGTGGCGATGGGTGCAGTCTGAGACGGGCTGAACACTGTGTTCCCGTCGGCCGTGACGACCGCTGTCGCCAGTCTGACAATGACCGGCTTGAGGACTTCATCCCGAACCGTGTAGTGAGTGACGGTGACGCGGTACGTGGAGTAGGTGGTTTGGACTGAGGTGCTAAGCGTGACGCTCGTTTGCTGCGGAGCGATAGCCGTAGCGATGTCCGGGTCAAGGCTATATCTGTCACCCGTGTAGTCCTCGTGGGCAGAGGCAGGCATGCCATAGCCCATCGTGGCGGCAACCACCATCCCGATCGCGACCTGTAGTCGACTGAGCGCCGCCCGCGCAGAGCGTTCGCCAAGGGGGTGCGCGGAGACAAATGGACTCTGCGTTACTGATGTCGCGAATCGAATTGGCACTGAAATCCCCCTCGTTTCTTTCGTTACGCGCCGCAGCATGACCAATACATGGGATGCAGTCAACGAAATAATGTCCTCCGCCGGTCGGGTCATCTTGGGGCTGCGCCGACGATCCGACGGATGGATGACGTCGCCTTGCTATGCTGCGCCGCGACTCGCGGCTAAGTGTGCAGCGGCGGCATCTCTGCTGCTAGCTTGTCTAGCTGGCGCTGATCCACTTCGTGAAACGGTGCCAGCGGGTCGCTTCGGGGGTTGAATGAGCGAGGCGGTTGCGCAGTCGAGTTGGTGGAGTTCGTTGTTTCAGCGTGGCGGCGCGGCGCGCGGCGACATCGCAGGCGGCATCACCGCGGCGATGGTCCTGCCGGCGATCGAGGGCAGCTACGGGCTGGTGGCCTTCGCGCCGCTCGGACCCGAGCAGGCGCATATCGGCTTTCTGCTGGGCGCCTTCGCCGCCGCGATCGCGTGCATCGTCTCGGCGCTGGCGGGCGGCCGCGGGCCGTTGCTCAGCGGTTCGAGTGCCGCACTCGCGTTGCTGATGGCAACGCTGTTCGGCTGGCTGGCGAAGGATCCGACGCTGGCGGCCGCGGACGGGCGTCCGTTCCTGCCGTGGATGCTCGCGTACGCGGCGCTCGGGCTCGTGCTTGCCGGCATCCTGCAGGTCATCGTGGCACGCCTGAAGTTGGGCGGGCTCGTGCGCTACATCCCCTATCCGGTGCACGCGGGCTACATGAATGGTGTGGCGGTGCTGATGGTGGTCGCAATCCTGCCGCATGTGCTCGGTTTGCCCTTCGGCTCAACCGTGCAGGAATGGCGCGAGACCCGATGGCTTGCACCGGTCGTGGCGCTGACCGCGCTGCTGATTGCCTTGCGGCCGCCCGCATGGACGCGTGCGGTTCCGTCCTACCTCACCGCACTGCTTGCCGCGACGGCGCTGCATCACCTCGCATCGGCGACCCGCTCGCACCATCGTTGGGCGCCCTGTTCCAGCCGCCCGCCTTTACCTGGCCGGAGCTCGATATTCTGGCTCCGCTGGCGGAACACATGTCGAGCGGGCTGTTGTACAGCAAGGCCGGGCCGCTGCTGTTGTTTGCCGCCGCGGTCGCCATGATGTCCAGCCTGCAGACCGCGCTCGCCGGCTCGACGATCGATGAACTCACGCGCAAGCGACGCGACAGTGATCGGGAATTGCTGGCCCAGGGCGTGGCCAACGTCGCGGTCGGCGTCATCGGCGCGCTGCCGAGCGCCGGCTCGACGACCCGCAGCAAGCTCAATCTCGACGCCGGCGGCAACGACCGGCATGTCACGCCTGGTTTTCGGCGTGACGCTGATGCTGGCGCTCGCCTTCGGACTGCGCTTCATGAACCTGGTGCCGATGGCCGCGATCGCGGGCGTCTTCACGGCGCTCGCGATCTCGCTGGTCGACGACTGGACACGGACCGCGACCGTTGTCCTGTGGCGCCAGGGCATCAAGCGGCGGGCGCCGACTTCCCTTGCGGCCAGTTATGCGGTGATGGCGCTGGTGGCGGGCGTCACGATCTTCATTTCACTGCCGCTGGCGATCGGCCTCGGGACCCTTGCCGCGATGGTGATGTTCATCCGCAGCAACTGCAAGCAACCAATACGGCAAGTGGCGCACGCGGATCAGCGCCGTTCGCGCAAGGTGCGCGCTGCGGCTGAAACCGGACTCCTGAACGCCAACGCGAAGCGCATTGCGCTCGTCGAGCTGGATGGCGCGCTGTTCTTCGGCACGGCCGAGGCGGCCGACGAGGAAATCGAGCACCTGGCCAAGGCCTCGGACTACATCGTGCTCGACTTCGAACGAGTGAATGAGGTCGACGCGAGCGGTGCACGGGTGCTGCTGCACGCCGCCCATGCCGTACGACGTGCCGGCAAGCACCTCCTGCTTTCGGGGCTGTCCGTGGGGGATGGCCGCATGCGCACGATTCGTGACATGGACGTTCACGACCATCTGGAGGACGCCCAGTTCTTTGCCGACGCGGACCGCGCCCTTGAATTTGCCGAAGACCGGCTGTTGGCGACGCTCTCCCCGGCTGCGGCCGAAGGAGTACCGCTCCCGCTGGAGCAGACGCTCTTCGGTTCGGGGCTGGATGCGAACGAGTTGGCGACGCTGAGCGGGCTACTGACCGAACGGCACGTGCCGCGCGGCGCAGCGGTCTTCCGCAGCGGCGAACCCGGCGATGCGATGTACGTCTTGCTTGCCGGGCAGATCGGTATCTGGCTGCCGGGTTCTGACGACAGCCGCGCGGCACGCGATCGACGGATGGTGTCGTACGCGCCCGGCGTCGTGTTTGGCGAGATCGGATTGATGGAGGGCCGTGCGCGCTCGGCCGACGCCATTGCCGAAAGCGACACGCTGCTGCTCGAACTGTCACGGCATAACTACGAGAGGCTGTCGGCAGAGCATCCGGCGCTGCTGGGAAAATTGCTCCTCAACATCGGACTTCTACTCATGTCGCGCGTGCGCGCGCTGACCGACGAGCTGCGGTCCGAACAGCTGGCACGCTGACCGGGCCGAGCGATCCGGTCCGGCCTCGAGCGGCGTCCGATCCCGATACCGATCCCGCTCCCCCAACTCCCAGCGCCATGACTGACGAGCAACGGTCGCACCAGCATCGCGCCGCGCTGCTCGTCGAGCAGTTGCGCGCACTGTTTCCCGATATCGGCGACGCCACGCGCGACTTTCTGTTGCAGTACCTGCAGTGGGTCGAGATCGCCGCGGGAGAGACACTCATCCGGCAAGGAGAGGTCGGCGACTCGGCCTATCTCACGATCAGCGGTCGCTTGCGAGTCTATGTCAACGGCGACGACGGCGCGACCCGCATGGTGCGCGAACTCTCGCGCGGCGAAGTCATCGGCGAGATGAGCCTGTACACCGGCGAGACGCGCTCGGCCACCGTTGTCGCCGTGCGCGACTCCGTCCTGGTGAAGCTCGGACAGCAGCACTTCGAGGCGATGCTGCTGCATCACCCGCAGGTCTCGCTCACGTTCACGCGACAGATGATCCGGCGGCTGCAGACGGAGCACGAGCGCCATCGCGTGGCCGCACCGGTGACGATCGGCCTGCTGCCGATTTCGGACGGCGTGGCGCTTGCGGAATTCGGGCGCAGGCTGGAGGCCCAATTGGCCCGCTTCGGTCGCGCCTATGTCATCGATGCGGCCGGGCTCGATCGTGCCCTGGCTACGCCGGGCGTCGCATTGAGGGACGATGCCGATGCCGATCACAGCATCTCGCTCGCTACTCGACCGCCTGGAAGCCGAACACGATTTCGTGCTGCTGCTTGCCGATGGTGAACCGAACCCCTGGACTCGCCGTTGCATCCGCAACAGCGACGAGATGCTGCTTGTCGCAACGGCGGACAGCCCGCCTGCGCTGCACCCGACCGAGCAGGCTTGCCTGGTGGGCCGGCCGTCTCGCAGCGAAGCCGCCGAGATCCTGGTCCTGCTGCACCCAGTCGAGCGGTCCTGTCCGCGCGGGACGCGCCAGTGGCTGGCGCGGCGGCCGGTGGCGGGGCACGTGCACGTGCGGCCCGAATTGGACCGCGACATGGCGCGCCTAGCGCGGATGCTGAGCCGCAACGCGGTCGGCCTGGTCCTGGCGGGTGGGGGCGCGCGAGGATTTGCGCACCTCGGCGTCTGGCGCGCGCTGTGCGCACAAGGCATCGAGATCGATGTCGTCGGCGGAACCAGCATCGGCGCCGCCATGGCGACACTGATCGCCGCCGATGCACCGGTCGAGCGGGCGATCGACATCGCACGCCGTGCCTTCAGCGCCAACCCGACTTCCGACTACAACCTGCTGCCGCTCGTCTCGCTGATCAAGGGGCGTCGTGTGCGTGCAGCGATCCATCGCGCGATTGACGAGCTGGCGGGCGGGCCGATCGACATCGAAGATCTCTGGAAGCCCTACTTCTGCGTCGCGACGAACTATTCGCAGGCGCGTGAACTCGATGTGCGCAGCGGCGACCTTGCGCGGGGGCTGGAGGCGAGCATGGCGATACCGGGCGCCCTGCCGCCGGTCGTGCACGACGGTGACCTCCTGTGCGACGGCGGCACGTTCAACAACTTTCCGGTCGATGTCATGCGGGACATCCGCGGCGTCGGACGGGTGATCGGCGTCGACCTCGGCGTGCGCCATGCCAAGCGCCTCGACCTCGACGAGGTTCCCGGCACCTGGGCGCTGCTGCGCGACCGCCTGCGGTCACGGCGCAAGCGCCGCTATCGCCTGCCGTCGTTGATGGCGTACCTGCTGAATGTCACGGTCCTGTACAGCGTCTCGCGCCAGGCAGACGCAAGACGCCTGACCGATCTGTATTTCAATCCGCCGTTGTACAAGGTGGGGATGCTGCAGTGGAACCGCTTCGATCACATCGTGCGCCAGGGCGAGCAGCACGCCGTCGAAGTGCTTGCGGGGTTGAACGCGGAGCAGCGCGCCATGTTCGCATCGACACCCGACGGCGCAGCGGCACGGCGCACTTCGTAGCTCCTTGCATCGCCGCGACGTGTGCGCAGTCTGGTGTTCAACGCCCGTTCGGCCGCATCAGCGTGCTCTTTCCGAACAGGCTTTCGATCAGGTCGACCGTCAGCAGCGCGGTCTTGTTGCGCACGTCGAGCGCCGGGTTGAGCTCCATCACGTCGAGCGATCCGAGGCAACCGCTGTCGGCGATCATCTCCATGCACAGTTGCGCTTCACGGTAGGTCGGTCCGCCCGCCACCGTCGTGCCGACCCCGGGCGCAATCTCAGGGTCGAGGAAGTCGACATCGAAACTCACGTGCAGGTGGGTGCCGGGGTCCATTGTCGCCAGCGCGAGTTCCATGGCGTGGCGCATGCCGAGTTCGTCGATGAATCGCATGTCGAAGACCTCGAGCCCGACTTCGTGGACAAAGCGCTTCTCGCCCGCGTCGACGCTGCGAATGCCGATCTGCCGGATCCAGCGCGGGTCGAGCGCGCGCGCGGTGCCGCCGATTTCGATCAGGGGCTGCGGCCCGTAACCGCACAGGCACGCCACTGGCATGCCGTGCACGTTGCCACTCGGCGTCAATGCATTCGTATTGAAGTCCGCATGCGCATCGAGCCACAACACGCGCAGGCGCTTGCCCTGTTCGCGACAATGCCGCGCGACGGCACTGATGCTGCCGATCGCCAGGCAGTGATCGCCGCCGAGCAGCAGCGGCAGGCGGCCGGCCGACAGCTCGGCGTGGATCGCTTCGTGCACGAGACGGTTCCACGTCACGACTTCGTCGAGATGCCGATAGCCGTCGACCGGGGGCAGCCAGGGATTGGGCGGGCCGGCCAGGTTGCCGCGATCGATGACATCGATCCCGTGCCGCTCGAGCATCGGTGCGATCTGCGCCACGCGCAGGGCTTCGGGTCCCATGCTCGCGCCGCGCACGCTGGCTCCGATATCGGTCGGTGCACCGATCAACGAGACGGCCTTGCGGACCGGGTCAGCGGGCAGCGGGCGGGTGTTCACGGTGAACCATGTCGACACATATCGCGGCGCGAGCGTATCAGCGGGGTGAAGCTTCGGCCAGCGCCGTCGATGCGAGCCGCCGACATCGGGCTTGCGATAATCGCCCGATGATCCGCACAACAATTCAGGAACTGCCCGCCTCCCGCATCCGCGAAGTCGCCAACGCCGGCCTCGGCCGCAGCGACGTGCTGAAGTTCTGGTTCGGTGAAGGAGACCAGGTCACGCCCGCCTTCATCCGCGAGGCCGCGAAGGCCGCGCTCGACGCCGGCGAGACGTTCTACAACCACAACCTGGGCATCATCGAGCTGCGCGAGACGCTGGCGGCGTACTGCACCCGGCTGCATCGCCCCGCGGTGCCGATCGCATCCGACCGGATCGCGGTGACCAGCGCCGGCGTGCATGCACTGTCGCTCGTGGACCAGGCGCTGATCGACCCCGGCGATCGCGTCGTCATCGTCACTCCGGTGTGGCCCAACCTGACGTCGATGCCGCGCATCATGAGCGCCAATGTCGTCCGCGTCGCCCTCGAGTGCCACACCGGCGCCTGGTCGCTCGACCTCCAGCGGCTGCTCGACGCCGCCACGCCGGACACGCGCCTGGTGCTGGTCAACTCGCCGAACAACCCGACCGGCTGGACCATGCCGCAGCGCGACTGGGATGTGCTGCTCGCGCACTGCCGGCGCCACGGCATCTGGCTGGTCAGCGACGACGCCTACGAGCGTCTCGTGTTCGAGCCCGAACTGACGATCGACGGCCACGCGCCGGGCGTGCTGGCGCAGATCGACGACGAGGATCGCGTCATCAGCGCGAACACGTTTTCCAAGAGCTGGACCATGACGGGCTGGCGGCTGGGCTGGCTGGTGGCGCCGAAGAGCTTCATCGCGCAGATCGGCAAGGTGATCGAGTTCAACACGTCCTGCGCGCCGACCTTCGTGCAGCAGGCGGGCATCGTCGCGGTGCGCGACGGCGACGCGCTGGTGGCACAGACCCTGGCGCGCCTGCGTGGCTCGCGTGACCTGCTCGTCAGCCACCTCGCCGCGCTGCCAGGCGTGGAAGTCGCACCGCCCCCGGGCGCGATGTATCTCTTCTTCCGCATCGCCGGACGCAGCGGTGACAGCCTGGCCTTTGCCAAGCGCCTCGTCGCCGAGTCCGGACTCGGCATCGCCCCAGGCGTGGCCTTCGGCCCCGAAGGCGAGGGCTACCTGCGCTGGTGTTTCGCGGCGTCCGACGCGCTGCTGCTGCAAGGGGTGGAACGACTGCGGCACTTCCTGCAGCGCTAGGGTATCCGCTGCACGCCGCGCTGCAGGCCGGCCGCGACGAAGCCCAGACCCGCGTAGAGCTGCTCGGGCATCTCACCGGCCGCGGCGACGATGATCAGCCGATCCGCGCGCAACTCGTTGCGTGCATGGCGGGCCGCCGTGGCGATGAGCGCGCGGCACAGTCCACGTCGACGGTAGGCGGCGTCGGTCATGACCGACTGGTAGCGTCCCAGGCGTTCGCCGTCTTCCGGCTCGGCTTCCACGTACACGCCGAGGGCCGCCACGAGCCGCGGCCCGGTCGCGGGTTCGTCGAGGAATGCGCCGAACCAGTTGCCCTGTCCAGCATGCAGCCAGCGCGCGCCAGCGCTCGACGCGCCGACGCGCGAACGGCCGGTAGTCGCTCTCTTCGAATTGCACGCCGCGCGTCGCGACGCTCAGTTCGACGAGCGCTGACCAATCGCGCTCGGCAGCGGCGCCGGCAAGCGCGAATGGCCGCAGTCGCGCATCGAGCACTGGGTGCCGGCGCGGCGGTGCACGCTCGGTGGTCTGCATCACGGCGGCGTCGTTCTGGGTGTAGCCGTCGGCCAGGAAGCCAGCGATGTCCCCCGGCGCGTCTTCCATCCAGCCGAACGCGCGGTGCGTCGATTCGGGCTGCGCTGCCGCGATCAGACACTCGAACAACGCCGGCCAACGCTGCGCGTCACCGGGACGCGGGGCGCGCTCGAACAGCAGGTAGTTGCCCCAGTAGTAGGTCGGGTTCGACGGCGTGCGGATCACCCGGCAGCCATGCTCGGCGCGACAGTCGATCACCTCGCCGTCGGCGCGATGAAAGATCAACTCACTGCGGAAGCCGAGCGCTGCCGCCGAAGGCGTTGTCATGGTCGCCGGCTGCCCGGCCGCCGTCAGGCCGAAGCAGGCGCTCCTGCGAGACCGCGCTTCGACAGCATCGGTTCGACCTTCGGATCGCGACCGCGGAACGCGCGGAACGCCGCGCCCGGCTCGAGCGTGTTGCCGGCCGAGTAGACGTACTGCCGCAGGCGCTCGGCCACCGCCGGATCGAACGGGCTGCCGGCCTCGAGGAACGCGTCGTAGCCGTCGGCATCGAGCACTTCGGCCCACATGTAGACGTAGTAACCGGCCGCATAGCCCGAACTCGCGAACAGGTGCAGGAAGTGCGGCAGCCGGTGCCGCATGACGATCTCGCGCGGCATGCCGATGCGCGCCAGTTCCTCGCGCTCGAACGCGGTGATGTCGACGCCGTCCGGGTTCGACTGCGCATGCAGCGCCATGTCGACCAGGGCGCACGCCGTGTACTCGACCGTCTCGAAACCCTGGTTGAAGCGCCGCGCCTGCTCGAGCCGCTTGATCAGATCGTCCGGCATCGGCGCACCGGTCTCGACGTGGCGCGCATGGCGCTTCAGCACTTCAGGCTCGAGCAGCCAGTTCTCGAAGATCTGCGACGGCAGCTCGACGAAGTCGCGCAGCACCTGCGTGCCCGACAGGCTCTCGAAGGTGACCTGCGACAGCAGGCCGTGCAGGCCGTGGCCGAACTCGTGGAACAGCGTCAGCGCATCGTCGAGCGACAGCAGCGTCGGCTCGCCCGGAGCGCCCTTGGCGAAGTTGTTGTTGTTGACGATGATCGGCAGCACGTCGCCCGCAATGCGCGACTGCAGGCGGTAGGCGCTCATCCACGCGCCGCCGCGCTTGGTCGCGCGCGCGAAGTTGTCGTGCAGGAAGACGCCGACCTGACGGTCGTCGCGTCCGCGCACTTCATAGACCTTCACGTCCGGGTGATAGGCGGCAACGTCCGGACAGGGCACGAAGCGCAGTCCGAACAGGCGCTCGGCGCAGTCGAACGCGGCCGCCACGACGCGCTCGAGCGCAAAGTACGGCTTCACCGAAGCATCGTCGACGGAATAGCGCACCTGGCGCACTTTTTCCGCGTAGTAGCGCCAGTCCCAGGGTTCGATCGTGATGGATTCACCACGCGAGGCCGCCATCGCCGCCAGCGCATCGCGCTCCTCCGCCGCCCGCTTCTTCGCCGGCGTCCACACCTGCTCGAGCAGCCGCGCCACGGCGGCCGGCGTGCCTGCCATGCGATCGACCAGCGCGTACTCGGCGTAGTTCGCGTAGCCCATCAGCTTCGCCTGCTCGTGACGCAGCGCGAGGATCTCGCGCGCGACCGGACGATTGTCGTGCTCACCCGTCATGCTCACCGCGCTGCGTCCACGCCTTGAACGCCTGCTCGCGCAGATCGCGCCGATCCGAGTTCGTCAGGAACGGCGCGACCAGCGAACGGCTCAGCGTGATCGCCCACGCGTCGGCGCGCCCGCGCTGCTGCGCCGCCTCGCGTGCCGCGGCGCGGACGAACGCCGGCAGGCCGGCGAGATCGCGCTCCTCCGTCAGCCATAGCGCCCAGCTGGATTCGTCGTGCAGCACGTTCTGCGAGTACGTCGTTTGCAGCTCGGCGAGGCGCTCGGAGATCGCGGCGAACCGCTTCTTGGCCGAATCATCCAGCCGCGCGCCCGCCAGCACGAAGTCGAGGTGCACGCGCTCGAGCAGTCGACGCGCCTCGGGCGTGAGGCCGAGCGTGTCACGCCGCGCGTGCAGCGAATCGACGCGGGCGAAGAGCGCGGCATTCAGGTAGATCGCGTTCTGATGCGCCGCCAGGCGCGGCGACATCGTCCGCTCGACGGCCTGCAATGCCGGTGACGTTTCCGAGCTGCACAGGTTGTGAAACAGGTGACTGATGCGCGCGAGCACGCGGCCGCTCGCATCGAACGCCGCGACCGTGTTGTCGAACGATGGCGCTTGCGGATTCGCCGCGATGCGCTCGACCTCGGCAATGTGCTGCCGCAGCGCGACGTCGAACGCCGGCGCGAAGTGTTCGGCGCGGACCGCCGCGAACGGCGGCAGTCCGTAAGGGGTTTTCCATTCAGCGAGCAGGGGATTTTCAGTTGGCATCGGAGTGCTTTCGGAGGACCCGCAACGATACCGAAGGACGGCGCGCGCCGCGATGGTGGACAACCCCGCGATTTCGGCATCAAGGTGCTCCGCTTGAACGTCGCCCGACCGACTCACGCCGCGCCCGATGGACGGTAGCCGGCGCTGTTACGCCGCGTTTCCGTTTGTAAAGTTGCTTGGGGCGGGATGAGTTGCCGCGTTCAGATGCGGCCATCGGATTCGAGGGAGACACCGATGGACCACCGCCTGACCCGCACCGCCCGCATCGCGCTGCTGGCGTGTTCGCTGACCGTTGGACTCGGCGCGTGCGGCGGCGGCGGCTCATCGTCCGGACCACCCGCTCCCACGCCGACGCCCACCCCGGCCCCACCACCCGCGCCCTCACCCGCGCCGCCGCCGACGGCCAATGAAGCGGCGCGCTTCCTGATGCAGGCGAGCTTCGGTCCGACCGATGCCGACATCGCCCGCGTGCAGGCGCTCGGAACCAGTGGCTGGATCGACGAACAGTTCGCGCTGCCCCGCACCTCGCACCTGCCCTATGTGCAGGCGAACATCAATCCGCTGCTCTTCGGTGCCAATTTCGCCTTCATGCAGGACTCGTTCTGGCAGCAGGCGATCCCGGCGCCGGACCAGTTGCGCCAGCGGGTGAAGTTCGCGCTGTCGCAGGTCGTCGTCGTTTCGGCGGAGAACGGCACGATCGCCACCGTGGCCGACGGCCTCGCGAACTATGTCGATCTGCTCGGTCAGCATGCGTTCGGCAACTACCGCGAACTGCTGGAAGCAGTCGCCACGAGCCCGATGATGGGGCTCTACCTCTCGCACCTGCGCAACCAGAAAGCCGACCCGGTGACCGGCCGCGTGCCGGACGAGAACTTCGCGCGCGAAGTGATGCAGCTGTTCTCGATCGGACTCACCGAGATCAACCTCGACGGCACGCCCAAGCTGGTCAACGGCCAGCCGGTCGAAACCTACACCAACGCCGACATCACCGGCCTGGCGCGCGTATTCACCGGCTGGAGCTGGGCCGCGCAGGACACCTCGAATGCCAGCTTCAACGGCGGCGGCACAGCGTACGCCGACCGCATCCTGCGGCCGATGCAGCCGTACCCGCAGTTCCACGAGACCGGCACCAAGGCCTTCCTGAACGTGACGGTTCCGGCGAACACGTCGGCGCAGGAGAGCCTGAAGACCGCGCTCGACACGTTGTTCAACCATCCGAACCTGTGCCCGTTCATCGGCAGGCAGCTGATCCAGCGGCTGGTGACGAGCAATCCCTCGCCCGCGTACATCGGCCGCGTGTCGGCCGCCTGCGTCAACAACGGCAGCGGCACGCGCGGTGACATGAAGGCGATCGTGCGCGCGATCCTGCTCGACACCGAAGCGCGCAGCAGCGCCGGCCTCACCGACCCGCAGTTCGGCAAGCTGCGCGAACCGGTGCTGCGCCTGGCGCAGTGGGCGCGCTGCTTCGGCGCGACCTCGGCCTCCGGCAACTGGCTGATCCGCAACCTCGACAGTCCGGCCACCTCGCTCGGCCAGCAGCCACTGCGCGCACCCTCGGTCTTCAATTTCTTCCGGCCCGGCTACGTGCCCGCCAACACGGCGATCGCCACGGCTGGCCTGGTGGCGCCGGAGTTCCAGATCACGGGCGAGACCTCCGTGGCGGGCTACACGAACTTCATGCAGGCCGCCATCTCGAGCGGCGTCGGCACCAACCGCGAAGTGCGTGCGGCGTACACGAACGAGCTCGCCGTTGCCGACGACGCCGACGCGCTGCTCGACCGCGTCAACCGCTGCCTGATGGCCGGCACGATGGGCACGCAGCAGCGCCAGGAGATCCGCGACGCGGTCAACGCGATCGCTGCCACCGCCGCCAACGGCCGCGCCAACCGCGTCTACACCGCGGTGCTGCTGACGATGGCTTCGCCCGAATATCTGGTGCAGAAGTAGGAGACGAGCGATGACGACCCTGAACGCTTCCCGCCGCGCCTTCCTGCGCCAGGCCTCCGCCCTGTCGCTCGCCGGCACCGCCGCGCCCTTCGCGCTGAATCTGGCGTCGATCGGCGCCGCTGCGGCCGCGACCCCGGCCGACTACAAGGCGCTGGTCTGCGTCTTTCTGTACGGCGCCAACGACGCCCACAACACGGTGACGCCGTACGACGCCGCGGGCTACGCGACCTATGCCGGCGCGCGCGGCACGCTGGCGTGGACGCAAGCCGAGCTCACGCCACTTGTGCCGACGACCGCGCTGCCGGGCGGCCGGCAGGTGGCACTGCCGCCTGCCCTCGCACCGCTCGCCGCGCTGTTCGACGCGGGACAGTGCGCGATCGTCGCCAACGTCGGTCCGCTGGTGGTGCCGACCGATCGCACCAGCTTCAACAACAAGTCGGTGCCGCTGCCGCCGAAGCTCTTCTCGCACAACGACCAGCAGTCGGTGTGGCAGGCCTCGGTGCCCGAGGGTGCCAAGTTCGGCTGGGGTGGCCGCATCGGCGACCTGCTGGCGGGCCAGAACTCGAACCAGCTCTTCACCTGCAACTCGCTGACCGGCAACGCAGTGTTTCTCAGCGGGCAGGTCGGTGCAGCCGTTCCAGATCGACCCGGCGCAGGGTTCGATTCCGTTCGGCGCACTGAACGCCGGCACGCTGTACGGCTCCGCCGCCGGCGCGTCCGCCCTGCGCGCCGCACTGACGCGGTCGCACACGCACCTGTTCGAAAGCGACCTGCGCAATGTCAACCAGCGCTCGATCGACTCCAACACCGCGCTCGCCGCGGCACTGGCCGTGGCGCCGCCGCTGACGACGACCTTCCCCGCCAGCAACACGCTGGCCACGCAGCTGGCGATGGTCGCGAAGATCATCAGCGTCAGCGCCGAGCTGGGTGCAAAGCGCCAGGTGTTCATGGTGTCGCTCGGCGGGTTCGATACACACTCCGGGCAGGACACGACCCACCCGGCCCTGCTGACTCAACTGGCGGGCGCGATCGACGCCTTCCAGAAGGCGATGGTCGAGCTGAACGCGGCGCAGAAGGTGACGCTCTTCACCGCGTCGGACTTCGGTCGCACGCTGACGGTCAACGGCGACGGCACCGATCACGGCTGGGGCGGGCATCACTTCGTCGTCGGCGGCGCCGTCAAGGGCAAGCAGGTCGTCGGCAGTTATCCCGACCTCACCCTGAACGGCCCGACCGATGCCGGCAACGGCCGCCTGATTCCGACCACGTCGGTCGAGCAGTACGCCGCCACGCTGGCCACCTGGATGGGTGTGAGCGCGACCGACATCCCGTTGATCCTGCCCAACATCGTGAACTTCACGACGCGCGATCTCGGCTTCATGGCCTGACGCTTGGGAGGACAGTCGCTGGCGCTATGCTGCGCGCTCATTTGCCCTGATGGAGCCGCGATGAGCATGCCCGCACCGCTGAACTCGCCCAACGAATCGCTCGTCACGACGACGCACATCGTCTACGCGCTGCACACGCTCGGCCTGGTGATCGGCGCCTTCGGTGCCGGATCGGTGATCGGCATGTTCCTGTTCGGCTGGCCGTCGATCATCGCGGTGATCATCAACTACGTGAAGCGCAGCGAGGTGCGCGACACCTGGCTCGACTCGCACTTCTCCTGGCAGATCCGCACCTTCTGGTGGGCACTGCTGTGGGCGGTGATCGTCGGCGTCGTCGGCACCGTGTTCGCCATCGTGCTGGTCGGCTTTGCGATCTGGGTGATCGGCTTCTTCGCGCTCGGCATCTGGGCGATCTACCGCATCGCCCGCGGCTGGCTGCGGCTCAAGGACCGGCAGCCGATGCCGACGTCCTGATCACCAGATCGAGATCTGCTCGGCCGCGCTGCGCATCATCGGCGCATCCGCAGGGCAACTGAACGCCGCCGCGAACGCCGGAAAGTTGGCGAGCGGCCCCAGCACGCGATAGCGGTTCGGCGAATGCTGGCCGGTGCGCAACTGGTCGAGCAGTGCTTCGGTCCGGTACTGCCCACGCCAGATCGTCGCGTAGGAGATAAAGAATCGCTGGTTCTGCGTCAGGCCGTCGATCGGGCCCGTCGGCTGGCGCGCGAGCGCGATCTGCAGGCCGTCGAAGGCGATCTTCACACCGGCGAGGTCGGAAATGTTTTCTCCCAGCGTCTGCAGCCCGTTGATCGACTGTCCCGGCACCGGCGTGTAGCCGGAGTACTGCTGCGCCAGCCGCGCCGCGCGCGCCTTGTAGTTCGCGGCATCCTCCGGCGACCACCAGTCGACCAGGTTGCCGACACTGTCGAACTGGCGTCCACGGTCATCAAAGTGGTGCGTGATCTCGTGGCCGATGACGGCGCCGATACCACCGTAGTTCACCGCCGCATCCGCCTGCGGGTAGAAAAATGGCGGCTGCAGGATCGCGGCCGGAAAAACGATTTCGTTCAGGCCGCCGGCAAAGGCGTTCACCAGATGCGGCGAGGCGACCAGCGCGTACGATCGACCGGTTTGCCCAGGTCGGCGACGCGGTCGTCGAAGGCCCACGGGCGTGCCCGCAGCCAGTTGCCGGCAAAGTCGTCCACTTCGATGATCAGGCCGTCGTATATCTTCCACGGTCCGGATAGCCGATCTTCAGCGTCATCGCATCGAGCTTTTTCAGTGCGCTCTGCTTCGTCGCCGCGCTCATCCAGTCGAGCTTCTCGATCCGTGCGCGCAGGGCCGACTTGATGTCGCCGATCATCTGGACTGCGCGCGCCTTGGCTTCGGGTGTGAACGCCCGTGCCACATAGAGTTGCCCGAGCCCTTCGGCGAGCGGCTCTGCGCCGAACGGTCCGGTCATCACGCGGATGACCTGATCGGGTCGGGGGACGTTCTTCTCCAGGCCCTGGATCGCCTTGCCACGATAGGCGAAGCGCGCGTCCACAAATTCCGCGGGCAGCAGCGGAGCCATCTCATCCAGCACGCGTTCGCGCAGGTAGGCCCGCCAGGTCGCCAGCGGCACCTCGGCCGCAGCCTGCGCTACTGCGGCGATGAACTTCGGCGAGACCACGTTGAATTCGCCGGGCTTCGCCACGCCCAGCGCGGCAAAGTAGGCGGCCCAGTCGAGACCCGGCGCGCGCTGCGCGATCGTCTCCAGCGTGTTGAGCTGGTAGAGCGCGATCGGGTCGCGCCTCTCGATGCGCGTCTGCGAAGCGCCGGCAAGCGGCTTCTGCAGTTCGAAACTCGCCGCCGCCGCAGCCGGTGCATCACCCGATTTCACGAGCTGTCCGAGTCGCAGGCGGTAGGCGTCATAGGCTCTGCGCAGTTCCAGCGTGCGCGCGTCATCGCGGAAATAGTCGTCGCGATCGGGCAGACCGAGGCCGCCCTGGTCGAGCTGAACGATGTAGCGCCGGCGGTCCTTGGCGTCCGGCATCACGGCCGCCCGCAAGGGCGCATCGATGAAGTGACGTGAGAGTTCCGCCAGCAGCCCCGGCAATTGCGCGCGGTCGTTGAGCGCATCGATCCGTCCCAGCAGCGGCTGCAGCGATTCGAGCCGGCGCTTTTCGACCGCCTCCACGTCCATGCCGCTGATGTAGAACCGGGCAGCAAGAACCTTGCCCGGCGTATCGAGCAAGGAGCGATCGCGCGCGGCATCGATCAACGCCTGCTCGACGATGTCCCGGCTTTCGTCACGCAGCGTATCGAAGCTGCCGATGCGCGCCTTGTCGGCTGGAATGGGGGTCGACTGCTTCCACAGCCCGTTGACGTAGCCGTCGAAATCCTTGCACGCCTCGATCGGCGCGCCGAGGCCCTTGAGATCGAGCGTCGAAGTCGCCGCCGCCACGGTCGGAACCAGGACGAAGGCGATTAGCAATGTACGCACCATGGGCTATCCCGCTGGAAATCCGGCGGGCAGCATACCTCTGATGTCGCTGCGGCCTCGCTGCAAGCCACCGCCACGACACATGATTGAGCCCACGCGGGCTCGGTGTTACGCTCGCCGCCACTCTGAATTCCACACCCGCCGAGTGTGCCCACAAGGCATGCTCCGGCTGCACGGCTGAGGGGCACCCCTCCCGACTGCCGCGCTCCCAAGAACACGATTTTTGGCAGGAGTATTGATGAACGCGCCCCTTTCTGAAGCCGTCCGCCGTGCACTGGCGGAAGTCACCCTCGACGACAAGTGGACCCTAGACAAGGGCCGCGCCTACATGAGTGGCACGCAGGCCCTGATCCGCCTGGCCATGCTGCAGCGACAACGCGACCAGTTGGTCGGCCTCAACACCGCCGGCTTCATCAGCGGCTACCGCGGCTCTCCCCTGGGGGGTGTGGACCAGACGGCCTGGAAGGCCAAGAAGCACCTCGAGCGTCATCACGTGCAGCTTCCAGCCGGGACTGAACGAAGACCTCGCCGCCACCAGCGTCTGGGGCACGCAGCAGGTCAACATGTTCGAGGGTGCGAAGTACGACGGCGTCTTCGCGATGTGGTACGGCAAAGGGCCGGGCGTGGATCGCTGCGGCGACGTCTTCAAGCACGCGAATGCGGCCGGCACCAGCCGGCACGGGGGAGTCCTGGCGCTGGCCGGCGACGATCATGGAGCCAAGTCATCGACGCTTCCCCACCAGTCGGACCATATCTTCAAGGCCTGCATGATTCCGGTGCTGTTTCCGGCCACGGTGCAGGAGTATCTCGACATGGGCCTGCACGGCTTCGCGATGAGCCGGTATGCGGGCGTCTGGGTCGCCATGAAGACCGTGACCGAGGTGGTCGAGGCGTCGGCGTCGGTCATCGTCGATCCGGAGCGCCTGGACATCCAGTTGCCGACCGACTTCGCGATGCCGCCGGGAGGGCTGAACATCCGCTGGCCCGACGGCCCGCTCGAGATGGAAGCGCGACTGCTCGACTACAAGCTGTATGCGGCGCTCGCGTACTGCCGCGCGAACAGGCTCAACTACACCGCGATCGATTCGCCGCACGCGCGCTTCGGCATCGTCGCCAGCGGCAAGGCGTACCTGGACACGCGCCAGGCGCTTTCGGACCTCGGGCTCGACGAGCAGACCTGCAAGGACATCGGCATTCGACTCTTCAAGTGCGGCATGGTCTGGCCGCTCGAGGCGCACACGATCGGCGCGTTCGCCGAAGGGCTCGAGGAGATCCTCGTCGTCGAGGAAAAGCGCCAGATGCTCGAGTACCAGGTGAAGGAAGAACTCTTCAACTGGATCGGCAAGGGCAAGCGCATCCCGCGCGTCATCGGCAAGTTCGACGAGAAGGACGGCGGCGAGTGGGCGATACCGCAGGGCAACTGGATCCTGCCCGCGCACTACGAGTTCTCGCCGGCGATCGTCGCCAAGGCCATCGTGCAGCGCATCGGCAAGCTCGAACTGCCGGCCGACATCCGGGCGCGCATGCAGGCGCGTCTCGCGATCATCGAGGCCAAGGAAAAGGCGCTCGCGAAGCCGCGCGTCGTCACCGAGCGCAAGCCGTGGTTCTGCTCGGGCTGCCCGCACAACACCTCGACCAATCTGCCTGAGGGATCCGCGCGCGGTCGCGGGCATCGGCTGCCACTACATGGTGGTCTGGATGGACCGCAACACGTCCACCTACACGCAGATGGGCGGCGAAGGCGTGCCATGGATCGGCCAGGCGCCCTTCACCAACGAGAAGCACATCTTCGCCAACCTCGGCGACGGCACCTACTTCCACTCCGGGCTCGCTGGCGGTCCGCGCCGCGGTCGCGGCCAACGTGCCGGTCACCTACAAGATCCTGTTCAACGACGCGGTGGCGATGACCGGCGGCCAGCCGACCGACGGCCAGATCACGGCGCCACAGATCACGCAGCAGATGCACGCCGAGGGCGTGAAGAAGATCGTCATCGTCACCGACGAGCCGCAGCAAGTACGACGCCACCAGCGAGCTCGACCACAGCGCGGTCAACGCGCACGGCGCCACCGGTGACGCGTGGAAGCTCGCGCCCGGCGTCACCGTGCATCACCGCGACGAGCTCGACCGCATCCAGCGCGAACTGCGCGAGTACCCGGGCGTGTCGGTGCTGATCTACGACCAGACCTGCGCCTCCGAGAAGCGCCGCCGCCGCAAGAAGAACACCCCGGAGAAGATCGCGTTCCCGGATCCGGCGCGGCGCGTCGTCATCAACGAACTGGTCTGCGAAGGCTGCGGCGACTGCAGCGTCAAGTCGAACTGCCTGTCAGTCGAGCCACTCGAGACCGAGTTCGGACGCAAGCGACAGATCAACCAGTCGAGCTGCAACAAGGACTACTCGTGCGTCAACGGCTTCTGCCCGAGCTTCGTGACGGTCGAGGGCGGCAAGCTGAAGAAAGGCAAGGCGTCCGTTGCGGGCGAGATGCCTTCGTTGCCGGAGCCGACGTTGCCGCCGATGAAGTCGCGCGGCACCTTCGGCGTCGTAGTGACCGGTGTTGGCGGTACCGGCGTCGTGACAATCGGCCAGTTGCTCGGCATGGCGGCGCACCTCGAAGGGCGCGGCGTGTCGGTGCTCGACATGGCGGGTCTCGCGCAGAAGGGCGGCGCCGTGTTCTCGCACGTGCAGATCGCGCCGACGCCGGCCGATCTTACGCCACGCGGATCGCGATGGGCGAAGCCGACGTCGTGCTCGGCTGCGACCTCATCGTCACCACCAGCAACGAAGCGCTGTCGAAGATGCAGCTCGGCAAGACGAAGGCGGTGGTCAACACCGCCGAGTCGCCGACCGCGGAGTTCGTCAGCAATCCCGACTGGCAGTTCGGCGGCGGCAATCTCGCGCAGCAGGTGCGCGATGCGGTCGGCGCCGAAGCGGACTGCTCGTTCGTCGACGCCAACGGCCTGGCCACCGCACTGATGGGCGATGCGATCTACACGAACCCGTTCATGCTGGGCTATGCGTGGCAGCGCGGCTGGGTTCCGCTGGCGCACGAGACGCATGGTGCGGGCCATCGAGCTGAACGGCGTGGCGGTCGACGCCAACAAGAAGGCGTTCGAGTGGGGCCGCTGCGCGGCGCATGACCTCGAAGCCGTTCGTCGCATTGCCTTCCCGGACGCGGCCAGCAACGTGGTGGAACTGAAGCGCTTTGCTTCCTCGCTCGAGGACATCGTCGCGCGCCGCGCCGAGTTCCTGACCGGCTACCAGAATGCGGCCTATGCCAGTCGATACACCGCACTGGTCGAACGCGTGCGCAAGGTCGAATCGGACCGGCTGCAGTCGTCGCGCCTGGCCGAGGCGGTAGCGCGCAATTACTTCAAGCTGCTCGCCTACAAGGATGAATACGAAGTCGCGCGGCTGCACTCCGACCCCGCGTTCCGCGCGCGGATCGCCAGCCAGTTCGAAGGCGACTACAAGCTCAACTTCCACCTCGCGCCGCCGCTGCTGGCGAAACCCGATCCGGTGACCGGGAAAGATCAGGAAGATGCACTTCGGCCCGTGGATGATGACGGTCTTCAGAATGCTCGCGCCGCTGAAATTCCTGCGGGGTTCGGTGCTCGATGTGTTCGGTTACACGGCCGAACGTCGGACCGAGCGAGCCTTGATCGGGGAATACGAGGCGCTGGTCGACGAATTGCTCACGCGGCTCAGCGCGGACAACCATGCCGTCGCGGTCCAGCTGGCGAGCCTGCCGGACGAGATCCGCGGTTACGGCCATATCAAGGACCAGAACCTGGCGAGGGCCCGCACCAAGTGGGCCGAGTGGCTGGCGCGCTTGCGTGGACAGACAACGGCGCAGGTCATACGCATGCCGCAGAAGGCTGCTTAAGCTCAATCTTTCATCGCTCTGCCGCGGCCGTCGGCACATTTTTGGGCGCGTCACGGCCCTGCATCAAGTGGTCGTAATTCCGCGGTGGCGCGTGGCACCGAGGTCCCGTAAGGTGTGGCGCCAGTGGAGGATGTCATGCGGGACAACGACAACGGTGCCGGGTGCGCAGCCATGCGGAACGGGCGATCCGTCCAGCCAGGCCGAACACCTCGTGGCGCTGGCGCGCGAGGCGCGCTTGCTCGAGTTCGCACTCGAGGGTGAAAGCGAAATCGCGCGTCGGTTGGCGAGCAGCCTCGAGACTGCACTCGAACAAGCTATGGACGCCGAGTCGCCGGACGAAGTGATGCAGGCGTGCGCAAGCATCGAAGCCGCGCTCGATCAGATCGTTGACAACGGAATGCAGTTGTCGGCGCAAATGGCCGACATGGAAGTCGATGGCGTACTCGGCACCGCGCGGATGCCAGTGCTGACGGCCGTGCTGACGGCCAGCTAGCTCCTGACTTCATTCCCCACTGTCGGGTCAGCGGCCACCTGGTCGTGAGATCCACGCGGACATCGCGCTCGCGAGCCGTTGGCGCGCAGCGGCGCCGCCTCGAACCAGTCGCGCCGGATCCGTCACTGCGGCTATGTCGATCTCGGCAATGGCGCACAAGGCCAAGCGGTGTGCACTTCTCGAGTTCAGCGCCGGGCTACGACAGAACAACACTCCGGCGATAGCTTTATTCCTGGCCGTTCGCGGTGCAGACGTGGGAGTGACAACAGCGTCGCTCGATAGCAGCATTGGCTCGCTGCCCAGTGCCGACAAACCTCTGTTGCTCAGGGAGGTTCTCATGAATCGATCACGTCGCCTGTTCGTTGCCGATACGGCCGGAACCGCCGTTGCGTTGATGCTGGGCGGCTGTGGCGGAGGCGGCGATTACATGTCCCCACCGCCGCCACCGACGCCCGCACCCGTGCCACCCCCGCCGCCACCGACGCCCGCGCTCCTCGTGCAGCGCCACCAACATTTCCGCCAACCACGGTCATGCTCTGGCGATTCCATCGGGTGACGTGGATTCGACGGTCGACATGGTCTACAGCATCATGGGGGCGGCCGACCACATTCACCTGGTCACGCTCACCGTGGCGCAACTGGCGCAGCTCAAGGCGAAGACAGCGGTCACCGTCACTTCGACCGTCGGTGTCGGCCACACGCATGCGGTGACCGTCAGCTGCGCGTAGGAACTGTGCGAGGCTCGTCTGCCCGGCAGGGTGCGTTGACGGCGTCGCGCGACCTGCCGGCGCACGCGACCTTCCGAATCACCGCTTAGCGCAGATCCCTCCGGTTCACAACGCCTCCGGCAGCTTGACGTCCAGCTTGCCAGCCCACGGCACCAGCGCGGCAACAATATCCTCGTGCAGCGCCACGCCGCGCTGGAGCTGCTCGCGCTTCAGCGCAAGGCCGCGCTGCCCGGGCAGACGCACGGCATCCATGCCCGGCCGCGGCGGGTTCGCGCGACACGCGGCGACCAGCCAGTCCGCCTGGCGCAGGAAAGCGGCGGTGCCGCCGAACGCCGCGGGGTCGATAGGCCTGCACCAGCACCGTCGCGCCCCAGCCTTCCTTCGGATCGGCGCGCCCGAATCCCGCCAGTCCGCCGGTCAGCATCTCGACGATCAGCGCGAGCGCATAGCCCTTGTGCCCGGCATCGACACCGCCGGTCGGCAGGATCGTGCCCTTGGGCTCGGTGAACAGCACGGCCGGGTCGTCGGTCGGCCTGCCCTGCGGCGTCGAGCAGCCAGGGATGCGCGAGCTTGCGGCCGTGCTTGTGCAGCCGCGCGGTCATGCCGTTGGTCGTGAGCGATGCGGAGAGATCAACCAGCACCGGATCGCCGCTGGTCGGTACGCCAAACGCCAGCGGGTCCGGCGTGAACACCGGCTTGAGCCCGCCGATGCGGCGCGACGCTGGCCGAATTCGGATCGGAGCAGCTCAGCAGCAGCACGAAGCCGCGCTCGGTCGCGCGGGTCAGGTACGCCGCGAGGCAGGCGATGTGATGGCTGCGGCGGATGACGACGGTGCCCGTGCCGCAGCGTCTGCGCGCGCGCGATGGCGTCGTCGACGGCGCGCAGCGTCAGCCATGGGCCGGGCAGGCGCTCGCCGTCCCACAGTGCCGCGGCGGCGCGCTCGCTGAGGACCTCGTAGGCTGCCGCTTGCGCGCATCGACCCCGCTTCGAGCTCGGCGAGGTAGGCCGCCAGCAGCGCCAGGCCGTGCGTGTCGTGGCCCAGCAGGTCGCCCTCGACCAGCATCGTGGCGACGTCGCGCGCGAACTGCGCCGTCCATGCCGGCCGCGCCGAGCAGCGCGCGCCGCCGTCGCGACGCAGCGCGTCGGCCGCGTAGCGCAGCGGCCATCAGTACACCGCGCGGCCGCCGGAGAGATCGAACACGGCGCCGGTCGAGAACGAGCACTCTTCGGTCGCAAGCCAGGCCACCAGCGCGGCGATCTCGTCGACCTCGCCGAAGCGGCCCATCGGGATCTTCGAGAGCATGAAGTCGATGTGGGCCTGCGTCATCTGCGCGAACATGCCGGTCTTCACCGCGGCCGGCGTGACGCAGTTGACGCGGATGCCGGTCTTCGCGAGTTCCTTGCCGAGCGACTTGGTCAGCGCGATCACGCCCGCCTTCGAGGCGCTGTAGGCCGAGGCATTCGGGTTGCCTTCCTTGCCGGCGATCGAGGCGATGTTGACGATGCGGCCGTAGCCGTTCGCCGTCATGTGCGGAACGACGACCCGGTTGCACAGGAAGACCCCGGTCAGGTTGATGTCGATGACCTCCTTCCATGCCGCCAGCGGGTACTGCTCGACCGTGGTGTTCGGTCCGGTGATGCCGGCGCTGCAGACCAGCACGTCGATCACGCTTCAGCGCGGCGACCGATGCGGCGAACGCCGCTGCGACCGCGTCTTCGCGCGTGACGTCGACCGCTGTCACGTGGGTGCCGGCGCCCAGCGCCTGCGCGGCCGCGTCGAGCGCCGCAGCGTCGCGGTCCCACAGGCTCACGCGCGCGCCGGATGCGACGAGGCGCTGGCGATCGGCCAGTCCGATGCCCGCCGCGCCACCGGTGACGATCGCGCTGCGGCCCTTGCAGGTCGAGTTGATTCATGTCTGCCTTTCCCTTCGGCTGGTGCGCCGCCGCACGACTATATCGCCTCCGCCGGAAATTGGTCAGACCACTTGACCGCTTTCCGTTGACCCCCGCACGGGTGCGGCTGGATACACTCCGCCGGCACTTTTCGCTGGTCTCCCCCATGTCCCGCAAAGCCCCGCCGCAGCCAGGAGCTGGTTCGGCCGCGAGGACCGCGATCGGCTTCATCTACCGCTCGCTGGATGAAGAACCGCGGCATCCCGCACGACCAGTTCGACGGCCGGCCGGTCATCGGCATCTGCAACACCTGGTCCGAGCTCACGCCCTGCAACGCGCACTTCCGCGTGCTCGCCGAGCACGTGCAGGCAGGGCGTGCTCGAGGCCGGCGGCTTCCCGCTCGAGTTCCCGGTGATGTCGCTCGGCGAGACGCTGCTGCGGCCGACCGCGATGCTGTTCCGCAACCTCGCCAGCATGGACGTCGAGGAGTCGATCCGCGCGCAACCCGATCGACGGCGTCGTGCTGCTGATGGGCTGCGACAAGACCACGCCGGCGCTGCTGATGGGCGCGGCGAGCGTGCGACCTGCCGACCATCGGCGTCTCGGGCGGGCCGATGCTGTCGGGCAAGTACCGCGGCGAGCGACATCGGCTCGGGCACCAACGTCTGGCGATGTCGCGAGGACGCTGCGCGCCGGCAAGATGACGCAGGACGAATTCCACGAGGCCGAGAGCGTGCATGCACCGCTCGCACGGCCACTGCATGACGATGGGCACCGCCTCGACGATGGCCTCGCATGGTCGAGGCGCTCGGCATCGGGCTGCCGGGCAACGCCGCGATCCCGGCGGTCGACGCGCGCCGCAACGTGCTCGCGCGCATGGCCGGGCGGCGCATCGTCGAGATGGTCGAAGGAGGACCTCGCGCTGTCGAAGATCCTGACGCGCGAGGCGTTCGAGAACGCGATCCGCGCCAACGCCGCGATCGGCGGCTCGACCAACGCGGTGATCCACCTGATCGCGCATCGCCGGCCGCATCGGCGTCGAAGCTGACGCTGGACGACTGGGACCGGCTCGGCCGCGGCGTGCACACGCCTGGTCGACCTGATGCCGTCGGGCAAGTACCTGATGGAGGACTTCTACTACGCCGGCGGCCTGCCGGCGGTGCTGCGCGAACTCGGCGAGCGCGGCTGCTCAACAGGACGCGCTGACCGTCAACGGCAAGACGATCTGGGAGAACAGCCAGGACGCGCCGTGCTACAACCCGCGACGTCGATCATCCGCCGTTCGACGAAGCCCGTTCAAGACGAACGCCGGCATCGCGGTGCTGCGCGGCAACCTGTGCCCCGACGGCGCGGTCATCAAGCCGTCGGCCGCGACGCCCGACGCTGATGAAGCACCGCGGCCGCGCGGTGGTGTTCGAGGACATCGAGGACTTCCACGCGCGCATCGACGACCCGAAGCTCGACATCGACGAGCGACTGCGTCATGGTGCTGAAGAACTGCGGGCCGAAGGGCTATCCGGGCATGGCCGAGGTCGGCAACATGCCGCTGCCGCCGAAGCTGCTGAAGAAGGGCGTCACCGACATGGTGCGCATCTCGGACGCGCGCATGAGCGGCACGGCCTACGGCACCGTCGTGCTGCACGTCGCGCCCGAGGCGGCGGCCGGCGGCCCGCTCGCGCTGGTGCAGAACGGCGACATGATCGAGCTCGACGTCGGCGACGCGCAGGCTGCATCTGGACGTGTCCGACGACGGAGCTCGCGACGCGCCGCGCCGCCTGGAAGGCGCCGGCGCCGCCGATGACGCGCGGCTACACGAGGCTCTACGTCGACCACGTGCAGCAGGCCGACAGGGCGCCGACCTCGACTTCCTGGTCGGCAGAGCGGCTCGGCCGTGCCGCAGAGACAACCACTGATGCCCGACGTGCGAAAGTCCTCATCACCGACTTCGACTTCCCCGACATCGAGCTCGAGCGCGGCGATCTTTCGTGAAGCGGGCGTGCGACTGTGCCGACGGCGCAGTGCCGCACCGAAGACGAGTGATCGAGGCGGCGCGGGACTGCGATGCCGTGCTGCTGCAGTACGCGCCGGTCACCGAGCGGTGCTCGCCGCGCTGCCCGCGATCGGCATCGTCAGCCGCTACGGCGCCGGCTTCGACACCATCGACACCGCGGCCGCGCAGCGCATGGCGTCTGGGTCGCCAATTCGCCCGACTACGGCGTCGGCGAGGTGGCCACGCACGCGCTCGGCATGGCGCTCGCTCTGGTGCGGCACCTTGCGATCTACGACCGCGACGTGAGGGCCGGGACGCTGGCACTACCTGTCGCCGGGCACGATCCGCCGTGCCAGTGACCTGACGGTCGGCATCCTCGGGCTCGGCCGCATCGGCAAGCGCATGGCGCACCTGGCGCGCAACTGCTTCGCGCGCGTCATTGCCTGCGACCCGTACATCATCGACGGCGACTTCCCGGCGTATGTGGGGCGCGTCGACCTCGAGACGCTGTTCGGGCAGAGCGACATCGTCTCGCTGCACGTGCCGCTCAACGACGAGACGCGCGGCATGGTGGATGACCGGCTGCTCGGGACGCATGAGCCGCGGCAGCATGCTGGTGAACACCGCCCGCGGCGCCGTCGTCGATGTCGATGCGGTGCTGGCGCGACTCGACGACGGCACGCTCGACGGCGCGGCGCTCGACGTCCTGCCGGTCGAGCCGCTGCTCGCCGGCCACGCGCTGGCTGCGCCACCCGCGTGTGCTGCTCACGCCGCACGCGGCGTTTTATTCCACGGGCGGAATCGAGCTGCGCGGAAGGCGGCTGAACATCGTGCAGTGCGCAAGGCGGCGCCCATGTATCCTGTGATTCAGGGTCGCACCGGAGGCCGACCTACGTGGTCGTGCGAAGGCCGCACCGCGTCTCCGCGCAGAGGAGACGAGAGCCACATGGCAGCAGTCGCGATTCGCGACGTTGCCAAGCGCTTCGGCGGGACGACCGTGATCCACGGCGTCGACATCGACATCGCCGACGGCGAATTCGCGGTGCTGGTGGGGCCATCCGGCTGCGGCAAGACGACGCTGCTGCGCATGATCGCCGGACTCGAGGAAATCACGCGAGGGCGAGATCCTGATCGGCGACCGCGTCGTGAACGACGTTGCCGCCGAAGGAGCGCGACATCGCGATGGTGTTCCAGAACTACGCGCTCTATCCGCACATGACGGTGCGCGACAACATGTCGTTCAGCCTGCGGCTCGCCAACGCCTCGAAGGCGGAGATCGACGAGCGCGTCGCGCGGCCGCCGACATCCTCGGGCCTCGGCAAACTGCTCGACCGCTATCCGCGCCAGCTCTCCGGCGGCCAGCGCCAGCGCGTGGCGATGGGGCGCGCGATCGTGCGCGACCCGCAGGTCTTTCTCTTCGACGAGCCGCTGTCCAATCTCGACGCCAAGCTGCGCGTGCAGATGCGCACCGAGATCAAGGAACTGCACCAGCGCCTGAAGACGACTTCGGTCTACGTCACGCACGACCAGATCGAGGCGATGACGATGGCCGACAAGATCGTCGTGATGAAGGACGGCGTCGTCGAGCAGACCGGCGGCCCGCTCGACCTCTACGATCACCCCGCGAACACGTTCGTCGCCGGCTTCATCGGCTCGCCCGCCATGAATCTGCTGCCCGGCACGGTGCAGCGCCAGGGCGGCGCGCTCGAGGCAACGTTCACCAATGGAAGCCGATTGCCGCTGGCGCAGAACGCGACGGTGCGCGAGGGACAGCCAATCCTGTACGGCATCCGGCCCGAGCACTTTGCGGTGGGCAGCGGCGGTCTCGCGGTTGACGTGGTCGTCGTCGAGCCGACCGGTGCGGATACCCAGATCTACTGCCGCTTCGCCGACCAGGAAGTGACGGCGACGATCCGCGATCGCACGAACGTGCGCGCGGGCGAACGCATCACGCTCGTCCCGGATGCCGGGCGGGCGCATCTTTTCGACGCCGCGAGCGGCAAGCGCCTCGCGACGGGACTTCAACCGGCTTGACACAGTGAGCCAACCACAAAGGAGACGTGCATGAAGAGTCTGAAGCGGCGGGAGTTTCTGAAGACGTCGGCGGGAGTGGCGGCGGCCGCGGCCGGTCCGCTCATCTGGGTCAAGGATGCCGAGGCGCAATGGAGCAACGCGCCCGAGAAAGGCGCCAAGCTGCGCGTGCTGCGCTGGAAGCGCTTCGTGCAGGGCGACGAGGACCAGTACCTGGCCAACGTCAAGAAGTTCTCGGAGAAGTACGGCATCGAAGTGCGCGTCGACGCCGAAGGCTGGGAGGACGTGCGCCCGAAGGCGGCGGTGGCGGCCAACACCGGCGCCGGACCGGACATCATCCTGTCGACCAACGACGACGCCAACCTGTATCCGGACAAGCTGGTCGACGTTACCGACGTCTGCACCTACCTCGGCAAGAAGTACGGCGGCTTCTATCCGGTGTGCGATCCGTATCTGCGGCCCGACGGCAAGAAGTGGATCGGCGTGCCGCTCGGCGTCGCGGGCGTGTGCATGGTCTACCGCATCAGCCACGTGAAGGCCGCGGGTTTCGACACGTTTCCGAAGGACACCGACGGCTTCCTGAAGCTCTGCAAGGCGCTGAAGGACAAGGGCACGCCGCCTGGGTTTGCGCTCGGCAATGCGACCGGCGACGGGAACACCTGGGTGCAGACGCTGGTCTGGGGTTTCGGCGGCAAGCTGGTCGACGCCAATAACAAGGTGGTCATCGACAGCCCGGAGACGATCAAGGCGCTCGAGTATTCGAAGGAGCTGTACTCGACGTTCGTGCCGGGCACGCTGTCGTGGCTCGACCCGAACAACAACAAGGCATTCCTCGACGAGCAGATCTCGCTGACCAACAACGGCATCTCGATTTACTACGCGGCCAAGACCTCGAAGGACCCGAAGGTCGCGGCGCTGGCGGCGGACATCAACCACGCCAACATGCCGATCGGGCCGATCGGCAAGCCGAGCGAGTTCCAGCTGTTCTTCAACCAGATGATCTTCAAGTACACCAAGTACCCGAAGGCGGCCAAGGAGTTCCTGCGCTTCATGATGGAGGCCGAGCAGATGGATCCCGTGGGTGCAGGCGGCGATCGGCTATGTGACGCCGGCGCTGACGTACTACGAGAAGAACCCGATCTGGACCGTCGACCCGAAGCACACGCCGTACCGCGACTCGATGAAGAACATGTGGCCGAGCGGGTATGCCGGGAAGATGGGCTACGCGTCGGCCGGCGCGCTGGCGGACTTCATCGTCGTCAACATGGTCGCCGAGGCGGCATCGGGCTCGAAGACGCCGAAGGAAGCCGCTGAGCGCGCGCAGAAGCGCGCCGAGCGGTACTACAAGGTCTGAGTGGTCCGGCGACATGGCGGCGTCGGGAGCCGCCGCCTTGCGCCGGCCTCGTCTACCGGTGCTTACATCACAGTGAACAGCGCCCGAGTCCAGGCACCCGTCCATGAGGCCGGTGTCCTGAGTCGCCTGCTCGAAAGCCGCAACTTCCTCGGGCTGATGTTCATGCTGCCGGCGGCGGTCGTGCTGCTGCTGTTCCTGACCTATCCGCTCGGCCTCGGCACCTGGCTCGGTTTCACCGACACCAAGATCGGACGCGGCGGCGAATGGATCGGGCTGGAGAACTACGAGTTCCTGTGGGGCGACGCCGTCACGCGGCTCTCGGTCTTCAACACGCTCTTTTACACGGTCGTCGCCAGCGTCATCAAGTTCGCGCTCGGCCTGTGGCTGGCGCTGCTGCTCAACAAGCACCTGCCGTTCAAGTCCTTCATCCGCGCCATCGTGCTGCTGCCCTTCATCGTGCCGACCGCGCTGTCCGCGATCGCCTTCTGGTGGATCTACGACGCGCAGTTCTCGATCATCAGCTGGACGCTGGTCAAGCTCGGATGGATCGACCGCTACATCGATTTCCTCGGCGAACCCTGGCTCGCCCGCCTGTCGGTGATCGCCGCCAACATCTGGCGTGGCGTGCCCTTCGTCGCGATCTGCCTGCTGGCGGGCCTGCAGACAATCTCGCCGTCGTACTACGAGGCCGCGAGCCTCGACGGCGCCACTGACTGGCAGCAGTTCCGCTACGTGACGCTGCCGCTGCTGACGCCGATCATCGCGGTGGTGATGACGTTTTCCGTGCTCTTCACCTTCACCGATTTCCAGCTGATCTACGTCCTGACGCGCGGCGGGCCGCTCAATTCGACCCACCTGATGGCGACACTCAGTTTCCAGCGCGCGATTCCCGGTGGAGCGCTGGGCGAAGGCGCGGCACTCGCCACGGCGATGGTGCCGTTCCTGCTGGCGGCGATTCTGTTCAGCTATTTCGGGTTGCAGAGACGCGCGTGGCAACAAGGCGGGCAGGACAAATGAGCAAAGACGAGCAAGTCGACGTGCCGGCCACGCCCGAGACCACCGACTCGCAGGGCATGAAGTACCTGGAGTCCGTCCCGCGCCGGCTGGTCACCGTGTACCTGCCGCTGGCAGTGTTCCTGTTCGTGCTTCTGTTTCCGTTCTACTGGATGACGATCACCGCGTTCAAGCCGAACGAAGAACTGCTGTCGCGCGAGGGCAATCCGTTCTGGGTGATCCATCCGACACTCGCCAACATCAAGAAGCTGCTGTTCGATACCGCGTATCCGGACTGGCTTTGGAACACGATGCTGGTGTCGGTCGTCTCCACGCTGCTTTCGCTGTTCTGCAGCGTGCTGGCGGCGTACGCGATCGAGCGGCTGCGCTTTCGCGGGTCGCGCTATGTCGGCATGTGCATCTTTCTGGCGTACCTCGTGCCGCCGTCGATCCTGTTCATCCCGCTGGCAGCGATCATCTTCAAGTTCCAGCTCTTCGACACGCGGCTCGCGCTGATCCTGACGTACCCGACCTTCCTGATCCCCTTCTGCACCTGGCTGCTGATGGGTTACTTCCGCTCGATCCCGTTCGAACTCGAGGAGTGCGCACTGATCGACGGCGCCAGCCGCCTGCAGATTCTGGTGAAGATCATCCTGCCGCTGGCGGTACCCGGCCTGATCTCGGCCGGCATCTTCGCCTTCACTTTGTCGTGGAACGAGTTCATCTACGCACTGACCTTCATCTCTTCCTCAGAGGTCAAGACCATCGCGGTCGGCGTCATTACAGAACTGGTCGAAGGCGACGTGTATCACTGGGGCGCACTGATGGCCGGTGCCCTGTTCGGCTCGCTGCCGGTCGCGATCCTGTATTCGTTCTTCGTCGAGCACTACGTCTCTGGAATGACCGGCGCGGTCAAGGAGTGACGTTGCGGTAGCCGCGCAGCGCCGGGATGCCGTCCGACTTCACCTACGACGTCATCATCGCCGGGCTCGGCGCAATGGGCAGCGCGGCCGCGTTCGAGCTGTCCCGCCGCGGTCTTCGCGTCCTCGGCCTCGACCGCTACACGCCGCCGCATGCTTTCGGGTCCTCCCACGGAGAGACCCGGATCATCCGCGAGGCGTACTTCGAGCATCCGACCTACGTGCCGCTGGTGCGGCGTGCCTTCGAGCTCTGGCGCGCCCTGGAACGCGAGTCAGGAACCACGCTACTGCGTGAAACGGGCGGCCTGATGATCGGCCGACCGGACACCGCCCTGGTCGAGGGCGCGCGCCGCAGCGCCGAGCTGCACGGATTGCCGCACACCCTGCTCGCCGCCGCCGACGTGCGGCGGCGCTTCCCTGCGCTGCGACCCGACGACGACATGGTCGCAGTCTGGGAGCCACGCGCGGGCATCCTGTTTCCGGAATCGTGCGTCAGTGCGTTCCTGTCGCGCGCTCGGCATCACGGCGCGCACCTGCGCTTCGACGAACCTGTTCGCCACTGGGAAGCCGACGGTCACGTCCACGTGTACACCGCGCTCGGCGAGTACCGCGCCCGCCAGCTGATCGTGACGGCGGGCGCATGGGTCAGCGCGTTAGTGCCAGGCCTGGCGCTGCCATTTCGCATCGAACGCCAGGTCCTGCATTGGTTCGACCCCGGACAGGCCTCCGCTGACTTCGCACCGGATCGCTGCCCGATCCACCTATGGCAGTTCGATGGGTGCCGCTTCTTCTACGGTTTCCCGGATCTCGGCACGGGAGTCAAAGCCGGGTTTCATCACGGCGGCGAAGCCGCGACGGCCGAGGACATCCGGCGCGACGTGACACCCGCCGAAGTCGATGCGGTACGGACGGTCCTGCGCCGCTTCCTGCCGGGCGCTGACGGGCCGCTGCGTTCGTCCGTCGTGTGTCTCTACACCAATACGCCCGACGAGCACTTCTGGATCGACCAACACCCGACGCAGCCACAGGTGCTTATCGCCAGCCCGTGTTCCGGGCACGGCTTCAAGTTCGCTCCCGTCATCGGCGAGATCCTGGCCGACCTCACGCAGCACAAGCGGCCTCGCTTTGACATCGATCTGTTCCGCCAGCGTTGACCTTTGCCGCGCGGGGAGCTGCTTGGACCTTGGTTCACTTACGCAGCCGGCCCACACTGGATTCCCCGCAGCTATGAGACTAAACACGTGCCAGCCGGCCTCGGCAGGTGCAAGATAGCTTTATGAACGTGCCTACTGATGTTTCCTCGACCTTCCGCGCCACCGACGGCGACGGATACGAGTTACTGATGGGTCGCTGGAGTCGACGCCTCGCCGTGCCATTTCTGGATTTCGTCGGAACGGCCGATGGCGAAGCGGTACTGGATGTCGGTTGCGGCACCGGCTGCCTGAGCTTCGCCCTGAAAGACAGATCCGAGCCAGGGCAACTGCGCGGAGTGGATTTCTCGCCGGCCTACATCGAGCACGCCGCACGCCAGAATCAACGATCCACGGATCGCGTTTGAAGTTGGCGACGCTTGTGCGCTCGCGTATCCGGACCACTCCTTCGATCGCGTTCTTTCGCTGCTCATGTTGCACTTTGTGCCACGCGCGGATCAGGCCATTGCCGAGATGCGACGAGTCGCCCGGCCGGGCGCGGTGGTCGGTGCGGCGGTGTGGGATGCCCGCGGCGGCTTTGTATCCAACCGGATGTTCTTCGATACAGCCTCCGCGCTGGATCCCAATGCCAATGAACGCCGTGCACGCAACTACACCCGACCGATGACCCGCCCTGGAGAGTTGAAGAAGGCTTGGCTTGCGGCGGGCCTCACCGAAGTGGTTGAGACAACTCTGACTATCCGCATGGAATACGCATCGTTCGACGACTACTGGGCGCCCCTTGTCGGCAAGGACGGTCCTCAGGCCGAGTACGTCGCAAGTCTCAGTGACGCCGAGCGCGCGCGATTTCGCGATGCATTGCGGCTCGCCTATGTCGACGGTGAACCGGATGGCCCGCGCTCCTATGCCGCGCTCGCCTGGGCGGTCAAGGGCAGAGCACCGCGCTCGGCCTGAGCGACCCGGAGCGGCGACGGCACCCGGCCGATTGCAGTACTCGGTTCCGAGGATCAGACTTGCCTGGCAGCGAACCATCCGGATGGAGTGCCGGGCGGCTCTCGTTCATACGCAGGCTTCACTTACTTCCAGAGCGTCTATTGGAGACGGCAATGACGGACGAAAAACTGAACGAGCTGGAAGCGGAGTGCCGGGCCAAAGCGGACAGCGACGGAGAGGTCAAGCTCGCCCCCGGCGACGTGCTGGAACTGGTGAACGAGCTGCGCGAACGGCGCAAGCACGCCGCTGACCTGAGCGCGCACGAAGGAGCTATCGCCAACTTGCACCGGCTGCTGGCCAACTTGTGCGTCTACGGGGAGGGTCCGCCCAGCGCCGAGGTGCAGGCAAGTAGTCGTGTAGCAATTCAGGATCCTGGCCGGTGATATCGCGCCCTGTTGGTCGAGGAAAGCCAACGCAATCGACAGGTTCCAACTCCGAAGCGCGAACAGCGCATGTCCCAACGCCGCTGGTAGCAGACGTCGCGGACATGAGAATGAATTCGCCTAAGGCGGACCACCGTCGCGGCTACCCGCTAACGGCTGGACACTCGGCGCCGTGAGTGCAAAGATCGCGGCCGGCGCATCGTCGTAAGGAAGCTGCTGTGTCTGCCACATCCGTCAGCGCATCGTCACTGGCACGCGCCCCGCGGCCCGACCGGCCGCTGTTCGTCATTGGCTTGCTGCTCATCCTGGTAATCGTCTTTGCCGGCTTTGCGCCGACGTTCTATCTGAAGGGCTTGTTCGGCGCGCCGCCACTGTCGAATCTGCTGCTTGCGCATGGCCTCGTCATGTCCACCTGGATTGCGCTTCTCGTCGTGCAGACAGCGCTCGTTGAGTCTGGACGCACCGATCTGCATCGTCGGCTTGGTGTCGCCGGTGCCGGCTTTGCGGTCTTGATGATTGTCATCGGTGCGGCGGCCGCGCTCGAGGCCGCGCGCCGCGGTTTTTCACCCACGCCGATGGTGACGCCGCTGATGTTCCTGGCGATCCCGCTGGTCGATCTTCTCGTGTTCTCGATACTGGTTGGAACTGCGATTGCGAAGCGACGCAAGAGCGCCACGCACAAGCGGCTGATGCTGCTCGCAACGGTGGGCATGCTGACGCCGGCGGTGGCGCGGCTGCCGATCGACGCGCTCAAACAAGTCGGCCTGCCCGCGTTCTTCGGAGTGACGATCGCCTGCGTACTCCTTGTCGTGGCGATCGATACCGTCCGCCATCGCCGACTGCATCCGGCGTTCGGCTGGGGTGCGGCACTGATCGATCGCAGCGGTACCGGGACGGATCGCCCTCGCTCAGAGCGACGCGTGGGTTTCCATTGCGGGCCGGTTGGTCGCGCTCATCAGCTAGACAAAGTCGAATCCACGTATTTTGCGCGAGCTCTGAACGGTCCGCGCAGGTACAACCGTCAACGTCTGGACACCGCCTCGCTTCGTCGAGAGTTGCACGACACGGACATGAGGGCGACTCTGCATTGATACTGTAAGTTGCGACGAAGAAAGTCCGCTCCGTTCAGTAAAATCAATGCGGTGCAGTTAAAGTAACCGCCCCACCTTAACCTGCACGCTCCAAGTCATCCTGCAGCTTCAAAGCGGACTAGAAGGAGTAATGAGCCACACCATTCTCACAATTGGTCAGATCAAGCCGCTCTTGCTCGGCATCATTACCGTTCTCGTAATCTGGCGCATCTACATCCGTGTGCGCAGAATCGTCGGTCGCCAGAAGTTCTCGCCCATACGCTCTTGGGTCTCAGTTTGCTTCTTCCCGATTCTGATCGCGATGCTCCTAGTTGGAACATTCACTCATCCATTGCTATCGCTATCGGAACTTGTCGGTGTGGCGATCGGTGTCGCGCTCGGCATTTACGGCCTTCGGCACACAAAGTTTGAGGGTTCGAGCGACGGACACTTCTACACGCCCGGCACCCACATTGGCATTGCCTTGGCACTGCTATTCATCGGACGCGTTGCCTACAAGTTGATCCACAAATACTCGCTTACTTCGGGCTACACCCAATCGCCCACAGAGATCATGGGGAGCCCCTTGACGCTCTTCATCATTGGCACTGTCGCCGGCTATTTCGCGACCTATGCCTTTGGCCTCCTGCGCTGGCGGCGTACGGGCATTGCGCCAACGATCGTCACTAATACTCCATCAAGTGGGACCTAGCCTGCCGGTCAACCGGATCCGCCTTCGACAGACCGGTTACCAGCAACGTTTAGCGTCTGTTTTCGGTTTGAACTGCTCGTCCGCTTTCCTGCGCGGTGTATGTCCGCAAGGAGTCGCTCTGAACATCCAGCGATCGACCCAGAGCGTCCGCGCCTTGAGCCTGAATTTTGTGCGCAGACTCGCAACCAGTCTCCGACCTGCCGTGAAGCCGGAAGTCGCAACCGTCATTCGGTAGGACGGGGCACGGCAAGACATCAATTGACGCGGTTCACCACCATTCGGCGCGCAACCACCGAGTCGCTGAAGACCAGGTCAAAGGAGCCACCCGGCGTCAGGGAAGTCGTGTCAAGCGTTGCCGAAGGACCGCTCAGGTTAATGCCAAGTACCTGGCGCGAACCGTCCGCGTCCACATGGAATGCGCTCAGGAACGGCAGCGCTTCGGCATTCCAGCGCACCGTCAACGCACCCGAGTCCTCGTTCCAGCGGAATGCGAGTGCAGCTTTCAAGTTGCCGACATTCTGGATCGGCAGCGACCGAGTTCCATCGAAGACTTCCACGCTGGCCAGCTCGCCGGGGTTGGCCATGGCGACGACGAAATGAGAGCTGCTTTGTGGTGCGTCGGCGAATCACTGCCGGGGTAAAGAAGGCTGATTGCGTCGCCCCAGCGGTGGTCCTTATCCGAACTTCGTGACTCCCTCGAGCCTGCCGCGTCACCGGCACTGGCAGGACGGCGGCGGGCGAAAAACTGACGCCAGTGGCACTGATCTCGCCGCTCAGTTGCAGATAGCCGTCGACGGGCGCCGGCACCATGGCAGTCGCATTGATTGCGGTGTACCTCTCCAGGTACTCCTGCACAGCATCGTGGTTGTAGTCCGAAAAGAAATTCCCGCTGCAGTACCCCATGACGTCCGTCATGCGCTGACCCGACGAACCATAGAGCGGCCCCGTCAGCAATGCGCTGGCGTCGTCATAGAGCGCAACATCAGCCAGGGTGCCGCCGGCATATGGGAATGCGGGGTCTGCGCCCTCAACCGCACCGCACGGCGCGTGCTGGCGCGACAGGTTGTGGCCCACTTCATGGGTCATCACATTGGTCCATGCGTCGAAACGGATTCCGAAGGGATCGGTCGTCGTCAACAGATACGATGCATCGAAGCCGACTGAGGCCATGTAGCCATTGGTCATGGGATCGAGGTTGTTGACATAGCCGAGACCAGAGATACTGTCCGCGCGAACGCTGGCGGCCACGACGCCGTAATACAGCTTGTCGGGCGCCTCGGCCACGCGCAAGTCGTTGAGTGTGCGCAGCGCTTTGGACCAGCCAGCGCTGGATAGCGGCGCCATCCCCGGCATCGCGATGGCGGCCCGCGAAGCAACGGTGAGTGACGCGGGTGCGATCGGAAGCACGCGGGCGAGCTGCGACCTGGCCGTCGCCGGCGACGGCATCGCTGGCGCCACGTTGTTGACGACGATCGGAACCATGACGATTCCAAGGGCGCTGGGTGGCGCCACGATCGGAGTGAGCACGATCTGCGAAGGCGCTGACCCACCGACGACAACGCGCAGCACAAGTCCGGCGCGTATCCAGAGTTCCGGCAGTCGCACCGTATACCCGGTGGACCGATCGAAGGGAGTGGCCGTCTGCGGGACCGTGGCCGGGCCGAGCAATGGCAACGGACCGAAGGATTCGGCGCCGATCTGTGCTGTCACGGTCACCGGCGGACTCCCCGTCGCGGGGGCCGCCGACTGCATGTTGACGCGAAGCAGCGCTGCGTTGCCCGGAATCAGCCGAAGTCGATTGTCCGAACTGGAGCGCATGAAGCGCTGACCAATTTCGATGCCCGTCACGGTCAGCGTGGGCGAATACGCGCCCGCGGTCACCGACTCACCGCTCGCCACGGCAAGTACCACCGCGCCCACCGCGTTCGACGCTCCCTCGAGAACCAGCATCGTGTCGCTTTGCGAGACGATGCTGGCGGCACTCATGCCGATGGACGCGCCGGTCACGCGCGACAGTGCCGTGCCGGTGACGGTCAGTCGTACGGTGGCGCCATCGATTGCCACGCTGAATCCGGTCACCCGGACGGCTGGCAACACCGCGAACACTGGCCCTTCGATCACCTGAAACGGACTTGAGACGCGAACTGCTCCGCTCACCGCCCCAGGTGGCACCCGAACCGAAATCTCTGTCTCGGACACCGCCTCCACGGCGGACGATGCGGTGCCAAAGCTGACCGACGTGGCCGCGGCGAGTCCATTTCCTGAAAGTCGCACCAGCAGGCCTGACGATCCCATAGCGGGGACGAGGTTGGTGACACTCATCGGCAGATAGACCTCGACGAACACTTTCGTCGGCACTTCATAGCCATCGACCACCAGGACCAGGCTTCCCGCCAGGCGCTGCCCTGGCGCCTGGAGCGTGACGCTGCCCTGCCGAGCGCGACAGCACCGTCAGCGTTACGCCGTTCACGACAAACGACTGAACGCGATCCAGGTTCGTCCCGCTCACCGAGAAGGTCGATCCGGCCAGCAGCTTCTGATTGAGCCCACCGCTCGCGCTGCTCACGCTGGGCGTCGTGATCTCGATGAATACCGGCGATTCCAGACTGAATCCATTGCCGATCATCGCAATCGTTCCGCTCACGGCACTGGGCGGAATGTTCACGCTGAGTGTGTCGGCGCCAGTCCGCGTGAACGACACGGGCTGCGCGCCGGTGAAACGGATCTGCTGCACGGCATCGAGTCCGGTGCCGGTGAGCACGACACTGTTGCCTACGAAGGCACTCTGAGGCGATATCGACACCAGCGACGGCACCGACACCTGCAACGTCTGGCCGCTCGTGACTGTGAAGTTGGCGCCTTCAACCTGCACCGGCGCGCTGGTCGCGGTGGCGGGCAGCACGAACGTCAGCTGTTGTTCGCTGGTGCTGGCAGGCGCGACACTGCCAGCCCCCACGCGCACCATCGTCACACCGGCGAGTCCGCTTCCGGCGACCGTTACGGTGCTCCCGATCAACGCCTGAGTCGGCGCGATGCTTGCCACGCTCGCCGTTGTCTGCGGCAAGGTGATCGGCGCACTCGTGCCTCCACCGCCACCGCAGGCAGCGATCTGCCATGCCAGGGCCGCAACGCCGAAGAGTCTCAGCGCTGACTGCCCGGAGCGGACGAGTGCAATCGGATGAACAGACATGTGGGCGGGCTCAGTCTTGAGCGGACGCCATCGCCAGGCCGCGGGTTGAAAGCTCGACATGGCGGTGGTGCACAGACCGGGCGTCGGTGGTTCGGTAGGCGAATGAATACCGGCAAGCAGAGGCCCGCCATCGCAAAAAGTGCGCGCCAAATGTCGCCGATCTCCGCGGTACCGGGCGGCGCCCGATGCCTCAAGTAATCGGGCTGGCGGCCGGCGTTGATGCCAGGACCGAATCCGCGCTTCTGTCGCCCGATCCGGATGATGCAGAGATTGGCGAAGGCCCGCCGACGGGTTCAACCGGGCGATACGCGGGGTGGCTCGGCACACACCGACCTGTCGCCGCTGGGAGCGCGATCGGGCAAGCCGGTCGGGCGCGAACCATCCCGCACAGTCGAACCGCAGCTTGACAGCGCGCCGTGTTGCCCGGGTGCTCAGGGCATCAGCTGGCCGCCATTGATCTCGAGGATCTGCCCGGTGACATACCCGCTCAGCGCATCGGAGGCCAGATAGAGATAGGCCCCGGCGCACTCTTCCGCGCTGCCGAGGCGCCCCATGGGCACCGAAGTTCGAAAGGCTTCCATCTGCGTGGCATGGTGTGCCGTGCCTGCAGCGGCGTGACGATGACGCCGGGCGCCACGCCGTTGACGCGGATCTTCTCCTGCGCGAGTTCCTTGGCCAGGCCCCGCGTGAACGTGCTGACGAACGCCTTCGAACTCGCATACAGCACCGATCCCGGGGCCGCCGCCGTTGCGCGCTGCGATCGACGTCGTGTTGATGATGTTGCCGCGTCCTTGCGCGCGGAAGTGCGGGATCGCGGCGCGGCTGGTCGTGACGACCGAGCGCACGTTGAGATCGACGACGGCATCGAACAATTCCTCGCTGCTGTCGGCGATAGGACAGCGGCGCACGAGGTCGCCGACGTTGTTGATCAACACGTCAAGATGGCCGTAGCGATCCACCGTCGCCTTCACCAGGCCAGCCATCTGCTCGGGATGGGTCGCATCCGCCCGCATCGCATGGCCTCGCCCGCCGTCGATCTCGATCGCCGCCACCACCTCGCGCGCGGCGGCTTCGCTCGCGTGATAGTGAACGACGACGGTGCTGCCCTCGGCGCCAAACGCGCGCGCCACCGCGGCACCGATGCCGGTGCTGGCGCCGGTGACGAGGACCACCTTGCCCTTCAGGTCGGGAATCATGCGTCCTCACGGTACCGGGGTGATCAGTGGCCGACCCGCGACGAAGGCGGCGACGTTGTCGACGACGAGCTTGTCCCATCGCGAAGCGGGTCTCGCGGGTGGCGCTGGCCTGATGCGGTTGCAGCACGACGTTGTCGAGCCGCAAAGAGCGCCTCGGGCACGTTCGGCTCGTCGACAAAGACGTCGAGTCCGGCGCCGCCGAGTTGGCCCGTCGTCAGGAGTTCGACCAGCGCGGCTTCGTCGACGACTGAGCCGCGCGCGATGTTGACGAACACGCCCTCGGGGCCAAGCGCCTCCAGCACGGCGCGACTGATCAGGCCACGTGTCGCCGAACCGCCCGGGCAGGCGGCGATCAGCACATCCACGCCGCGCGCGAGCGCGATGAGGTCGGGCTCGTAGCGCCAGGGCAGGTCTTTGGCGTGCGGGCCGGTCCATGCGATCGGCATGTCGAACGCCGCCGCGCGCCTTGCAATGGCCTGGCCGATGCGACCCATGCCGACGATGCCGAGCGCCTTGCCGCTGACCTTCGTCTGCACGCCCATGGGACCACGCAGCCACAGGCCGGCGCGGACATAGCGGTCGGCCGCCGAGATGCCGCGCATCGTCGCCAGCATCAGGCCAATGGCGAGGTCGGCGACATCGTCGGTCAGCACGTCAGGCGTGTTGGTGACGGCGATGCCGCGTTCGCGCGCGGCGGCGAGATCGATCGCATCGACACCGACACCGAAACAGGCGATCAGGCGCAGCCTGGGCAGGCGCTCGATCAGTTCGCGCGAGGCGCCGGCGCCGCCGGTGGTCACGAGGATCTCGGTGCGCGGAGCGACCTGCGCGAGCAGCTCGTCGCGCTCCTTTGCCTCCCACAGGCGGTGCACGGCGTACTCGGCCTCGAGCTTCGCCTGGCTCGCGCGGTGGATCGGCGACACCAGGAGAACGTCGCGCTTCATTGCGCCTCCGGCAATTGAACTCCGAGGCGCGTTGACCAGTCGGCAAACTCCGCCCACAGGCCCGGTTCGATCGGTATGCCCTCGCGCGTGCGCACCGCCTCGCGGCGTTCCTCGGGTTCGCCGGGATACTGCACATCACCGGGCTGGCGGCGCAGCGTGGCGATCAGTTCGCGCACCGTCAGCGGCCAGCGTCGGACCGCCCGCGAAACGCATCGGATCGAGCGCCATCACCAGCGAACCCAGATGCCGCTGCGCGTGCAGGTCCGTAAACATCGGCGCGATGCGATCGGCGTAGGGCATGCCGTTAAGCGGGCCGCACAGCAGCTCGATCATCAGCGCCAGCGCATAGCCCTTGTGGCCGTACTCGCTGCCGCCCAGTGGCAGCAACGCCGCCGCATCGCTGGCGCTGCGGGTCGGCGTTCCCTGGGCATCGATTGCCACGCCCGCCGGCAACGAGTGACCCTCGCGGCGGGCATTCATCACGCGGTTCCACGGAATCGAGCTGGTCGCCATGTCGAGGCAGATCGGCGGACCGTCGGCATTCGGGAACGCGATCGACAGCGGGTTGGTGCCGAGCAGTTTCTGCGCGCCGCCGAAGGGCGCGACGATCGAATCGGCATGCGTGAACGCGAAGCCGATCAGTCCTGCCGCGGCGGCCTGGCGCGTGTACAGGCCGATGGCGCCGCAATGCGACGACTCGCCGATGCCGACGATGCCAACCCCGTTTGACTGCGCGAGTCCGATCGCGTGCGCCATCGCTGCGGTACAGACGACGATGCCGAGGCCGTGCCCGCCGTCCATGGTCGCCGTGCAGGGCCCGGTCGCCGTGATCCGCAGCGCCGGTACTGGCGCGATCGACCCCGCCTGGATGCGGGCCATGTAGTGGCCCAGGCGAGCGATGCCGTGCGAGTCGATGCCCCAGAGGCTGGTCTGCACCAGCGACCGTGCGACCGTTTCGGCATCGCTCGCTGCCGACCCCGACACGCGTCAGGCAGGCGATCGCCCAGGCCGTCAGGGCCGAGGCGGAAACGTGCCGCACGGCCGGCGCGGCAGAAATGTCGCCGGCCACGCGCTCACGCGTGCGCGCGCACGCTTTGCCGCTGCTCGCCGAGGCCGGCGATGCCGAGCGTGACGACATCGCCGGCTTTCAGATACTGCGGCGGCTTCGTCCCATGCCGACGCCGGGCGGCGTGCCGGTCGTGATGATGTCGCCCGGCAGCAGCGTCATGAACTGGCTGACGTAGCTCACGAGGTGTGCGACGCCGAAGATCATCGTGCGCGTGTTGCCGCGCTGCATCGGCTGGCCGTTGACGTCGAGCCACATGTCGAGGTTCTGCGGATCGGGCATTTCGTCGCTCGTCACGAGCCAGGGGCCGATCGGACCGAAGGTGTCGCAGCCCTTGCCGCGGTCCCACTGGCTGCCGCGCTCGAGCTGGAAGTTGCGCTCGGAGACATCGTTGATCACGCAGTAGCCGGCGACGTGATCGAGCGCCTTGTCCTTGGCGCACGTACTGCGCCTTGGTGCCGATGACGACGCCGAGCTCGACTTCCCAGTCGGTCTTGGTCGAGTTGCGCGGGATGACGATGTCGTCGTTCGGGCCGCTGATGCAGGTGGTCGCCTTCGAGAACAGGATCGGCTCGCTCGGCACCGGCACGCCCGGACTCGGCCGCGTGGTCGGCGTAGTTCAGCCCGATCGCGATGAACTTGCTGATGCCCGCGTACGGCACGCCCAGGCGCGGCTTGCCGCGCACCAGCGGCAGCGACTCGGGCTTGATCTTCGCCAGCTTCGCGAGCCCCTTGGCCGACAGATGCTCGCTCGTCACATGCTCGACGACGCCCGACAGGTCGCGCAAGCGTCCCTGCCGGTCCAGCAGCCCCGGTTTCTCGAAGCCCGCCGGTCCATAGCGCAGCAGTTTCATGGCCTGCCTTTACATTGCAGTTGTGATGAAAAAATCGTCTGGCTCCGCCAGCGATTTTTTCTGATCCAACCGGGCAAAAGTAGGTTTCCACTTTTGCCCGTCTACAGACTCATTCCGCCGTCGACGAAGATCGCCTGCCCGGTCATGAACGACGACTCGTCGGAAACCAGGTAGACGAAGGTCTCGGCGATCTCCTCGGCGGTCGCCAGTCGGCCCATGGGCTGGCGCGCGATGAAGTCCTTGCGCGCCTGCACCGGATCGGCGAACGCCTGGATGCGATCCCCGAGCGACGGCGTGTCGACCGTGCCGGGGCAGACGCAGTTCACGCGGATCCCCTGCTTGACGTGGTCGATCGCCAGCGCGCGCGTGAAGCCCGGCGACCGCGGCCTTGCTCGCGGCGTAGGCGAGGCGGTTCGGGCGCCGCCTTGTGCGCGCCCAGTACCGAGGCCATGTTCAGGATCACGCCGCCGCCGGCAGCGATCATCTTCGGCAGCATCGCCTTGATCATCACGAACATGCTGCGCACGTTGAGGTCGAAGCTGAAGTCCCAGTCGGCGATCGAGCAGTCGAGGATCGTGCCCTGGTGCACCGTAGCCCGCGCAGTTGAAGAGGATGTCGACGGCGCCGGTCGCTCGACGAACGTCCTGCACGGCGGCATCGTCCAGCACGTCGAGCGCGCTCGTCGTGATGCCGGCCGGCAGCTGCGCCAGCAGCTCCGGCTTCAGATCGGTCGCGATGACGCGTGCGCCCTTCGCGGGCGAAGGCCAGCACTGCCGCGCGCCCCATGCCCTGGCCGGCCGCCGTCACCAGCGCCGACTTGCCCTGCAAACGCCCGGCCATCGCCTCCTCCGCTGCTCTGTGCTGCGGCTTGACACCCCGGGGTGTGCATGTGAAGCTAGCCGCGCAATTGGTCTGACCACTTGACCAGTGCGCGGCAGTGTAAGCGGCGCAACTCTGCGCTGTCCAGCCTGCCGACGACAATTCCATTCGCACGGGAGCACGATCCCTCGTCATGCCGATCAAGGCCGTCGAACCGCAGCGGCTGTACCGCCGCATCGCCGATCAGATCGCCCGGCTGATCCGGCGCGGCGAATACAAGCCGGGCGAGCGCCTGCCGCCGGAACGCGACCTCGCGCGCCAGCTGGAGGTCAGCCGCCCTTCGGTGCGCGAGGCGCTGATCGCGCTCGAGGTCGAGGGCTATGTCGAGGTGCGGGTCGGATCGGGCGTCTACGTCACGCACCAGCGGCCCGCGCGCGCGCAGCTCGCAATGCGCTGCCCGCCGACTCCGGGCCCGTTCGAGCTGATCGCGGCGCGCCGACTGCTCGAATCCGAGTGTGCGGCGCTCGCCGCGCGCCAGGCGAGTCCGGCGCAGGTCCGGCGCATGAGGGCGGCCCTGACGGCGATGGAGCGCGACCGACGGCGCGCCGTGATGCCGCTCGACAACGACCGGCGCTTCCACCTCGAGATCGCCGAAGGCAGCGGCAACAGCGCGTTGGCGCTGGCGGTGCGCACGCTCTGGGACCAGCGCACGGGCCCGCTGTTCCTGCGGCTCGAGCACCATTTCGATACTCCGGATCTGTGGGAGGCGGCGATCGCGGAGCACAACGGCGTGATGGCCGCCATCGAAAACCACGATGCCGGCCGGCGCGCGCGCGGCGATGCGCCGTCACATGGACGCAGCGGCGCGGCGCTTCCAGCGCAGCTGGAGCACCGGCGCACAGCGCTGACACGCAACAAGGACGACAGTGGCGCGGTGGTACCCGCACCGCAATGAACACGCATGCAACCGACGACGCCGACCGCCGAAGGACCCCAGGAACACGTGCTCACCGCGAGCGGCGAGTTCGACGTCCATGACGAGCCGATCGATCTCGGCATCTACCGCTTCGAGGACTGGATCTCGTTCGCCTTCTTCTGGCTGCTCGCCGGGACCGTGTTCCTGCAGTTCTTCACGCGCTACGCGCTCAACGATTCGGCCGGCTGGACCGAGGAGATCGCGCGCTACCTCCTGATCTGCACCGTGTTCATCGGCGCGGCGGTCAGCGTGCGCAAGAACAACCACATCCAGGTCGACTTCTTCTACCGCATCCTGCCAAAGCGGCTGATGCGCGTGATGTCGACGCTGGTCGACGCGGTCCGCATCGCCTTCTTCGCCTACGCGATGCTGGCTCACCTACCTGCTGATCCAGCGCATCGGCAGCCAGCGCATGGCGGTCGTCGACCTGCCGATCGGGATCATGTACTGCGTGGTGCTGGCCGGCTTCGCGCTGATGACCTGGCGCGCGATCGATGTCGCGCGGCTCAACTGGAGGCGCGGTGCCTCGGTGCTCGAACAGCCTGAACTCGCCGATGGGCACGGCGAGCCGACCGCCGCGACAGGCCGTCAGACGTGGGCCCGGGCGCATTCAAGCTGCTGTTCCTCGGCCTGATGGGCATCGGGCGTGCCCGTGGCCATCGCGATGGCCGGCTCCTCGCTGATCTTCGTGATGGCCACCGGCACCGTGCCGGACTTCGTCGTGATCCACCGCATGGTGAACGGCATCGACTCCTTCCCGCTGCTGGCGGTGCCGTTTTTCATCCTCGCCGGCAACCTGATGAACTCGGCCGGCATCACCAACCGCATCTACAACTTCGCGCTGGCGCTGGTCGGCTGGCTGCGCGGCGGCCTCGGCCACGTCAACGTGCTGGGCTCGGTGATCTTCGCCGGCATGTCGGGCACCGCGATCGGCGATGCCGCGGGGCTCGGCACGATCGAGATCAAGGCGATGAAGGACCACGGCTACAGCGCCGAGTTCGCGGTCGGCGTCACCGCGGCTTCGGCCACGCTCGGGCCGATCATTCCGCCGTCGCTGCCGTTCGTCATCTACGCGATGTTCGCCAACGTCTCGGTCGGCGCGCTGTTCCTCGCCGGCATCCTGCCGGGCGCGGTGATGGCGCTGCTGATGATGTTCACGGTGGCCTACTTCGCGCACAAGAACAAGTGGGGCGGCGACATCCGCTTCGAGTGGGTTCGCATCATCAAGGCGCTTGCGCGAACTCATCGTCGTCGCGCTGTTCCCGGTGGTCATCTGGGTGCTGACCACCAGGCGGGATGGCCGCACGTGCCGACGGTGGTGGCCGCGCTGGTCGCCTGCTGCTCGCCGACCGGATCTTCCAGTTCAACGCGGTGCTGCCGATCATGACGCCGGTGCTGCTGATCGGCGGCATGACGGCCGGCATCTTCACCGCCACCGAAGGCGCGATCGCCGCGTGCGTCTGGGCGCTGTTCCTCGGCCTCGTCTGGTATCGCTCGCTCAACTGGCGATGCTGGTCAAGGTCTCGATGGACACCATCGAGACCACGTCCACGTGCTGCTCATCGTCGCCGCGGCCTCGATCTTCGGCTGGATGCTCACCGCGACCCGCACGACCGAGATGATCGCCAGCTGGGTGCTGTCGGTCACGAGCGACCCGATGGATGTTCCTGCTGCTCGCCAACCTGCTGATGCTCTTCGTCGGCTGCTTCCTCGAGCCCACGGCGGCGATCACCATCCTGGTGCCGATCCTGCTGCCGATCGTGCGCCAGCTCGGCATCGACCCCGTGCACTTCGGGCTCGTGATGGTGCTGAACCTGATGATCGGCCTGCTGCATCCACCCATGGGCTGGTGCTGTTCGTGCTGGCGCGGGTGGCCAAGCTTTCGGTGGAGCGCACGACGATGGCGATCCTGCCCTGGCTCATGCCGCTGCTGGTGAGCCTCGCGCTGGTGACCTATGTTCCGTCGATCAGCCTGTGGCTGCCGCGGCAGTTTCGTAGCGGAAGGACGTCATGCTGCACGAAACCCCGCTCATTCTGCGACTCAATCCCGCCGACGATGTCGTCATCGCCGCCGCGTCAGCTGGAGGCCGGGACCCTGATCATGTAGGAGGGCGTGATCGTCGCGGGCGCATTCCGCCCGGCCACAAGGTGGCCACGCGCGCGATCGCCAACGGAGCCGGTGCGCCGCTACGACCAGGTCATCGGCTTCGCGACGCGCGAGATCCGGCCGGGCGAGCACGTGCATGTCCACAACCTTGGCATCGGCGAAGAACTCGGCGCCTTCGAGCGCGACTACGCGTTCTGC
>CAWEPP010000026.1:0-35453 GCA_963810985.1 uncultured beta proteobacterium
TCTTCCCCCTGTGCCCACTCATTCAGTTACGTATTGCTATCCATCCGTGTGGCCCTATGTGGTCATGGGCTGGCTGGCGGTTGTCGCCGCCGTTCCGCTGGTGACGCAACTGGGTGGCGAGGGCATCGCGTGGCTCGTCGCCGGCAGCGTGCTGTACATGGCCGGCATCATCTTTTACGTCAATGACACCCGCTGGCGCCATGCGCACGGCATCTGGCACCTGTTCGTCCTGGGTGGCAGCACGGCGCACTTCGTCACGGTGCTGCGTTTCGTCGGCTGAACCCGGCCACCACTTACGGGGCAGGGCAAAAAAAACCGCAGCACGAGGCTGCGGCTTTTTTTGATGCGGTTCCTCGGCTAGAGGATCTGGATTTCCGAGGCCTGCGGGCCTTTCGGGCCGTCCTTGGCGACGTATTGCACTCGCTGTCCCTCGGCGAGCGACTTGAAGCCGCCGCTCTGGATTTCAGAGAAGTGTGCGAACAGATCCTTGGAGCCATCTTCCGGCGTGATGAAGCCGAAGCCTTTGGCGTCGTTGAACCACTTGACAGTACCTTGTGCCATTTTCTCGTTCCTTGATAGGTCGATGAGAAGCTTTCGCGGCAGGAAACGTCCTGCTGCAAGCGAACGATCAAGAAACGTGAACCTGTGGAGACCCGCGAGGCACCGCCGCAAACGCAGCGGAGTGGAGAAAGCCTAAGGAAAAGCGAGACTCAAGCGAAAGCCAATGCAAGATAGTAATACTCTCGAAAGTATGTTGTCTGACGCGGTCTGAGATTGCGCATTCCGATTCGCGACCTGGAGCGCAGCTGCGCCCTATTGTTGATGGGTGCAGGCCCGACAGCGGCGCTTCGGCCGTACGACATGGCGTGATTCAGTGGCTCCGCCACGCGCGCGATCAGCGCCTCGAAACGCTCCGCGGCCTCGGCAAAGTTGCCATCGGTACGGCGCGCATGCGTGTGCGCGAACTGGCGGACCAGGCGTGCTGCTCGGCCAGGGCCGTGAACTCGTTCGGGGCCGGCTCTTCGTCGAACAGGTCGCTGGTCCCAAGCAGCACATAGCGGCCGGATTCTTGCGGGCGGTCGGCCAGCAGCACATAAGCGAGGCTGGCCAGCGAGTCGCGCACGCGGCAGGCGATGTAACGATCGATCGCCGCGGTTCCCTCTTCACCGCGCTGCCGGCGCGCGCAATTCCTTTGCGTCGGTCAATGGACTGCGTCCGGAAGCCCTTGGTGCCGGCCGACATGCGCGTGGCCGTTTCGGGGCTCAGGTCGTAGCGGGCGGCGAGTTGCGCGGCGAGTCCGCCGAGTTGCTCCGCAACCCGGGCCTCGAGCATGACTTCACTGCGCGGCGGCGGCGGCGCACGGTGATGGCGCGCGCGGGCAGGCGTGCGCTGAATGCGCTGCTCGAGTTCGGTAGCGGTTTCCTCTGCAACGCGACCGCAGCCTCGCTGCGTATGCAGGTTCTCCAGAAGGTTGAGCAGTTGTTTGCTGTCCAGCGTGGCGAGCTTGTCCTCAGTCCACACGAGTTGAGAAGGTGGTTGGTAGACCGGCTTGGCTGGAGCGAACTTCCCCTTGCGCATGGTGGTTCCCGTTCCTTGGGTGAGGCTGCCTGGTGGCTCCCCGACCCCCGAGTATCGCCGCAAAGCGAAGTTGGCGCTTTGAGGTGCTCTGGGGCGGAGCCTCGGGGTCTGACTGTCGGCTGACGGCACGGGCGTTGATTGACGTCGATTGTTCGACGTTGCCGGGACGGGCGGCTTGTCTTGGCGGGTTCGGGGTCAGAACACCTGGGGCTCGAAGTCGGACTTCGCCGCGCCGCAGTCGGGGCAGATCCAGGAGTCCGGCAGGTCGCCCCAGCGAGTGCCGGGGGCAATCCCGTGTGCCGGGTCGCCCGCGGCATCGTCGTAGACGAAGCCGCAGACCACGCAGGCATAGACCTCCGCTTCGACGCTCACCCGTCGGCGCTCACGAAATCCTGTTTGGCGCGGACCACACAGTCCGGGCAGACAAAGTCATCCGGCAACTCGGGGAACAGAGTCCCGGGTGAGTAGCCTTCGTGGGGATCGCCTCGGGCTTCGTCGTAGACATACCCGCAGTCAGGGCACCGATAGCGGGTCATGGCGTTTCGTGTGCGGCCGTGGCAGGTGCCGACTTGAGGCCGTAGCGCGCTTCGATGCGCGCCCGCTGTGTCGGCTCGACATTCACGCGTGACAGATCGCCGCGGATGTGCGGCAGCGCCAGCAGGCGCTTGTCCATCAGCGCGTACCACAGCGGGGGAACCATGGCGATCAGGAAGAGGCCCGAGTAGCCCATCGGCAGAGTCGGCAGGTCCGGGAAGTTACGCAGGCTCTGGTAGCGCCGCGTCGGGTGCGCGTGATGGTCGGAGTGTCGCTCGAGGTGGAACAGCAGCAGGTTGGATGCCACGTAGTTCGTGTTCCAGCTGTGATGCGGCAGGCAATGCTCGAAGCTGCCATCGGGCATCTTCTGGCGCAGCAGGCCGTAGTGCTCGACATAATTGGCGCTCGTCAGTTGCCACCAGGCCACGACGTTGTGGATCAGCAGGAACGGAATCATCATCCAGCCGAACGCGACTATCAGGCCGAGTTGCAGCAGCGCCGACAGCGCGTACGACTGGAGCACCTCGTTGCCGAGGCTCCACACCGACTTGCCTTGCCGCTGCAGGCGCTCCCGCTCCGCGGCCCAGCCGCGCCGGAAGCCGCCGGGTATCTCGCGCAGTGAAAATCGGTAGATGCTCTCACCCATGCGCGAGCTGGCGGGATCACCCGGCGTGGCGACATTCCGATGATGGCCGCGGTTGTGCTCGACGCAGAAGTGCCCATAGGTGGGTACCGCCAGCACGATGCGAGACATCCAGCGCTCGAGCGCCGGCTTCTTGTGCCCGAGCTCGTGCGCGGTGTTGATGCCGAGCCCGCTGTAAAGCCCGGCCGTCAGCGCCAGTAACACGAAGCCGCCGATAGAAAGCTGGTGCGTCCCGGCGAAGGCCGCGACGATGATCAGCACGGCGAAGTGCATGGGTACCGTCAGCAACGGCAGCCAGCGGTAGAACGGATCCGCCTCGAGCGCGGGTACGAGTTCCTCCGGCGGGTTGCTGGGGTCCTCTCCCACCAGCCAGTCGACCAGCGGGATGACGATGTAATTCGCTACCAGTGGAGCGACCAGGGTCCATTCGTGACCCGTCAGCAGGTATAGGCCGATCCCGCTCAGCGAGAGCGCCGGGTAGATGAGCGAGCCCAGCCAGAGGTAGCGTTTGCGGTCCCGATATTCGATCAGGCCGCGCTGCGGATGTGTGATTGCGTAGGTCTTCATGCAGCCCTCCCGCACGGTTGGCTGGTAGGTGCATTAGAGAGCAACCGGGGTCGCCGAGACAAGTGGATTTTCGACAAGCGTCACTCCTGGGTGCAGGCTTCGCCATGACCGCACGCCTCGCTTGCTGCAAAGCGGCTTGCGGCGGCGCAGCGGGAAGGACTGTCGACCCGCACGAAGCGTGCGCAGGTCCCGCGCAACGCCCCCGTGGCGAGTGGCCTGTAACAGCCAATTCAAGAGTGCCTTGCGCGCCGGCGCAGCCGATTGCTTTGTCGCTCGCCTTGCGAATATGCAATGGCTATTCGACGCGGCTCGCTTCGCGCACTCGGCTCGCGCTGGCGCACCTTTCACTCCCGAATCGACTGTTACAGGCCACTAGAGCGCGGCCGAGATCCGCTGCAGGGCGTCGCGCAGGGTGGAGTCGTTCTTGGCAAAGCAGAAGCGGACACCTTGCGATCGCTGGGGTGAGTCGTAGAACACCGAGACGGGGATGACCGCGACGCCGAACTTGACGATCATCGTCTGCGCGAACTCGGGTTCGGGCGCCGACGCTGAGCGCCGAGTAATCGGCCAGCACGAAGTACGTGCCTTCGCAGGGAAGCACACGGAAGGGCGTGTCGCGCAGCCCGTCGATCAGCAGGTTGCGCTTCGCCTGGTAGAAAGCCGGCAGGTCGAGGTAAGGCGACGGGTCCTGCAGGTACGCGGCGAAGGCGTGTTGCGCCGGCGTGTTGACGGCGAACACCATGAACTGGTGCACCTTGCGGATCTCGGCGCATGAGTGCGCGGCCGGCGCACAGGCGTAGCCGACCTTCCAGCCGGTCGTGTGAAACGTCTTGCCGAAGCTCGAGATCACGACGCGTGCGTTCGGCCAGCGCGGGCGACCGCATCAGCGACTGGTGTGCCACGCCGTCGAAAACGATGTGCTCGTAGACCTCGTCGGACAGCAGCATCACGCCGGTTGACTCGACGATGCGCTCGAGCGCGACGAGATCTTCCGCGCCGCAGAACGCGACCGGTCGGGTTGTGCGGAAAGTTGAGCATCACGAAGCGCGTCTTCGGCGTGATGGCTGCGCGCACGCGATCCCAGTCCGGGGCGTAGCCAGTGTCGGCATCGAGGGGCACGAACACCGGTCGCCCGCCGGCGAGCTCGATCGACGGGGACGTAGCTGTCGTAGGTCGGCTCCAGCACGATGACTTCATCACCCGGATGGACGAGGGCGAGCACGCTGGCCATGATGGCCTGCGTCGCGCCGGCGGTGACGGTGATCTCGGTCTCTGGGTCGTAGCGATGACCGTAGAGCGTCGATTCTTCGCTGCGATGGCCGAGCGCAATGCGGGCACGCCGGCCATCGGTGCGTACTGGTTGTGGCCCGCGCGCACGGCGTCCGCCAGGCACTGCTGCAGCTGTCGTCGCAGTTGAAGTCCGGAAAGCCCTGGCCCAGATTGACGGCGCCATGTTTCAGGGCGAGCTGCGACATCACGGTGAAGATCGTGGTGCCGACCCGCGGAAGCCGCGATGACGGGGCTGGGAGGGAGTCATGAAATCTCAGGAAAAACAGCGACTTAGCGAGCGTCGAATTATACTTGCGATGCTTGGGCAGGACGCGATCGCCGCTTCGCCCCCCCGCGCCTCGAACTATCACCCCCGCCGCGACGTCACCTAAGCACCATGCCGATCGAGATCAGCAGCACGTTTGACAGCGGTGCCATCGACGTCGTCGCCGATCGACGGCAACACGGCCGAGCTGCACATCCGTCACGACCAGTGCGCCGACGGCAGCCGGGCGAGTTCCTGCAGTGGTTTCACTTCCGCGTCAGCGGGGCCGAGCAGTCGGGCGCGACGCTGCGCGTTACCAACGCCGGGGCAACCACCTACCCGGGCGGCTGGCAGGACTATCGCGCAGTCGCCAGTGTCGATCGTGCACACTGGCTGCGCATGCCGACGCAGTTCGACGGCACGGTCGATGACGATCGAGGTGCCACCGGCGCCCGGTCCGACGTATGTCGCCTACTTCGAGCCGTATTCGTGGGACCGGCATCTTGCGCTGCTGGCAGACTGCGTGGCACGCGGCGCGCGGCAGCGCCGGCTGGGCGAGCAGTCTGCAGGGTCGCGACCTCGACGAACTCGTTGTCGGAACCGGGCGCCGGCCCGTGTGGATCATCGCCCGCCAGCATCCCGGCGAGACGATGGCCGAGTGGTTCATCGAGGGCTTGATGCAGCGGCTGCTGGATCCGGCCGATGCCGGTGGCCCGCAGCTTTACGAGGCAGATGGCGACGTTTCACATCGTTCCGAACATGAATCCCGACGGCTCGGTCATCGGCAACCTGCGCACCAACGCCGCCGGGGCCAACCTCAATCGCGAGTGGCTGGAGCCGACTGCCGAGCGCAGTCCCGAAGTGCTGGCCGTGCGCGACGGCGATCCACGCGACCGGCTGCTCGGCGTTCTTCGACATCCACGGCGACGAGAACCTGCCGTACGTGTTCGTCGCCGGCGGCGAAATGCTGCCCGGACTTCAGCGACCGCGCCAGGCGAGCCGAGCAGGACGCGTTCAGCGCGGCGCTGCGCCACGCCAATCCCGGATTTCCAGAGCGAGCACGGCTACGCGGCGAGCAAGTACAAGGAAGACGTGCTGAAGCTCGCGTCGAAGTACGTCGGCCACACTTTCGGCTGCCTGTCGCTGACGCTCGAGATGCCGTTCAAGGACAACGCCAATGCGCCCGACGAGCGACGTCGGATGGAGCGGCGCTCGCAGCGCGCGCCTCGGTGCCGACCTGCTCGGACCGCTGCTGGCAACACCTGCATGCGCACAGCGGCATGACGACGATCGCCGGCCCCAAGGTTACGCTGAAGCGTGCCCGCGCCACCGACCGGGCCCGCATCTACGAGTGGTTGATCGGATCCGACCTGACGGCAGCACATGATGGGCGGCGCGATGTTTCCGGACCATCCGATTCCCTCGCTGGACGAGTTCACTGCGACCTACCCGGAGCGCTACTTCGACGGGACGCGGCCGTATGCCGGTCGCATGCTGATCATCAGCGCGAACGGCGAGGACATCGGTTGCGTCTCGCACGGCGCGATCGACCTCATGAACGATGTCGTCGAGCTCGACATCTGGCTGGCCGAGCGCCGCGCTGGCGGGGCAGGGCTACGGCTCCGAGGCGCTGGTCGTGCTGTGCGACTGGCTGCAGGTCGAACTACGGCGTCAACCGATTCCTGGTGCGGCCGTCGCGCCGCAACGTCAAGGCGCTGCGCGCGATGCGGCGGGCGGGCTTCCGCGAGACCGACCTGCCGGCGCAGGAGGTCGTATCCAAGCTGATCGCTGCCGCCGGGCAACTACGCCGACGAAGTGCTGCTGTTCCGCATCCTTCCGTGCCGTCGCCCGTGCTGCGGCCCGACCCGACGCAGACCTATGTGTTCATCGACAGCGAGTTCACCAGACCTGACTCGCCGCAGCTGATCAGTGTCGGCGCGGTGGCCACCGATTCGACGGCGTTCTATGCTGAACTGCAGGGCTGGGAGCCCGGAGCGCGCGAGCGAATTCGTCAACGACACGGTGATGCCGCTGCTCGACGGTGACGCGGTGCCGCTCGAAATCGGCGCCGAGGCGCTCGACGGAATGGCTCGAGGAACGCGTCGCGCCGCAGCACCGACGACGATCATCAGCGACTCCGGCTTCGATCGCTGGGCACTCGCCGAGCTGTTCGGGCGCGAGAACCTGCCAGCCAATGTGCGCTGGCAGCGCGTGCCGATAGCCTACGAGGCGCTCGACGAAGTGGCGCAGCAGCTCAACCTGCGTCGCCACCATGCGCTCGACGATGCGCGTGCGCTGCGCCACCTGGTGCTCGAAACCCCGGCGACCTGATCAGCGGCAGTCGAGCACGGCCGCGCCGTTCACTCGCCCGCTTCGCACGGCGGCCATCGCCGCGTTGGCCTGCGCCAGAGGAAACACCTCGACAGTCGTACGGACTGGCATCCGCGCCGCCAGCGCCAGGAATTCGTCACCGTCGGCACGCGTGAGATTGGCCACCGAGCGTACGCCGCGTTCGCCCCAGAGCCAGCGGTATGGAAACGCCGGGATGTCGCTCATGTGGATGCCGGCGCATACGACGATGCCACCTTTGCACGCGCCTGCAGCGCGGCCGGCACCAGCGCTCCGACGGGCGCAAAGATGAGTGCGGCATCGAGCGGTTCGGGAGCGCTCATCGTCGAATCGCCGGCCCAGCCGCAGCCCAGCGAACGGGCGAAGGCCTGCCCGGCAAGGTCGCCGGGCTTCGTGAACGCATAGACCGCGCGTCCCTGCCAGACCGCGACCTGCGCGATCAGGTGCGCTGCCGCTCCGAAGCCGTAGATGCCTACCCGGCGGGCGTCTCCCGCCATGCGCAGTGCGCGATAGCCGATCAGGCCCGCACACAGCAGCGGCGCCGCGTGCACGTCATCGAGTGCCGCCGGCAGGTGAAAGCAGAAGTCGCGCGTCGGCGACGGCGTGTTCGGCATAGCCGCCATCGCGCGTGTAGCCGGTGAAGTTCGGCGCGTCGCACAGGTTCTCGCGCCCGCCGACGCAGTAGGGGCACGCGCCGCAGGTCGAGCCGAGCCAGGGCACGCCCGACGCGATCACCGACCTCGAACTGCGTCACGCCGGCCCCCGCGTTCAAGGACCACGCCCACGATCTCGTGGCCGGGTACGAGCGGGAGGCGTCGGCCGGGCAGTTCACCGTCAACGATATGCAGGTCGGTGCGACAGACACCGCAGGCGTGCACGCGCAGCAGGATCTCTCCAGGCCCGGGGGCCGGAACCTGGCGCTCTTCGACGACTGCAGGGGCCTGGCCGGGTGCAGTCAGCGCCATCGCACGCGAGCGAGCTGAGTGGCGTGATGTCATGCAAGGACAGCGAGCAGCAGCGTCGTGGCCACCGGCGGCAGGATGCGCAGGCCGGTGTGCCGCGCACGACGTGCTAGCTTCAGCAGCGCCTTGTCCTTGGTCACCAGCCAGTCGGCGCGCGCTGTGTGCGCCAGGTCGAGGAACTTCTGATCGTGAGGGTCACTGCAGGCCAATGGCGCGCTGAAGACTCGGTCGACCGGTATGGCGAGCGCGTCCCAGTGCCGCAGGATCGTGCGCGGCGCTCGTTGCCGCGACGCTTCAATGTCGGGCGATCGAGCACATCGCTGAACTCGTCGACACAGGCATCGCTGCGCAGCGCGCGGACCCGGCGCGCTTTCGACTGCCACGCGCAGTGGTGCCGCGCGCGCGATCGTCGAACACCCAGAAGTCGAGCAGGACGTTGGTGTCGATCACCGCGCTCGAGCGGACGCGTGCGTTCATTGCGCGTCGAGTGCGTGACTTGCCAGTTGCTCGAGCGTGACGACTTCGAGCGACTTTTCGTGGGTCGCGGCGAGGTACACCGGCGGTGCGGCGCCCGCTTCGAGTGCCTCGCGCCAGCGAGCGGCGCACAGGCACCAGCGGTCGCCGGGCTGCAGGCCGGGAAACTGGTACTCGGGCTGCGGCGTGAGAGGTCATTGCCGTGCTGCAAGGAGAACTCGAGGAACTCCGCGGCTCACTGCGCGCGCACACCGTGTGCGAACCGACATCCTGCGGCCCGGTGTGGCAGTAACCGTCGCGGAAGAAACCAGTTGCCGGAGCTTCGCAGCAGACGCGCCAGTGGACCGCCGAGGACATTGCGTGCGGAAGAGGGGCGGTCGGCGTCGCGCACCGGCGGTCTCAGCGAGCGGACGCGAGCGCGGCCGGGATGGCGTGCGACTCGACCCAGGCGACGAGCTGGTCGAGCACACGGCTGCTGGCAACGCCGAGCGCGGCCGCGGCCGCCGCCGAGTTGGCCTGCGCGACCGGTGCGCTGGCGCTGAAACTCTGGCGCGCGATCAGCTTGCGCGTCGTGCGATCGATCATTTCGGCGCTGACTTCGACGCGTGCCGTCCCGGGGCTCGACGCGGCGTCATGAAAGAAGTCGTTGACGGTCAGGTTGAGCTGCAGGTCGCCCGCGACGCCGCGCCCCGCCAGCGCGACGGAGGTGAACGCACGCCGCGCGGCGATGCGATCGACCAGCAGCTGGCGAGGCGAGTCGACGGACGGTCGCTCCACGTGGCGAACTGGTAGGCAGCGCGCTGATTCGGCGCGCGCGAATAGGCAAGCGAGAATGAGTCGTCGACGGACTGCGGAGGGCTGCGGCGCGATCACCAGATCGCGGCCGGTTGATCGCGCAGCCGGCTGCGGCGCCGCGTTGCCGTCGATGATCCGGAACTGCGCCTGTTGCGGCGTGTCCTTGCCGACATCGACCGAGATGCAGCCAGCGGTGAGCAGCGCGAGCGCCAGCGACGACCGGCGGCAGGATGTGACGGAAGGCACAAGGTCATACTCATTCTCCCGGGCCGCGTTGCGCAGTCGACGGCCCCAGCAGCGCCGCGCGCGGGTCCTGCAGGCGATCGAGCAACCGATTCAGCGTCGTACTCGTCGACCCGAGTTCGACGACGGCGGCCGAGAGCTGATCGCCGCTCGATGTCACCGTCGATCCGATGGACTGCGACAGGTGTGCTGCCTGCTTTTCCAGTGCGCTCGTCGCCGCGGAGATGTCCTTCATCGTGCGCTCCGCCTGTTGCAACGCCGGACGCAGGTCCTGCCCGGCGCCGTCCGCCAGGTTGGCGACGTTGTTGCCGGCCCGATCCATTCCGGCCGCCGCGCCCTGGACGGCCTTCAGCGTCCGGTCGAGTTCCCCCAGCCGCTGATTGAGCCCGCCGGTCAGGTCGCGCAGGTTGGCGAGTGTCTTGTCGATGGCGGCGCGGTTCTCCGGCTTCAGCACTTCGTTCAGGCGCTCGAGCGTCTCGAGCGGCGGTCTCGCCCACCTTGTTCAGTCGGTTGGCAATCTCATCAAGATTTGAGGTGCCCTCTGCTGATGACCGGGTAGGGCTCGTCGGGAGCAATGTCGGTCAGCAGCGGGCCCGGGGGATCGGGCGTTTCCAGATCGATCTTGGCAATGCCGGTCACGAACCTGCGATTGACGACCGCCACCGTGTTGTCGCTGACGGGTGCCCGCCGATCGATGCGGATCAGCACGCGCACGCGGTTGATGTTCTTGGTCAGCGCGTAGTCTTCGACGCGTCCGACCTTGATGCCCCGCATCGAACACGTCGGCGCCGATCTGCAGTCCGTCGAGCGGCTGGCGCTCGAAGTAGATCGTGTAGAAGTTGAAGTCGCTGCGGCTGCCGGTGTGCTTGAGCCAGACGATGCCGGCCACCAGCGCTGCAAGCAGCGCGATGACCGCGAGTCCGACGTAGGTGTACTTGGCTTCGGCTTCCATGGCTGCGATCGATTCTAAGTGTGCCTAGTGCCGAGCCGGACACCATCGTCCGCACCGAGAAGTAGCTCTGGATCCAGGGGTCGTCGACCTGGATCACTTCGCGTGCCTTGCCGTCGGCGAGCACCTTGCCGTTGGCCAGCACCACGATGCGGTCGACCACCGTCAGCAGCGTGTCGAGGTCGTGCGTGACCAGGAACACCGTGATGCCGAGATCGTCGACCAGCGAGCGCACCATGGCGTCGAAGCCGCGCGCGGTCGTCGGATCGAGTCCCGAGGTCGGCTCGTCGAGGAACAGGATTTCGGGCTCCAGCGCCAGGGCGCGCGCGATCGCGGCGCGCTTGCGCATGCCGCCCGAAAGTTCGCTCGGCATCTTGGGAGCGGCGTCCGGCCCCAGGCCCGCCTGCGCCAGGCGCAGGTGCACCAGGGCGTCGAGCAGCTCGGCGGGCACATGCGCGTGCTCCGTCAGCGGGACCGCGACGTTCTCCGCCACCGATAGCGACGAGAACAGCGCGCCGTCCTGGAACATCATGCCGAAGCGCCGGCGCGTCGCGTTCAGTCGCGTCGTCGCTGGCCTGCCAGACGTCCGTGCCCAGCAGGCGAATGCGGCCCGATGTCGGGCGCTGCAGGCCGATGATCTCGCGCAGCAGGACGGACTTGCCCGTGCCGCTGCCGCCGATCAGCGCGACCAGCGTGCCGCGTTCGACATCGAAGCTGACGCCGTCGTGCACCGATCTGGTCGCCGAAGCGCGTCACGATCGAATCGATCTCGATGCACCGTTCCGGCGCTGCCGCGTTGCCATCAGATGTCCAGCTCCTGGAACAGCACCGCGAAGCCCGCGTCGAGCAGGATCACGGCGACGATGCTCTGCACGACGGTCGACGTGGTGGCGATCCCGAGCGCGCGCGTGTCGCGCTCGACCTTCATGCCCATGCGGCAGCCGATGACGGCGATGAAGAGCGCGAACACCGGCGCCTTGGCGAGTCCGACGTAGACATGCTTGATGGCGAGGTTGTCCTGCAGGCGCGCGAGGAAGGTCGTCGGGCGTGATGTCGAGCATCGGGCCGGCGATCAGCATGGCGCCGGCCAGGCTCATGACGTCGCCGACGAAGACCAGCAGCGGCATGGCCGACCATCAGCGCGAACACGCGCGGCAGCACCAGCACGTCCATCGGCGAGAGTCCGAGCGTGCGGATGGCATCGGTCTCCTCGTTCAGCCGCATCGAGCCGAGCTGGGCGGTGAAGGCGGCGCCGGAGCGGCCGGCGACGATGACGGCGACGATGATCGGCGCGAACTCCCGCGTCGCGCCGATGCCGACGCCGTCGACCACGAAGATGTTGGCCCCGTACTTCTCGGCCTGCAGCCCGAGCAGGTAGGCGACGACGACGCCGATCAGCAGAGTCACCAGGGCCACGACCGGGATCGCGTTGAGGCACACCTGCTCGAACTGTGCGGTCAGTCTCGCGGCCACCGGTCGTGGCCGGCGCTGACCAGCGGAACAGACCATCTGCACCAGCGATTCGCCCAGGAAGTTCAGGTGACCGGCGAGCAGATTCGATGATCGACAGCGTCTCCCGGCCGATGTGCGCGAGCAGTCCGTCGCCGGTGGTGCGGCATCGGCGCGTGGTGACTTCGTCAAGTCGCTTGCGCACCTGCTCCACGATGCGCGCATCGTTGGCCGCGAAGCCAGCCAGCGGCAGCTGGCTGCACGTCGATGCCGGCAGCGCTGCAGGTGGTCAGCAAGGACCAGGGCCGAAGCCGTGTCGATGTCCGTCAGCGCGGCGCCATCGACGAGAGCTGCGGCGGCAGCGTCAGTGCCGTCAGCTCGAGCTCGATGATCGCCAGGCAGGGCGCCAGCCGCCACGCGCCGCTCAGGCGCAGCACGGCGCCGGTGCGCGTTCACGGTCGAGTCGTGCCGCGGGAGGCGAGGCGGGGTGCGCGGGATCGGCGGGCATGCTCGGGCTGTTGTAAGGGCGCGGCAGGCTAGCACACGCCATTCCGCGGCGCGCGGAATGCGGCCGTGCCGCTCAGTGCGCGCATGCAGGAGTGCAGCAGCATCAGGGCCAGCAGGCCCAGCAGCAGCAGCGGCAGTGCGCGTCGACCAGCGGGTCGTGCGCGTCGCGTGCGCGTCTCGATCGGCGGGGACTCGCCTGGTGTGCTCGTCGTCGTTGCATCGTCGGCGGGTCTGTGATGCGATCAGTCTGGTTGTGCCATGCGTACGCCGTGCCGTCGGCACAGCGTACGCAGGAGCAGTAGCGCTTCCCTAGGCCGCGAGCAGCTGCCGCAGGACGAACGGCAGGATGCCGCCGTGCTTGTAGTACTCGACCTCGATCGGCGTGTCGATGCGCAGCTTGACCGGGATCTGCTTCTCCCCGTCCTTGCCGAACACCAGCAGAGTTACGGTCATCTGCGGCCGCAGTTCGCCTTCGAACTCGATGTCGATACATCTCGTCGCCACGGATGCCGAGCGTGTCGGCACCCTCGCCCGGCATGAACTGCAGCGGCAGCACGCCCATGCCGACCAGGTTGCTGCGATGAATGCGCTCGAAGCTCTTGGCGATGACGGCCTTCACGCCCAGCAGCTGCGTGCCCTTGGCCGCCCAGTCGCGCGATGAACCGGTGCCGTACTCCTCGCCGCCGAAGACGACCGTCGGCACGTCGTCCTTGATGTAGCGCATCGCGGCGTCGTAGATCGGCATCTGCTCGCCGGACGGCTGGTGGATCGTGATGCCGCCTTCGACGCGCGAGCCATCGGCCTTGGCCGGGACCATCAGGTTCTTGATGCGGACGTTGGCGAAGGTGCCGCGCATCATCACTTCGTGATTGCCGCGGCGCGCGCCGTAGGAATTGAAGTCGGGCTTGAGCACCTTGTGGTCGATCAGCCATTTGCCGGCCGGCGAGGTGTCCTTGATCGAACCCGCCGGCGAGATGTGGTCAGTGGTGATCGAGTCGCCGAAGATGCCCAGCGCGCGCGCGGCAGCTCACTCCGATCTCGGCGTGCTTGGGCTTCAGCGTGAAGCCGTCGAAAAATGGCGGCTTCGCGATGTAGGTCGACGTCGGCCACGTGTAGACCTGACCGGTGACACTGCCGACCTTCTTCCACAGGTCGCCCGGATCCGACTTGACCTTGCCGTAGTTGGCTTCGAAGGCGACCGGGTCCAGCGCCGATCCTTCATCAGCGCGTGGACTTCCTCCGACGTCGGCCAGACGTCGCCGATCCAGACATCCTTGCCGTCCTTGCCTTTGCCGAGCGGCTCGGTCATCAGGTCCTTCAGCACGGTGCCGGCGATCGCGTAGGCGACCACCAGCGGCGGTGACGCGAGGAAGTTGGCCTTGAGGTTCGGGATGGATGCGCGCCTCGAAGTTGCGGTTGCCCGACAGCACTGCCGCGCACACCAGATCATTCTTCGTGATGACTTCGTTGATCTCGGGCGCCAGGTCGCCGGCGTTGCCGATGCAGGTCGTGCAGCCGTACGCCGCGACGTAGAAGCCGAGCTTGCTCGAGGTAGGGCAGCAGGCCCGTCTTCGTCAGGTAGTCGGTCACGATGCGCGAGCCGGGCGCGAGCGAGGTCTTGATGTGCTTCTGCACCGTCAGGCCGCGCTCGACCGCCTTCTTGGCCAGCAGGCCGGCCGCCAGCAGCACGCTGGGGTTCGAGGTGTTGGTGCACGAGGTGATCGCGGCGATCAGCACATCGCCGTCGGCGATCGCGACCTCGTGGACGTCCTGCTCGCGGCGCCGGCTTGACCAGCGGACGGTTGGCGCTCATCTCCGCGAGGTCGCGCGCCGCGCCGGCCGGTGCGTCCGGCGCCTTGCCCTCGGTGCGGCCGTGGCCATCCGATGACCGGGAAACGCTGCTTGAGCCGGGCGGCCGGCTGGTTGAAGCCATTTCCGCTGACGGGCTTCGAAAAGAGCGACGAGAACTGCTTCTTGACGTGGCCGATCTCGATGCGGTCCTGCGGCCGCTTCGGTCCGGCGAGTGACGGCGCGACCGTCGAAAGGTCGAGCTCGACGACCTGCGAGTAGTCGATCGAGCCGGCCTTCGGCACGCCGAACAGGCCCTGCGCGCGGAAGTAGGCCTCGAAGGCGGCGATCTCGTCCGGCGTGCGGCCGGTGCCCTCGAAGTAGGCGATCGTCTTCTCGTCGACCGGGAAGAAGCCCATCGTCGCGCCGTACTCCGGCGCCATGTTCGCGATCGTGGCGCGGTCGGGCACGCGCGAGGCGACACCGTGCCTTCGCCGAAGAACTCGACAAACTTGCCGACCACCTTGGCCTTGCGCAGCATCTCGGTGATCGTCAGCACCAGGTCGGTCGCGGTCACGCCTTCGCGCAGCTTGCCCTTCAGGTTCACGCCGACGACGTCCGGCGTCAGGAAGTACACCGGCTGGCCGAGCATGCCGGCTTCGGCCTCGATGCCGCCGACGCCCCAGCCGACGACGCCGATGCCGTTGATCATCGTCGTGTGGCTGTCGGTGCCGACCAGCGTGTCGGGGTAGACCACGCCATCCTTCTTGTGCACGCCGCGCGCGAGGTATTCGAGGTTGACCTGGTGCACGATGCCGAAGCCCGGCGGCACGACGCCGAAGGTGTCGAACGCCTGCATGCCCCACTTCATGAACTCGTAGCGCTCGCGGTTGCGCTGGAACTCGAGCTTCATGTTGAGATCGAGCGAGTCCTTGCCGCCGTAGTGATCGATCATCACCGAGTGGTCGACGACCAGGTCGACCGGCACCAGCGGCTCGATCGTCTTCGGGTTCTTGCCCATCGCCTCGGCGACGTTGCGCATCGCCGCCAGGTCCGCCAGCAGCGGCACGCCGGTGAAGTCCTGCAGCACGACGCGCGCGACGACGAACGGGATCTCGTCGGTGCGGTCGGCATTCGGTTTCCAGTTGGCCAGCTGCCGCACGTGCTCTTCGGTGACCTTGATGCCGTCGCAGTTGCGCAGCACCGATTCGAGCACGATGCGGATCGACACCGGCAGGCGCGAGATCTTGCCGACGCCGGCCTTCTCCAGCGCCGGCAGGGTGTAGAACTTGCCTTTCTTCGCGCCGATCGTGAAGTCCTGCAGGGAATTGAACGGGTTGTGAGCCATGGGAGGGCCTCGGAGTGCGGTTGGGCTGCTAGATGACCATCAGGTCGACGAATTCATTGACAGGCGTGGCGTCGAGCCGCTTCGCGTCCAGGCACAGGTCGAGGATCGCCGCCGCCTGCTTGGCCGGGAAGACGCGCGCCAGGTTGGTCCTGAACTTCGCGACCAGCACCGGCATGCCTTCCTTGCGGCGGCGCTTGTGCCCGATCGGGTACTCGACGACCACTTCCTTCAGTTTCTTGCCGTCGGTGAACTCCACGGTCAACGCGTTGGCGATCGAGCGCTTGTTCGGGTCGTGGTAGTCCTTCGTGAATGCCTTGTCCTCGACGCATTCGATCTTGTCGCGCAGCACGTCGATGCGCGGATCGGCGGCGACGGCGTCCTCGTAGTCGGCCGCCGTGAGGCGCCCGAAGATGATCGGCACCGCCACCATGTACTGGATGCAGTGGTCGCGGTCGGCCGGATTGTTGAGCGGCCCCTTCTTGTCGATGATGCGGATGCACGCCTCGTGCGTGCGGATCGTGATCTTCCTGATGTCCTTCTCGGTCTTGCCGAGCTTCTTCAGTTCGCGCATGAATCGTCATCGCGGCTTCGACGGCGGTCTGCGAATGAAACTCGGCCGGGAAGCTGATCTTGAAGAGCACGTTCTCCATCACGTAGCTGCCATAGGGCCGCTGGAATTTGAACTCGTTGCCCTTGAACAGCACGTCGTAGAAACCCCAGCCCTTGGCGGTGAGCACCGAGGGATAGCCCATCTCGCCGGTCTTCGCGATCAGCGCCAGGCGCACTGCGCGGCTGGTGGCATCGCCCGCGGCCCAGCTCTTGCGCGAGCCGGTGTTGGGCGCATGGCGGTAGGTGCGCAGCGACTGGCCGTCGACCCAGGCGAGCGAGACCGCGTTGATGATCTCGTCGCGCGTGAGCCCCAGCATCTGTGCGACGACTGCCGTGGACGCAACCTTGACCAGCACGACGTGGTCGAGGCCGACCTTGTTGAACGAGTTCTCCAGCGCGATGCAGCCCTGGATCTCGTGGGCCTTGACCATCGCGACCAGCACGTCGGCGACGGTCAGCGGCTTCTTGCCCGCGGCCACCGCGTTGCGGCTCAGCCAGTCGGCGGTGGCGAGGATGCCGCCGAGGTTGTCCGACGGATGGCCCCATTCGGCCGCCAGCCACGTGTCGTTGAAGTCGAGCCAGCGGATCATCGCGCCGATGTCGAACGCCGCCTTCACCGGATCCATCTGGAACTGCGTGCCCGGCACCTTCGCTCCGTTCGGAACCACGGTGCCCTGGACGACCGGGCCGAGCATCTTGGTGCAGGCCGGGTACTCGAGCGCCTCGAAGCCGCAACCCAGCGTGTCCATCAGGCAGTAGCGCGCGGTGTCGATCGCTTCCTTGCTCTTGACCTTGTACTTGATGACGTAGTCGGCGATGTCGACCAGCACCTTGTCGGGCTTCGGTCGGACGTTGCTGATGTGGCTTCCCATGTGGGATGATCCTTTCTGCTCCAGGGTTCGTTGGTTCGTGTCGATGTTCGATGGTCTATTTGTGTCCGGCGAGGGCGTTGCCGACCGCCGGGAAGACGGTGCAGTTCTGCGCCAGCGCGGAACCGTTGGCGGTGACAGCCGGCTGACGGCACCCTTGCTCCACCATTCCCATGCGCCGTCGGTGGACAGGTAGTGCGCGCCCGAGGCTGCGATCGCCGGCCGCATGCGCTTGCGCTCCGATCCGAAGACGAGTTCCAGGTTCTGACCGGCTGGCGACAGTTCCGGCTGCACAATGCTCAGCACGCGCGCCTCATCGCAGAGGTACACGGCGGTCGCAAGGCGCGGCTCGGCGGCCGAGGCAGCACCTGCGATGAAGGCGGCAGCGAGCGACAGAGCTGCCTCGCAGTCACTCGGAAGACTCCAGAAGAGCTTGTAGCCGATGTGCGAGTCGGTGAACCCGAGCCGCTCGTAGAAGCGATGGGCCTCGGAGCGCCGCTTGTCGCTGGTCAGCTGCGCCAGCCGGCAGCCGCGCTTGCGCGCGTCTCGAGCGCGCGCGACATCAGCCAGCCGCCGATGCCGCGGCCGCGCACGCTGCTGTCGACCCGCACTGCCTCGATGTTGGCGCGCCAGGCGCCGCGGCGGCTCAGGCCGGGAATGAAGGTGATCTGCAGCATGCCGACCACGCGGCCCTCGAGCTCGGCGACCAGCAGCGTCTGGTTCGGGTCGCGGTCGATCGCGTCGAAGGCGCGGATGTAGGCGGGATCGTCGCTGCCGACGCCTTCCCGATTCTTGCCGAGCACGTCGTCCGCCAGCAGTTCGAGCAGGCGCGGCAGGTCGCCGCGCTGCGCGCGGCGCACCGTCAGGCCGTTGAGCGTCACTTCAGCCATCAGCCCCGTTTCGCCAGCGGAACGAACTTGAGATCTTCCGGGCCGGTGTAGTTGGCGCTCGGCCGGATGATCTTGTTGTCGAGGCGCTGCTCGATGACGTGCGCGCTCCAGCCGCTGGTGCGCGAGATGACGAAAAGCGGCGTGAACATCGACGTCGGCACGCCCATCATGTGGTAGCTGACGTGCGCTGAACCAGTCGAGGTTCGGGAACATCTTCTTGGCGTCCCACATCACGGTCTCGAGCCGCTCGGCGATCAGAACATCTTCATGTTGCCGGCATCCTTGCGACAGGGCGCCGCGCCACTTCCTTGATCACCTTGTTGCGCGGGTCGGAAACGGTGTAGACCGGATGTCCGAAGCCGATGACCACTTCCTTGGCTTCGACGCGACGGCGGATGTCGGCCTCGGCCTCGTCGGGTGTCTCGTAGCGCTTCTGGATCTCGAACGACGACTTCGTTGGCGCCGCCGTGCTTCGGCCCGCGCAGCGCGCCGATGGCGCCGGTGATCGCCGAATAGAAGTCCGAGCCGGTCCCGGCGATGACGCGCCCGGCGAACGTCGAGGCATTGAACTCATGCTCGGCGTACAGGATCAGCGAGGTGTGCATCGCCCTGACCCACAGCTCGCTCGGAGGGCGTCCGTGCAGCAGGTGCAGGAAGTGCCCGCCGATCGAGTCGTCGTCGGTCTCGACTTCGATGCGGCGGCCGTTCGTGCTGTAGTGGTACCAGTAGAGCAGCATCGATCCGAGCGAGGCCATCAGCCGGTCGGCGATGTCCTTCGCGCCCGGGGTGTTGTGGTCGTCCTTCTCGGGGACCACGCAGCCGAGCACCGAAACACCGCGTGCGCATCACGTCCATCGGATGACTCGACGCGGGCAGCCACTCGAGCGCGGCCTTCACATTCGCGGGCAGTCCGCGCAGCGACTTCAGCTTGGCCTTGTAGGCCGCCAGTTCACTCTTGTTGGGCAGCGTGCCGTGGACCAGCAGGTGCGCGACCTCCTCGAACTCGCACGCCTCCGCAATGTCGAGGATGTCGTAGCCGCGGTAGTGCAGGTCGTTGCCGGTGCGGCCAACGGTGCAAAGCGCCGTGTTGCCGGCGACCACGCCGGACAGCGCGACGGATTTCTTGACCTTGGGCGCCGTCAGTCGGCGCGTCTTGCACTTCGCTCATCGCTCGTTCTCCCTTGGCTCCGCTATTTCTTCTTCGCGAACAGTGCGTCAAGGCTCTGTTCGTACGCGTGATATCCGATCACGTCGTACAGCTCCATCCGCGTCTGCATCGGTGTCGACGACGCGCCTTCTGCGTGCCGTCACGACGCAGCGACGTGTAGACATTCAGCGCCGCCTTGTTCATCGCGCGGAATGCCGACAGCGGGTACAGCACCATCGCCGCGCCGGCGCTCTTCAGCTCCTCGACCGTGAACAGCGGCGTCGAGCCGAACTCGGTGATGTTCGCCAGCACCGGCACCTTCACCGCGTCGACGAACTTCCGGTAGGTCGGCAGATCCTTCGCGGCCTCCGCGAAGATGCCGTCCGCGCCCGCCTCGACGCACGCGATCGCGCGTTCGATCGCGCGGTCCACGCCTTCGACCGCGATCGCGTCGGTGCGGGCGATGAGGAAGAAGTCCTGGTCGGTCTTCGCGTCGGCCGCCGCCTTCACGCGGTCGGCCATCTCCTCGGTCGGTGACGATTTCCTTGCCGGGCCGATGGCCGCAGCGCTTGGCGCCGACCTGGTCCTCGATATGGCAGGCCGCAGCGCCCGCCTTGATCAACGACTTGATCGTGCGGGCGATGTTGAATGCGCTCGGGCCGAAGCCGGTGTCGATGTCGACCAGCAGCGGCAGGTCGCACACGTCGGTGATGCGGCGCGTGTCGGTCAGCACGTCGTCGAGCGTGTTGATGCCGAGGTCCGGCATGCCGAGCGAGCCGGCGGCCACGCCGCCGCCCGAAAGGTAGATCGCGCGGTAGCCCGGTGTGCCGGGCCATCAGCGCATGGTTGGCGATGATGGTTCCGACGATCTGCAGCGGCTGTTCTTCCTTCAGTGCCTGCGCGGAAGCGGGCTCCAGCGGATCGGTCTCATGCGGCGTATCTCCTCGTGATCGGCGTGTCGACACGTCGGGCTCAGCCCAGCAGGTGCTTGACGCCGTCGCGCTCCTCGAGCAGTTCCTTCAGCGTGTTGTCCATCTTGCCGCGCGAGAACTCGTCGATCGCCAGGCCCTTGACCACCTCGTACTTGCCGCCCGCGCAGGTGCAGGGCACGCCGTAGATGATTTCTTCCGGCACGCCGTAGCTGCCGTCGGACGGAACGCCCATCGTCACCCAGCGGCCGTTGGTGCCGAGCACCCAGTCGCGGATGTGGTCGATCGCCGCATTGGCGGCGGAGGCGGCCGAAGACAGCCCGCGCGCCTCGATGATCGCCGCGCCGCGCTTGCCGACCGTCGGCATGTAGGTATCGCGGTACCAGGCCTGGTCGACCATCGGTGCGGCCGGCTGCCCGCCGATCGTCGCGAAGCGGATGTCCGGGTACATCGTCGGCGAGTGGTTGCCCCACACGACCAGCTTCTCGATCGAGGCGACCGGCTTGCCGGTCTTGGCGGCGAGCTGCGACAGCGCGCGGTTGTGGTCGAGCCGCATCATCGCCGTGAAATTGCCCTTGGGCAGCGACGGCGCGGACTTCATCGCGATGTAGGCATTGGTGTTGGCCGGGTTGCCGACGACCAGCACCTTGACATTGCGGCTGGCGGCCTTGTCGAGCGCCTTGCCCTGCGCCGTGAAGATCTGCGCATTGGCGGCGAGCAGGTCCTTGCGTTCCATGCCCGGGCCGCGCGGGCGGGCGCCGACCAGCAGGGCGATCTCGGTGTCCTTGAATGCGGCCGCCGGATCGCTGTGCGCCTCCATGCCGGCGAGCAGCGGGAACGCGCAGTCGTCGAGTTCCATCATCACGCCCTTGAGCGCCTTCTGCGCCTTCTCGTCCGGGATCTCGAGCAGTTGCAGGTGCACCGGCTGGTCCTTGCCCAGCATTTCGCCGGAGGCGATGCGGAACAGCAGCGAATAGCCGATTTGTCCGGCAGCGCCGGTGACGGCAACGCGTACGGGAGCTTTGCTCATGGCAATGGTCTCCTGGAGATGCGAGTGGTAATGATGAATTCGGGCAAGGGCGGACGCGGAACGACAACCGTGATATTGGTATGTGCGGACCCGCGCGACAAGCGCCGGCGGGAGAGCCGGTCGAGTGTACTGCTGCGATTTGCCGCGCGCAGTGACGTGCCCGTGCTCAGTGCCGGCGAGCAGGCTCGCGCCGCTGCGGGCCGCGGTGCCTCGGCGCGGGCACCGCGAGCATGGCGCGGCCGCGACGTCGGCGGGGAAGGGCAGGCAAGTGAGCATCTGGCGAGGCCGCGCAGGGGAGGCAACTGGCTGATCGGGTGAAATTGAGCCGGGTGAAATAATATATCTTATATAAGACATATGATTTAATCCAGGTCAGACATCTATCGATCTCCTGTGCTGAAGTCACCCCGTGTCACGAACGACGACTCGACTGACGCCCCTGCCCGGCCTGCGCGGCCGCCGGTTTTTTCGCCGCTGTACCGCCAGATCAAGGATCTGGTGCTGCAGAGCCTGGACCAGGGGGAGTGGAAGCCGGGTGAGCTCATTCCGAGCGAGATCGAACTGGCCGCGCGCTTCCAGGTCAGCCAGGGCACCGTACGCAAGGCCGTCGACGAACTGGCTGCCGAGAACCTGCTCGTGCGCCGGCAGGGCAAGGGCACCTTCGTCGCGACCCATCACGAGCCTCGCGCGCAGTTCCGCTTTCTGCGTGTCGTTCCGGACGAGGGCGAGCCCGCCGCGCCGCAGAGCCGATTTCTGGATTGCCGGCGCGCACGCGCCTCGGCGGACATTGCGCGCCTGCTCGAGCTGCGCACCGGCGATGCCGTCGTCTACCTGCGCCGGCTGCTGAGCTTCGGCGGCCGATCCGATCGTGCTGGACGAGATCTGGCTGCCGGGCGTGCTGTTCAAGGGTCTTACCTCGGAGCGACTCGCCGAATACAAGGGACCACTTTATGGGCTTTTCGAGACCGAGTTCGGCACGCGCATGATTCGCGCCGAGGAGCAGCTGCGGGCGGTCGGCGCCGAACGCGGCGCCGCAGAATTGCTCGGCGTGGCGGAGAAATCGCCTCTGCTGCTGGTCGAGCGCGTCTCGTATTCGTACGGTGATCGGCCGGTCGAAGTGCGACGCGGCCTGTACGTCAGACGACGCACTACCACTACCGCAACACACTGACCTGATTTGGTCCGTCGCATCAATTCGTTCAGAATAGCGCGTCTCTATCCAGGGCACGAACTATCGGAACAACGTCCATGAGCCTCTCCTTCCATTGCCGGCAAGTCCCGCCCTGAATTTCGCAACATCCACGTCTTCGCAGATCCTGCAGTACAAGTTGCCGCCGCCCGGCATGGTGTCGATCCTGCATCGGGTCAGCGGCGCGGCGCTGTTCCTGGCGTCTGCCGTTCATCCTCTGGCTGTTCGATCTCAGCCTGACGTCGGAGCTGAGCTACGCAGCGCCTGGTCGAGTTCGCATCGCACTGGTTGGTCAAGCTGGTCCTGCTGGGGCTTGATCTGGGCCTTCCTCCATCACCTGATCGCCGGCATCCGTTACCTGCTGCTCGACCTGCACATCGGCGTGGACAAACCGGCCGCGCGCACCAGTGCGCTGGCCGTTTTCTGGATCAGCGTGCCGCTGACACTGCTGGTGGCACTCAAGCTCTTCGGAGCGTTCTGATGGCCTCGACCCCAACGCCTGCGGGCATCGGTTCCAAGCGCATCGTCGTCGGCGCGCACTACGGCGTCGGTGGCTTCCTGCTGCAGCGGCTGACGGCCGATCGTGCTGGCGGTGTTCGTCGCTGTTTCTGCTGCTGCGCCTGGCTGCTCGGTGCCGCCGGCGGCTACGACGCTGGGCCGGGCATGTTCGTGCCGCTCTGGATGAAGATCGTCACGCTGGTCGGCGCTGCTCGCGCTCTTCTATCACGCATGGATCGGCGTGCGCGACATCTGGATGGACTACGTCAAGCCGACTTGGCATCCGCCTGGCGCTGCAGACGCTGACGGTGCTGTGGCTGGTGTTCTGCGCGGTATGGTCCGTGCAGATTCTCTGGAGAGTCTGAGTCATGGCGGCTGCATCGAAAGTGGCGCGTCGTCGATTTGACGCGGTGATCGTCGGCGCGGGTGGCTCGGGCATGCGGTGCTCGCTGCAGCTGGCGCAGGCAGGCCTGAACGTCGCGGTGCTGTCGAAAGTCTTTCCGACCCGCTCGCACACGGTCGCGGCGCAGGGCGGCATCGGTGCCTCGCTGGGCAACATGACCGAGGACACCTGGCTGTGGCACATGTTCGACACGGTCAAGGGCTCCGACTATCTCGGCGACCAGGATGCGATCGAGTTCATGTGCCGCGAGGCACCGAAGGTCGTATACGAACTCGAACACTTCGGCATGCCGTTTGACCGCAATCCGGACGGCACGATCTACCAGCGGCCGTTCGGCGGGCACTCGGCCAACTTCGGCGAAAAGCCGGTGCCGCGCGCCTGCGCCGCGGCGGACCGCACCGGCCACGCGCTGCTGCATACGCTGTACCAGCGCAACGTGCGCGAGCGCACGCAGTTCTTCGTCGAGTGGATGGCGCTCGACCTCATCCGCGACGCCGAAGGCGCCGTGGTCGGAGTCGTGGCGCTGGAAATGGAAACCGGCGACCTGATGATCTTCGAATCGAAGGTCACGGTGCTCGCCACCGGAGGCGCCGGGCGCATCTTCGATGCCTCGACCAATGCCTACATCAACACGGGCGACGGGCTCGGCATGGTGGCGCGCGCCGGGCCTGCCGCTCGAGGACATGGAGTTCTGGCAGTTCCACCCGACCGGCGTGGCCGGCGCCGGCGTGCTGATCACCGAAGGCGTGCGCGGCGAGGGCGGCATCCTGCTCAACAGCAACGGCGAGCGTTTCATGGAGCGCTACGCGCCGACGCTGAAGGACCTCGCGCCGCGCGACTTCGTCTCGCGCAGCATGGACCAGGAGATCAAGGAAGGCCGCGGCTGCGGATCCGAACAAGGACTACGTGCTGCTGAAGCTCGATCATCTTGGCGCCGAGACGATCATGAAGCGGCTGCCAGGCATCCGCGAAATCGCGATCAAGTTCGCGAACGTCGATCCGATCAAGGAGCCGATCCCGGTCGTGCCGACGCTGCATTACCAGATGGGCGGCATTCCGACCAACTATCACGGCGAGGTCGTGGCACCGAAGGGCGGCAATCCGAATACGGTCGTGCCGGGGCTGTATGCGATCGGCGAGTGCGCCTGCGTGTCGGTGCACGGCGCGAATCGCCTGGGTACGAACTCGCTGCTCGATCTGGTGGTATTCGGCCGCGCTGCGGGCAATCACATCGTCGAGCAGAACTACAAGGCGCAGGAGCATCGTGCGCTGCCGGCCGATGCCGGCGACGCGACCGCTGGCGCGCCTTTCGGCGCTCGACTCGCGCGACAAGGGCGAACGGGTGCAGGACGTCGCGAACGCGATCCGCAAGGCGATGCAGGCGCACTGCGGGGTGTTCCGCACCGGCAAGCTGCTCGACGAGGGCGCCGCCAAGATCATGGATCTGGCAGAGCGCTCGCAGCACGTGGCGATCGGCGACAAGTCCAAGGTCTTCAACACCGCGCGCATCGAGGCGCTGGAGCTCGACAACCTGGTCGAGACCGCCAAGGCGACGATCGTCTCCGCGGCCGCCCGCACGGAGAGCCGCGGCGCGCACGCGCGCGACGACTTTCCGCAGCGCGACGACACGAACTGGATCAAGCACTCGCTCTATCTACTCGGACGGCAATCGCCTTGACTACAAGCCGGTCAACCTGAAGCCCCTGACGGTCGAGCGTTCGCACCAAAGAAGAGGACGTTCTAGCCATGACGGCGAACAGCAACGTTGAGAGCGGGCGCGGTGGCAGGGGCCGCGACGGGAACGCGGACGGTCCGGTTCGAGATCTACCGCTACGACCCCGACAAGGACGCGAAGCCGTACATGCAGAAGCTCGAGGTCACGCTGCAGCCGACCGACAAGATGCTGCTCGACGCGCTGATCCGCATCAAGAGCGATGTCGACGACAGCCTGTCGCTGCGGCGCTCGTGCCGCGAAGGGGTGTGCGGCTCGGATGCGATGAACATCAATGGCAGGAACGGCCTGGCCTGCATCACCAACCTGCGCGACCTGAAGGAGCCGATCGTGCTGCGGCCGCTGCCGGGACTGCCGGTGATCCGCGACCTGATCGTCGACATGTCGCAGTTCTTCAAGCAGTACCACTCGATCAAGCCGTACCTGATCAACGACACGCCGCCGCCGGAGAAGGAGCGGCTGCAGTCGCCCGAGGAGCGGGAGGAACTGAACGGCCTCTACGAGTGCATCCTGTGCGCCTGCTGTTCGACCAGCTGCCCGAGCTTCTGGTGGAATCCGGACAAGTTCGTCGGCCCGGCCGGCCTGCTGCAGGCCTACCGCTTCATCGCCGACAGCCGTGACCAGGCGACCAACGAGCGGCTCGACAACCTGAACGACCCCTACCGCCTGTTCCGCTGCCACACGATCATGAACTGCGTGGACGTCTGCCCGAAGGGCCTGAATCCCGACCCGGGCGATCGGCAAGATCCGCGACATGCTGGTCCGCCGCGAGGTCTGACCGTGGGCGCCGTCGTGATCGGCGATCTCGAAAGGCGCCGGCTGCGCTGGCGCGCCCGCCGGGGGTTGCTGGAAAACGACATCATCGTCGCCGCGCTACCTGGACCGGCACGAGGCGAGCCTCACGGTCGACGACGTCCTGGCGCTGGAGGCGCTTCTGGACCTCCCGGACAACGAACTTCTCGACCTTTTGCTGGCGCGCAAAGAGCCGGCCGGCGCTCTCGATGACAATGCCGTTCGCACTGTCCTGGACGGGCTTCGGTCCGTCTGAACTCACCTCGAACCCGGGAAAAAGACCATGGCACTGACCCCATCCACCGAGAAGGCCACCCTGACGTTCTCCGACGGCACGCCGACGATGGAGCTGCCGATCTACAAGGGCTCGGTCGGCCCCGACGTCATCGACATCCGTGCGCTGTACGGAAAGACCGGCAAGTTCACCTACGACCCGGGTTTCCTGTCGACGGCGTCGTGCAACTCGACCATCACCTACATCGACGGCGACAAGGGCGAGCTGCTGTACCGCGGCTACCCGATCGAGCAGCTGGCGACGAAGTGCGACTACCTCGAGACCTGCTACCTGCTGCTGTACGGCGAGCTGCCGAATCCGAAGCAGAAGGCGGACTTCGTCAAGCGCGTGACCAACCACACGATGGTCAACGAGCAGATGCAGTTCTTCATGCGCGGCTTCCGCCGCGATGCGCACCCGATGGCGGTCATGACCGGCCTGGTCGGCGCGCTGTCGGCGTTCTATCCGGACTCGATGAACCTGAACGACCCCTGGCAGCGCGAGGTCTCGGCGATCCGCCTGATCGCCAAGATGCCGACACTGGTCGCGATGGCCTACAAGTACACCGTCGGCCAGCCGTACATGTACCCGCGCAACGACCTGTCGTACGCGGGCAATTTCATGCGCATGATGTTCGCCACGCCGTGCGAGGACTACAAGGTCAACGACGTGCTGGTGCGTGCGATGGACCGCATCTTCATCCTGCATGCCGATCACGAGCAGAACGCGTCGACGTCGACCGTGCGCCTGTGCGCGTCGTCCGGCACCAACCCGTTCGCGGCGATCGCAGCCGGCGTGGCCTGCCTGTGGGGCCCGGCGCACGGCGGTGCCAACGAGGCCTGCCTCAACATGCTGTACGACATCCAGAGAAACGGCGGCGTGGCGAAAATCGGCGAGTTCATCGACAAGGTCAAGGACAAGAACAGCACAGTCAAGCTGATGGGCTTCGGCCACCGTGTCTACAAGAACTACGATCCGCGCGCCAAGCTGATGCGCGAGACCTGCAACGAAGTGCTGGATTCGCTCGGCCTGCACGACGACCCGCTGTTCAAGCTGGCGATGTCGCTCGAGAAGATCGCGCTCGAGGACGACTACTTCGTCAGCCGCAAGCTCTATCCGAATGTCGACTACTACTCGGGCATCGTGCAGAAGGCGATTGGCATTCCGGTGCCGCTTTTCACCGCGATCTTCGCGCTGGCGCGCACGGTGGGCTGGATCGCGCAGCTGAACGAGATGATCGCGGATCCGGAGTACAAGATCGGGCGCCCGCGCCAGCTCTTCGTCGGTTCGGTCCAGCGCGACGTCAAGCCGATTGCGCAGCGCTGAGCGCGGAATCAGTCACGAGGTGAAGCGGCGCCTGCGGGCGCCGTTTTCATTCACGGCACCGCGCGGCGCAGGACGGTGCCGGCGGCGAGTAGTGGCCTGTAACAGTCGATTCGCGAGTGAAAGGCGTGCCCGAGCGAGCCGAGTGCGCGAAGCGAGCCGCTTCGAATAGCCGACGCCTATTCGCAAGGCGAGCGACAAAGCAATTGGCCGCTCCGGCCCGCAAGGCACTTGTGAATTGGCTGTTACAGGCCACTAACGTCCCTGAAGGATCGAGGGTTCCCCGAGGGGCATCGGCTTGGCCGGAGGCACGGGCTTGGCGATCGGGGGTTGCGGGCGTGGCCGGTTCGCGCCAGGCCGTCGCACGCGTGGCGGTCCGTAGCCGTACAGCGGACCGTAGTCATAGTCGTACGCGTAGCTGTCCGACGCCTGGAGTTCAGACGGCGCGCTGCTCGCGGTCCGGGCATTGGCGCGGGCACGCTCTTCCTCGGCTTCGCGTTGCAGCCGCTCCAGGCGGCGCTGTTCGTCGCGCTCACGCATGGCGTCCATCTGCTCCTTCGACACGGCCGGAACGACACTGAGCGAGGTCTGTCCCACGGCCCGCACATTCTTCGCGTCTGGCGGCGGGAGGTCGCCATAGTTGACGACGCCCTCCGTATCGACCCATTTGTACAGCTGGGCCGTGACGGACAGTGGCACTGCCAGCACGGCGGCCAGCAGGACGGGCGGAAGGATGCGCAGCGACACGATAGGGGCACGATGCCGCGCCATAGTGGCGCTGTCAATTCGACCGTTCGTCAGGCGGTCGGCAGCGCCGCCAGTGCCACCGGCTCGATGACCAGGCCATGTTCCGTGCGATGCATCGGCATCGCGAAACCGAAGCGGTCGGCGGCGGCGCACAGGTCGAGATCGGCGGCGGGCAGGTGCGGGTGAGCGCTGTCGCCGAACCGGCGGCCGAAGTCGGACTTGCGCACGCGTGCTTCGTGCTGCGCGACATCGGGGGTCTGCCCAAGGAGATACGCCTCGATCAGGTCGGCGCAGGCGTGATCCTCGTCGCCGTCGCGATCGGTCCAGAGCCCCGTGATGACGAAGGTCACCGTATCAGGCGCGAGCGACCGCAAGTAGCGCGCCGTCGAGCGGGCACAGACCAGGCTGCCCGCCAGCACCTCGGTCGCATGGTCGCAGTCCACCAGCCCCTTGACTCCGCCGGCGGTGAACTGGATGAGCGTGATGCCCGACAGGTCGCGGCCAACGACTTCAGCCGGCGAGTTGCCGAAGTCCATTCCGGGGACGGGCCGACCGCCGGGCAGGGCGCCCATCGTCATCGACGCCGGATAGCGGCTGCGCAGCCGCGCGACGCTGTCGAGCGAGTCGGCCGCGATCATCGATCGGGCACCGGCGGCGAACGCATAGGCAGCCGTCGTGAAAGCACGCAGCACATCGATGACGACGACCGCGCCTTCAAGCTCGTGACCGTGCGCGAGGTCCGAGCGCAGGATCTTCATCGCCGGCTCGGGGCAGGGCCGAATTACAGGAACGGCTTCGCGCGCTCCAGTAGTTCCTCGAGGCCGGGTTCGTTCGGGTTCTTCGGCTTGCCCGGGTGGATGATCGCGACCTGGCAGGCCTCGGCCGCTTCAATCATGTGCCGATAGGTGCCGGCGTTGACGTCCTTGATGTAGGCCTGCTTGTTGTCGTTGTAGGCGAACAGCTTGTCGTTGATGTTCTGGCACTCGTTGCAGCTCGAACAGCGGATCGTCTCGATCCACGGTTCGTCGGATGGCGGCGCCGCGGCAGCTTCGGCCGTTGCTTCCGCCGCCTGTGCCGCGGCCGGCGTGGCGGCCGCGGGCTCTGCGGACGGGGCAGGTACGCCTGGCGTGACCGCCTGCTTCAGCGCCTCGATCTCCTGCTGCTTCTGGGCTTCCCAGGTCGCCTTCTCACGCGCAAGCGTCTGCTCGGTATGGGAGTTGTGTATGCCACCGTGCTCCTGCAGCCGGTGCCAGAGCAAAAGGCAGCGGCGCGTCGCCTGCAGCAGCCGGGAATCGACGATCACGCGATGCAGCCGGTCGTCACCGTCGACGGCAAGGACATAGGGGACACGCTCGGCGGCTTCGCGCTCGGGCAGTGCCAGCCAGTCGGCCGCCGGCATCATCGCCGTTGTCCAGCGCTCGCGCGGCACGACCGCGAAATGCTGCGCATGCCGCCGATCACACAGCACGAAGTCGGCGTACGTGAAGTGCACGCGCTCCTGCACGCGCTGCAATTCCTCATCCGCGAACTCGAAGTCCTCGACCGGCCAGTCACCGTCCGGATTGCGGTTGTTCTCGAAGGAAAAGCGTGTCGCCCAGTTGGTGCCCGCGTTCGCATCGTAGGTGAAGGCCGGGAAGGCGCGCGATTTCATCGCGGCGGCGGCCGTGAGATAGGCGGGCAGCTCGCTGGTGCTTTCGGGCGAACCGGCGAACACGCTGAACAACGCTGGACCTCGACATCCCATGCCACACCGTACGCGTTCGCGCAGCGCGTACAGGTTCGAACTCGTGGACTGCAGCACGAACATGCCGCCGAGTCCCATTGCGGTCGTCGCGAGCCGCGCGCTGCGTACGCCGAAGGCGAAGTGACCCTGGCCGATGGCGGCGTCTTCAAGCAGGTCGGTGTGCTGCACGAGTACCTTGACCGGCATGCTGGCCGAAAGCATCTCCAGCAAGCCGGCGTTCTCGGGCGCGGCGTTGCGGTCGGACGGAATGCAGACCAGGTAGTCCGGGAACTGCGCCAGGTCGTCGGCGGTAAGCGAGTGCTCGTCATAGCCTTCGAAGAAGGCGTCGTGGTGCGCCTCGGCGTAGCCGCCACGCGCTTCCAGTTCCGCAATCGCGATAGCCTTCACGACTTCGACCAGCTTCGGCAGCCGCGTGCGATGCGCCTCGATTGCCGTTGCGCAATCGCTGAACGCGAACTCGTAGGTCGCTCCTTCGGCCGCGCTTGAGGGGCCGGGATAGAACGGCTGGCTGCGCAGCACCGACAACGCCCACTCGATGCGCTGGCGCCGCAGTGGCGGGAGTTCGTCCTGCGGCACATTGCGCGCGACGAGGCGCGACATGGCCGAGAAATCGAAGATGTCCGAATGCAGTACGCCGAAGCCGGACTGCAGCGCCGCCGGTTGCTGGCCCGCCTGCGAATGAACATGCGCGGCACGCAGGATGTCCGACAGCCTGCGCACCAGGTTATCCACGAGACCGCGAAACTGCTTCGCCCTTTCGGCCTGCACGTTCTGCCAGGCGCGTCTCAGGAAGCGCGCTGCGAGCGCGCTTTCGCAATTCAACACTTCGCCGTCGACATCCAGCGACTCCACGGCCCGGGTAAGAATCTCGCGCACATTGTCGTCGCGTCCGGCCGCCTTCTTGGCCGCGAGCGGCCACACTTCGGTCAGCGTGCCCGCGGGACCTTCCGCAGTCAGCGTGCGGATCTCGTGCTCGAGGCGCAGCAGATGCTTGCGCAATCGCTCACCCTCGATGCCGCGCGGCGCGATGTCGGCGATCAGGTCTCCCATGACGGAGGACAGCGATTTCACGTAGTCGGTGCCGATATCGCGCTCGAGCAGCACGACCGGGTAGTCGTAGCGCAGCCGGGTGAGGTCGCGGTACGCGGCCAGCAGGGCCGGGCGAAAGCCCGCCTGCAACGCGGCGAGCCCGGCGCCCGAGCGCTTGCCGGTCATGTGGAAAACGGTCTGGTCCTGGAACTTGGCGGCCATATCCATGGCGGCGGGCCTCGAATCGGTTGTTGTCAGGCGGCGCGCTGTTCGCGCACCTCGTCCGGCCAGATCGTGAACTTGTCGAACTCCTTGTTGAGTCCGGCACGGATCGCTTCGGCGGTGCGCGGTTGTCCGGCGCCGCGCAGATCGTCGTAACAAGGCACGCTCGGATCGTGGTACAGGATGCCGACGGGAATCGGATCCGTGCCCGAGGCGATTTCGCGCGCCTGATGGATGTTCAGCGGATCGTGTTCGCGCTGGTTCTTGTAGATCCGGTTGGTTTCCGCACTGGGCTGGAGACCATTTTCATGCGTCAGCAGCAGCGTCTTGCCCGGGTCATGCAGCCAGGGCTCGAAGGTCTTCGGGAGCCACTCGGGGCAGCGCTGGATGATGCGCACGAACGAGAAGCCGCGATGCTTGAAGGCCTTGGCGATGATGTCGTAGAGCAGTTCCGGGATCCAGTCCACGCCCTGCGCGACGAACGAGGCGTTCTGCACGCCCAGCGTCACGCTGAGCGGATTCAGCGGCTCGAGCACGCTGCCGCGCGGTGTGGTGTTGCTCTTGAAACCGACCGGCGACGTCGGCGAAGCCTGCTTTTTGGTGAGCCCGTAGACCTGGTTGTCGTGCAGGATCACCGTCAGATTCATGTTGTAGCGGATCGCGTGGATCCAGTGCGCCGCACCGATGCTGCAGCAGTCGCCGTCACCGGTGTTGACGAAGACGTTCAGGTCGGGCCGCGCCATTTTCACGCCTTCGGCGAGCGGGAAGGCGCGACCATGGATGCCATGGAATCCGTAGGTCTTCATGTAGTGCGGGAAGCGGCTCGAACAGCCGATCCCGGATACGAACACCGTGCGCTCCGGTGCGAGGTCCTCGTCACGGCACAGGCGCTGGACAGCCGCGAGGATCGCGTTGTCACCGCAACCGCTGCACCACCGCGGCACGCCGCCCTGGTAGTCCTCGAGGACGTGGCGTTCCTCGTGCAGCTTGATGATGCATTGACTGAGTGCGGAGCCCATCGTTTGCTTTCCTTCGCTTCGTTCTATTCGGCCAGTTTGGCGCGGATGGCATCGACCACCATGCCCGGCTTGATCGGCTGGCCACGGGCTTCGGTCCAGCAGTCGACATCGACCAGCGTGCGCGAGCGCAGCATCATCGCCAGCGGCGCGTAGCGGCGGTTTTCCTCGTCGATGATTTCGTCTTCGGCCGGGCGGTCGGCCCAGGTGCCCTCGACCGTCATCACCTTCCTGAAGCGCTTCAGGATGGCCGTGATGCCGGACGGCATCGGCTGGACAAAGCGCATCTGCAGCGCGGAGACCTTCAGTCCCTCGTCGCGCACGCGCTGCACGGCTTCCTCGATGATGCCTTGCGTGCTGCCCCAGCCGACGACCAGCAGGTCGCCTTCAGGGTCGCCGTACACCGGCGGTGTCTTCAGTGTCTTCTGCAACGTCGCGAGTTTCAGGCTGCGGGCGCGCAGGCCTTCTTCGTTGATTGCCGGGTCGTAGGCGACTTTGCTGGCGCGGTCGTGCGCCAGTCCGGTCACCGTGTGCATGCCGTTCGGCTGGCCGGGCGAGAAGCGACGCGCGATCCCTGTGATCTTGTCCCAGTCGTAGGGCTTGGCGCCCACGGGCAGCGGTGACTGGTCGATCGGCGGCGCGAGCCAGTCCTCGGAGAAGTTCGGGCGGGCAAACGGCTGCTGCGCCGTGGCCAGGCTTGCGTCCGTCAGTACGACCACGACCATGTTGAAGGTCTCGGCGATCTTGCGCGCCGTGATCATCGAGTAGAAGCAGTCTTCGATGCCGGTGACTGCGATGACGACCTTCGGCGCATCGCCGTGGCTGCCGTAAATGGCTGTCAGCATGTCGGCCTGCTCGACCTTGGTCGGCTGCCCGGTGCTCGGGCCGCCGCGCTGCACATTGACGACGACCAGCGGAATTTCGGCCATCACGGCGAGCCCGATGCCTTCCTGCTTCAGCGAATAGCCCGGCCCTGAGGTGATCGTCACCGCGCAGCGGCCGGCGTACGACGCGCCGATCGCGAACGCACAGGCGGCGATCTCGTCCTCGGCCTGGTGGACGATGCCGCCGACCCGCTCGAAGCACTCCGACAGGTAGTGCGACGCCGAGGTCGCCGGTGTGATCGGGTACATCGCGCAGATGTCCATGCCCGATGCCAGCACGCCGAGCGCGATCGCCGTGTTGCCGTTGACGACGATTTGCGGCACTTTGGCCTTTTCGGCGGGAATCTCGTACTTGAAGTCGAGGTTGGCCTCACCCCACGCGAAGCCCGCTTCCATCAGGCGCACGTTGGAGTCGATGACCTTCTGGTCCTTCTTGCCGAAGGTCAGCGCGATCTGGTCCCGCGCGAGCTGCAGGTCGAAGCTGTAGATGCTGGCGAGCACGCCCAGCACGAACATGTTCTTGCCGCGGCGCGGGTCGCTCATCAGTGCGCGGCACTCCTTCTCCAGCGGCAGGTCGAGGACGCGGAAGCCCGCATCCTTGAGCGCCTGGAGCGTTTCGTTGAAGGACTTGACGATGTCCGGGTCGCGGTGCTCGGCCCACATGTTCTCGAGCAGAATCGTCGCGCCCTTCTTCAGTTCGTCGGCGCGCACCCGCCCGAGCAGCACCTGCTCGTTGAATGCGATCACCAGGTCGGTCTGGTCGCCGCCGTTGGTGACCTGTTTGCTGCCGACGCGGATGCGGATGCCGCTGGCGCCGGCCACGCTGCGCGCCGGCGGCTGGATCTCGGCCGGGATGATCTCCACCGTCCAGATGCCGTTGCCGCTGCGCGCCGCGATCGATGCAAAGGCCTGGCCGCAACGCTGCGCGCCTTCGCCGGAATCGCTGATGACCTCGACGATGTGCTCGGGCAGCCTCACGGCCGGCTTGCTTCCGGCTCTTTCCTTGGCGGCTGGGCGTTCCAGGACTGCACTCATGCTCGTTCCTTGCGTTTCGTGTCTGTGTCGTGCTGCGCGGCCCCTAGCGGGCGATGCGAATCTGCGCAAAGCCGTGTTCTTCGCGCGGAATGCCGAACAGACGACGCCCGCTCGCGCCGGTGTCGTAGACGGCGTCGCTGTCGCGCAGGCCGAGATAGGCCTTCATGCGCGCGCGGCCTTGCGGCCGGCGCCCATGGCCTGGATTACCGTGGCCGCGCCGGTGACGATATCGCCGCCGGCCTAGACGCCCACAATCGAGGTCGCGAGATTGGCGTCGGTGGCGATGTAGCCGCGCTTGTTGAGCTTCAAGCTTGGCAGGTCTGGCCGAGGATCGGATTGGCGTTGGTGCCGATGGCGAACACCACCATGTCGGAGGCGAATTCGAACTCGCTGCCCGGCACCGGCACCGGGCGGCGCCGGCCCGACGCGTCGGGCTCGGCCAGTTCCATGCGCACGCAGCGCAGCGCGCGCACGGCGTTGCTCGCGTCGCCGAGGATCTCGACCGGGCTGGTCAGCCAGTTGAAGTCGACGCCCTCTTGCTCGGCGTGGTGCAGCTCCTCGACCCGCGCCGGCGCCTCGGTCTCGGTGCGGCGGTAGATGCAGTGCACGGTTTCGGCGCCCAGCCGCAGCGATACGCGCAGCGCATCCATGGCCGTGTTGCCGGCGCCGATCACCGCCACATGCTTGCCCGGCTGCAGCGGCGTGTCGAAATTGGGGAAGTCGCGCGCGCGCATCAGGTTGCAGCGCGTGAGCAACTCGTTGGCGGAGAGCACGCCGTTCAGCGATTCGCCCGGGATGCCCATGGAGCTCGGATAGCCGGCGCCGGTGCCGATGAACACGGCGTGAAAGCCCATCTCGGTCCAGCATCTGCTCGATCGTGAACAGTCGCCCGACCAGCGTGTTGCATCGAAGCGCACGCCGAGCTTGCCCGAGCTTGTCGATCTCGGCGTCGAGACGCTGTTGGGCAGGCGGAAGTTGGGATGCCGTAGATGAGCACGCCGCCCGGCTGTGGAAGGCCTCGAAGACGTGACTTCGCAGCCGGCCTTGGCCATATCGGCCGCGCAGGCCAAACCGGCCGGCCCGGCGCCGACGATGCCGACGCTTATCCGGTCGCTCGATGTAGGGCACGTTGGCCCAGCCTTCGCGCGATCGCCATGTCGCCGACGAAGCGCTCCAGCCGCCCGATCGCCACGGGCTCAAGCGTCTCGCCCACCGTGCACACGCCCTCGCACTGGTTTCCTGCGGGCAGACCCGGCCGCACACCGACGGCAGCAGATTGGTGTCGGTGATGACGTCGTAGGCGCCGTGGTAGTGCTTCTCGGTGATCTTCTTGATGAAGCCCGGGAATGTCGATGCCGACCGGGCAGCCGC
>CAWEPP010000027.1:0-154595 GCA_963810985.1 uncultured beta proteobacterium
GGCGCGCGATTTCATCGCGGCGGCGGCCGTGAGATAGGCGGGCAGCTCGCTGGTGCTTTCGGGCGAACCGGCGAACACGCTGAACAACGCTGGACCTCGACATCCCATGCCACACCGTACGCGTTCGCGCAGCGCGTACAGGTTCGAACTCGTGGACTGCAGCACGAACATGCCGCCGAGTCCCATCGCGGTCGTCGCGAGCCGCGCACTGCGGACGCCGAAGGCGAAGTGGCCCTGTCCGATGGCGGCGTCTTCAAGCAGGTCGGTGTGCTGCACCAGCACCTTCACCGCATGCCGGCCCAAAGCATCTCCATCAATGCGGCGTTTTCGGGGGCGGCGTTGCGGTCGGACGGAATGCAGACCAGGTAGTCGGGGAACTGCGCGAGGTCGTCGGCGGTAAGCGAGTGCTCGTCATAGCGCTCGAAGAACGCGTCATGGTGGGCCTCGACATAGCCGCCACGCGCTTCCAGTTCCGCAACCGCGATAGCCTTCACGACTTCGACCAGCTTCGGCAGCCGGGTGCGATGCGCCTCCATTGCCGTCGCGCAATTGCTGAACGTGAACTCGTAGGGCGCTCCTTCGCCGCCCTTGAGGGTCCGGGTAGAACGGCTGGCTGCGCAGCACCGACAGCGCCCACTCGATGCGCAGGCGCCGGCTGGCGGGAGTTCGTCCTTCGGCACATTGCGCGCGACCAGCCGCGACATCGCGGAGAAGTCAAGATGTCTCAATGAATACGCCGAAACCCGACTTCAATGCCGCGGGCTGCTGACCCGCCTGCGAATGAACAAACGCGGCGCGCAGGATGTCCGAGAGCCTGCGCACCAGGTGATCCACCAGCCCGCGAAACTGCTTCGCCCTTTCGGCCTGCACGTTCTGCCAGGCGCGTCTCAGGAAGCGCGCTGCGAGCGCGCTTTCGCAATTCAACACTTCGCCGTCGACATCCAGCGACTCCACGGCCCGGGTAAGAATCTCGCGCACATTGTCGTCGCGTCCGGCCGCCTTCTTGGCCGCGAGCGGCCACACTTCGGTCAGCGTGCCCGCGGGACCTTCCGCAGTCAGCGTGCGGATCTCGTGCTCGAGGCGCAGCAGATGCTTGCGCAATCGCTCACCCTCGATGCCGCGCGGCGCGATGTCGGCGATCAGGTCTCCCATGACGGAGGACAGCGATTTCACGTAGTCGGTGCCGATATCGCGCTCGAGCAGCACGACCGGGTAGTCGTAGCGCAGCCGGGTGAGGTCGCGGTACGCGGCCAGCAGGGCCGGGCGAAAGCCCGCCTGCAACGCGGCGAACCCGGCGCCCGAGCGCTTGCCGGTCATGTGGAAAACGGTCTGGTCCTGGAACTTGGCGGCCATATCCATGGCGGCGGGCCTCGAATCGGTTGTGTCAGGCGGCGCGCTGTTCGCGCACCTCGTCCGGCCAGATCGTGAACTTGTCGAATTCCTTGTTGAGCCCGGCGCGTATCGCCTCGGCGGTGCGCGGCTGTCCGGCGCCGCGCAATTCGTCGTAGCAGGGCACGCTGGTCGTGGTACAGGATCCCGACCGGGATCGGATCGGTGCGGAGGCGATCTCGCGGGCCTGATGGATGTTCAGCGGGTCATGCTCGCGCTGGTTCTTGTAGATCCGGTTCGTGTCGGCGCTGGGCTGGAGGCCATTTTCATGCGTCAGCAGCAGCGTCTTGCCCGGGTCATGCAGCCAGGGCTCGAAGGTCTTCGGGAGCCACTCGGGGCAGCGCTGGATGATGCGCACGAACGAGAAGCCGCGATGCTTAAAGGCCTTGGCGATGATGTCGTAGAGCAGTTCCGGGATCCAGTCCACGCCCTGCGCGACGAACGAGGCGTTCTGCACGCCCAGCGTCACGGAGAGCGGATTCAGCGGCTCGAGCACGCTGCCGCGCGGCGTCGTGTTGCTCTTGAACCCGACCGGCGACGTCGGCGAAGCCTGCTTCTTGGTGAGCCCGTAGACCTGGTTGTCGTGCAGGATCACCGTCAGATTCATGTTGTAGCGGATCGCGTGGATCCAGTGCGCCGCACCGATGCTGCAGCAGTCGCCGTCACCGGTGTTGACGAAGACGTTCAGGTCGGGGCGCGCCATCTTCACGCCTTCGGCGAGCGGAAAAGCGCGACCATGGATGCCATGGAAGCCGTAGGTCTTCATGTAGTGCGGGAAGCGGCTCGAACAGCCGATCCCGGATACGAACACCGTGCGCTCCGGCACAAGGTTCTCGTCGCGGCACAGACGCTGGACGGCCGCGAGGATCGCGTTGTCACCGCAACCGCTGCACCAGCGCGGCACGCCGCCCTGGTAGTCCTCGAGTTCGTAGCGTTCCTCGTGCAGCTTGATGATGCACTGGCTGAGTGCGGAGCCCATCGTTTGCTTTCCCTCGCTTCGTTCATTCGGCCAGTTTGGCGCGGATGGCGTCGACCACCATGCCCGGTTTGATCGGCTGGCCACGGGCTTCGGTCCAGCAGTCGACGTCGACCAGCGTGCGCGAACGCAGCATCATTGCCAGCGGCGCGTAGCGGCGATTCTCTTCGTCGATGATTTCGTCCTCGGCCGGGCGGTCGGCCCACGTGCCTTCGACCGTCATCACTTTCCTGAAGCGCTTCAGGATGGCCGTGATGCCGGAGGCATCGGCTGTACGAAGCGCATCTGCAGCGCGGAGACCTTCAGCCCCTCGTCGCGCACGCGCTGCACCGCCTCCTCGATGATGCCCTGCGTGCTGCCCCAGCCGACGACCAGCAGGTCGCCTTCGGCGTCGCCGTACACCGGCGGTGTCTTCAGCGTCTTCTGCAGCGTGGCGAGTTTCAGGCTGCGGGCGCGCAGGCCTTCCTCGTTGATCGCCGGGTCGTAGGCGACCTTGCTCGCCCGGTCGTGCGCCAGGCCCGTCACCGTGTGCATGCCGTTCGGCTGACCAGGTGAGAAACGGCGTGCGATCCCGGTGATCTTGTCCCAGTCGTAGGGCTTGGCGCCCACGGGCAGCGGTGACTGGTCGATCGGCGGAGCGAGCCAGTCCTCGGAGAAGTGCGGGCGCTCGAACGGCTGCTGCGCCGTGGCCAGGCTGGCGTCGGTCAGGACCACCACGACCATGTTGAAGGTTTCGGCGATCTTGCGTGCCGTGATTATCGAGTAGAAGCAGTCCTCGATGCTCGTCACGGCGATCACCACCTTCGGCGCGTCGCCGTGGCTGCCGTAGATGGCGGTCAGCATGTCGGCCTGCTCGACCTTGGTCGGCTGCCCGGTGCTGGGGCCGCCGCGCTGGACGTTGACGACAACCAGCGGGATCTCGGCCATCACGGCAAGTCCGATGCCTTCCTGCTTCAGCGAGTAGCCCGGCCCCGAGGTGATCGTCACCGCGCAGCGGCCGGCATAAGACGCGCCTATTGCGAACGCGCAGGCGGCGATCTCGTCCTCGGCCTGGTGCACGATGCCGCCGACCTTCTCGAAGCACTCCGACAGGTAGTGCGACGCAGAGGTCGCCGGCGTGATCGGGTACATCGCGCAGATGTCCATGCCCGAAGCGAGCACGCCGAGTGCAATCGCCGTGTTGCCGTTGACAACGATCTGCGGCGCCTTGGCCTTTTCGGCGGGAATCTCGTACTTGAAGTCGAGGTTGGCTTCGCCCCACGCGAAGCCCGCTTCCATCAGCCGCACGTTGGAGTCGATGACCTTCTGGTCCTTCTTGCCGAAAGTCAGCGCGATCTGGTCGCGCGCGAGCTGCAGGTCGAAGCTGTAGATGCTGGCGAGCACGCCCAGCACGAACATGTTCTTGCCGCGGCGCGGGTCACTCATCAACGCGCGACACTCCTTCTCCAGCGGCAGGTCGATGACGCGAAAGCCCGCATCCTTGAGCGCCTGGAGCGTTTCGTTGAAGGACTTGACGATGTCCGGGTCGCGATGCTCGGCCCACATGTTCTCGAGCAGGATCGTCGCGCCCTTCTTCAGTTCGTCCGCGCGCACCCGCCCGAGCAGCACCTGCTCGTTGAATGCGATCACCAGGTCGGTCTGGTCGCCACCGTTGGTGACCTGCTTGCTGCCGACGCGGATGCGGATGCCGCTGGCGCCGGCCACGCTGCGCGCCGGCGGCTGGATCTCGGCCGGAATGATTTCCACCGTCCAGATGCCGTTGCCGCTGCGCGCGGCGATCGAGGCAAAGGCCTGGCCGCAGCGCTGCGCGCCTTCGCCGGAGTCGCTGATCACCTCGACGATGTGCTCGGGCAGCTTCACGGCCGGCTTGGTTCCCGCCTTTGCCTTGGCTGCAGGGCGTTCCAGGACTGCACTCATGCTCGTTCCTTGCGTTTCATGATCTGTGTCGCGCGGCGGGGCGGTTAGCGGGCGATGCGGACCTGCGCAAAGCCGTGCTCCTCGCGCGGAATGCCGAAGAGCGACCCGCTGGCGCCAGTGTCGTAGACGGCGTCACTGTCGCGCAGGCCGAGGTAGGCCTTCATGCCGCGCGCAGCCTTGCGCCCCGCGCCCATGGCCTGGATGACGGTCGCCGCACCGGTGACGATGTCGCCGCCGGCGTACACCCCGGCGATCGAGGTCGCGAGGTTGTCGTCGGTCGCGATGTAGCCCCACTTGTTGAGCTTAGCTTGGCGGTCTGCCCGAGGATCGGGTTGGCGTTGGTGCCGATTGCGAACACCACCATGTCGGTCTCGAACTCGAACTCGCTGCCCGGCACGACGACCGGACGGCGGCGGCCCGACTCGTCGGGCTCGCCCAGTTCCATCTTCACGCAGCGCAGCGCGCGCACGTTGTTGCTGGCGTCGCCGAGGATCTCGACCGGGCTGGTGAGCCAGTTGAAGTCGACGCCTTCCTGCTCGGCGTGGTGGACTTCCTCGACGCGCGCCGGCGCTTCTTTCTTCGAGCGGCGGTAGATGCAGTGCACGGTATCGGCGCCAAGCCGCAGCGACACGCGCAGCGCGTCCATCGCGGTGTTGCCGGCGCCGATGACGGCCACGTGCTTGCCCGGCTGCAGCGGCGTGTCGAAGTTGGGGAAGTCGCGCGCCCGCATCAGGTTGCAGCGCGTGAGCAGTTCGTTGGCGGACAGCACGCCGTTCAGCGATTCGCCCGGGATGCCCATGAAGCTCGGATAGCCGGCACCGGTGCCGATGAACACCGCGTGGAAACCCATCTCGGTGACCATCTGCTCGATCGTGAACAGTCGCCCGACCAGCGTGTTGCACTCGAAGCGCACGCCAAGGTTCCGCAGCTTGTCGATCTCGGCGTCGATGACGCTGTTCGGCAGACGGAAGTCCGGAATGCCGTACTTGAGCACGCCGCCCGGCGTATGGAACGCCTCGTAGACGATGACTTCACAGCCGGCCTTCGCCATGTCGGCCGCGCAGGCCAATGCCGGCCGGCCCGGCGCCGACGATGCCGACCTTGAAGCCGGATGGCTCGATATAGGGCACGTTCTCCCAGCCTTCGGCGATGGCCATGTCGCCGACGAAGCGCTCCAGGCGCCCGATCGCCACCGGTTCCAGCGTCTCGCCCACCGTGCACACGCCTTCGCACTGGTTCTCCTGCGGGCAGACGCGGCCGCACACCGACGGCAGCAGGTTGGTGTCGGTGATGACGTCGTAGGCGCCGTTGTAGTGCTTCTCGGTGATCTTCTTGATGAAGCGCGGGAATGTCGATGCCGACCGGGCAGCCGCGCACGCAAGGCTCGTCCGGGCACTGCAGGCAACGCTCCGCTTCGACCAGTGCATCCTCGAGCCGGTAGCCGCAGGCGACCTCGCTGAAATTGCGGGCCCGCACCAGCGGATCCTGCTCCGGCATCGGCGTCCGCTCCTGCGGAATCGTGCGTATCGTCTTCTTCTTTGCCGTGGCCATGGAATCGTCTCCTCGACTCAGCCGTCGGTGCTGGGCTGAATGTCGATCGGAATCTCGGCCTCGGTGCCGAGCACCGCCGTCTTCAGGTCGATCACCTTGTCGGCGCGGATGCGGCAAGTCTCCTGCCAGTGCTCGAGCGCGTCCTTCTCGGCGCGCTTGTAGCGCACCAGCCGCGCCATCAGGTCGTCGAAGTCGACCTGGTGACCGTCGAAGTCCGGCCCGTCGACACAGGCGAACTTGACCTGGTCGCCGACCTTGACGCGGCAGCCGCCGCACATGCCGGTGCCGTCGACCATGACCGGATTCAGGCTCACCATCGTCTTGATGCCGTGCGCGCGAGTGGCCTCGGAACAGCCCTTCATCATGATCGGCGGGCCGATCGCGACGACTTCGTCGATGTCCGGATGCCTGGCGATCGACTGCTTGATGCCTTCGGTGACGAGTCCCTTGATGCCGGCCGAGCCGTCGTCGGTGCAGACGATCAGCTCGTCGCAGACCTTGGCGAACTTGTCCTGCCAGAACATCAGGTCCTTGTTGCGGAAGCCGACTACGCCGATGACGTAGGCGCCGCTTTCCTTGTAGGCGCGCGCCTGCGGGTAGACCGGCGCGACGCCGAGCCCGCCGCCGACGCAGATCACCTTCTTCGCCTTGCCTATGTGGCTCGGGATACCCATCGGGCCGACCATCGCGAACAGCCGCGTGCCGACCTTGCAGGTCGGCCTGCATCTCCTTGGTCGTCTTGCCGACGGCCTGGATGACCAGTGTGATCGTGCCGCGCTCGCGGTCGAAGTCGGCGATGGTGAGCGGGATGCGCTCGCCGTGCTCGTGTTCCATGACGATGACGAACTGGCCGGGCTTGGCGGCCTTCGCCATCATCGGGTGCGCCACCTCCAGCATGTAGGTGACGTCCGAGTAATCCTCACGCGCAAGGATCTCGAATCCCTGTGCGCCGTTCGCCTGCGCCATGGTGCTCTCCTGTGCGCTGCGTGATCCCGCGCCCTCGTCTGCGCGAGGTTGCCGCGGGCGATGAGGCAGAAAGCCTCACGTAGGCAAGAGCATCGGCCTTGAATGCCCCAGAGGCATTGATCTGGGGCAACGGCACGCGCACCGTTACAGGCCGGCGGCCGATGGTGGAGCAGCAGGCAGGGGATTAGCGGAGGCGTCAGCGCGCGTTCAGACGAGCTCGGCATTGAGGCGTTCGAGCGCGGCTGACCCCGGGCAGAGATCCGACTCGCCCAGCCGGTTCAGCGGAGTCGGCACCGTGTTCAGGTGCTCGTGCAGATCGTCGGCCGACGGGTCGACATAGAGCAGTCCGGTGACGATCTCGCCGCGCGCGTGGTGCTGGTGGATATGGCTGATCGCCGCGAGCGCGTCGCCCGGATCGAAGCCGTCGGTGAGCTTGCGCAGCCTCAGGCGGCTGCCGTCGTGCTGCGTGATCTCGATGACCTCGCCGGGTTCGTACGAGGCGACGATGCCTTCGCGCTTCGGCATGAAGTCGAGGCGGTTGACGGCGTCGTTGTGGTCGCGCACGTAGTCGTAGCTCTTGGTGCTGCCGGCGTGGTTGTTGAACGCCACGCACGGGCTGATGATGTCGAGCAGCGCGGCTCCGCGGTGGCTGAGCGCGCCCTTGATCAGCGGCACGAGCTGCTCCTTGTCGCCGGAAAAGCTGCGCGCGACGTAGGTGATGCCCAGCTGCAGAGCCAGCGAAACCATGTCGATCGGTGCGTCGCGGTTGACCGCTCCGCGCTTGGACTTCGAGCCGCGGTCGGCGGTGGCCGAGAACTGGCCCTTGGTCAATCCGTAGACCCCGTTGTTCTCGCAGATATAGGTCATGTTGACGCCGCGCCGGATCAGGTGCGCGAACTGGCCCAGGCCGATCGAGGCGGAGTCGCCGTCGCCGGACACGCCCAGGTAGATCAGGTCGCGGTTGGCGAGGTTGGCGCCGGTCATGACCGAGGGCATGCGGCCGTGGACCGAATTGAAACCGTGCGAGTTGCCCAGGAAATAATCCGGCGTCTTCGACGAGCAGCCGATGCCCGACAGCTTGGCCACGCGGTGCGGCTCGATCGCCAGCTCCCAGCACGCCTGGATGATCGCCGCCGAGATCGAATCGTGTCCGCACCCGGCACACAGCGTCGAGATCTTGCCTTCGTAGTCGCGCCGCGTATGTCCGAGCGCATTGGTCGGGAGGGCGGGGTGATGCAGGCGGGGTTTGGCGAGATAGGTCATCAGGCTCTCCTCAGGCCGCCTTGCCGGGCTTGAGCGACCGCACGTTGCGCGCCTGCATGCGCTCGGCGATCGCGTTCACGATGAAGCGCGCCGTGATCGGCGTGCCGTCGTAGTGCAGGACGGGCATCAGCCGCGCGGGGTCGATCTCGAGCTCGTTGACGAGCAGCGTCCGCAGCTGCGCATCGCGGTTCTGCTCGACGACGAACACCGTCTCGTGGCGGGCGATGAAGTCGTCGACGGAGTCCGGGAACGGAAAGGCGCGCACTCGCAGGCGGTCGAGCTGGATGCCTTGCGCCTGCAGCAGGCCCAGCGCCTCGGCCATCGCCGGACTGGTGGAGCCGTAGTAGATGACCCCGGCGGCGGCCTTGCCCTGCACCCGCCCGACGATCGGTTGCGGCACCAGTGCCTTGGCCGTGTCGAACTTCCGCAGCAACCGCTCCATGTTGTAGACGTAGTCGGAGCCGACCTCGGAATAGCGCGCGTAGGCGTCCTTGGTCGAGCCGCGCGTGAAGTACGCCCCGCGTGTCGCGTGCGCGGCCGGCAGCGTTCGATAGGGGATGCCATCGCCGTCGACATCGAGGTAACGGCCGAAGTCCGCGCCGGACTCGAGCGTGGCGGTGTCCATCATCTTGCCGCGGTCGTAGCGCCGGGTGTCATCCCACTTGAATGGTTTGCACAGCCGGTGGTTCATGCCGATGTCGAGGTCGCTCATCAGGAACACCGGCGTCTGCAGCCGCTCGGCTAGGTCCAGCGAAGCAGCGGCGAACTCGAAGCACTCGTACGGGTCCTCGGGGAAGAGCAGCACGTGCTTGGTGTCGCCGTGCGACGCGTATGCGCAGGCAAGCAGGTCCGACTGCTGCGTGCGCGTCGGCATGCCGGTCGATGGTCCGCCGCGCTGCACGTCGATGATCACCGCCGGCACTTCCGCGAAGTACGCCAGCCCGATGAACTCGGTCATCAGCGAGACGCCGGGTCCGGAGGTTGCCGTGAACGCGCGCGCCCCATTCCAGCCGGCGCCGATCACCATGCCGATCGATGCCAGTTCGTCCTCGGCCTGCACCACGGCGTACTTGTTGCGGCCGTTGGCGGGGTCGACGCGATACTTGCCGCAGTATTTCTGGAAGGCCTCCGCCACCGAGGTCGACGGCGTGATCGGGTACCAGGCGCAGACGGTGGCGCCGCCGTAGACGCAGCCGAGCGCGGTGGCCGCGTTGCCTTCGACGAAGATGCGGTTGCCGACCTTGTCGCCTCGCGTGATCCGCAGCTGGGTGGCGTCCTCGAGATGCTCGCGACCGTAATGCAGGCCCGTCATGAACGCCTCGAGGTTGGGCTTGACCAGGCGGTCCTTGCCCTTGTACTGCTCGCCGAGCAGCTGGGCGATGACCTCCGGTTCGATGCCGAGCGTCGCCGCGAGCACGCCGACATACATGATGTTCTTCAGCAGCTGGCGTTCCTTGGGGTCGGCGAACTTCGCGGCCGCGATCTCGGTGAGCGGCACCGGCAGGATGTGGATGTCGTCCCGGAAGCGGCTCGGCGGCATCGGACGCGTCGAGTCGTACAGCAGGTAGCCGCCGGGCTCGATTTCCGCGAGGTCACGGTCCCAGGTCTGCGGGTTCATCGCGACCATCAGGTCGACGCCGCCGCGGCGCCCGAGGTGCCCCTGGTCGGTTACACGCACTTCGTACCAGGTCGGCAATCCCTGGATGTTCGAAGGAAAGATATTGCGCGGTGACACCGGCACGCCCATGCGCAGGATGCTGCGCGCGAAGATTTCGTTGGCGGACGCCGAGCCGGAGCCGTTGACGTTGGCGAACTTGACGACAAAGTCATTTATGGCCGCGATACCCGGCGGGCGCGCGGCGCGTGCCGCGCTTTCGGTCCGGGGCCGCCCGTCCTTCGGGACGTTCATCACGCGGCCTCCTTGTGCTTCACACGGCAGCCGCGGCCGGCGTGAGTCACGTCGAGCCGGAAGCGCTGCATGTCCCACGCGCCGGTGGGGCATCGCTCGGCGCACAGGCCACAGTGCAGGCAGACGTCTTCATCCTTGACCATGACGCGGCCGGTCTTGAGTGCGCCTGACACATAGAGTGCCTGGTTGCGGTTGAGCGCGGGTGCACGCAGCCGTCCGCGGAGTTCCGCCTCCTCGCCGTTCGCGATGAAGTTGATGCAGTCGGTCGGGCAGACGTCGACGCAGGCGTCGCACTCGATGCACTGCGCCGCGCTGAACACCGTCTGCACGTCGCAGTTGAGGCAGCGCTGGGCCTCCTTCCACGCGGTCGCGGCATCGAACCCGAGTTCGACTTCGACCTTGATGCTGCGCAGCGCCTGATTGACATCGCGCCAGGGAACCTTGAAGCGCGTGTCCGGTGCCACGTCGTTGTCATAGCTCCATTCGTGGATGCCCATTTTCTGCGACACGAGCGTTACGCCCGGGGCAGGGCGCTCGTTCACGTCCTCGCCGTGCAGGAACTTGTCGATCGAAATGGCGGCATCGTGGCCCTGCGCCACCGCCCAGATGATGTTCTTGGGTCCGAGCGCCGCATCGCCACCGAAGAACACGTTCGGCAGCGACGACTGCAGGCGTGACGTGTTCGAGCACGGGCATGCCGGAACCGTCGAACGCGATGCCGGCATCGCGCTCGATCCAGGGGAACGCGTTCTCCTGCCCGACGGCGACCAGCACCTCGTCACAGGCGATGGTCTGGTCGGGTTCTCCGGTCGGCACCAGCGAGCGTCGGCCCCGGTCGTCGAAAACGGCCTTCACCTTGCCGAAGGTCATGCCAGTCAGGCGGCCACTCACGTGCAGGAATGCCTTGGGCACCAGGTAATTGAGGATCGGGATGCCTTCATGCTGCGCGTCTTCCTTCTCCCACGGCGAGGCCTTCATTTCCTCGAAGCCGGAGCGCACGATGACCTTGACGTCCGCGCTCCCAAGGCGGCGCGCCGTGCGGCAGCAATCCATGGCGGTATTTCCGCCACCGAGGACGATCACCCGCTTGCCAACGCGGGTTACGTGTCCAAAGGACACCGACGACAGCCAGTCGATTCCGATATGAATATTCGCGCCGGCTTCGCGCCGACCCGGTACATCGAGGTCGCGACCGCGCGGTGCGCCGGAACCGATGAAGATCGCGTCGTAACCCTCAGTCAGCAGCGACTTCATCGAATCGATGCGTACGCCGCCGCGGAATTCGACCCCGAGCCCGAGCACGTAGCCGGTCTCTTCGTCGATCACTTCCTCCGGCAGGCGAAAGCGCGGAATCTGCGTGCGGATCATGCCGCCGGCCTTGGGGTCCTGGTCGTAAACAATGACCTCGTATCCGAGAGGGGCAAGATCGCGAGCGACGGTCAGCGAAGCCGGACCGGCGCCGACACAGGCGATGCGTTTCCCGTTCTTGCGCGGGGCGCGCTTGGGCAAGCGGCGACTGATGTCGTCCTTGAGGTCAGCCGCGACGCGCTTCAGACGGCAGATCGCCACCGGCTCGGGCCGGGCCACCTGGTTTTCCTCGACGCGACCGCGTCGGCAGGCGGGTTCGCAGGGTCGGTCGCAGGTCCGCCCAAGAATGCCCGGGAAGACGTTTGATTCCCAGTTCACCATGTAGGCATCGGTGTAACGCCCGCTCGCGATCAGCCGGATGTACTCGGGAACGGGGGTATGCGCAGGGCATGCCCACTGGCAGTCCACGACACGATGGAAATAGTCGGGATGACGGATGTCCGTCGATTGCACGTGTCTCCTCCTCGTCCGTCCTGGCGGCGAGTTTTGTTGCGGCGGAGTGTATTACCGTGAGTGTCCGGCTGCTCGTCGCGACAGATGTCGCGGCATGCGCGCCACAGAGTGATGAATTTGGCCCCGGCGGTGGTAGCATCCCGCGCTTGCCGCCGGTGGCCTTCCAGTCGCCGGCGCTCTCGGCAGCCGCACCGGAATCCGGAGCGCGTTGTCGCCGGCGAGGAAGGCTTCGCGACCGCCACGCCGGGCATCTTCAACGAGAAACTCGTTCTGAAAGGTGAAGGCGATGATGCGACAGTTTCAGGTCAACTCGTACCTGTTCGGCGGCAATGCGCCGTACGTTGAGGAGCTCTACGAGCGCTACCTCGACAACCCGGGCTCGGTGCCCGACAAATGGCGTGCTTACTTCGATCAGATGCAGCTGGTGCCGGCCGCCGATGGTTCGGCCAGCTCACGCGACGTCGCGCACGCGCCGATCGTCGAATCCTTTGCGCAGCGGGCCAAAGCGGGTGCCTTCCAGCCCAAGGTGGCGCCGACCGATCTGTCGGTGGCACGCAAGCAGGTTCACGTCCAGTCGATCATCGCGGCCTATCGCTTCCTGGGTAACCGCTGGGCCAACCTCGACCCGCTGCAGCGGCAGGAGCGGCCCGCGATTCCCGAACTCGAGCCGGGCTTCTATGACCTGACCGAAGCCGACATGGACACCGCCTTTTCGGCGGCCAACACGTATTTCGGTCAGGAGCAGATGACGCTGCGCGAGATCGTCACCGCGCTGCGCCAGACTTACTGCGGCAATGTCGGTGCCGAGTACATGTACATCTCCGATCCGGCGCAGAAGCGCTGGATCCAGCAGCGGCTGGAGTCGACGCGCTCGACGCCCGCCTTTACTGCGGAGGAAAAGCTCCACATCCTCGAACGCGTGACCGCGGCCGAGGGCCTGGAGCGGTACCTGCACACCAAGTATGTCGGCCAGAAGCGCTTCTCGCTCGAGGGCGGCGAGACCTTCATCGCGTCGATGGATGAGCTGATCCAGCGCGCCGGCGCCACCGGCGTCGAAGAGATCGTCATCGGCATGGCGCACCGCGGCCGGCTCAACGTGCTGGTGAACACCCTCGGCAAGATGCCGAAGGAACTGTTCGCCGAGTTCGAAGGCAAGTCGGGCTCCGACCTGCCGGCCGGCGACGTCAAGTACCACATGGGTTTTTCCAGCGACATATCGACGCCGGGCGGGCCGGTGCATTTGTCGCTGGCGTTCAATCCTTCGCATCTTGAGATCGTCAACCCGGTGGTCGAGGGTTCGGTGCGCGCACGCCAGGAGCGGCGTGGCGACGAGGCGGGCGACAAGGTGCTGCCGGTGCTGGTGCACGGTGACGCCGCCTTCGCCGGCCAGGGTGTGGTCATGGAAACGCTCAACCTCGCGCAGACGCGCGGCTATGGCACCGGCGGCACGGTGCACATCGTCATCAACAACCAGATCGGCTTCACGACCTCCGACCCGCGCGACACGCGTTCGACGATCTACTGCTCGGACGTCGTGAAGATGATCGAGGCGCCGGTGTTCCACGTGAACGGCGACGATCCCGAGGCGGTCGTGTTCGTGACCCAGCTGGCAATGGACTACCGGCAGGAGTTCAACCTGGACGTGGTCGTCGACATCGTCTGCTTCCGCCGCCTGGGCCACAACGAGCAGGACACCCCGGCGATGACACAGCCGCTGATGTACAAGAAGATCGGCGCTCATCCCGGCACCCGCAAGCTCTATGCGGAGAAACTGGTGACCCAGGGCACGATCGCGGCCGACGTGCCGGAGCAGATGGTCAAGGCCTATCGCACCGCCATGGAAGAGGGCCGCACGACGTCGGACCCGGTGCTCACCAACTACAAGAGCAAGTTTGCCGTCGACTGGTCGGCCTTCCTCAATCGCAAATGGACCGACCATGCCGACACCGCCGTGCCGCTGGCCGAACTGAAGCGGCTGGGCGAGCGCATCACGACCGTCCCGCCCCGGTTCAAGGCTCATTCGCTGGTGGAAAAGGTGATCGCCGACCGCCGCGCGATGGCCGAGGGCAAGCAGCCGCTCGACTGGGGCATGGGCGAACACCTCGCTTTTGCCTCGCTGGTCGCGAGCGGCTATGCCGTTCGCATCACCGGGCAGGATTCCGGCCGCGGGACCTTCACGCACCGCCATGCGGTGCTGCACGACCAGAACCGCGAGAAGTGGGATGAAGGCACGTTCATCCCGCTGCAGCACGTGTCCGAGACCCAGGCACCGTTCACGGTCATCGACTCGGTGCTGTCCGAAGAAGCGGTGCTGGCCTTCGAGTACGGCTATGCGAGTGCGGAGCCCAACGCGCTGGTCATCTGGGAAGCGCAGTTCGGCGACTTCGTCAACGGCGCGCAGGTCGTCATTGACCAGTTCCTGTCCTCGGGCGAGGTCAAGTGGGGCCGCCAGTCCGGCCTGACGCTGATGCTGCCGCACGGCTATGAAGGGCAGGGCCCGGAACACTCCTCGGCGCGGCTTGAGCGCCTGCTGCAGCTGGCGGCCGACAACAACATGCAGATCGCGCAACCGACAACGGCCGCGCAGATCTTCCACCTGCTGCGGCGGCAGATGATTCGCCTGTTCCGCAAGCCGCTGGTGATCATGACGCCCAAGTCGCTGCTGCGTAACAAGGACGCGGCCTCCGAACTGACCGACCTTGCGCGCGGCGAGTTCCTGACGGTGATCGGCGAGCGCGATGAGTCGATCGACGCCAAAAAGGTCAAGCGCATCGTCCTGTGTTCGGGCAAGGTCTATTACGACCTCCTGCACACGCGAGGCGAGCGCAAGGAAGACGACGTCGTGCTGATGCGCATCGAGCAGCTTTACCCGTTCCCGCACAAGGCACTGGCGACCGAATTCCGGAAGTACCCGAACGCGACCGAGATCGTGTGGTGCCAGGACGAACCGGCCAACCAGGGGTCGTGGTTCTACACGCAGCACCACCTGCTCGAGAACATGGCCGATGGCCAGAAGCTCGCATACGCCGGGCGCTCGCCTTCGGCGTCGCCGGCGGTCGGCTACTACGCGAAGCATGTCGAGCAGCAGAAGGCGCTGCTCGACACGGCCTTCGGCAAGCTCAAGGGACTGGTCCTGAACAGGTAACGCGCGCACCGGACGCCCTCGGCGCCGGTCGCGCGTTCCTCCTGGGCAGCTTGGGCCCCGATCACGCGCTCCCGCACGCCGACCCGCGCCTCGTTCGCCAAGCGCCATCAACACACAATTTGGAAAGAAAGACATGGCACTCGTAGAAGTCAAGGTTCCGCAGCTGTCCGAGTCGGTGGCCGAAGCCACGCTGCTGCAGTGGAAGAAGAAGCCCGGCGACGCCGTCGCGATGGACGAGATCCTGATCGAGATCGAGACCGACAAGGTGGTGCTGGAAGTGCCCGCGCCCGCCGCCGGCGCGCTCGGACAGATCATCAAGGGCGATGGCGCCACAGTTGTAGCGGGCGAGGTCATCGCGACCGTCGACACGGAAGGCAAGGGCGCGCTGGCGGCAGCGGTACCGGCCGCCGCGTCAGCGGCAGCTCCGAAGCCGGCCGCTTCCCCGATGTCGGCAGCTGCCGCCGGTGTGGCGATGCCTGCCGCGGCCAAGCGGATGGCCGATGCCGGACTGCCTCCGGGATCGGTCGCCGGAACCGGCAAGGACGGACGCGTGACCAAGGGCGACGTGCTGGGCGCGCTCGCCGGCGGCGCCACCGCCCCCGCACCGGCCCCGACGCAGGCCGCCGCCCAGGCGAAGCCGGCCCTGCCGGAAGTGAAGGCACCGCTCGATCTGTCGGATCTGGCCAATCGACCCGAGCAGCGCGTGCCGATGTCACGCCTGCGCCAGCGCGTGGCTGAGCGCCTCGTCCAGTCGCAGTCCACGGCGGCGATTCTGACCACGTTCAACGAGGTCAACATGCAGCCGCTGATGGACATGCGCAACCGCTACAAGGACCGCTTCGAAAAGGAGCACGGTGTGAAGCTCGGCTTCATGTCGTTCTTCGTGAAGGCGGCGGTGGCGGCGCTGAAGAAGTACCCGGTCGTCAACGCCTCGGTCGACGGCAACGACATCGTCTATCACGGCTACTTCGACATCGGCATTGCCGTAGGCTCGCCGCGTGGCCTCGTCGTGCCGATCCTGCGCGATGCCGACCAGATGACCTTCGCCGACATCGAGAAGAAGATCGCCGACTACGGCAAGCGCGCCGGCGAGGGCAAGCTCGCGCTCGAGGAACTCACCGGTGGCACTTTCTCGATCTCCAACGGCGGTGTGTTCGGCTCGATGCTGTCGACCCCGATCATCAACCCACCGCAGTCCGCCATCCTCGGCGTGCATGCGACCAAGGAACGCGCGGTCGTCGAGAACGGCCAGGTCGTTGTGCGGCCAATGAATTACCTAGCGATGTCGTACGACCACCGCATCATCGATGGCCGCGAAGCCGTGCTGGCGCTGGTAACGATGAAAGAGGCGCTCGAAGACCCGGCGCGCCTGCTGCTCGAAGTCTGACGCTTGGGAGACTTGCCATGACCGTCGCCGACGAACTCGAAAAGCTGCACCGCCTGCTGCTTTCTGGCGCGCTGACTCAGGCCGAGTACGAGTCCGCCAAGGTGCGATTGCTGGCGGGCGCGCCCGCCAGCGGCACGCTCGCGATCAACCGCCTCCGCCTTTCGAACGACGACAAGTGGATCGCCGGCGTGTGCGGCGGGATCGCGGCGATCACCGGGGTCGAATCCTGGATCTGGCGCCTCATCTTCGTGCTGGGGCTGATGGTCGGCGGGTTCACCGTCGTCCTTTACATCATCTTCTGGATCTTCGTGCCGCGCGACGTGCTGTAGCGCGCACGGCGAAAGGCAAGCATGGCCAAGAACTTCGACGTCGTCGTTATCGGGGGCGGCCCCGGCGGCTACATCGCGGCAATCCGCGCGGCGCAGCTCGGGCTCGCCACGGCCTGTATCGATGAATGGAAGAACAAGGACGGCGGGCCTGCGCCGGGCGGCACCTGTACGAACGTCGGCTGCATTCCGTCGAAGGCGCTGCTGCAATCGTCCGAGCATTACGAGCAGGCCGGGCACCACTTCGCCGCCCACGGCATTGAAGTCAAGGGCCTGGGGCTGGACCTCGCGAAGATGCTCGGCCGCAAGGACAACGTGGTCAAGCAGAACAACGACGGCATCCTGTATCTCTTCAAGAAGAACAAGGTGACGTTCTTCCACGGCCGAGGCGCATTCGTGGGGCGCAACGACGCCGGCGTCGAGGTCAAGGTCAGCGGGTCGGCCGATGAGACGCTGATTGCCCGCCACGTCATCGTTGCGACGGGCTCCAACGCCCGCGCGTTGCCCGGTGCGACGTTCGACGAGAAGCGCATCCTGTCGAATGACGGCGCCCTGTCGATCGCCGACGTGCCGAAACGCCTCGGCGTCATTGGCGCGGGCGTCATCGGCCTCGAGATGGGCTCCGTCTGGCGCCGCCTGGGCGCCGACGTGACGGTCCTTGAAGCCCTGCCGGCCTTTCTCGGGGCCGTCGACGAGCAGATCGCCAAGGAAGCGGCGAAGCTCTTCAGTCGCCAGGGGCTGAAGATTTCGCTCGGCGTGAAGATCGACAAGGCGACGATCGAGAAGAAGGGCAAGGCGGAGGAAGTTCGCGTCGAGTACACCGACTCTGGCGGTGCAGCGCAGACGCTGGTCGTGGACCGGCTCATCGTCTCGATCGGTCGCGTGCCCAACACGATCGGGCTCAATCCCGAGGGAATCGGCCTCGCGCTCGACGAGCGGGGCTTCATCGCGGTCGACGACGACTGCCACAGCAATGTGCCCAATGTCTGGGCTGTCGGCGATGTCGTGCGTGGACCGATGCTGGCGCACAAAGCGGAAGAAGAGGGCGTGGCCGTCGCCGAGCGCATCGCCGGCCAGCACGGCCACGTGAACTTCAACACGATCCCGTGGGTAATCTATACGTCGCCCGAGATCGCCTGGGTCGGCCAGACCGAGCAGCAGCTCAAGGCGGCCGGCCGTGCCTACCGTGCCGGAACCTTCCCGTTCGCGGCCAATGGCCGGGCGCGTGCGCTGGGCGATACCAACGGCATGGTGAAGTTCCTCGCCGACGCTGCGAATGACGAGATCCTCGGCGTGCACATCATCGGTCCTTTGGCCTCCGAGTTGATCGCTGAAGCGGTGGTCGCGATGGAGTTTCGCGCCTCGTCCGAGGACATCGCGCGCATCTGCCACGCGCACCCGTCGCTGTCGGAAGCGACTAAGGAAGCGGCCCTGGCGGTCGACAAGCGCACGCTGAACTTCTGAGTGCAGGCTCCGAGCGTCGGCCTGTCGACACCCACCGTCACTCTCGCCGCACCGCGTGTCGTTCCGTTCCCAGCTTGACGCTGTCCTTGCCCAGCGCGGCTACTCGCTCGACGCGGCGCAGGAACGCGCCGCGCGTCGCCTGCAGCAACTGCACGAGGAGTGGGTCGGGTACAAGGCGCATCGCTCGAATGCGCTGAAGAAGCTGCTGGTGCGTCCGCCCGTGCCCCGCGGCGTCTACCTGTGGGGAGACGTCGGACGTGGCAAGAGTTTCCTGATGGACGCCTTCTTCGCGACCGTGCCGGTGATCCGCAAGTCGCGCGTGCATTTTCACGAGTTCATGCGCAGCATCCATGCGGAACTGCACGAACTTAGGGGCACGGCCGATCCGCTGGACGAGGTCGCACGCCGGATCGCGCGGCGCCATCGCCTGATCTGCTTCGACGAGTTCCATGTGTCCGACATCGCCGACGCGATGATCCTGTACCGCCTGCTCGAGCGGCTGTTTGCGCTCAACGTCGGCCTCGTCATTACGTCCAACTATGTGCCGGACGCGCTCTACCCAGATGGCCTGCATCGCGACCGCATGTTGCCGGCGATCGCGCTGCTGCAGGAGCAGCTCGATGTCGTGCATGTCGACGGCGACATCGACTACCGAAGAAGGGCGATGGAGCGCATCGAGGCCTACCTGACGCCCTGGGGTCCGGTCGCCGACGCGGCGCTGACGGCGGCGTTCGAACGCGTGGCCGAAACCGACGACGACGACTCCGTGCTGACGATCGAGGCGCGACAGATCCGTGCGCGCCGCCGTGCGGGTGGTGTGGTCTGGTTCGACTTCGCAGTCCTCTGTGGCGGGCCCCGCTCGCAGAATGACTACCTCGAGATCGCGGCACTGTTCCATACGGTGCTTGTGTCGAACGTGCCGCGCATGTCGGCGGGGCAGGCCTCCGAAGCGAGGCGCTTCACCTGGCTGGTCGACGTGCTGTATGACCACCGCGTGAAGCTGCTGCTGTCGGCCGAGGCGGCCGCGGGCGAGCTCTACCAGTCAGGGGCGCTGGCCAACGAGTTTGCCCGCACGGTGTCCCGGCTCGAGGAGATGCAGTCGCGCGAATATCTTGAATCCCGGCGCCGGGACGTTGCCCGCGTGTAGGCGGAATGCAATGGTCGGACGTTAATTCGCCATGCGCCTGCTGATCCTCGTCGTACTCACGCTGCTGACGGGCCACGCCCGCGCGGAAGACTTCGCCGTGCGCTTCCCGGCCGGAAGCATCACGACGCGCGAGCAGGCGGACGCGGCCCTCAAGGCTGCGCAACAGGAGGAGGAGCGACAGAAGAAGCTCTTCGATGCGCGCGATGCCGAGTGCTATCGCGCGATCCTCGTCAACGACTGTCGCGAGAAGGTGCGGCGCGAACGCGAACTCGCGCGGCGCGAGGTGCAGCGTATCGAACTCGAAGCCAAGGACACGAAGCGCCGCCTGGACCAGCAGGACCTGGCCAAGCGCCGGGCGGAGGAGGACAAACAGCGGGCGGCCGAGGAGGCCGGGCGCGCCGACAAGGAGGCTGCTGCGCGCAAGCAGGCGGAGCAGCGCAGTTCGGAAGCCGCCGCCAAGGCCGCGCCCAAGACACCCGAGCAGGAAGCGAACAGAACCGAGCGGACTACGAGCGCAAGCAACAGGAACATGCGGCCAAGCTAAAGCAGGAGCAGCAGGAGGCGGGCAAGCGTGCGCAGAATGCCACGGAGTATCAGCAGAAGCAGGCCGACGCCGCCAAGCGTGCGGCGGATGCCGAGGTCGAGCGCAAGAAGCGCGAAGCGCGCCGAGTCGAGCGCAAACAGGCGTTGGAAAAGAAGGAGACCGAGCGCGAGGCGCTGCGCAAGCGCGCTGAAGAGGCCGCTGCGTCGGCGACGCGCTAGCGCCGGCCGCGCAGCGCCGGCGTGGGCTGCGGATCGAGCCGAATAATGACGACGGAGAGATTGTCGCCGCGTCCCTCGGAGCGCTCCCGCGCCAGCGATACCAGCCGCTCCGAGGCCTCGCGCGGCGGCTCGCGGTACAAGATCTCGGCGAGTTCGTCATCCTCGAAGTACGCCCACAGCCCATCGCTTGCCAGCAGGAACATATCGCCCTCGCGCAGGGCGTTTTCCTCGCCGATGGCGACCTTGGGCTTCTTGTTGATGCCCAGGGCGCTGACCAGGATGTTCTTGTAGCGGACGGCCGCAAGCTCGGCGTCCTCATGACGGCCTTCGAGCCTCAGTTGCTCGGCGTAGGTGTGGTCCTCGGTGCGATGGACCAACCGTCCGTCGCGGAAGAAGTACAGGCGACTGTCGCCGGCGTTCGCCCAGATCGCGTAGTTCTTCTTGATGATGAGGGCGCACAGCGTGCTGTGCGGTTCTTTCTCGGCCGCGATCGCGGTCAGGCGGATAACCGTGTGCGCTTCGGCGGCCAGGTGCAGGAGCAGGTCTCGATAGGTCGAGTCCCGGTCGGTCATGTCCTTGAAGAGGTTTTCGGCCGTGCTGACGACCTGGTCGGCCGCTAACCGACCGCCGGTCCGCCCCCCCATGCCGTCTGCGACTATCGCGAGCACGGCACCCGGGTTACGCGGGCTCGTGATGATGGCCGCGCGGTCTTGTTGCTCCTGCCGGTCGCCGATGTGCTGCGCGACGCAGACGTTGACTTTGAAGCTCGACACGCGGATCACTGGGACTTTCAAGGAAGTCTATCATCGACGTTCTCGTGCACTGCCGAGCGCTGGGTACCGCGCCGTTTTCGGGCCCACTTTGACGAATCGCGCGGACAATGGACCAGGACGATATCAAGCGGCGCATCATCGAACTGCAGATCGAGCACCGTGATCTTGACGAAGCCATCGAGCGCCTCGCGCTGCAGTCAGGCGTTGACGAACTCGCGCTGAGGCGCATGAAGAAACGCAAGCTGCAGATCAAGGATTCGGTGCGCCTGCTCGAAATGCGTCTGGTCCCCGACATCCCGGCGTGAGGCGGACGGCCGCGGCGGCAGCCGCGCTCCCCCCGGAAACGCAGATTGCGCACGCCTTCGCGGCCGACGGTGCACTCGCGTCCTCGGTGGCGGGATTCGTGTCGCGGAGCTCCCAGGCCGAGATGGCGGCGGCCGTGCACCGGGTCATTCAGGAGGGCGGGACGCTCGTTGCCGAGGCAGGCACGGGCACCGGCAAGACCTTCGCTTATCTCGTGCCGGCGCTGCTCAGCGGTGGCAAGCTGCTGATCTCGACCGGCACCAAACCGCTGCAGGACCAGCTCTACCGCAAGGACCTTCCTGCGGTGCTCAAGGCGCTCAGGCTCAACGCGGCAACGGCGCTGCTCAAGGGGCGTGCCAACTACCTGTGTCTCTATCGCATGGCGCGGGCGGAGTCCGAAGCGCTGGTTGCAACGCGCGAAGATGCCCGGCAACTGCGCGCGGTCATGCGCTTCGCAGGCACGACATTGAGCGGCGATCGCGCGGAACTCGCGGAGGTGCCTGAAAGCGCAGCCATCTGGCCGCTGGTCACGTCGACGCGCGACAACTGCCTGGGAGCCGAGTGTCCCCGGTTCACCGAGTGCTTCGTGTTCAAGGCGCGCCGCGAGGCGCAGGCGGCCGACATCGTCGTCGTCAATCACCACCTGTTTCTGGCCGATCTCGCTCTGCGCGACGATGCCATCCGCGACTTCCTGCCGACGGTCGACACGGTCGTTCTGGATGAAGCGCACCAGCTGCCGGACATCGCAGCCGATTTCTTCGGCAGCACGCTGTCGCTTGCACAGTGGCTGGAACTCGCGCGCGACAGCCGCGCGCTCGGTCTCGCGCGGGCCTCGGACGGGGCCTCCTGGACGACACTGACGTCCCGCCTGGAGCGAGCGGTGCGGGATGTCCGGCTTGCGCTTGGCGATGCGGGCCTGGCGGCCGGGGCGCGTGTGCCGCTGGCGCGACTGCCGCACGCCGGCCGATTGCTGGAAACGCTGCGAGAGGTCGAGGGCGAGGCCGCCGAACTCGCGCGTGCCGTGGAGATCAATCGTGGCCGCGACCCGGAACTCGACCTGATCGGTGCGCGCGTGGCGGAACTCAAGCGCGCCCTTGGCGACTGGCAGCAGGTCTTGCAGACCGGTGAAGAGGACGAACTTCTCCCGCGGCGACCCCGACGCCGAGCCGTCGGTGCGCTGGATTTCCGTCACGGCGCACGGAGCACAGTTCCACAAGACTCCGCTCGCTGCCGGCCGCGCACTCGCCCGCGCCCGCGAGGCACAGCCACAGGCATGGATCCTGACCTCAGCGACGCTGACCACCGGAGGGCGCTTCGATCATTACCTCGCGGAGCTCGGCATCGAGGACGTGCAGACGGCGCGCTGGGACAGTCCGTTCGACTTCGCCCGGCAGGCGCTGCTGTATCTACCGCAGCAGATGCTGTCGCCCTATGACATACGCTTTTCGGAGCGGGTCGCGGAGGCGGCCTGGCCGCTGATCAGGGCCAATGGCGGCCGCGCGTTCCTGCTTTGCACCACGTTGCGGGCGGTCGATCGCGTCGCGGCGCGCCTGCAGCAGCTGATGGCCGAAGATGCGATGCCGCTGGGGCTGTTTGTCCAGGGCACAGGCAGCCGGCGCGCGCTGCTCGATGGTTTCCGCAGCGCTGGCAACGCGGTGCTCGTGGGCAGCGTCACCTTCTGGGAAGGCATCGACATCCGCGGCGACGCGCTCTCACTGGTCGTCATCGACAAGCTTCCGTTTGCCCCGCCCGACGATCCCGTGGTCGACGCCAAGATCCGTTACCTGCGACGCGCCGGCCGCAACCCGTTCAACGAATACCAGCTGCCGGAAGCCGTGATACTGATGAAGCAGGGCGCGGGACGGCTGATCCGCGACGAGCACGACCGCGGAGTCCTGATGATTCTCGACGAACGGGTCTTGACCAAGTCCTACGGCCGCACCGTGCTGTCGAGCCTGCCGCCATTTGCCCGCACGCGCAGCGAGGACGAGGCGATCGAGTTCCTCACCCGGCGCCGCAGCCCCGAGGCGTGATCAGCGCCTGGCGCGCAGGTACTGGCTTTCCGGGAAGTTGAGTGCGAGCACGCGCTCGGTGTCGGCCTGCAGGTCCGGCAGTTCCAGCGCCTGGTAGGACTTCGCCATCAGGATCAGCGCATCTTCGCTCGCCGGTGACGTCTGGAAGTCCCGCACCACGATCTGCGCCCGCTGGATGGCCGCGATGTACGCCTTGCGCACGTAGTAGAAATTGGCGGCGCTCAGTTCGGCCCTGGCCAACGCGTTGATCAGGTAGCGCATGCGAGCGCGCGCATCCTCGGCGTACTTGCTGTCCGGGTAGCGCGTGACCAGATCGCGGAACGCGTCATACGACTCCCGCGCGCCCTTGGCATCGCGCTGCGAGATGTCCTGCGTCATGAAGCGCCCGAAGAAGCCCGAGTCCTCCCCGAACCCGGCCAGCCCCTTCAGGTAGTACATGTAGTCGACGTTCGGATTGTTCGGATACTGCCGGATGAAGCGATCAGCCGTCTGGATGGCCTGTGCGGACTCGCCCTCCTTGTAGTAGGTGTAGGCGATCTCCATCAAGGCCTGCTGTGCATGGCGGCCGAAGGGGTAGCGTGCCTCGAGTTTCTGGTAGTACTCGCGCGCCTTCACCCAGTTGCCGCTCGACAGTTCCGCGCGGGCCTCCGCGTACAATCGATCGGCATCCCACTTGGCCGTGTTGTCCTTCTGGAACAGGTCGTCCATCCCGAGCCAGCTGCAGCTGGCAAGGGCGAGCGTCGCGAGCACGACCGCTGAGCGCCGCAGCAGCGTCGCTGTCCAGGAATCGAAACCAACCATCGTTCAGGGTGCTCCTGTTGTCCAGCCCAGAAGTATACGGTTCGGCCTCGGCTGATCCGGACCCTGATGACGCCGCCGACCTCCTGCTCGGCGATGGCGAAGAGGACGTGCGCCGTCGCTTCAGCGTCGCTTCAGCGCAGGCAGGCGAGCGGCTGGACAAGGCGCTCGTGCAGTGGATGCCGGACATCTCGCGCAGCCGCCTCAAGCAGTGGGTGGAAGATGGCGCCGTGCGCGTCAACGGCGCCGCGGTGCGGCCGCGGCACGAACTCGCGATCGGAGACCTGGTCGAACTGGAGCCGCAGCCCGCGCCCGACGCCAAGGCGTACCGGCCCGAGCCGATGCCGCTGGCGGTGCTCTTCGAGGACGCGGACATCCTTGTCATCGACAAGCCGGCGGGTCTGGTGGTTCATCCGGCCGCGGGTCACTGGTCGGGCACGCTGCTCAACGGGCTCCTTGCCTATGCCCCCGAACTGGCCGACGTGCCGCGTGCCGGCATCGTGCATCGCCTCGATGCCGGGACGTCGGGCCTGATGGTGGTGGCGCGCACGCTGGCTGCGCAGGCGGAGCTCGTGCGCCAGCTGCAGGCCCGCACCGTGCGGCGCGAATACTGGGCGGTCGTGCTCGGCGAGCCGCGCCGACACGGCACCGTTGATGCGCCGATCGGGCGTGACCCGCGCAACCCGTTGCGCTTCAAGGTGAGCCACGCGGCCAGCGCACGCGCGGCGCGGACGCAATACTGGAACCTGGCATCGGTGCGGCATGGCAACGCGACCCTGTCCTGGCTCGCCTGTCGACTCGACACCGGCCGCACGCACCAGATTCGCGTGCATCTCGAGCATCTCGGCCACCCGCTGGTGGGTGATCCGGTCTACCGCCGCAAGCTGCCGCCGCGGACGCCACGGTCGCCTGGCGGGCCTTTGGCCGACAGGCCTTGCACGCATGCCGCCTCGGTCTCGAGCACCCGCGCACGCGGGCAGCCGATGCAATGGTTTCGCGCACCGCCGGCCGACATGTCCGCACTGATGCAGTCGCTGGGGCTCGGGCCGACGGACCGGCCGGCCTCGCTGCCGGGCGAACCGTGATGTCCCCTCCGGAGTGGATTCGACCCGAATGGCCGGTGCCTCAGACGTTCGGGCGCTGATCACGACACGCGCGGGCGGCACTTCGGCCGGGCCTTACGGCGCAGCCGACCGGCGGGGGAATGAACCTCGGCCTCGGGTCGGGCGATGACGCCGCCGCCGTCCTGAGCAATCGGGCGCGCCTGCGCGACTCGCTGCCCGCGGAGCCACGCTGGCTCAGGCAGGTGCATGGCGCCCGGGTGGTCGACGCCGTTGCGTAGGACGGGACCGTGGAAGCCGATGCCGCCGTGACTGACCACGCCGACATTGTGGCGTGCAGTGATGGTCGCCGACTGCATGCCGGTGCTGTTCACCGACGAGCGCGGTCGCTGCGTGGGCGTGGCACATGCCGGCTGGCGCGGCCTCGCGGCCGGGATTCTGCAGGCAACGGCCCGCGCCATGCGCGCGCAGCTGGGTGATCCCGACGCCCGCCTGTTCGCCTACCTGGGCCCTGCGATCGGGCCTGATCACTTCGAGGTCGGAAGCGACGTTCTGGAGGCGATGACAGCGGGATTGAACGGAGCGGAGGCCGCCTTCGTGCCTGCCGGCGTGGGGAAGTATCGCGCGGACCTGTTCGCACTCGGCCGCATGGCACTGGCCGAAGTACACATCGACACGGTTTTCGGCGGGGGCGTCTGTACCTATTGTGACGCCGCGCGCTTCTACAGCCACCGGCGCGACCGCATCACCGGCCGCCACGCGGCCTTGATCTGGATCGAACAGGATCGCGCCGCGTGAGGTGCCGGACTTCGCGGCGGGAATGCGTGGTTTGACCGTGCTCGGTGCCTTGTGGAGAATCGCAGGGCTAAGCAAGAGCCGCTGGGATCATCCGGTCCACCGGCCACCTACACCGGAGTAGACATGGCGACTTCGAAGGCTGGACGCGCGACCCGAACGGACGCGGGCGGCACCCGCGGAACGCCTGCCAGCGCGCCGCGCCGCGCACGCAAGCGAGTAGCCAAGGTGAGCACAAAGCGGGCGACACTCCGACGGGCCGGCGCAGCGTCGGGCGCCGCGGCCTTCGCATCGAAGACCGAGCCAGCGGCGCAGCGGGGTGGGGCACGTACCCTCGGCGAGGCGGAGCCGTTCAACTTTGCGTTGCCGTGGCTGCAGCAGTTGCCAGCCGCGCCTGCTACCGCCATGCCGCTGGTGCCGGAAAAGCTCCTCGAAATGCAGCAGGACTACGTGCAGCGCCTGACCGGGCTGTGGAACGACTTCTTCACGCATCCCGAACGCACGACAGCGCCTATATCCGACCCGCGTTTCTCGGATCCCACCTGGCAGAAGAATTCGCTCGCCTCGTTCTATGCACGCACATATCTGCTGAACTCGGAGTTCATGACCCGCCTGGCGGAAAGCATCCAGGGCGACAGCAAGACGCGCAAGCGGGTCAAGTTTGCCGTGTCCCAGTGGGTCGATGCCGCCTCGCCGGCGAACTTCTTCGCCTTCAACCCGAAGGCGCAACAGACCCTGCTCGAAACCGGCGGCGAGAGCCTGAAGGCCGGACTCGACAACCTGCTGAAGGACATCGGCAAGGGCAAGATCTCCATGACCGACGAGACCGCCTTCGAGGTCGGGCGCAACGTCGCGACCAGCGAGGGGCGTGGTCGTATTCACGAACCAGCTGTTCGAGCTGATCCAGTACAAGCCGCTCACCGAGAAGGTCTACACGCGGCCGTTCCTGATGGTGCCGCCATGCATCAACAAGTTCTACATCCTCGACCTGCAGCCCGAGAACTCCTTCATCCGCTACGCGGTCGAGCAGGGCCACACGGTGTTCGTGGTGTCGTGGAAGAACCCGCACAAGCCCGAGTCCCACATCACGTGGGACGACTACCTCGAGACCGGCGTCATCACGGCCATTCACGTCGTGCAGGAGCTCACTGGGAACAAGCAGATCAATGCGCTTGGCTTCTGCGTCGGCGGCACGCTGATCGCCAATGCGCTGGCCGTGATGTACGCGCGCGGCGAACAGCCGATCACGAGCCTCACGATGCTGACTGCGCTGCTCGACTTCGAGGACGCGGGCGTGCTCGATGTGTTCATCGACGAGGCCCAGGTGCGTCTACGCGAACAGCAGTTCGCGCGCGGCGGCATCATGCCGGGGCTCGAACTCGGGAACACGTTTTCGAGCCTGCGGCCCAACGACCTGGTCTGGAACTACGTCGTCAGCAACTACCTCGAGGGCAAGTCGCCGCCGGCTTTCGATCTGCTCTACTGGAACGGCGACAGCACCAGTCTGCCGGGGCCGATGTATGCCTGGTACCTGCGCAACATGTACCTGGAAAACAACCTGCGTGTGCCCGGCAAGCTGCGCACTTGCGGGCAATCGGTCGACCTCGGCAGCATCCAGGTGCCGACGTTCGTGTTCGCGGCGCGGGAAGACCACATCGTGCCGTGGCGAGCCGCCTATGCGTCGGCGCGTACGCTGCCGGGCGGCGGCAAGGCGGGCGGCGTGCGCTATGTGCTCGGCGCCAGCGGGCACATCGCCGGCACGATCAATCCGCCGTCGAAGAACAAGCGCAATTACTGGGCCGGCGCCGACGACACGCTGCCGGCCAACTCGGATGCCTGGTTCAACAGCGCGGTGGAGCATCCGGGCAGCTGGTGGCCGGACTGGAGCCGCTGGCTGGCGCGGTATTCGGGGCCACTCAAGCCGGCGCCCAAGCAGTACGGCAACGCCAAGTACAAGCCGACCGTCCCCGCGCCCGGGACCTACGTCAAGGAAAAGGCATAGAACGCCTCTAGCATGATTCGACGGCGGACATCGGGTCCGCCGCGAACCGCTCTCACCACGGAGTCATCTCATGACCGAAGCAGTCATCGTCGCGGCCGCACGGACCGCCCTCGGAAAGTTTGGCGGAGCGCTCGCCAAGATTCCCGCGCCGGAACTCGGTGCCATCGTCATCAAGGAAGTTCTGCGTCGTGCCGGCGTGGCGGCCGATCAGGTGGACGAAGTGATCCTGGGGCAGGTGCTGACGGCCGGCAGCGGCCAGAACCCGGCGCGTCAGGCGGCGATCAAGGCCGGGCTGCCGGTTGCGGTGCCGGCGATGACGATCAACAAGGTCTGTGGCTCGGGGCTCAAGGCCGTCATGCTGGCCGCGCAGGCGATTCGCAACGGCGATGCCCAGATCATCATTGCGGGCGGACAGGAGAACATGAGCGCATCGCCGCACGTGATGCTCGGTTCGCGTGACGGCTTCCGCATGGGCGACGCCAAGATCATCGACAGCATGATCGTCGACGGCCTGTGGGATGTTTACAACCAGTACCACATGGGCATCACCGCGGAAAACGTCGCCAAGGCGCACGGCATCGACCGCGCCGCGCAGGACGCGCTGGCACTCGCCTCGCAGACCAAGGCGGCCGCAGCGCAGGACGCCGGGCGCTTCAAGGAAGAGATCGTCCCGGTGATGATCCCGCAGCGCAAGGGCGATCCGCTGGTGTTCGACGCCGACGAGTTCATCAATCGCAAGTCCAACGCCGAGGTGCTCGCGGGGCTGTAAGCCTGCCTTCGACAAGCAGGGCAGCGTGACCGCGGGCAACGCGTCCGGCATCAACGATGGAGCGGCCGCGGTGCTCGTGATGTCGGCCGACAAGGCCAAGGCGCTCGGGCTCAAGCCGCTGGCACGGATCGTGAGCTTCGCTTCGGCCGGCGTCGACCCGGCGCTGATGGGCATGGGCCCGGCACCGGCATCGCGCAAGGCGCTCGAGAAGTCCGGCTGGAAGGCCGAGCAGCTCGACCTGATGGAACTGAACGAAGCGTTTGCGGCGCAGGCCTGCGCGGTGAACAAGGACCTGGGCTGGGACAAGGCGCCGTACAAGGACAAGATCAATGTCAACGGCGGTGCGATCGCGCTCGGCCACCCCATCGGTGCCTCGGGCTGCCGTGTTCTGGTTACATTGCTGCACGAGATGAAGCGGCGCGACGCGAAGAAGGGACTCGCCGCACTCTGTATCGGCGGAGGCATGGGTGTGGCGCTAACGGTGGAGCGATAGCCGGTCGGCCTGATGTACGCGACGCTGCGCGTCGCACGTGCACTCGGCCGAGTACATTTTGCGGGTCGGCTTGGGCGGCCCGGCGCCCGACCCGAATACAACAGCAGTTAACAACATGCGGAGACAGCAATGGCAAAGGTGGCATACGTAACGGGTGGTATGGGCGGCATTGGCACGGCGATCTGCCAGCGGCTGTCGAAAGGAGGCTTCACGGTCATCGCCGGCTGCGGGCCGAGCCGCGATTTCAACAAGTGGCTGGGCGAGCAGAAGGCGCTTGGCTACACCTTCCATGCGTCGGTGGGCAACGTGGCCGACTGGGAGAAGACAGAGGCTGCCTTCACCAAGGCCGTGGCGGAACATGGCCCGATCGAGGTGCTGGTGAACAACGCCGGCATCACGCGTGACCGCATGTTCCTGAAGATGACGCGCGAGGACTGGGACGCGGTGATCGACACCAACCTCAACAGCATGTTCAACGTCACCAAGCAGGTGGTGCCGGGCATGGTCGAGAAGGGCTGGGGCCGGATCATCCAGATCTTCGGTGAACGGCGAGAAGGGCCAGGCGGGGCAGACCAACTATTCGGCCGCCAAGGCCGGCATGCACGGCTTCACGATGGCGCTGGCGCAGGAACTGGCCGCCAAGGGCGTCACCGTCAACACGGTCAGCCCCGGCTACATCGGCACCGAAATGGTCATGGCCATCAAGCCCGCCATTCTCGAGAAAATCGTCGAGACCATTCCGGTCAAGCGGTTGGGCACGCCCGACGAGATCGGTTCGATCGTCACCTGGCTGGCCGGGCCGGATTCCGGCTTCACGACCGGCGCGGACTTCTCCTGCAACGGCGGACTGCACATGGGTTGAGCGCGCCGGCGCATGCGCGCGGATAGTTCAAAGCATTCGATATCGCGACTGCCGTGATGTCCGGCTGAGACCAGCGGCGGTCAGCGATACGGACAAGCGCGTCGCTGTATTGCCGACGGCACTGCCGCATCGGCGGGAAATCTTGCGGCGCAATGACTCGGCCTTGAGAGTGTTGGGTGCCGATGACAGCGAAGGCTGTATCTTGACCCCGGAATGGCCGCGTGCCTGGTTCGACAAGCGCCACCACACCCTGCGCGCGCGTGGCGTCATCCTTGCGGCTGGCGAACCCGGGATGAATGATCTCCTGGCTAAGGGCGCGTTTCCCGGTGCGCTGCGTGGTCTCAGCGACCGGCTATGGTCGCCTTTGCCTGCCTTCAAGCTGTCTGCCACTATCTCGCGACGAGCAGGCAGCATTTGACGCTCGCGCCGCTGCCGAGCGAGTAATGTCACGTCGCCGGATCGGCGAAGGTCGCCAGACGCCAACACGCACGGGGGAATGCCATGCACGAAACTGAGCTGCGCCAGTTGATTGAGGAAGTACGGGTCGGAAAGCTGCCGCGCCGCAGCTTCATCCAGCAAATGGTAGGTCTCGGCCTGTCGGCGCCGTTGGCGTCGATGATGCTCATGCATGCCGGCATTGCCAACGCCCAGCCGGCGCCTGCCTACAAGCCCACGAAGCGTGGCGGGGGCGGGGTCCTGAAGGTGCTGTGGTGGCAGGGTCCGACGCTGTTGCAGCCGCACTTTGCGAATGGCACGAAAGACCAGGAAGGCTCACGCGTGTTCTACGAGTCGTTGGCAGTCTGGGACGCCGACGGCAACCTGGTGCCGATCCTGGCCACCGAGATCCCGACGCGCGAGAACGGTGGCGTGTCGGCCGACGGCAAGAGCGTGACCTGGAAGCTGAAGCAGGGTGTCACCTGGCACGACGGCCAGCCCTTCACGGCCGACGACTGCGTCTTCACCTGGGAATACGCGCGCGATCCGGCGACCGCGGCGGTGACGACCGGCGTCTACAAGGACGTCACGGTGACGAAGGTCGACACGCACACGGTCCGCGTGACCTTCGCGAAGCCGACGCCGTTCTGGGCCACGGCCTTCGTGGCCGCCGAAGGCATGATCATTCCGAAGCACGTCTTCGCGCCGTATATCGGAGCCAAGTCGCGCGAAGCGCCTGCCAACCTGAAGCCGGTTGGTACCGGACCCTACAAGTTCGTCGATTTCAAGCCGGGCGACATGGTGCGCGGCGAGATCAACATCGAACTACCACATGCCCAATCGGCCCTTCTTCGACGCGATCGAGATGAAGGGTGGCGGCGATGCGACCTCGGCCGCGCGCGCTGTGCTGCAGACCGGCGAGTTCGACTACGCCTGGAACCTGCAGGTCGAGGACGAGGTGCTCAAGCGGCTGGAGGCCGGCGGCAAGGGCAGGGCGCTGATCGTTCCGAGCGGCGACGTCGAGTTCATCCAGCTCAACACCAAGGACCCGTGGAACGAAGTCGATGGCGAGCGTGCGAGCGTCAAGTCGAAGCACTTCGCCTTTGCGGACCCGGCTGTGCGGGAGGCCATGTCGCTGCTGGCCGACCGCAAGGGCATCCAGGACTTCATCTACGGACGCACGGGCGTTGCCACCAGCAACTTCCTGAACAATCCGGCGAAGTTCCGTTCGCCCAACACGAAGTTCGAATTCAACGTCGACAAGGCCAACCAGGTCCTCGATGCGGCGGGCTGGAAGAAGGGCGCCGATGGCGTCCGCGAGAAGGACGGCAAGAAGCTGAAGTTCGTGTACCAAACCTCGGTCAACTCGCTGCGCCAGAAGGAGCAGGCGGTCATCAAACAGGCCTGCCAGAAAGCCGGCATCGACCTCGAACTGAAGTCGGTCACCGCCAGCGTGTTCTTCTCGTCCGACGTGGCCAACCCCGACACCTACGGCAAGTTCTGGTGCGACATGCAGATGTACACCACCACGATGACGCAGCCCGACCCCGAGCGCTTCATGGACCAGTACCTGACGCGCGAAGTGTCGGCGAAGGCCAACAAGTGGGCGTCCCGGAACATCAGCCGCTGGACCAGCGAGGAGTACGACAGGACCTACGCGGCGGCGGAAAGCGAGTTGGACCCGGTCAAGCGGGCGGCGCTCTTCATCCGGCTGAACGACCTGCCGGTAAAGGACAACGTCATCATCCCCCTGATCAGTCGGCCGCGCGTGCGCGGTTCGAACCTGAAGCTGGTCGCGCCGCTCACGGGCTGGGACCTGGACTTCTCGCAGTTGCAGAACTGGTATAGGGAGGTGAGCGCAGCGTGACGCTCCAGCGCTGACAACTGAGTGCGCACCGGGAGGGCTGGCCGCTGCATGACCGACGAAGACGAGCTGCGACGCTGGATCGGCTGCGTGCGCGCCGGCACACTAGCCCGACGCGATTTCGTGATGCGCATGGCGGCGCTGGGCATTGCTGCGCCGATGGCCAGCCTGCTGCTGGCGGAGGCCGGCGTCGCGCAGACGGCGCCCAGCTACAAGCCGACTCGGCGCGGCGGCGGTGGCACGCTGAAGCTGCTGTTCTGGCAGGGGCCGACGCTGCTCAACCCGCATTTCGCCAACAGCATCAAGGACGCGGCTGGATCGCGCCCTTTCTATGAGTCGCTCGCGCGATTCGACGTGGACGGCCAGCTGGTTCCGATTCTCGCGGCGGAGATACCGAGCGCCCGCAATGGCGGAATCGCTGCAGACGGACGATCGACGACCTGGCGGCTGAAGCGCGATGTGACCTGGCACGACGGCAAGCCGTTCACCGCGGACGATGTGATTTTCAACTGGCGTTTTGCGACCGATCCGGCCACCGCGGCGTTTACCGGCGGCGTATATGAAAACGTCAAGGCCATCGAGAAGATCGACACGCACTCGGTGCGTATCGTCTTCGAGAAGCCCACCCCGGTCTGGACGCGCAGCTCAAACCAGCAACTGATCCCGCAGCATCTGTTTGCGCCCTACCTCGGTGCGAAATCGCGCGAGTCGCCCAACAACCTGAAACCCGTCGGCACCGGCCCATATCTGTTTAACGAGTTCAAGCCCGGCGACATCGTCAAGGGTCAGCTCAACCCGAACTACCACGCGCCGAACCGGCCGCACTTCGATGCTATCGAGATCAAGGGCGGGGGCGACGCGGCCTCGGCAGCACGGGCCGTCCTGCAAACCGGCGAATTCGACTACGCGTGGAACCTGCAGATCGAAGACGAGGTTTTGAAGCGCATGGAGGGCAGCGGCAAGGGTCGCGTCTCGATCAGCCCGGGCGGCGACACCGAGATGATCTGGCTGAACATGGCCGATCCATCGATCGAAGTCGACGGAGAGCGCGCCAGCCCGAAGTCCCGGCATCCCATCCTGTCGGACCCCGCGGTGCGCGAGGCGCTGGCGCTGCTGCTGGACCGCAAGTCCGTTCAGGAATTCGTCTATGGACGCACCGCGACGGCCACGTCCAACGTGCTGAACAACCCACGGCAGTTCAACAGTCCGAATACGAAGAGCGAAGCCAGCCAGGACAAGGCCAACGCGCTGCTTGACGCCGCGGGCTGGAAGCGCGGTGCCGGCGGCATTCGCGAAAAGGGCGGACGCAGGCTCAGCTTCCTGTTCCAGAGCACGATCAACTCGGTGCGTCAAAAGGTGCAGACCATCTACAAACAGGCCTGCGGCAAGGCCGGCATCGAGATCGAACTGAAGGCCGTCACGCCAGCCGTTTACTTCTCATCCGACATCGGCAATCCCGATACCGCAGGCAAGTTCTGGGCGGACCTGCAGATGCATGCGTTTACCCGGCTGCCGGATCCGGACCGCTTCATGCAGCTTTGGCTGTCATGGGAGGTTTCGAGCAAGGCCAACAAGTGGCTGGGGCTGAACACCGGGCGCTGGACCAACGCCGAGTACGACGCGCTCTTCAAGGCGCAGCAGGTCGAACTCGACCCAGTAAAGCGCGCGGCGCTGCTGATCCGGATGAACGACCTCGTCTGCAACGACCGGGCGATGATCCCCGTGGTGTACCGACCGTTGGTCGACGGCCTGGCCCGCAGTCTTGCGGCACCGCTGTCGGCCTGGGACAACCCGCTCGCCGGGCTGCACGACTGGTATCGCGAGAGCTGACGCTTGGGCTCTTACCTGCTGCGCCGCCTGCTGATCGCGATCCCCAGTCTGCTGGGCATCAGCGTCATCCTCTTTACCGTGCTCGCGCTGGCGCCGGGCGATCCGTTCAGCGAACTGGCGCTCAACCCGAACGTGCCGGCCGAGGTGCGCATGGCATTGCGCGCCAAGTTCGGTCTCGATGACCCGGTCTGGCAGCGCTACTTCCACTGGTTCGCGGCGATGTTGCGAGGCGACTGGGGCTTTTCTTTCATCAGTCGCGTCGACGTCGATACTCTGATCTGGCAGCGCGTGCCGGTCACGCTCGCCGTGATCGGACTTTCCCAGCTGCTGGCGCTCGCGATCGCACTGCCGGTGGGCGTGGTCTCGGCCATGCGGCCGTACTCGTGGTTCGACCGCATCGCGAGTTCACTCGCCTTCGTCGGTTTTTCGCTGCCGACCTTCTTCACCGGCATCCTGCTGATCCTGGTCTTCTCGATCAAGCTCGACTGGCTGCCGTTCGTGTTCCGTGCAGATCTCAATACGACAGGCTGGGCGTGGTGGGGCGAGATGATCCGCCAGTCGATCATGCCGATCGTCGTGCTGGGTCTCTTCCAGGGCGCCAGCTGGACGCGCTACGTGCGATCGGCCATGCTCGACGTGATCCGGCTCGACTATGTCACGACCGCACGCGCCAAGGGCCTGGATGAGCGCGTCGTGATCCTCAAGCACGTGGTGCGCAATGCGTTGATCCCCGTGGTGACGCTGGTGGCACTGCAGATGCCGGCAGTCTTCGGCGGCGCGATCGTCACCGAACAGATCTTCCGCATCCCGGGCATCGGCTCGCTGCTGATCGACGCCATCTTGCGCAACGACACGCCGGTGATCATGGCCGTGACCTTCGTGTTCTCATGTCTCGTCATCACCTTCAACCTGATTGCCGATCTGCTGTATGGCTGGCTTGACCCCCGCATCTCCTATCGCTGACGCGGGTGCGGTCAGCGCACCGGCACGAGGCATCTCGCCGTGGAGCGAGGCCTGGCGGCGTTTCCGGCGCCACCGGATGGCATACGCAAGCCTTTTCGTGCTGCTGGCACTGGTCGGTGCGGTCGCTTTCGGCCCGTTGCTCTGGAGAGTTCCGATCAACGAGATCGACTTCACGGCGCAACTGCAGGGCCCGTCGTGGGCGCATCCGCTCGGCACGGATGACCTCGGCCAGGACCTGCTCGCGCGCATGCTCTACGGCGGACGAATCTCGCTCGCGGTGGGTCTCGCGGCAATGACGATGGCGATCATCGTCGGCGTGCTGGTCGGTGCGATCGCGGGCAGCGCGCGTGGCAGCATCGATTCGGCGCTGATGTGGCTGACCGACCTCTTTCTTTCGCTGCCGCAGCTGCCGCTGCTGCTGCTGATCATCTATCTCTTCCGTGACAGCCTGAAGAGCGTCCTGGGGCCTGAAGGCGGTGTCTTCATCCTGATCGTGGTCGTGATTGGCGGCTTCCGCTGGATGCCCGTGGCACGGCTGGTGCGCGCGCAGTTCTTCTCGCTGCGCGAGAAGGAATTCGTCGAGGCGGCGCGCGCGCTCGGCGCGTCCACGTCCCGCACCGTGGTGCGGCATATCCTGCCCAACGCGCTCGGGCCGGTGATCGTCGCCGGCACCATCGACGTGGCGGCCGCGATCATCGCGGAATCGACGCTGTCCTTCCTCGGCCTCGGTTTTCCGCCCGACATCCCGACCTGGGGCCGCATCTTGTTCGACAGCAAGGACCACATGGACATAGCGGCGCACTGGGCACTGTTTCCCGGTCTGGCCATTTTCCTGACGGTTCTGACCATCAACTTCGTTGGTGATGGCCTGCGCGACGCGCTCGATCCGCGCAAGGTGTTGTAGTGACCAGCGGCAATGGTCACTTGCTGGACATTCGTGGCCTGAAGACGCACTTCAAGACCGACGACGGCTGGCTGCACGCCGTCGACGGTGTGGATCTGACAGTCGATCGCGGCGAGACGGTGGGCGTCGTTGGCGAATCCGGCTGCGGGAAGTCGGTCACGGCGATGAGCGTGCTGAAGCTGGTGCCGATGCCTCCCGGGCGCATCGTGGCAGGCCAGATCCTCTGGCAAGGGCGGGACCTGGTGCCTCTTCGCCCTGACGAGATGCAGGCGATCCGGGCCAAGGAGATCGCCATCGTCTTCCAGGAGCCGATGACCTCGCTGAATCCCGTTTACACGGTGGGCGAGCAGATCGCCGAGGTGATCCGGCTGCACGAGAAACTGCCGCGGCGCGCCGCGATGGATCGCGCCGCCGAAATGCTGAAGCTCGTGAATATCCCTACACCAGCGCGACGCGTGCACGATTACCCACACCAGTTTTCCGGCGGCATGCGGCAGCGGGTGATGATCGCCATGGCGCTCGCCTGCAATCCCAAGCTGCTGATCGCCGACGAACCGACTACAGCCCTCGACGTGACGATCCAGGCGCAGATCCTCGATCTGCTCGGCGATCTGAAGGCCAAGTTCGGCATGGCGGTCATGCTGATCACGCACGCGATGGGTGTGGTGGCCGAGACTGCCCAGCGCGTCGTCGTGATGTACGCAGGCAAGGTCGTCGAGGAAGCGACCGTGGGCGAACTCTTCGACAACCCGCGCCACCCCTATACGCAGGGGCTGATCCGCTCGATTCCGCGGATTGACCTCGCCGCAACCAAGAAGGTGCGGCTGGAAGCGATCCGCGGCGTGGTGCCGAAGCTGATAGCACCTCCGGAAGGTTGCCGCTTCGCTCCGCGCTGCAGGTACGTCCGTGACGCCTGCACCAGGGCGACTCCGCCGTTGCGCACCGTCGCGCCAGGCCATAAGGCGGCGTGCATCCTCGACACGGCGGACTTCCAATGAGCGAGCCCCTGCTGCGCGTAGTCGACCTCGTCAAGCACTTCGCCTTGCACGGCGGGCTGCTGAGGCGCGAGATGGGGCGCGTGCACGCGGTCGACGGAGTCAGCTTTGAGATGGCGGCAGGCGAGACGCTGGGTCTGGTCGGCGAATCGGGGTGCGGCAAGTCGACGACGGGTCGATGCATCCTGCGCCTGATCGAACCCACCTCCGGGGAAGTCTGGTTCGAGGGCAACAACATCACGCACCTTGACAAGGCCGCGCACCGTCGCCTTGCACGCGACATGCAGATCATCTTCCAGGATCCGTACGCGTCGCTGAACCCGCGCATGACGGTCTCTGCGATCATCGGCGAGGCGCTGACCATCCACAAGCTGGCGCCGACCCGCCGCGAATACGAAGACCGCATCGTGCAGCTGCTGGAGACGGTTGGGCTGTCGGCCGATCACATGCGCCGTTATCCGCACGAATTCTCGGGCGGCCAGCGCCAGCGCATCGGCATCGCGCGTGCGCTCGCGGTCTCGCCGAAGCTGGTGGTATGCGACGAGGCGGTCTCCGCGCTCGATGTTTCGATTCAGGCCCAGGTGATCAATCTGCTGGAAGACCTGCGCAGCCAATTCAACCTGACGTACCTCTTCATCGCCCACGACCTGTCGGTGGTGGAGCACATCAGTCATCGCGTGGCGGTCATGTACCTCGGCCGCATTGTCGAGATCGCGCCCGCAAAGGCGATCTACATCGACCCGAAACATCCCTATACGGAGGCGCTGCTGTCCGCGGTTCCGATTCCGGATCCCAAGGTCAAGCGCAAGCGCATACCGCTCCAGGGCGACGTGCCGAGCCCGATCAACCCGCCCTCCGGCTGCCGTTTCCACACGCGCTGCCCGATCGCGCAACAGCCGCTGTGCAGCACCGAAACGCCGCTGCTCAAGCAGACGCGCGAAGGCCACTGGGTCGCCTGTCATCTGCGCAGCTAAGGCAGCACGTCAATTCAGAGGACTTCCGGCACTTCGCGCAGGCGATCTGGCGTCGCGTGAGCCGATCGGATTTTCGCAATTGTTTGACTGTTACATTGACTGCTACAGTCCAGTGGCCCGATCTATGGGGCAGCCGAATTCGGAAAGGGAAGCCAGATGACCTTGAAGCGTTGGTTCATGAGTATGGTCGCGCTGTGCGGTGTCGCCCTTGGCGCGGTGACACCGGTGCTTGCCCAGGCGCCAGCGAAGAAGCCCAACATCATCATGATCATGGGCGATGACATCGGCTGGGCGAACATCGGTGCCTACAACCAGGGCATCATGGCCATGCGCACGCCGAACCTCGACCGTCTCGCGGCCGAGGGCATGCGCTTTACCGACTACTACGCCGAGGCGAGCTGCACTGCGGGTCGTGCCAACTTCATCACGGGCGAATTGCCGATCCGCACCGGCCTGACGACGGTCGGACAGGCCGGTTCGCCAATCGGCATGCCCGCACAAGCGCCGACCATCGCGACCGCGCTGAAATCGATGGGCTACGCCACGGGCCAGTTCGGCAAGAACCACCTGGGCGACCTGAACAAGTTCCTGCCCACCGTGCACGGCTTCGACGAGTTCTTCGGCTACCTCTATCACCTCGACGCGATGGAAGACCACTGCCATCCGACGTATCCGCAGGCGCTGCAGGCCACCGTCGGCGCTCGCAACATGGTCCATTCGTGGGCAACGACCGTCGATGACCCCACGGTGCAGCCGCGCTGGGGCGCGATCGGCAAGCAGAAGATCGAGGACGCCGGCGAACTGTGTCCCAAGCGGATGGAGACCGTCGACGACGAGATCCTCGACTTGACGCTCAAGTTCATGGACAAGGCGCGCAAGGACGGCAAGCCGTTCTTCGTCTGGCTCAATCCGACGCGGATGCATGTCGTCACGCATCTGTCGCCGAAGTACAACGGGCTGCGCAACTCCGACAATAACTGGACAATCCAGGAAGCCGGCATGGCGCAGATCGACGACATCGTCGGCTCCGTCATGAAGTACCTGAAGGACAACAACCTCGAAGGCGACACGATCATCGGGTTCACGACCGACAACGGCGCCGAGAACTTCACGTGGCCCGACGGCGGCCAGACGCCGTTCGCCGGCGGCAAGGGGACGGCGCTCGAAGGCGGCTTCCGCGTGCCGATGATCCTGCGCTGGCCAGGCAAGGTTCCGGCCGGCAAGGTCGAGAACAGCATCGTGTCCGGCATGGACTGGTTTCCGACGTTTGTCGCTGCGGCAGGCAACCCTAATATCACCGCTGAACTGCTGAAGGGCAAGCAACTCGGCGACAAGTCGTACAAGGTGCACCTGGACGGCTACAACCAGATGGACCTGATCACCGGCAAAGGCCCTTCGGCGCGCAAGGAGATCTTCTACTTCACCGAGGGCACGCTCTCGGCGGTGCGGATCAATGACTTCAAGTATCGATTCACGGATCAGCCGCAGGGCTGGCTGGGCGGGACGGTCAAGGTCGACTGGCCGATCCTGACCAACCTGCGCCTCGATCCGTACGAGCGCACGGGAATGCCGCAGGGCGCGAACGGTTCGCTCGCGTTCTACAACTGGTTCGTTTTCGAGTTCTGGCGCTTCCAGTTCGTGCAGCAGGAGGTCGCCAAGGTCGCGCAGACCGCGATTGAATTCCCGCCGATGCAGCCGGGCGCGAGCTTCAACCTCGAGGCCGTGAAGGCGCAGATCGAGAAGGCGCGGGCCGCGCACGGGCAGTAGCAATAGCTGTCATTGAATTGTCATCGGACGGGCGGTCCGAAGGTGCCGCCCGTGCCAATCTCGTCAACAAGACCTCACCGGACGATCGCGCGGTCTGCAAGCACTGGCTTCCATCGAACGCGGTTGCGGCAGCGCGGAAGCCTCAGCCGCATACAACTCGCGGCTGCGTGGACTGATAAGCGCTAAGGGGCTTGCAGCGGATGCGTCTGTCGACAGTTGAGGTACTGGCAGGGGCGCGGGTGCTGGGAGTAGTCGCCGGCCTGTGCATCTCCGCAATGCCCGCCTACGCCGCCGAGGACGAAGCACGTGTTCTGATTCTCAATGGCTTGGACCCGTACCTTCCCGCGTATCAGGCGATCGACAGCGCGATGCGCGCAAGTCTCGCCGAGCAAACCGCAAGGCGCATCGTCCTGTATTCCGAACTGCTCGACGCGCAGCGGTTCGCGGGAGAATCCTTCGAACCTGAAGTCGTCGCGCTGCTTTCGAAGAAGTACCGCGCGCTGCCCATCAACGTGGTCGTAACGGTTACGCAGCCAGCACTCGACTTCTACAAGAGGCACGGCGAGCGACTCTGGCCGGGCTCGCGCCTGGTGGCCCATGGCATAGCAGACCCCGGCAACGCGCCCGTAGTACTGCCGCCCAACGCGGTTGGACAGATCAACCGGGATGACGTTACGGGCACGATAGAACTTGCAAGACGCTTGCAACCCGATGCGCGCCGCATTCTCGTCATTTCCGGGGTATCGCCGCTGGACCTGGAACTCGATGGCCGCGTGAGAGAGGTGTTGACACCGGTGGCGGGCTCGTTGCCGGTGGAATTCCTGTCAGGGGTGCCGCTGGAAGTACTGCTCGCCCGGGCTGAAGCTGAACCAGCCGACACGATCATTCTCTATCTAACGCAGTTTCGCGATCGCGAGGGTCGACCCTACGTGCCGCGCGAAGTGCTGCGTGCAATCAGCAAGGTGTCTGCAGCACCGGTGTACGGCCTTTTCGAGACCTACGTCGGCTCGGGCGTTGCCGCCGGCAGCATGGAGTTCTACGCGGACCGTGGACGACTGGTGGCGCAACTCGTGCGTGAAGCGGTCGCTGGCAAACCCATTGTGCCGGGTCAAACGCTGTTCAGCGTGCCCAGTCGATGCGTCGCAGACGGGCGAGCGCTGCGGCGCTGGTCCCTTGACGAGGAGCATCTGCCGATCAGTTGCGACGTTCGCTTCATCGAAGCGCCGGTGTGGCGCAGGTACACATGGCAAATTGCAGGCGCGCTGGGGATCTTCGTTGGACAGACTGTGCTGATCGTGGCGTTGGTCCGGCAGCGCCGCTTGCGTCGCATTGCCGAAGCCGATTCGAAAGTGCGCTTCGCGGAAATGGCGCATATGAACCGGCGCGTCGCGATGGGCGAACTCGCTGCATCGATCGCGCACGAGCTGAATCAGCCGCTCGGGGCCATCTACAGCAACGCCGACGCCGCACACCTCATGATCGGGGCGGTGCCGCCCAACCTGGACGAAGTCGCCGAGATCCTGGTTGACATCAAGAGGGACGACAAGCGCGCCAGTGAAGTCGTTGCCCGGATTCGCACGATGCTGCGCAAGTCGGACGTCGCTGCCGAGGAAGTGGACTTGAATGAAGCGATCGCCGAGACCATCAACTTGCTGGCGTTCGCTGCATCGACCCATGGCGTAACTGTCAGAACCGAACTTGAACCAGATCTTCCGTTGGTCCACGCCGACCGCGTCCAGATCCAGCAGGTCATCGTGAATCTGATGCTCAACGGCATGGAAGCTATGCGAGAGGCGCGGGAAGAGCGGCAGCGACTGGTAATCCGCAGCAGTCGCGCCAATGAAAAGGAAGCTGAAGTCTCGATCAGCGATAGCGGGGTCGGCATCCCGTCAGAGATCCTTCCACGCATCTTTGACTCCTTCGTCAGCTCAAAGGCGAGCGGAATGGGTTTGGGACTCTCGATTTCACGCACGATCATCGAGGCTCACGGCGGCCGGATCCAGGCTGAAAATCTTTCGGCAGGCGGTGCCACCTTCCACTTCACGGTGCCCTTTGTGCATTATTGAGCGCGACAATTGGCAATGGTCGAACCCTCCCAAACCGTGTTCATCGTTGACGACGATCCGAGCGTTCTGAAGGCGCTCGCGCGACTGTTACGCCAGTTGGGCTGCAATGTCGAAGCCTACGAATCCGCCGAAGCGTTCCTGGCTCGCCCCGATCCGCAACGCCCCGGCTGTCTGGTACTCGACGTCAACTTGCCGGGGCTCGACGGGCTTGAACTGCAGCGGCGGCAATCGGAATCAGAACAAGCGTTACCGATCGTTTTCCTGACGGGCCGAGGCGACATTCCGATGTCGGTGCGGGCGATCAAAGCCGGCGCCGTCGATTTTCTGACCAAACCGGTCGAATCGCAGTCGCTGTTTCGCGCTGTGCGCAGCGCGTTCGAGCAGGATGTGGCTACCCGTCTGGCACGATCCGAGGATGCCGAGCTTCACCGTCGTTTTGCAGGCCTCACGCCTCGCGAGCGCGAGGTGTTGGCCGCGGTAGCGGCAGGGCGGCTCAACAAACAGATCGCCGGCGACCTCGGCATCGTCGAACAGACGGTCAAGTTTCACCGCGCCCGAATCATGGAGCGAATGCAGGCCAGGACCGTAGCAGAACTGATGCAACTCGCCGCGCGGTTGGGAATCGGCCGCAACACACCCGTAAGGCGCAACCTTGGATTCTCGCCCGGGACCGGACGCAAGGCTCCGCCGCCGTAAGCATCGCATTGCGGTCGGCGCTCCGCTCCCTCTATCCCAAAGGTTAGTTCCGCCGCGCTCGCCGCGGCGGTAGCTTTCCGCGGTCATGAGTTCACGTCCCTCCATCGCGGTGATTGACGACGAAGCGTCCGTGCGCATCGCGTTGGGGCGTCTGCTGTGTCTGGCTCACTACGACGTCAAGGCCTTTGCGTCCGGCGAGGAGTTCATTGAATCGCTCGCGACGCGCCGTCCGGCCTGCGCGCTTCTCGATATCCACATGCCGGCGATGTCCGGCTTCGATGTGCAGGCGCGCCTGAGCGCGATGCGCATTGAAGTTCCCGTAGTCTTCATCACCGCGCGTGACGACGCTTCGCTGAGCGAGAAGGTGGTCGCTGCGGGCGGCATCCGCCTGCTCCGAAAGCCTTTTTCGAATGCGGAATTGCTCGAGGCGATCGAGCTCGCGTTGCGGGGCCGGCCGGTTTCAGAGTCATGAAACCCTCATGTCACATGGGGCAGAACTGAACCAAGGTCTAGTTTCGCGGATTAACCGTGGCGACTACAAACGCGGCAGCGCTTTGCTCAAGCTCGCTCGGCCAATGCGCCAAGGGACAGCGCAGAAGTGAGCGGCACCCCTCAACATCAGGAGTCAGTCAATGAATCTCCGAAATCTTTTGTATGCGGCACTCGCGGCGGTAGGGCTGGTCGCCGCGACTCCAGCCATCGCGCAAGCGCCGGCCAAGAAGCCGAACATCCTCTTCATCATGGGCGACGACATCGGCTGGATGCAGCCGAGCATTTATCACCAGGGACTGATGGTCGGTGAGACACCCAACATCGACCGTATTGCGCGCGAGGGTGCGAAGTTCATGACCTATTACGCCGAGCAAAGCTGCACGGCCGGGCGCACCGCCTTCTTCACCGGCATGACGCCGCTGCGCGCCGGCATGATTCCGCCGCAACTGCCCGGCAGCCCCTCGTTCCTGCAGCCCGGCACGCCGTCGCTCGCAAAGTTCCTGCTCGACCTCGGCTACACCACCGGCGAGTTCGGCAAGAACCATCTGGGCGACCACTCGGCGGCACTGCCGACGGCGCACGGCTTCCAGGAATTCTGGGGCTACCTGTATCACCTTGACGCGATGCAGGGCGTGAGCTTCCCCGACATCAACAAGACCCCGACCGAGCAGGCCATCGTCCCGCCGTGCAAGAACACGCCGGTGCCCGGCCTCAAAGACCCCGCGGGCGCAGTGGATGCGAAGACCACGTTATGCATGATGCCGCCGCGCCCGGTAATCGCCTGCAAGTCTTCTGACGGCACGGAGAAGAACCAGAGCTGTAGTGACGAGGGGCCGCTGACGCTGAAGCGCTCTGAAACGGTGGATGAGGAAATCTCGGCCAAGGTCATCGACTTTCTGGATCGCAACAATCCGAAGAAGACCAACAAGCCGTTCTTCGTTTGGTACAACCCGGCGCGAATGCATATCACCACCATGCTGTCGGACAAGTACAAAGCCATGGTGGGAACGCCCGGGGGCAAGGATTGGGGCGCCAATGAAGCCGGCATGAAGCAGATGGACGACAACATCGGTTACGTGCTGAAGAAGCTTGAGGATATGGGCGAGCTCGACAACACGATCGTCGTCTTCACCACCGATAACGGCGCCGAAGTCATCACCTACCCCGATGGCGGCAACACGCCGTTCAAAGGCGGCAAGCTGACCACCTGGGAAGGTGGCATGCGCGCTCCGGCGGTGATCCGCTGGCCGGGGCAAATCAAGCCGGGAACAGTCCTGAACGACATCTTCGCGTCGTATGACTGGCTGCCGACCTTCGTCGAGATTGCCGGTGGGGCCAAGGGCAATGACCTCAACAAGCAGATCATGGAGGGCAAGTACAAGGGCATCGTCAAGACCAAGCTTCAAGGGGTCAACCAGCTTGCCTATCTGACCGGCAAGTCGGCGACGTCAGCGCGCGATACGTTCTTCTACTACGGCGGAGCTGTTCCGTCGGCAGTGCGCTACAAGAACTGGAAGATCTATTTCGCGATGGCATCCGAGGCCGCGACCGGCGGTTTGATGGGTGTCCATACCTTCCATTGGCCCTTGGTCAACAACATCAAGCGCGATCCTTTCGAAGGGTCCGTCGGTTTCCAACCGTCAACTCTCCTGGGCCAGGGCGGCGCGCTTGCCGGACCCTTTACCGCTTATATCTACGACTGGAACATCATTCCGATCGGCCAGGCGCTGTGGCTGCAGGAGCTCGAGTCCTATGGGCCATTCCCGGCACTGCAGTCGCCGGCGTCTTACAGCCTCGCCCAGGTCCTCACGCAGGTAAAGGAGCAAATGGCGAGGACTCGCGGCAGAGGAGACTAGGTCGTTCGTGAGTCAGGTTGCCTGGTAAGGCGTCTCTAGTGCTGACAAGCGGGCGGCCCGAGAGGGCTGCCCTCTTTCTTCGTGGAACTGTTACACGAGCTGGAGAGGACGATGAAGATTGGTCGTTTGGTTGCTGGCGCGAAGATCCTGGCGTTCGCTGCCTCGCTGTTGCTTGCCGCGCAGGCGTCTGCGCAGACCGATCCGCTGCCATCATGGAACGATGGCGCGGCGAAGACGGCGATCATCGGCTTCGTAAAGGACACGACCACGCAGGGCGGCCCGAAGTTCGTCCCGCCTGCCGAACGCATCGCAACCTTCGACCAGGATGGCACGCTGTGGGTCGAGCATCCAATGTACTCACAGGTGATGTACTGCCTCGATCGCGTACCGGCGCTCGTCAAGGCAAAGCCTGAGCTTGCGAAGGTCGAGCCATTCAAGACCGTGATGTCTGGCAACCGCGAGGCGATCGCGAAGCTGCCCGAAGCGGACCTGATCAAGGTCCTCGCTGCGACGCTGACCGGCATGTCGGTCGAGACGTTCAATGCCGAAGTGAAGAAGTGGCTCGCAGAGGGCAAGGATCCGCGCTGGAAGCGGCCCTACACCGAGCTGACCTATCAGCCGATGCAGGAAGTGCTCAAGTACCTTCGTGAAAACGGCTACAAAACCTACATCGTCACCGGCGGCGGTCAGGACTTCGTGCGGGTGTACTCGGAGGCCACCTACGGCATTCCGCCCGAGCAGGTCGTTGGAACGGCTGGGGGGACGAAGTACAGCTACGGCAAGGACGGAAAGCCTTTCCTGACCAAGGAGCCCAAGTTGCTGCTGAACGACAACGACGCCGGCAAGCCGCAAGGTATCCACCTGATGATTGGCCGCCGGCCGCACGCGGCGTTCGGCAACTCAACCGGCGACCGGCAGATGCTGGAATACACGGAAGCGGGCGACGGTGCGCGGCTGATGATGCTCGTACTGCACGACGACGACAAACGCGAGTATGCCTATGGTCCGGCGCAGGGCTTGCGCGCCACCAAGGTGGGCGCCTTCACCCAGGCGCTTTACGACGAGGCGAAGAAGAAAGGCTGGACCGTCATCAGCATGAAGAACGACTGGAAGAAGATCTTCGCGTTCGAGTGAAGACGAAGGCTGAATAAACGACGACAGAGCCTGGATGCACGTGCCTGCGACAATGCGGGTATCTGTCGACCCGACAACAACTCAAGGAACGTAATGAAGTTAATCAGATCCGGGATACTTCTCGCCACTGCGGCCTCTGTATTCGCCCTGGGAGCGTGCAGTCCAAAGTCGGCTGATCAGGCCTCCAGAGGTCCGGCGGCGGCCACGGTGAACGGCAAGCCGATCGGCCAGCGAACGGTCGACATGATTGTCAAGCAAGGTGCCGCCTCGGGCCGTCCCGATTCGCCGGAAGCGCGAAAGGCCATCATCGACCAGCTGGCGCTGCAAATGGTGGTTGCGGAGGAGGCGGTCAAGAAGGGACTGGACAAGACTCCTGAGGTCGCGGAACAGTTCGACGCGATCAAGCAGTCGGTTCTGGCCAATGCCTACGTCGAGGATTTCATCAAGAACAATCCGGTGAGCGACGAAGCGCTGAAGGCCGAGTACGAGCGCATCAAGGCGACGATCAGCGGCACGGAGTACAAGGCGCGGCACATTCTGGTGGAGAAGGAAACCGAAGCAAAGGACATCATCGCCAGACTGAAGAAGGATCCGGCGGCCTTCGCGAAACTTGCGATGGAGAAGTCCAAGGACGCTGGCTCCGCGCCCCGCGGTGGCGAGCTGGGATGGTTCGATCCTCGAAGGATGGTTCCCGAATTCGGCGCCGCCGTGAGCAAGCTCGAGAAGGGCAAGTTCACCGAGGCGCCCGTCAAGAGCCAGTTCGGCTATCACGTCATCCTGCTCGAAGACACCAGGGCGATCAGGCGCCACCGCTGGAAGAGGTCAAGCCCCAGCTCAGCCAGCAGCTGCAGCAGCAAAGCGTGAAGAAGCAACTCGATGCGCTCAAGGCGGCGGCCAAGATCGAAGTTGTCGGTGCTGCGCCTGCGGCGCCGGAGGCGCCGGCAACAAAGTGAGCGGTTGAGCGCGTTCAATCGCTCTTTGAACGTTTGAGACTGCATGCAGGCCTGCCGTGTATCAGCGCCCAGAGGACAATGACTTTTGGGAATGTGCCGGGAAGAACCGATCCGACTACCGGAGGAGCCATGAAACGAATTGCATCTCTGTTCTCGGCGCTTGCGGCGGCCTTGCTGGTGACCGCATGTGCGGCACCTGGCCCGCAGCAAGGTGCGATGGAGATCCAGCGCGGCGTCATTGAACAGATTACCGCCACGCAGATTTCTACCAATCATCACCAGGGCCTCGGCGCCGTCGTAGGCGGTCTGGCCGGGCTCGGGATTGGTAGCCTGATCGGAGGAGGCACCGGCCGGGATGTCGCCATGGTGGCTGGCGCAATCGGCGGGGCGGTGGTCGGCAACGAAGTCCAGAAGAAGCACGACCAGCCAGTGGCGGGCCAGCAGATCATCGTGCGCATGAGCAGCGGCGTGCTGGTGCAGATCACGCAGCCGGTCGGGCCAACGCTGCGGGTTGGCCAGCGAGTCTACGTTGAGGGCAGTGGCGAGAACGCCCGAGTCATGCCGCAGTAGGAGCGTCGGCCAGCGGGTCCGCCGGGTATTGGAGAAATTCGGAGCGATCAATGAATAAGATTGACGGGTCGGCCACGCCTGGCTGCAGTGTTCGCCGCGATCACGATGACAGCGGCGGCGCTGCAAGCCGCTCCTGCTCGCGCCGCGATGAGCGCCGAGGAACTCGCCAAGTTGTCGCAGAACCCGGTCGGCGATCTGATCAGCGTGCCGTTCCAGAACAACACCAACTTCAATGTCGGGCCCTACAACGGCACGCAGAACATCCTGAACATCCAGCCGGTCATCCCGATCGAGGTCAACAAGGACTGGAACATCATCACCCGCACCATCGTGCCGGTGATTTCGCAGCCTCAGCTGTCGCCGACGACGGACCGGACGAACGGAATCGGCGATACGGTGTTCAGCGCGTTCCTGTCGCCCGCGCAGCCCCATGGCCTGATCTGGGGTGTCGGGCCGGTGGTGCAACTGCCGACCAACACGAGCGACGAACTGGGCAACAAGAACTGGGGGCTCGGACCAACGTTCGTTGTGCTCAAGCTGGAACTCGGCAACCCCTGGGTCTATGGTGTGCTTGCCAACAACATCTGGTCGCTCTCCAGCAGCAAGCAGGGTGGCTCCTACAACAACGGCCTGATCCAGCCGTTCGTCAACTACAACTTTCCGGGCGGCCTGTACCTGGTCAGCGGTCCGATCCTCACGGTCGACTGGAAGGCCGACAGTGGGCAGCAGTGGACCGTTCCCCTGGGCGGTGGCATCGGCAAGATCTTCCATTTCGGCAAGTTGCCGGTGAACACCTCGCTGCAGGCGTATTACAACGTGGTGCACCCGGACAACGGCGCCAACTGGCAGCTGCGCGCGCAGGTGCAGTTCATGTTTCCGAAGTAGCCGCTGCACTGACCGTGGGTCAGGACGTGTCCGATCGGTCGGCAAAACGCGATGATTGAGCACGACGCCCCGCATTCGGCGCGCCCGCCACGCCCCATACCTGCCGGTACTCAGATCTCGATTGGCGCAGCCGATCCGGTCTTGGGCATCATCGTCAGACAGGGGGGCAGTCCCTGTGCTTTGCTCGGCGAGTTTCACGGGGTACTGCGATTCGTAGTCCAGCGGTCAAGGCGCTTCGCGGGTCTGGTGCCGCTCCGATTTGCCTGCCTGTCCGCCGCGCCCTTCGGCATGGGTGCGCAATTCGCTGCGCTGAAAGTCCTGCACCAGCGTGTACAGAATGCCGGTCGACCATGCGAAAGTGAGCAGTCCTGCCATCGCGAGCAGACCTTCCAAAAGGTGCCAGCGCTGCGGCAGGTAGCCTGAGTCCAGCGTCGTGTAGTTGACCAGGGCGTAATAAAACGCAGCGCTATGGTTGGACGAAGGGCGCCTTGCAGCAGGAAGAAGCCTGCCCAGATCAGTATCTCGACAAGGCTGCATCGCAATGATCATCCAACTGGCGAGTATGACGGTGCCGAGGCTGATGATCATGGATTCGCGGGTGCGTGCCTTGATGTAGCTCGTCACCCGCAACGTGATGAGCATTCCGATGCCATGGATGGCCATGGTGACGGCGAGCAGCAGGCCGCCCCACAGGACTTCCTCGGCCGAGATGACATAGGTCGACATGGATTTCCCCTTTGCTTCACTGGGCCGGGCTCATCTTACGTAACGCCGCTCCGCAGCGCATCGTGATCATTGCGGACTTCGCGACCTGCGCTATTCTGGAGCCGATTGCATCGGCCTTGAAGGGAAGAAGATGTCGAAAGACAGGCCGACCGTTGGAACGGATGGACGCGCATTGCCGGTCCTTCCACCAGAACGCGACGCGCGGGTCTGGGCCCGGCTCGTGCGGGTCATGTTCTATACGCCGGGCTTTCTCGCCCTGCTGCTGCTCAAGGCCGGCGAACCGACCGCCTTCGGCATCACGGTCGAACTGCTGATGCTGGCGAGCGCGGCGGCGGTCGTCGGCGGGCTATTCATCGGAACGCAGTCGGAAGGCAAGGGCGCCGACACCGCGTCGAGGACCGGCGTCTGGAGCGGCGCACTGGTGATCGAACTGCTCGCGGTCGTGCCGTTCCTGTGTGCGGTGCCGGCCCTGTTTCATGAACTCGCGCACAGCACGCTGCTGCACGCAGGGCGCCGAGCGCGGTCGACGTCGCCCTCGGGCCGTCCGAGATGCTGCCGGCGCTCGCGATCCTGCCGTTCATGCTGTATCAGCTGACGGGCTTCGGCACGTTGAACTACATCGTCACCGCGGCCGGCGAACTGGGTCATCAATCTCGGGATCGCCGGCCTGATCGTCGCCGCCTACGTCGCCAACCGGACCGGCAGCTACGACCTCGAGCGCATGTTCGGCAGTGTGCTGGTCCTCGGCATGGCCGCCCTCGTGTGGTACGGCATCGTCAGGCTCAAGCGCATGCAGGCGGACTTCGACCTGCGGCAACCCCACAAGAAGGACGACGCGCGACAAGGCGTAGGTCGAGCAGGTCACGCGACAGGGAGGCAGGCGGCATCGTGTGGTGGATCAGCTATCGAGGCGAAGGCAAGCACGGCCTCGACAACATCGGCGTGTTCAAGGACGACGGCACCGTCCACCAGGACCATCCGTTGCTGCTCGATCCGTCACCGAAGGCGCACCCACTGCATATCCCGCGCGGCTTCGCGCTGGTCGGCGACGACCTCTACATCGCCAGCGCCTGGCGCAGCGACAGCCACGTTGCACGTTATCGCCGGCACGGCAACTCGTTTCACTTCGCCGACAACCTGGTCACGTCGAGGCAGGTCAGGGCGATGATTCACCCGTTCGACGTCGAACTCGGCGACGACGGCCGGCTCTACATCTCGTGCCAGGACACCAACACGGTCATTGCGATCCTCCCGAAATCGCGCAAGCCGGCCCCGGTCGCGCCCCACCTGCGCGAAGCGTTTCCGAAGGGGCGCTTTCTCCCAGGCACCGTCGTGGCGTCGGCCCAGGGGCACCTGCCGGACGCCGGTCGCGAGCCGCCGGCAGGACGTGCCGGCGCCGCAAGGACTCGAGGTCGTGCTCGACGTGCACGGCAAGCCGCGCCATTCCGTGCGCGGGATCATCGTCCACCGGGAGTATCTGTACGTTGCGGACGAGGCGGGCGATGCCGTCAAGATCTTCGAAGTCGCGTCGGGGCGCCTGGTGGCACGCATCCAGGGCAAACGGATCAGGAAACCCGTTCATCTCATCCTGCACGGCGAGACGCTGTACATCGGCGCCGCCGGCACCGGCAGCATCCTCGCCTATGAAATCCCGAAGGAGCCGCCACACGGCAAGCTGAAGGCGCACGTCGTCATCGACGGCAAGCTCAGGGCCCCGTCGGGATTCGCGATCGGCCCGGACGGCGACCTCTACGTCGCCGAGCGCTTCGAGCAACGCGTGCGGCGCTTCTCGCTCGACGGCAGGAAGAAAGGCACCTTCATTGATGGCCTGCCGGACATTCCGGAGTTCCTGATTCATGTGCCGGACCGTCGATGAGTTGCAGCCCGTGCGTCCGCGCCGAGCGCGAACTGGAAGGCCAGACGCGACCGCGGCCGTCGCATCGACAAGAGCCGTGACCGCCGCCTGCTCCTGGCCGCTGTCGTTGCACCTCGGGATTGCACTGCTCGCCGGGGCGGCGGTCGTCGTCGGCCAGCGCGACGCTCGCGCGGCGGAGTCGAAGGCAGAAATCCAGATCAACCTGTGCAGTACTCCGGCGCAGGCGATCGGTGCACTGAAGCTCGCGGAAAAGGGTAAATCAACCACCGTGTGGCTGTTCGATTCCCCGACGCTCAGTCTGAACCAGGCGGGACTTCGGTTGCGGCTGCGTGAACAGGGCAAGGGTTCGGAGCTGACACTGAAAGTGGCGGGCCAGAACTGCGCGACGGTGGATCAGCGCCGTGCTGCAGTCCGACGGAAAGTGCGAGGCGGACCTTCATGGCGACGCATTCGATGACGTCGTTTCGCTGACCCGACGTCTCGACGCGCAGAGCCGCGCGACACTGCTCGCCGCCGACACCCGGCGCGGAGCGCCGCTGGTTGTAGCGCTGAAGGCGACGCTGGACGCGCGCCAGCGCACGATGCTCGCCGGGCAGCGCGGAGTGGCCGGCGGCGCAGCCTTGCTGCCGGAGGACATCGCGCGCCTCGGCCCATCGACCGTGCGCGCCTACCGCAGCACGAGCCAGGCTTACGAAGTCGAAGTCTGGACGCTCCCGGGTGGGCGGCAGTTCGTCGAGCTGTCGGACAAGGTTTCGCGCGACGCGGCGTTCGCGCGGCGCGCCGAACTGGTGCAAGAAGTGACGGCGGCGGGCATTGCGATTTGCCCCGATCAGGATTCCCAGGCGAGGGCCAAGCTCGTGCTTCTTGCGCGTTGACCTTGCGTGGCCCCGCGGCCTGTGGCTCGAGCAATGCAACGAGAAAGATCGCTCGGCGCGTCTCGGGACGCGACCCTGCTCCCGACGGTGCCTTCAGTCCAGCAAGTGAACCTCGTCGGGGTCGATGCCGATCTGCACGTGCATCCCGGGCGAGTAGATCGGCGTGGCGGACAGATGCGGTGCGTCGGCGGTCAGTAGCGTGGGCCCGACGCGCACGCCGTAGCGCGTGAACTCGCCGAGGAACTCGCTCTCCTCGATCGCTCCGTCGAACCACACGCGACACGCATCGCGCGCTTCAGCAATCGCGATGGCATGCGGCCGCACGGAAACCGCCGTGCCGCTCGCGGTGCCGGTCAAGGGGATCTCGCCGAACCCGTCGGCGATGAAGACACGGCGCGCGTTGTCGCAGCGGCCGGCCAGCAGGTTAGTGCTGCCGACGAATTCGGCGACGAAGCGGTTGGCGGGCGTGTCGAACAGTTCGTGCGGCGTGCCGACCTGCTGCAGCACGCCGGCCTCGAGCACGGCCATGCGGTCCGCGGTCGTCATCGCCTCTTCCTGGTCGTGCGTGACGAAGATCGTCGTGATGCCGAGCTTGCGCTGCAGCCGCTTCAGTTCCAGCCGCATCTGCTCGCGCAGCTTCTTGTCGAGGTTGGACAGCGGCTCGTCGAGCAGCAGCACCTGCGGTTCGATGACGATCGTGCGTGCCAGCGCAACGCGCTGCTGCTGGCCGCCGGAGAGCTGGTTCGGCCGTCGCCGGGCATAGTCGGTCAGCCCGACCAGATCGAGCGCCTCCGCTACGCGGCGCCTGATCTCGTCACGCGCGACACGCCGCTCGACCAGACCGAAGGCGACGTTGTCGTACACGGTCAGGTGGGGCCACAGCGCATAGCTCTGGAAAACCATGCCGATATTGCGTGCATGCGGCGGCACACCGGTGATGTCGCGCCCGTCGACCAGCAGCTGTCCGCGGTTGTGCTGGTTGAATCCCGCGATCAGCCGCAGCAGGGTCGACTTGCCGGAGCCCGAAGGTCCGAGCAGCGCGAAGAACTCACCGGGCTCGATGCTGAGCGTGATGTCCTTCAGCACCTGGTTGGTGCCATAGGCGAGGCCTATGCCGATGCACTCTACGGCCACGGCTCTCATCGCTGTATCTCCAGGGTTCGGTTGGCGCGGTCGACGAAGCGGTGAGAAAGATAGGTGCCGATGGCCACCGTCAGCACCAGCAGCACACCGAGTGCCGCGCCCGGCCCGCGGCCGGCGATCGACTGCATGTAGAGGTAGATGCCATAGCTCATCGGCGCCTGCGATTCCTTCACCACCAGCAGGATCGTGGCCGAGAGTTCCACCGCGGCGGTGATGAAACTCGACACGAAGCCTGCCAGGATGCCGCCCGCCATCAGCGGAATGACGATCCGGCGCACGGTGCGCCACTGGCTGGCACCGAGCGTCTCGGCGGCCTCCTCGAGGCTGATGTTGATCTGCTGCAGCGCTGCCATGCAGGAGCGCAATGCGTAAGGGAGCCGCCGCACCGAGTAGGCCAGCATGATCAGCAGCCACGTTTGCGTGATGGGCGTGCCGAAAATCTCAACGCCCTGGAAGGTGCGCAGGTAGCCGATCGCCAGCACGATGCCCGGCACGGCGATGGCGGCGCTGGCGGTGTAGTCCAGCCACTGGCGAGCGGGGATGCGGGTGCGCAGGATCAGGTAGGCGATCGCGGTGCCGATGACGACGTCGATCAGCGCGGCGAGCCCGCAGTAGACCAGCGTGTTGCGGATCATGTCGCTCGAGTCTTCGATGACGGTCGCGTAGTGCGCGACGGTCCACGCGTCGGGCAGGACCGAATAGCTCCAGACCTTGGCGAACGACAGCACCAGCAGGCCCAGGTGGGGGCTCAGCACGACCAGCAGCACGAGCACGATGCTGACGTAGGCGAGCGCGGCCTCCCACGGCCGGAGCCGCCGCTTGGCGATGCCGGCGCCACCTTTCTGCAGCGTCGAGTAGTCCTTGCCTTTCATCACCTGGGCCGAAAGCCAGAGTGCCACGATCGAAAACGCGATCATGATGACGCTGATCACGTAGCCGAGCGGGTCTTCCAGACCCACCTGGGTGATGCGCAGATAGGCCTGCGGTGCCAGCAGGTTGGTCTGCCCGAGCACCAGCGGCGTGCCGAGGTCGTCGAACACCTTGACGAAGACGAGCGCCGCACCCGCGATGTAGCCCGGCATCGCCAGCGGAAACACGACGCGGCGGAACAGGCGCCAGCCGCGCGCGCCGAGGTTGAGCGCGGCTTCTTCCATCGCGCCGTCGATCGCGCGCAGTGCCACGACCAGGTTCATCAGGATGAAAGGGAAATAGTGCAGGCTCTCGACGAAGACGACGCCGGTCAGCCCCTGCATGATCGGTATCGAAAAGCCGAGATGGTCTTCGAGCAGCAGATTGACAGAACCCGATCGGCCGAACACCAGCTGCATCGCCACGGCGCCGACGAAGGGCGGCATGATCAGCGGCAGCACGCCGAGGGTCTGGATCAGCAGCGCGCCGCGAAACTCGAAGCGCACCGTCAGGTAGGCGAGCGGTACCGCGATGAACGACGCCACGATGACACTGGTGGTGGCGACGAAGAGCGAGTTGAAGAACGACTCGCGCATCAGCCCGGTAGAGAAGAACGACGCGAAGTGTCCGAGCGTGAAACTGCCGTCGGCGTCGCGGAACGCCGTGACGAAGACCGTGCCGACCGGGACGATCAGCAGGGCGAGCAGGAACGCGGCGATCGCCGCTAGTACGAGCAGTGCCCGCCACGACGTGCCGTAGCGGCGCAGGAACTGTGCGACTGCCGCGGACGCGCCGCGCTCGTCGCCCAGCACGGCGCTCATCGGAGGGGTCGCCGGCTGGAGTTACTTGATCGCCGCGGTGGCCTGCTGTGCGAGTTCGGCTGCCTTCGTGTAGTTCTCGCGCGCCTTCCGGTTCCAGCTTTCCTCGAGGCCGGTGACCTGCTTGGCGACCGCGACTTCCTTCTTGTTTGCGGCGAAGACCTTAAGAAAATCGGGCTGAGTAGCGAGCGTCGCCGAGACGATCGGCGAGTAGGCGAGTTCACGTGCCTGCCTGATCAGGTCGGAGGCCTGGGCATTCGGCTTGCCGCTCGCGGCCAGTTTCGCTTCGGCCGCCTGGATCGCCTTGGTCGCCGCCTGCAGTTCCTTCAGACGAAACGTGATCGTCTGGTCGAACAGCGAATGCACGAGCGAGTAGCGGTCCTCGGAAGTGTCGGCGTTGAAGTTGACCTTCGCGCGCTTGACGATGGCCTGCGGGTCCGGATACCCGACCGGGATCTTGCCCGCAAGCGCCGGATACGGCAGCACGGGCAGGCGCGAGATCGCGGGCAGCAGCAGCAGTTCCTGGCCCTGCTGGCTCAGCGTGAATTGCACGAACTTCTTCGCCTCGGCCGAGTTCTTGCCGCCGGCGATCAGTGCGATGTTGGCCGGAACGATCGAAGTCACGGCCGGGTAGACGAACTCGACCGGGAATCCCGAGTTCTTGCCGGCCAGGCCGAAGAAGTCAATGACCGGTCCGCCGCCGAACTGGCCGTTGTTGATGCCATCCGGGACTCCGAAGCTGCGCTCAGTGATCTGTGCGCTGTTGCCGGCCATCTGCAGGATCTGGCTCCAGCCCTTGTCCCAGCCTTCGCCCTGCAGGATGGTCTCCACGGTCAGGTGCATCGTCCCCGAGCGCGAGGGCGAGGTCATCGCCACGTGTCCGTACCAGGCAGGGGCGAGCAGGTCCGTCCACTCCTTCGGTGCGGCGAGCTTGTTCGCCTTCAGGTAGCGCGTGTTGTACATGATCCCGTAGCCAGCCAGCGCCTGGCCCTTATAGAAGCCCTGAGGATCGTTGATCGGATAGTTGCCGATCTTCGCGGGAATGGCCTTGTTGTCGACGTCGGTGGCAGCGACCAGCAGCTTGTCGCGCTTGAGCACCTCGAAGGCATCGGGAGCAGAGGCCCAGAACACGTCGGGGCGCTGTCCCGAGGCGGTCTCGCGCACGAATGCGATGCCGGCCACCGTGCTCTTGTTCAGGATCTCGAGCGTCACGCCCGGGTTGGCCTTCTCGAAGGCCGACTTGTAAGCCGCGGTCAGTTCCTTGGGGAACGAGGTGATTACCGTGACCGTGCCGGCGATCGCCGCGCCGGTGGCGAGCGCCAGCGAGAGGCCGGTCAGAAGTGACGCGAACAGGGAACGGCGGACCATCATGTCTCCTCAGAGGCAACTGCCGGAAGTCAAAGCGTGAGATTCTGGCAGAGAGCCGGGAGGCCGGCCATCCGCGGCTGCCCGGGGGCGCCTCCGCTGCGGTGCGTCATCTTCGTTAGAATGCCGCCAAATAAATGGGAGATGCCCGCACGACGGGCCGTCGCGCGCCGCGCGATGACAACTGAGGAACACGAATGGCAACCGCAGTCCGCCTTATAAAGAAGTACCCGAACCGACGCCTGTACGACACCCAGACCAGCACCTACATCACGTTGGCTGACGTCAAGCAGCTCGTGCTGGACAACGAGAATTTCCAGGTCGTCGACGCCAAGAGCACCGAAGACCTGACGCGCCCGATCCTGCTGCAGATCATCCTGGAGGAAGAGGCCGGCGGCATGCCGATGTTCAGCGCGGTGATGCTGTCGCAGATCATCCGTTTCTACGGTAACGCGATGCAGGGGATGATGGGCTCGTATCTGGAGAAGAACATCCAGGCGTTCATCGACATCCAGGGCAAACTGTCGGAACAAAGTAAGGCCTTCTACGAGACGAACAAGATTGGGCCTGAGATGTGGACACAGTTCGTCAACATGCAGTCGCCAATGATCCAGTCGATGATGTCGAACTACATCGAGCAGTCGAAGAACCTCTTCGTGCAGATGCAGGAAAACATGCAGAACCAGGCCCGCTCGATGTTCACCGGCTTCCCCGGCTTCCCGGGCGAGAAGAAGTAGCCGTGACTGTGGGGCGATGACCGCCACGAGTGCCGCACGGCGGTCACGTTCGGCCGCCGCCAAGCCCACCGCTCCGTCGGTGGGCTTTGTGTCTCTGGGCTGCCCGAAGGCGCTGGTTGACTCGGAATTGATCCTCACGCAACTGAGCGCGGAGGGCTACGCGACCAGCCCGACGTACGAGGGAGCCGACCTCGTCATCGTCAACACCTGCGGCTTCATCGATGCCGCCGTGCAGGAGTCACTCAACGCGATCGGCGAGGCGCTCGCCGAAAACGGCAAGGTCATCGTGACCGGCTGCCTCGGTGCGCGCAGTGACAAAGGCGAGAACCTGGTCGCCAAGGTGCACCCGAAGGTTCTGGCGGTGACGGGCCCGCACGCCGCAACCGAGGTACTCGATCACGTGCATCGGCACCTGCCGAAGCCGCACGACCCGTACACCGACCTCGTGCCGCCGGCCGGCATCAAGCTGACGCCGCGGCATTACGCGTATCTGAAGATTTCCGAGGGTTGCAACCACCGCTGCAGCTTCTGCATCATTCCGTCGATGCGCGGCGACCTCGTCTCACGCCCGATCGGCCAGGTCATGCGCGAGGCGGAAAACCTGGTCAAGCAGGGTGTGAGGGAAATCCTAGTTATCTCGCAGGACACCAGCGCCTATGGCGTCGACGTCCGCTACAAGCTCGACTTCGTTGGTGGCCGCGCGGTCAGGACGAAGATGACCGAACTGGTGAAGGAACTGGCGCAACTCGCGCAGTCGTCCGACGCCTGGGTCCGGCTGCATTACGTCTATCCGTATCCGCACGTGGACGAAGTGATACCGCTGATGGCCGAGGGCAGGGTGCTGCCGTACCTCGACGTACCGTTCCAGCACTCGCACCCGCGCGTGCTCAAGGCGATGAAGCGGCCGGCGTCGGGCGAGAAGAACATCGAGCGCATCCGCGCCTGGCGGGCGCTCTGCCCGGACCTCACGATCCGATCGACCTTCATCGCCGGCTTTCCCGGCGAGACCGAGGCCGAGTTCGAGCACCTGCTGGACTTCCTGCGCGAGGCGGAACTCGATCGGGTCGGTTGCTTTGCGTATTCGCCGGTCGAAGGCGCGGCGGCCAACGCGCTGCCAGGACAACTCGCCGACGAGGTGCGCGAGGAACGGCGCGCGCGCTTCATGCAGGTGCAGGAGCAGATCTCGGCGCGGCGTCTCGCCCGCAAGGTAGGAACGGTCCAGCGTGTGCTGGTCGATGAGGTCGGGCCCTCGGTTGCGATGGGGCGGACCGCCGCCGACGCGCCCGAGATCGACGGTGTCGTCTACATCAAGACCGGGCGGCGCAAACTCGCGCCCGGGGACTTCGTCGAGGTGAAAATCACGTCCGCCGAGGAACACGACCTGCATGGAGCGCTAGCATGACGACCCAGTACGTGCTCTATACGGCGCGCCGCTCGGGTGGGGCCAGCGTGGAAGTAATGCTCGGAGCACTCGGGCTCGAACACGAATTGAAGGACGCCACGCCGTGGAGCGACCCGCCGGGGCCGTACTTCGAGGAGCTCAAGACGCTCAATCCGCTCGGCCAGTTGCCGACGCTGGTCACACCCGGGGGTGAGATCCTCACCGAGAGCGTGGCCGTGCTCTGGACCCTGCTGGAGCGTCACCCGAGTGACTGGGTGCCGGCACTCTCCACGCGCGACCGCGCCGCCTGCCTGCGCTGGATGCAGTTCGTGGCCGCGACGGTATACACGGCCGTGGGCGTGGCGGATTACCCGGCGCGCTGGACGACGTCGCGCACAGTCGCGGCGCGAGCCGCCGTCGAGCGTGCGGCGGTCGCGCGCATGAAGCTCGGCTGGGGCATCGTCGCGCGCGCGTTCCCCCAGAAGAATGGCTTCCTGCTCGGGCCGCAACCCTATGTCTGCGACGTCTACCTCGCCAATCTGTCTCGCTGGTGGAAGATGCGGGACTACTTGAAGGATGCTCACCCGAAATTCGCGGCGATGATGCAGCGAGTCGACAAGTTGCCCGAGGTGGCTCCGGTATGGAAGCGTCATTTCTCATGAGGCGCGTGCGGCGCTGGCTCGCCGGCGCGGCAGTACTCGCCTCCACGCTGCTCGCGGGCCCGGTGGCCGCGCAGATGACGCTGACGCTCTATGCCGGGTATGTCGGCAGCGACGGCATCGAGAACGTGTCGACCGATGCACAGGCGACGGTCAAGAGCTCGGCGGCGTTCGCGCTTGCGCTCGGTACCGTGCTCGACCCGTCGCGCGAACTTCAGCTGATGTACAGCCAGCAGTCGACCACGCTGTCGCCGGGCGGCGGAGCGGCACCCTTCGATCTGACGATCCGCTATCTGCACTTCGGAGGCACGTCGTTTGTCGACGGACCGATCGGGCGCGGGGTCTACGTGGCGGGCGGAATCGGCGTGACCCAGTTCAGTCCCAGCACGACCGGCTACGGGTCAGAGATCAAGGCTTCGCTCAATCTTGGCGTCGGCTACTACTGGCCGCTCAGTGACAACGTGGGGTTGCGCGCCGAGGCACGCGGATACGCCACGTTCGTCAACAGCTCGGGAGGTTTCCTTTGCTCGGGAGGCTGCGTTGTCGTCCTGAGCAGTGACATCTTCCTGCAGTACGCTGCCCTTATCGGGCTGAACGCCCGCTTCTAGGTCTCTGCGGCGCGCGATGGACCTGGCGTGCCCGGACGGTCTATAGTCAATCGCCGCCCCGAAGGCGAATGCCGGGCCTTTCAGAAGCGGGGCGCATCAAGTTCTCCTCGCAGGGTGCGAGACCTGCCTTTTCAGCGCCGTCTTGGCGCCTTTCGTGAAGTCGCCGAAGGAGCTGCGCCCATGCTGTCGATGAATATTGGCAGCCGCGGCCGGCGCCGTCATTTGCCACTGCTCCGCCGCAGCGCGGACCGACACAGGAGGACACCATGGGTCGCAAGTACATTGACTGCCGTGAATTTCCGAGCGATATGAAGTGCAGCGTCGCCATTTCGGCTGACACGGACAAGGAACTGATCGACGCCGCTGTTCAGCATGCGGTGGCGGTTCACGGCCACAAGGACACGCCGGAGTTTCGCAAGGAGATTGTCGGGATCATGCGCGATGGCACGCCGCCGCTGTCGCGGAAGGCAGCCTAGGGCTTGTGGGGTCAGTGGCAGGTCGAAGCGCCGGGCCGTTCGATCGGCCGCTGTGCGCCCGCGCTGTCGGTCAGCAGAACCAGGAAAGCGACGAGATCGTCCAGGTCGCTGGCCGAGAGCGCCTCGCCGCCGCCATGTTGTATGGCCTCGCGCAGGGTATCGCGCGACCCGTCGTGCAAGTAGGGTGGCGTGACGGCTACGTTGCGTAGCGAAGGCACCCGGTATTGGCCGCGATCCTGCGGTCGGGCGGTCGATGCGCGCATCGACTCCGTGCGCGTGCGTGTGCGCTCAGGATCGTCGTTGTACGGGCCGGCCAGGCTGTAGCGGCTGGCTTGCAGGCTCCGGATGCTGTCGCGGCGACTGCTGTCGATCGAACCGGTTACCGCGTAGAAGGCGCCGTCGGTGAAGTTCGCGCCGGAGTGGCACGACGCGCAGCCGGCGCGGCCGACGAAGAGTCGGACACCGCGCGCGGCGGCGGCCGGGTAGCGCTCTGCGTTCTGCCGGTCTCCGCGTGCCAGAGAGTCCCGGAATTCGTCGAACGGCGTGCGGCCGGTCGTCAGGGTCTCGAGGAAGGCGGCGATCGCCTTGGCTACGTCGACCATCACCACTTCGTCGTCCATGGCCTCGGGTGTGCGACCGAAGGCGAGCCGATACTCGCAGGCGAGCCCGTCACCGATGCGGACGACGTGTGCCACCGCGGAGGCGTTCGATCCCATCTCGCGTTCGTCGAGTATCGGTCGCAGGCTCGCCATCCAGAGCGAGTCGCTGGCCCCGATCCAGCCGAACGTCGAATTGAGTGCCGCGTTCGTGAGCGTGGGGGTGTTGCGGTCCACGGGGGCCAGACCGCGCGCCCGGGGGATCGCGTCGGTCCAGCCGCGGTTGGTCTGATGGCAGGCCGCGCAGGCCACATAGCCGTTGGCCGACAGCCGCGGCTCGTGAAACATGCGGCGGCCGAAGGCGATGGCAGCCTCGCTGCCCGAAGCGCGGTTCGAGGCATCCCGCGCTATCGGTGTCGGCCACGGGCCGTGCGCAATGATGCGGTCGCGTTCCTCGGCCGACAGGGGCGGCAACAGTTCGGCGCTGCGGGCGACGTCTGCCGCGAGCAGCACGACGGTAGCCAAGCCAAGAGCAGCACGCGACGACCAGCGCATGCACTTAGTCTACGACCGTGGCCAGCATACAAAGGTAGTGCGGCACGTTCCGACACAGGTCAAGCAGCCGTGCGTTGAAAGTGCAAGAATCTGCGGCTGAACCGGGGCCCTGCCGGCCCACCTCCATCGCTGTGAAACATGGGAGAGCACCAAATGCGCGAAGTCGTCGTCGTCAGTGGAGCCCGGACCGCCATCGGAACATTCGGCGGAAGCCTGAAGGACATACCGCCGACGCAGCTTGGCGCAACGGTAGTGGCCGAGGCGCTGAAGCGGGGCCAAGGTCGCGGGCGCCGAGGTCGGCCACGTGGTGTTCGGGCATGTGATCAACACCGAGCCGAAGGACATGTACCTCGGACGCGTGGCGGCGCTCAACGGCGGCGTGGGCCAGGACACTCCGTGCCTGACGCTCAATCGCCTGTGCGGCAGCGGCCTGCAGGCGATCATTTCGGCGGCGCAGTCGATCCTGCTGGGCGATACCGACATCGCGCTCGGCGGTGGCGCCGAATGCATGTCGCGTGGGCCGTACATCGTGCCGGCCGGCCGTTGGGGCCAGCGCATGGGCGACTTCAAGGCGATCGACATGATGGTGGGTGCGCTGCACGATCCCTTCGACGTGATCCACATGGGCGTGACGGCCGAGAACGTCGCGAAGAAGTGGGGCATCACGCGCCAGGAACAGGACGCGCTGGCCGTCGAGAGCCATCGGCGCGCCGCCGGCGCGACCAAGGCCGGCCACTTCAAGAGCCAGATCGTGCCGATCGAGATCAAGGGCAAGAAGGGCCCCGTCGTGTTCGACACCGACGAGCACTTCCGTGAAGGCACGTCGATGGACGACATGGCGAAGCTGAAGCCGGTATTCGCCAAGGAAAACGGCACGGTGACGGCCGGCAATGCCTCTGGCATCAACGATGGCGCCGGGGCGGTGGTGTTGATGGAGCGCGCGGTGGCCGAGAAAGAGCGGGCTCAAGCCGCTGGCGCGGCTGGTGGGCTATGGCCATGCCGGGGTCGATCCGAAGTACATGGGCATCGGGCCCGTGCCGGCGACGCGCAAGGCGCTCGAGCGCGCCGGGCCTGAAGGTCGCCGACTCGACGTCATCGAAGCCAACGAGGCGTTCGCCGCACAGGCCTGCGCGGTGGCGAAGGACCTCGGATTTCCGACCGGAGAAGGTCAATCCCAACGGCGGCGGCATCTCGCTCGGCCACCCGATCGGCGCCACCGGCGCGATCATCACCGTCAAGGCGCTCTACGAGCTGCAGCGCAGCGGCGGCCGCTACGCGCTGGTGACGATGTGCATCGGTGGCGGCCAGGGCATCGCCGCGATCTTCGAGCGGATCTGACGTCACCTGCCGTTACCGCGGTGGACCACGACGGCGCGCATCAGGAAGCGCGTGCACTGACCCGACGGCGTCTTGTGCTCGCCGCCGGCTGCAGCTTGTGCGGGGCGATGCCGCTGCGAGTACCTGCGGCTCAGGCCGCCATGGACCCGCGCCTGGCCGAACTGCTGCGCGAGCGGCGCACGCTGTGGGTCCGCCGCGGTGACGAGGAAGTGCGGGCAACCTACTGGACCTCGACCGCGGGCCGCAACCAGGACGAATACCTGCGCCTGTGCTGGATCATGCGCGACCTTCGGGCCGATCGCGTGTTCGCCATGAACCGCGCGCTGCTCGACACGCTGGCCGGTGTCCAGGCCTGGCTGGCGCACTCCGGCATCCAGGCGCCGATCGAGCTGCACTCGGGCTATCGCACGCAGAAGACAAACAACTCCACCGAGGGCGCGGCGCGCGACTCACGGCACGTCGTCGGGCAGGCGGCCGATATCTCGGTGCGCGGAGTCACCAGCGTCAAGCTCGCAGGCCTGGCTTCGGTGCTGGGACGCGGCGGCACCGGCTTCTACGTGGGCCGCGGATTTGTCCACGTGGATTCAGGTGACGAACGGATCTGGCTCGACCAGGTCAAGACCCAAGCCGGCGCCCGGCGGCTAGCGGGGCCACGCCCGAGTCCGCGCGAATCGGCGGGCTCAACAGCGTGCCTTTGCCGGCTGATCATCCCGCTCCACGCAGGCGGAGCAGCCATCTGCGTCACAGACACTGTGTTTTGCCCCATAAATTGGCCAACTGGCCAATCTATGGAGGTAGTTGGAAGCTCGCTGGAGGCCTTGAGTCCGCCACGAGCAGACTTCTGACTCAGCTGGCCAACCAGTCCGGAAGCGGACATCATGAGCGATCACAAGTCAGGGCACTGCAGTCGCCATGCCTGAGATCTCCGACGACGCGATACGCAATCGCGCGAGCTGGACGAAGGTCAACGCCGAATTCACCGACCAGCAGGCAAGTGCCGCTTGGGCAGCCACGGAAATGACGTGGGGAGTGTTCGGGGTCCCGGAGGCATCAATCAAGACACTCGGTGATGTCAATGGGCTGGATGTCATCGAACTCGGTTGTGGCACAGCCTACGTCTCGGCCTGGCTGGCGAAACGCGGTGCGCGTCCTGTGGGGGTGGATGTCACTCCCGCGCAGCTTTCTACGGCACGCCGCTGTCAGATTGAGTTCGGGATCACGTTTCCGCTCATCGAAGCGAGTGCTGAAAACGTGCCCCTTCCCTCTGAGAGCTTTGACCTGGCGATCTCCGAGTTCGGTGCCAGCATCTGGTGCGATCCGCACGTGTGGATACCGGAGGCGCATCGGCTTTTGCGCCCGCTCGGCCGCCTATGGTTTCTCCGCAACAGCTCGCTGTCGATCCTATGTTCAACTGATGAAGGAGCAGTGTCCGAGACGCTGCAGCGGCCGCAGCGCGGGTTGGGACGCCTCGAATGGCCGGGCGAAGAGGGTGTGGAGTGGCAGCTGCCACACGGAGAACTCATTCGCTTGCTGCGCCGGACGGGCTTCGATATCGTGGATCTGGTCGAGCTCTACCCACCCAGCAACGCGGTGGAGCACTCCTACTACATCACTTCCTCACTCGAATGGGCGCGCAAGTGGCCCTGTGAGGAAATATGGGTGGTCGCGAAGTCCGCGTGAGCCACTGCAGATCTCGGGCGGAACCAGACGTCGCGATGGTCCAGCCGATCAAACTCGAATCAGACGCGACGCGGTTACCTGAAACAGGATCAAACCATGCGCTTGCTGGCTCGCTTCGGCGATCCGGCCGAGCGCACGCACGCCGGATTTTGCAGAGAAACAGGGCCTAGCAGTCCACACCAGAGCAGCGCGTTCTTTCGCGATAGCTGACTGCGAGATCACGGCCGACCTGCTGCAAGAGTCCGGCTAGCGCGGCTTGCGCGGCGCCCGGATCGCTCGCCCACGCCTCGACCGGAACGTTGTCCGCGATCGACCACACGTCGTACAGCGGCGCGGCTGTTGGCGGCGCCCGACCGGCTGGACTCGCACCTCGGCCGTTGCCACCAGCTTCACCACGCATTTCGCCTGATTTACTTGTCCGAAGCGAACATGGACGTCGGCGACGATCACCTTTTTCGCTGCCGCGACTTCACCGGTCTCGGTTGCCGACCGCACCGTCTCGACCGGCACCTTGCTGCCGGCCAACAGACGTAGCACCTCGTCCTGCACGATCTGCGCTGCCTGCACCTGCTCCAACGCAGAACGCACGCTCGACATTGCAGAGACCACCGCGTCGCCAAGGACTGCACGACAGTCAATGCCTTCGATGTAGGGGTGCGGCGCATCCGCGCGCAGCGCGCTGTATGCCAGCGGACTGGTCCGCAGTAGCAGCGGAGCGGGGCCGCCGCGACCCTGCTCGGGCCACTCGTAGGGATCTTCAGTGACTGGCTGAGCCTTCGAGGTGTCCGTCCAGACGCTGAACCGACTCCAGCTGCGGCCGGCCATTGCCACCGGCACCGCGATCGCGACGCCTGCGGCCCACATGGTGTTCTCGACGATCAGGGCGCCATCCTTTGCCTTCGAAATTGAAGACCAGCTCGATCCGCCAACAGCAACCAGGCCGCCGGCTGCAATGCCACCGCCTTCGCTGAAATGAATCTTCCCGCCGCTGCAGCGAAAGTCCTTCGGTGGCGCTTCGCTCTGCGCCGTGACATTGCCGTCGGCGTCGATTTCACTGACAAGGATGCGGTCTTGCTCGCTGACATCCAGACGGACGCGGTAGGCACCACCCGACTTGTGCAGGAAGATGCGTGCCAGGTAATCGGGCGGGCCTGCCTCCGAGAGCGGCAGCATGGGGTTGGACGGTTCCACCGTGGAGCCGGCATTCAGGTAGTCGCCGGTGAAGTGCATGCAATGGCCGTTCCCCGCTGCGGTCGGTGCCCATTCGCGGGGATACGGCACCATGGCGCATCCGGCGATCGCGCCAATCAGGACCGCTGAAGCCACCCAACCAGCACTGCGCATTGAAGGAATATTGGGGCGAGAGGGAACTGCCTTTAATTCGTAGGTCGCGTCGCAGCCCAAGCCTTGACGAAAGACAGATCATGTCGCAAGCGGGCGTTCGCACATGCACATTGCGTGCGGAAGCCATCCGCGGCCAGGAACGTCCATTCGGCATTGTCGCCGTAATAGCTCAAGAGCAGACACCGTGCACGATCGCGCTGAGTTGACCCGCCGGATTGCTTTCGCCTGACCCATGCAGGAGCGGCGCAAGTCCTCGACGGACTCAACACGTGTATGACTGTTGCTGCGAGTGCCGGAGTTCGACGTACAGTCGTCCGGCCAGCTGGCCGCCGGTGCTGGCCCCTTCTGGCGACCCTCTAGCGCTTGATCGCTCGCCTTCGCAATCCCCACAACCCAACGAGCGTGACGACGAGCAGCCCTGACATGGCCGGCTCGGGAACGACTCCGACCGCTGTGGCGAACTGCAGAGCAAGGAGGTCATGCGCTGCCGTGGTCGGGTGCACATTGTCGAAGTACAGGTAGGTGGAGCACACCGCCGGAGCGGTGAACAGGCACGAGTCCGTCACGTTCGTGAGGCCGAACGCCGCCGGGTTCGCGCTGACGTCGGCAAAGAACGCGGCGGTGTCGAACGAAAACAAGTCGATGCCGAGCGGGTCAAAGGCGGTGTCGAGGCCGGCGAGCAGCTGGGCCAGGCCGCCGTTGTAGGCGGCGCTCAGCGCGGACAGGCCCGCCATCGCAGCCGGCCCCATGCCACGCGCCTCGGGAGTCAGGCCGAGGTCCGGCATGCTGGGCACGAACAGGTGCCGCGCCCCCATGCCCGCCAGCATCAGGAGGTCATTGCTCAGGTCGGCGAGTGCAGCCGGGATGTACACCGATGGATCGCCACCGGTTTCTGCGCCGAGGAAGACGTTGTTGGGTCCGCCCCAGACCATAAACAGCGTGCTGGCGGCGTTGGGCATCACGGGGTTCACGAGCGAGTAGCGCTCGATCTGCTCGCGGATGCCAGTGGCCGCCATGACCGGAAACGCCGCGCCCAACCCTGGCGGATTGCCGATCTGGACGTTGTAGTTGCCGTAGCCGTTGAGTCCTCCCCCGACGGCGTAGTTGTTCGCCGTCGCACTGAGACCCGACCAGCCAAGCGTCACGGATACGCCCAGCAGGTTGGCCATGTACTGCGCAGCCGTCGGTCCGTTGCTGAAGGATCCGGCATAGGGCGGCGACGGTGGAAACTGGTTCGAGGTGATGAAGGCGGCATTGCCTGCGTCGGACAGGCTGTCGCCGAACACGACGAATTGGGAGTACGGCGCCGCGTAGACGGAAGTAGCCACGACGCAGGAAGCGAGACAGCTGGCAACGAAACGACCCAACGCGTTCATGACGCTCCTCCCCCCGTTTGTATCTATTTGCTCACCACCATAGGCGGGCAAAGCGGTCGGGTTTCGACCTGCATCAAGGGTGGTTAAGGGCTGGGCGCAGAGGCGGTACGCGAACTCGGCAAAACGAGAAGCGTTCATCGGTTGCTCGCGTCGAGCGGCTGAGCCGGACCACGAGCGGCTATCGAAGCTACTCGCCCAATTCGCCGCATAGCAGACATCCATTAGCCGACCGGAATCAGAGAAGGTTGCGAGTACGTCGCAATCACAGCGCGCCCGTCGATCGACGAGATCCGTGCGGACTACGTTGGCTCATGAGACTCCGGTCGGCCGGGCAACGAAAGTTCGGGATGCGATCAGCTGACCTTTCGCTGCGCAGCCGAATGCGATGTCTTTGGCCCTGCAGCAATGAGCTGCCGGAATGCGCCGACAGACTGAAATGGCGTTTTCGGGGCGATGCGCCTCGCAGAGGCCGGTGGTTTTCACTTCCTGAGCGTGGCCAGTCGTACGCGAACGTCGGCTCGAAGAATGTGCTCGAGCCGAACCGCAGGAGAAAATCATGACGACTCGACTCGTACTCGGACGGACAGTCCGCCTTGTCGCAACGGCGGCGGCGGTATTCGTGGTCAGCTGCGGCGGTGACAGCAACGATGGCGGTGCGGTTGTAACGCCTATCGTTCCGCCCCCACCCACGATGGTCCAGATCACGGCAGCCAACCAGGACGCCGTTGCGCGTGCGACGGTGGCTGCGTTCTTCACCATGGGCGGCGTCGGGGTGCTGCCGACGGCCGCGCCCGCGCCGGCAAAGGCCGACACCGTCAGCGCCCTACCTATCTATGCCATGGGCAAGTCGGTCGCACCGGTTCACGCCTCCAGCAACCGGGCGAGCCCGCTCGCCGCTATTAGTCAGACGGAAGCGTGCCCCGGAGGCGGTTCGATGACGACTACCATCGATGACCGCGACAGCAACACAGTGCTGTCTCCGGGCGACTCGATGACGTTTGCCTTCAGCCAGTGCCGGGAGGACGCCAGCACGATGGTGAACGGCACGCTGGCGATGGGAATTGCGACCGTGTCGCAATCGGCGACCGCGATGCAGCTGAGCGGCGCGTTCACATTCCAGCAACTGGTCATAGTTGACGGCAGCTACACGTCTTCGATGAGCGGCGTGATGAATGCAACATACACGGAGACCCTCGGGTCGACAGGCACGACGACCCGCCTCGACGTTACCGTCACCCCGGGCGGATTCGTGGCACAGGGATCCACGCCCACCGTCAACGATACGTTCACCTACGACGGGGGCTTCGTCGCGGTGGCGATCGAGTTCCTTCCGTCCGCGTCGACCACAGTAGCCTGGTCGACGACCTCGCTCAGTGGCACGGTGCTGGTGGCCTCGCTCGGGGCGCGCCTGACGCTCGTGACGGACCCGGCAACACCGGTGCATCAGACGATGACGGCCCTCCACCCGGACACCGGACAGGTCTCGGTGCTTGGCAACGCATCGCGGATGCGGCTTACCGTGATGAATGCGGACCGCGTTCGCAGTGAGCTGGATGCCAACAACGACGGTACGTACGAGAGCACGAAGGAACTGACCTGGGCGCAGTTGTTGCCCTAACGCGCTATCCATGGAAGATCCAGCCTGAACAGCGCTGCAGCGGATCGGCCGCTGCGGCGCTTTTCGCGATCTCTGCCTGATTCCATGGTGGCTTGGACAACTGAATTTTGTCGAGGACAAATGGAGTCCGTCGGGAACGTGCTGCGGAAAGTCTGTCGGAGTAACCGGCAGGCGGCCTTCGGCCAACTTCGGCCGTTGAAGTCTTTCTGCCGAATCGCTCGAAAGCGGACGCCACGTCGACATTGCGGACCTGCTGACCGAGCCGCTGAAGCAAATCAAGTTCCCAGGCAACCTCGCCAGAGGCCTTGATCGCCTCAAGGTGCAAGGCAACCGAGCTGCTGAGCGGCACGCAGCTTCAAAGCCAAGAGGCCTTCAATGGGATGCGGGACCTCCTCCCAGAGGCGAAGGAACATTGGAGCGTCCCGATCTGGACAAATACGTTGTCCAATCTACGCTGGAGTGGACCTCCTGCGGCGCTCGTCGTACGGAGTGCATTAGCCTCGATGCATGGGCGAGCCTTGGACCTGACTGAAGCGGAATCGCATGTGGGAAGCGATCCGCAGGGTGTTCTTGTATGCGGAATACTGGCTGCGGCCCGAGCGCCCGGACGATCGATCTCCCCCCGACTCTCCGTTAGACGACAAATAGGCGTCTCGGTGGGACAAATAACCGCCCGGTGGTGGCTAGAGCGCCGGCCCCAGAGCGTTGCGACTGGGCCAAACGTAGCAGGAAACCGACATCGAGTGCGACGTTCCCGAAGCCGTCGCTTGTTACCCGGAATGGATTGCGAGTCAACCGTCGACGCCGGTTGTCGCATGTCAATCTGCGAGGCGTTGGCCGGGTCGACACTTCCTGATTGCGCCCCAAGTGGCACCGTTTCGGTAGCGCGCAATCGTGGAGGTTAACGAATGAAGGCATTACGCAGCGCATGCACAATTGTCGCGGCTGTGGTCTTGGCCGTCGGCTCTGCAAATGTAAGCGCGCAGCCGCTCGGTGGCCCGCCCACTAATCCGGGAGCTCAAGTACTCCACGCCCGATGCCGCCGGGCGTTGCATCGCCGGACAAGGTCGAGACCCGCCTCGGCACGCTCAACTTCTTCGACGGGTTCCCGGACAAGACTTCGGCGGCGAAAAGCTGTTCGACAACCTCGACTTCCAGCGCGCCGTTCAGGCGTACCTGCTCGCGATTCCGGCCGTGAGCCAGGCGGCGAACCGAAACGCGATCCGGACCCTGGGGCCGGTGAACACGGTCGTGCCGGTGTTCCACATGGACTCGCGCTCGATCTTCCTGACGGCGAACGACAACACCCTCTACAGCTGGGCATGGCTGGATCTCAGCAAGGGGCCGTTGGTGCTGGAGGTGCCGCCGAAGTCTCTGGGCGCGATCAACGACATGTGGTACCGCTGGGTCATCGATCTCGGCATTACCGGGCCGGACAAGGGCGCAGGCGGCAAGTACCTGATCCTGCCGCCCGGCTACAAGGGCGACGTCGCCCAGACTGGCTATGTCGCAGTGGTCCAGTCCCCGACCTTCAACATCTGGCTTCCCTGGCGCACGTTCGTCGTCGCGGACGACTGGAACGCTGCCGTGGACCATGTGAGGAAGTTCGCCAGGGTCTACCCCCGTCGCAGGCTGCCAATCCGCCGCAGGTGAAGGTCGTAGACATGTCGGGCAAGCCGTTCAACACGGTCGCCCCGGCGGACTACGCGTTCTGGGAGCTGCTGAATCAGGTGGTGCAGGAAGAGCCCAGCGAGTCGCTCGACCAGATCCGGCTCGGCTTCTACGCCTCCATCGGCATCCAGAAGGGCAAGCCCTTCGCGCCCGACGCGCGCATGAAGAAGATCCTGACGGAGGCGGCCGCCGTCGGCGATGCGACGGCGCGCGCCATTGCCTTCCACACACGTGGCAAGGACGCCTACTACTACGAGAAGAGCGCCTGGCAGCTCCCGTTCGTCGGGGGCTACAGGTTCCAGACGCAGCCAGATGTCCTCAACCTGGACGGCTACATCTTCTACTACTTCCTGGCGACCGGCGTCACGCCGGCCATGGAACAGAAGATGGTCGGGCTCGGCTCGCAGTACGCGTGGGCCGCACGTGATTCGCGCGGCGAAGTGCTCGATGGCGGAAAGAACTACAAGTTGCGTCTGCCGCCGAACATTCCGGTCAAGGATTTCTGGTCGGTGATCCTGTACAGCAACCAGACGCGCTCGATGCCCCAGACCGATCAGCAGTTTCCCAGCGTCAGCAGCCAGACAAGGGACTGCAGGTCAACGCGGACGGTTCGGTCGACGTCTACTTCGGACCGAAGGCGCCGGCGGGCAAGGAGGCAACTGGGTGCAGACGGTGCCCGGCAAGGGATGGAACACGATCCTGCGCCTGTACGGACCACTCGAGCCGTGGTTCGCGAAGACCTGGCGGCCGGGCGAGATCGAACTGCAGCCCTGAGTTGACGCGCGGAATCACCGGGCCGCCTCGCATCGACTGCGTGTCGTGGCTGGCCCTGCGTGGGCGTCAGCGTTTCGCGCCGGAGCCGCTGCCACTTTTTCCGGCCGCGGCAGGCAGTACCTTGACCTTGCCCACCATCCCGGCATCGTAGTGGCCGGGAATCAGGCAGGCGAAGTCGAACTCGCCGGCGCGATTGAACGTCCAGACGATTTCGCCGGTCTTGCCTGGCGCTACATGCGCCATATACGGTTCGTCGTGTTCCATCGTCGGGAACCGCTTCATCAGGGCAGCGTGTTCATCGAGTTCCTGGCGAGTGCCGAGCACGAACTCGTGCATCAGCTTTCCGCGGTTCCGGTGCAGCATACGAACCGTCTCGCCCAGGCTAACTTCGATGCGATCAGGAACGAAGCGCATGGCATCGGTCATCGTGATCTCGATGGTCCGGCTGATGGCCTTTGCGTCGCCGGCGATGCCCCATGCCTTCTGTTCGCGGATCACCGGACCGGAAGATTTCGGGTGAGTCGCATCTCCGTGCGCCAGGACGCCGCTGGACGCGGCGAGCAGCGTTGCAAGCAACGCGCATCGCAGAAACTCCCGCATCGGGACGATTGCGCGGATTTCGATCACTCCGCGAACCAGTTCAGCACGCCGTCGAGCGTGGCGTGACTGAGCGCGAAGGTCGCCTTGTCCCGCACCACCGGTTTCGCCCGGTAGGCGACCGAAATGCCCGCCAGCGCCAGCATCTTCAGGTCGTTTGCGCCATCGCCGATCACGATCGACTTCTCGGTGGCGCAACCCAGCTGCGCACATTGTTCGCGCACAGCCTGGGCCTTGCCTTCGGCATCGACGATCTCGCCGCCGCCCGGGCCCGTGACCTTGCCCGTCAGGCGCCCGTCGACGATGTCGAGCTCATTGGAGCGGGTGGCGTCGAACCCGAGCCGGCGCTGCATGCGCTCGGTGAAGTAGGTGAAGCCGCCGGTCACCAGCAGCGTGCGGAGGCCCGCGGCGCGGCAGGTCGCGACGAGCCGTTCAGCGCCATCATTGAGCTCAGCTTGTCCTCGTACACGCGCGCGAGCAGCGCGGCGTCGGTCCCGGCCAGCATCGCGACCCGCCGGCGCAGGCTCTCCTTGTAGTCGCTGATCTCGCCGCGCATCGCGGCCTCGGTGATCGCGGCGACTTCTTCGCCCTTGCCGGCATAGGCCGCGACCTCGTCGAGGCTTTCAATGCTGATCAGCGTCGAGTCCATGTCGAGCGCGAGCAGGCGGAAGTCGGTGAGGTGCCACGCCGGATCGACGAAGGCGCAATCGAGCTTCCAGTACTCGCCAAGTCCTCTGACGGCCTTGCGGGTCTCGAGGTCGTCGCTGGCGCCGACACAGCGCGCGGAAGGCCCGCGCACGGTGATGCGCAGCGGCGCGCAGACGACCTTGAAGGTATCGAGCGCTTCCGACAACAGCGCCGGTCCCTGGATGACGAGGTCCTTCATCGGGGCCGGAGTGTAATTGCTGGCATCATCGGTGCGGCACGACCGCATTCAGGTGAGTGCCTTGAAGATCTCGCGCAGCCGTCGCAGCCGGTCGTCGAGGTTCGGGGTCTTCTCGTCGATGCGCAGGCGCTCTGGACCGGCGAGACGCATCGTCTTCGAGCGTTGCATCAGAGCGATCAGGCGTGCCGTGTCGAACGGCGGGTTCGGCACGAACTGGATCACGAGCGCGTCCGCGGAGGCGTCGATCTTCTTGACGCCCAGCCCTTCGGCAACGAGGCGCAGGCGGTGCGTCTCGATCAGCGCGCGCGCCTGCTCGGGCAGCTTGCCGTAGCGATCGACGAGTTCCTCCTGCAGTCGGATCAGGCTGTCCTCGTCGTCACAGCTCGCCAGCTTCTTGTACATCGACAGGCGCTGGTGCACGTCGGCCACATAGTCGGGCGGGAGCAGGGCGGGCACGCGCAGGTTGATTTCGGTGACGGCCGCGAGCGGCGCCAGCAGGTCGGGTTCGCGGCCCGAGCGCAGCGCGCGCACCGCCGCGTTCAGCATCTGCGGTGTACAGGTCGAAGCCGACCTCCTGCATGTTGCCGCTCTGGTTCTCGCCGAGCACCTCGCCGGCGCCGCGGATCTCGAGGTCGTGCATCGCCAGGTAGAAGCCGCTGCCGAGTTCCTCCAGGTTCTGGATCGCCTCCAGCCGCTTCTCGGCGTTCTTCGTCAGGCCGCCTTCGTCGGGAACCATCAGGTAGGCATAGGCCTGGTGATGCGAGCGGCCGACGCGGCCGCGCAACTGGTGCAGCTGCGCGAGGCCGAACTTGTCGGCGCGGTGAATGATGATCGTGTTGGCGGTCGGCACATCGATACCGGTCTCGATGATCGTCGAGCACAGCAGGACATTGAAGCGCTGCTGGTAGAAGTCGCGCATCACGCGTTCCAGGTCGCGCTCATGCATCTGGCCGTGCGCGACCTCGATGCGCGCCTCCGGCAGCAGCTCCGCGAGCCGCGCGCGGCGGTTCTCGATCGTCTCGACTTCGTTGTGCAGGAAATAGATCTGCCCGCCGCGTTTGAGCTCGCGCAGCACCGCCTCGCGCATCAGGCTGGCCGATTCCTTGCGCACGAAGGTCTTGATCGCCAGGCGCCGCTGCGGGGCCGTCGCGATCACTGAAAAGTCACGGATGCCTTCCAGCGACAGCGCCAGCGTGCGCGGAATCGGCGTTGCCGTCAGCGTCAGCACGTCGACCTCGGCGCGCAGCGCCTTGAGCCGCTCCTTCTGGCGCACGCCGAAGCGGTGTTCTTCATCAATGATGACGAGTCCGAGGCGATCGAAGCGCACGTCCGCGCTGAGCAGCTTGTGGGTCCCGATGACGATGTCCACCGTACCGGCATTCATGCCGACGATCGCATCCGACACTTCCTTGGTCGAGCGGAAGCGTGACAACTCGGCGATGATCACGGGCCACTGCGAGAAGCGGTCGCGGAAGGTCTGGCAGTGCTGTTCAGCGAGCAGCGTCGTGGGGCACAGCACGGCGACCTGCCTGCCGCCTGCCACGGCCGCGAACGCGGCGCGCAGCGCGACTTCGGTCTTGCCGAAGCCGACGTCGCCACACACCAGGCGGTCCATCGGAAAGCCGGCGCCCATGTCCTTGAGGACGGCTTCGATCGCGGCCTGCTGGTCGGGTGTCTCCTCGAAGCCAAAGCCTTCGGCAAACGCCTCGTAGTCGTGCTGGCGGTACTCGAAGGCGTGCCCCTTGCGCGCCGCGCGCAACGCATAGAGGTTGAGGAGCTCGGCCGCGGTGTCGCGTACCTGCTTCGCAGCCTTCCTGCGTGCCTTGTCCCAGTCGCCGCTGCCGAGCTGGTGCAGCGGAGCCGCGGCCGGATCGGCGCCGCTGTAGCGCCCGATCAGGTGCAGCTGCGCCACCGGCACGTACAGCGTCGCCTCGTTCGCATATTCGAGATGCAGGAACTCGGTGGGGCCGTCACCGAGGTCCATCGCCTGCAGGCCGAGGTAACGGCCAATGCCGTGTTCGACATGAACCACCGGATCGCCGACGCGCAGTTCGGCGAGATCGCGGATCATCGCCTCGACGTTCGACGCGCGCTCGCGTTGCTTGCCGCGCAGGCGGCGCGGGCTCGCCGCGTAGAGCTCGGTTTCGGTGATGATCGCGACCTGCGGCTCGCGCAGCGCGAAGCCTTCGTGCAGCGGCGCTACGCCCAGTGCGATGCGGGCGTCACTGACAAGGAATGCCGCAAAATCGGAACTGTCGCCGAAAGGGACGCCGAACTCGGCGAGCATCTGCCCGATCGTCTCGCGTCGGCCCGCGGAGTCGGCGACGATGAGGATGCGTCCCGCGTACTCCTCGGCAAAACGCCTGAGGCGGCCAAGCGGGTCTTCCGCGCGCCGTTCCACGGCGAGCGCTGGCATGGCGTCGAACGCGACATCGGTGCCGGGAGGCGCAGCGTCTCCGAGCGCCAGGCGCCCGTAGTGCTGTGTGCGGGCGAAAAACGACTCTGCGTTCAGGAACAGTGCCGAAGGTGGCAGAATGGGCCGGGCCGGATCGCGGGCGAGGAAGCGATGGCGCTCGCTCGTTTCGTTCCAGAAGCGCTGGATCGCTGCTTCGACCGGGCCATGCAGAGCGATGAGACTGTCCGCCGGCAGATAGTCGAACAGTGTCGCTGTCTCGTCGAAGAAGAGCGGCAGGAAGTACTCGATGCCGGCCGCTGCCACGCCGCTGCCGATGTCCTTGTAGACACTGGACCGGCTCGGATCGCCCTCGATGCGGTCACGCCAGCGGCGCCGGAACGACTGTCTCGCGGGCTCGTCGAGTGGAAACTCGCGCCCCGGCAGCAGCCTCACTTCCGGCACTGGATAGAGGCCCCGCTGCGTGTCCGGGTCGAACGCGCGGATCGTCTCGAGCTGCGCGTCGAGCAGGTCGAGCCGGTAGGGCAGTGTCGAGCCCATTGGATAGAGGTCGATCAGTCCACCGCGGACGGCGAACTCGCCCGGCGCCACCACCTGCGACATGTGCTGGTAGCCGGCGAACACCAGGCGCGTACGCAGCTCCTCGGCGTCGAGTGTCTGTCCCTGGCGAAAGAAGAAGGTGTGTCCGGCGATGTACTGCGGCGGCGCGAGCCGATAAAGCGCCGTTGTCGCCGGCACTACCAGGACGTCGATGCCGGACCCGGCCTGGCCCAGGCGAAACAGGGTCTCGAGGCGTTCCGACACCAGGTCCTGGTGCGGCGACAGCGTGTCGTACGGCAGCGTCTCCCAGTCCGGCAAGGGCCGCACGGCAAGCGTCGGCTCGAAGTAGGGGATCTCGTCGACCAGGCGCTGGGCATCCAGGGCATCGGCCGCGATGACGACCAAAAGTCGGCGCACCGCGCGCGCCTGCACGGCCGTACGGGCCAGCAACAGGGCATCGGCCGACCCCGGTGGCCGGGCCAGGGCAAAGCGAGTCCCTGCGATCGGGAGCGATCGCGGCAGCAGGCCCGCCAGGGAAGTGGCGGGCGGGGCGAGCGAAACGTCGGTGCTCATGGCAGAAAAAAATCAGCGGCCATCGGACCCTCCGTTGCGAGGGCTCAAGGGCCGCCGAACTCGGTCGTTATTATACGAAGGCCCCCTGCTGCTCCTTGGCGAGCCATTCCGTGTCCCGACTCCTTCGCTACATTGCCCTGATACCCGCCGCCGGCGCGGGCTCGCGCATGGGCGAGCGCGACGTTCCGAAGCAGTATCTGCCGCTGGGCAAGCACACGATGCTGGAACATTCGATCGCTGCCATGCTCGCGGAAGGTCGCATCGACGCCGTCTACGTGGTCGTGGCTCCTTCGGACACTCGCTGGACCGAGTTCAAGCTGGACGATGACCGGGTGGAGTTCCTGCCGGTCGGCGGCGCTTCGCGCGCGGAGAGCGTCCGCAACGGCCTGATCGCGATTGCCGCCCGCACCGGCGATGATGACCGCGTCCTGGTGCACGACGCGGCGCGGCCCTGCCTGACGGAGGAGCAGCTCGGTCGACTGATCGACGAAGCGGGCGCCGACGGCAGCGGCGGCTTGCTCGCGATTCCGCTGGCCGATACGCTCAAGCGCGGCGAAGATGGGCGCGTGGGAGTGACGCTCGACCGTGCGTCGATGTGGTGTGCGCAGACGCCGCAGCTGTTTCGCGTCGGCTCGTTGCGCGCCGCGTTGAGCGGTCCGCTCGAAGCCGTGACGGACGAATCGAGCGCGATGGAGCGTGCGGGTCACGCCCCGCGGCTGGTGATGGGCAGCGCGAGCAATCTGAAGGTCACGACTCCGGAGGACCTCATACTGGCGCGCGCGATTCTGGGTGAACAGGGAAGGCTGGAATGACGATGTTTCGCGTCGGCCAAGGGTTCGACGTTCACGCGCTGGTGCCAGGGCGGCGCCTCGTCATCGGCGGCGTCGAGATTCCCTTCGAGCGCGGCCTGCTCGGCCACTCGGATGCCGACGTGCTGCTGCATGCGATCACCGATGCGATCCTCGGCGCGGCCGCTCTCGGCGACATCGGCCAGCTGTTTCCGGACTCCGACGACCGTTACCGCAACGCCGACAGCCGCCTGCTGTTGAAGGCGGCGACCGAACGAGTCCATGCCGCCGGCTGGCGCATCGAGAACATCGACGCGACCGTCATCGCCGAACGGCCGAAGATCGCGCCCTACATCGACGCGATGCGAGCGGCGATCGCGACCTGTTGCGGGCTCGAGGCCGCGGCAGTCAGCGTGAAGGGCAAGACCGCCGAAAAACTGGGAGCCGTCGGACGCAGCGAAGGCATTGCCGCGCAGGCCGTGGCGCTGCTCGTCAAGCCGTGACCGGCTCCTCTTCGGGCAGTCCGGCCCATTCGAGCAGATCGAAGTCCGTGACCAGCGAGACGATCGCCCCGGAGGCATCCTTGCCCCAGTACGAACCGTAGAAGCCCGCTCCAGCGCCGGCGGAGACGAGCAACCCCGAGCCGACGGGTGTCCTCACCCAGGCCCAACTCCACGCTGGCCGACGATTTCGCAGCAGGACCTGCTCCAGTTCGCCTCGCAGCCGCGGGCTCTGTGCGAGTTCCTGGCCATATGCTCGCAGCGCGCGCGCGTCGAACAGGCTTCCCAGGCCGGACTCCACTTCGTAGCCGGACATTTCGTCGTCCGCCAGCGCTTCAGCCTCATCACCCTCGAAGACGGCGTTGCTCCAGCTCGTCGCCGCGCCCTCGTTGAACTTCACCTGCGCGAAGGCGACCCGCTCCGTACCGCTCGCGTAGCGGGCCACGACGACTTGCAGCGGATAGCGACCCGCTGCAACAGTCTGCGCAAACGTGCCTCCGTCGAGCTGCAAGCCGTCGCCGGCGGCCAGTTGCCCGCCGGTTTCGATCGTGCCGAGGGTGAGCACGGCGAGCTCGACGGCTTCGTCCCCATCACTGGCGTTCAGGGCGATTTCGAGGTCGTCGACGGTTGAAAGCGGTAGCCGGAGCGGCGCCCCTGCCTCGATGCGCGTCACGCCGGCCTGCGCACGACCGACACGCAGCGGGCTGACGAGGCCGGCGAACGCTGCCGTCACCAGAGCCCGACGCCGCCGGTCGGGGCTGCCGGGACTCATCTGCGCCGCTCCAACGGCAGTGTCAGTTCAGCGCGCAGGCCGTGCGGGGAATTGGCGAGCAGCCGCAGACTGCCGCCGTGCAGCCGGGCGATCCGCTGAACGATAGGCAGTCCGAGCCCAGCGCCGCCGCTGCCGCTGCGCGCGCTGTCGCCGCGCTCGAACGGACGCAGCAGGCGGTCGATCTGTGCGGCCGGTACACCCGGGCCGCGATCCGCGACTGATATCACGGCGTCCTGGCCGTCGCTCGCCAGCGATACGGTCAGATCGAGCCGGCCGGTGGCCGGGTCGCGCCCGTAGCGCATCGCGTTGACCAACAGATTGTCGAGCGCACGATCGAGTTCGGTCCGATAACCGTGGACCGCGATGCCATGCGCTACGTGCAGGTTGAGGGAGGTGTGTCCATCGGCATCGGCGCGCACACGGGCCGGCGCCTGTTCGACCAGCGTGGACAGGTCGATGCTCTCGGCCGGCTGCTGTGGGGCGCGCCGCGCGTAGTCCAGGAACTGGCGCACGATCGCGTCCATCTGTTCGAGGTCACCGATCATGGCGCCGCGGCTTTCCTCGGGCAACGTACTCATTTCGAGCTCGAGCCGCAAGCGTGTCAGCGGCGTGCGCAGGTCGTGCGAGATGCCGGCGAGCAGAACCGCACGGTCTTCCTCGAGCTTGCCAAGGTCGGTCACCATTCGGTTGAAGTTCGCGTTGACAGTGCGGATCTCGGGCGGTCCGACCTCCGGCAGCTCCGTTGGCATCCGACCCTCGCCAAGTTCACGGGCCGCCGCCGACAGCCGCGCGAGCGGGCGATTGATCACGCGCGTGATCAGGATCGCTCCCAGCACCGACAGGGCAATCGCGACGGCTGCCCAGCCGATCCACTGCGTGCCGATGTTGCGCGCGACCGGATCGCGTTCGATGAAGAGCCAGTACTGGTCATCCTCGATCGTGAGGCTGACCCAGAGGCCGGGCTGGTCGTTGACCACCGATGCCACGCGCGTGCCAGGCCCCAGCTTTGCGATGATCGACTGCTCGGCGAGCCGCAGCACCGGTCGGTCAGGAACGGGCACGACCCGGTCGCTCGGTTCGAGCGGAGCGATGCGGATGCCTTCATTGCGCGCCAGCTCGGCAAGCAGGTCGCTCCGCACGTAGGGATCGGCATACAGAAGCGCGGCGCGCGTGAGCTGTGCAATGGACACCACCTGCTGCGCGATTGTCTCGGCCCGCGGCGCGCGCTCGAACACGCGGAAACTCTGCAGCCACGCCCCCAGGCTGGCCACTATCAGCAGCAGCACCAGCAGTAGCGTGCGCCAGAAAAGCGATGGCGAGCGCAATGTCATCGGTCGGGCCCGGCCCGATTCGGGATCAGGCGCCACCGTCCGGGATGAAGACGTAGCCGAGCCCCCATACGGTCTGGATGAAGCGTGGCTTCGCCGGATCGGGCTCGATCAGCTTGCGCAGGCGCGAGATCTGCACATCGAGGGACCGGTCGAACGCCTCGTATTCGCGGCCGCGCGCCATCTCCATCAGTTTCTCTCTCGACAGCGGCACGCGCGGGTGGCGCGCGAACGCCTTGAGCACGGCGAACTCGCCGGTCGTCAGCGTGATGGGTTCGCCGGCGCGCGTCAGCGTGCGCGTTGCGAGGTCGAGGACGAAGTCGCCGAATGACACTGATTCGGCGCCGCTGCTGGGCGCGCCGGGTGATTCCTCGGCGCCGCGCCGCCTCAGCACGGCGTTGATCCGGGCCAGCAGTTCACGCGGATTGAAGGGCTTGGGCAGGTAGTCGTCCGCGCCCATTTCGAGCCCGATGATTCGATCGACGTCTTCGCCCTTGGCCGTCAGCATGACGATGGGCGTGCGATCGTTGCCGCCGCGCAGGCGACGCAGGATCGACAGGCCGTCTTCGCCCGGCATCATCAGGTCGAGCACCAGGACGTCGAACCGTTCGCGCAGCCAGATCCGGTTCATCGCCTGGGCATTCTCGGCCACGTAGACATTGAAACCGTTGTCGCCGAGGTAGCGCCGCAACAGGTCGCGCAGGCGCTGGTCGTCGTCGACGACAAGAACCTTGTGGGGCGATCGCTCAGTCATAGCTGCGGTGTCGTATACATGCGGTGGCAGGATGCTACGTGGCCCGGGCCGCCGGGCTGGACGTGCATTCACAAACGGTTACAGACTTTACCGCGCCACGCCGATCGGAAGTCCGAAAATGCGGGTTGTGCGACGGGTGTCTTCCACAATGGAGTTATGAGCAATTTCACCGACCGGCTGCGAGGCCTGACGGCGGCCCTGGCGTGTCTCCTCGCCTCAAATGCAATGGCCTTCGGCGTGCCGGGCGAGCCCGGCCAGCAGCTCCGGCTTACCCCCGAGCAGCGTCAGCAGATGCTGCAGCAGATGACGCCCGAGCAACGCGAGGCCTTCCGCAACGCGCGCACACCCGAAGAGCGGCAACGTGCATGGCGGGGGCTCGCGCCGGAGCAGCGGCGCGACTTCTGGCAGAAGCTCTCGCCCGAGCAGCGCGAACTGATGCTGCGTCGTGTCCCCAACGAAGAGCGGCGCCAGATGTGGGAAAAGATGACGCCCGAGCAGCGCGATGCGATGCGCCAGCGCTTCCTGCAGCGGCATGAAGCAGCGACCCGACGCTGGTCCGGATGGCAAACCGCGCCTAACGCCCGAGGAGCGCCAGCGCCTGCGCGACCAGATCCGCGAATCGCAGGGCGACTGGAAGGGTGGCGGGCCGAGGGGCGGCGCGCGGCAGGGCGGACCGCGCTAGGGAAGGCGCGGCTACGCGCGCTCGACGTACGATCCATCGTCGGTGTTGACGCGGATCTTCTCGCCGTTGTTGACGAAGGGCGGTACCTGAACCGAGATCCCCGTTTCGAGCTTGGCCGGCTTGAACGAGGTCGTTGCCGTCGCGTTCTTGATACCTGGTTCGGTGTCCACCACCTCGAGCACGACAGTCGTCGGCAGCTGGATGCCGATCGCGCGTCCATTGTGGAAATTGATCTCGACTTCCATGTTCGGCATCAGGAAGCCCGTCTGGCCTTCGAGGAAGTCTTCGCCCAGCGTGAGTTGCTCGTAGGTCTCGTTGTCCATGAAGACCCAGTTGGCTCCGTCATGGTACGAGTAGCTCATTTTGCGGCGGTCGATGAACGGCCGCTCGATCTTCTCGTCAGTGGACAGTCGCTCGTTGCGCTTCTGGCCGCTCTCGATGTCCTTGATCTCGATCTGCATGTAGGCGCCGCCACGGCCGCCGACGTGGACGTGGTAGCTCTTCAGCACGCGCCAGACACGCTTGTCGAACTCGAGCAGGTTGCCGACACGGATTTCAGTGGCGAGGATCTTGGCCATAAGTGGACTCGGGCGTTGTGAGCGCGCGCCAGGCACGCAGCGGGTAATGGGTGACTCGGATGGAGACCATCGTCCCGGTGCCCGCGAGCGGCACTTTAGAATGGCGCCAGCGTGCAAATCGCAGCCGACGTCTTCGGTCAGGACGGAAAGAGCCCGCGATTATAAGCTGCGTTACCGACCTGCCCATGCCTGATCCACTACCAGCGTTCGATCCGCGCCCCGTCGTCGACGGCTTGCCGCGCCTGCCTGGGGTGTATCGCATGCTCGATGCGCAGGGTGTGGCACTTTACGTCGGCAAGGCGCGCGATCTGCGCAAGCGCGTGGCGTCCTACTTCAACAAGGGCGTCGGCCCGCGCACGGCCCACATGCTGGCACGCGTGGCGGCGATCGACACGACCGTGACGCGCTCCGAGGCCGAGGCGCTGCTGCTCGAAAACAACCTCATCAAGTCGCTGGCGCCGCGCTACAACGTGCTGTTCCGCGACGACAAGTCGTATCCGTACCTGAAGTTCACGACCCACGCGTTTCCGCGCATCGCCTACTACCGCGGAGCGGTCGACCGGCGTGCCCAGTACTTCGGTCCCTACCCGAACGCCTGGGCGGTGAAGGACAGCATCCAGCTGCTGCAGAAGGTTTTCCGCCTGCGAACCTGCGAAGACACGGTGTTCTCCAACCGCTCGCGGCCGTGCCTGCTGCACCAGATCCAGCGTTGCAGCGCGCCCTGCGTCAAGCTGATCGATGCCGCGACGTATGCGCAGGACGTGGAACGAGCGGTACGCTTCCTGCGTGGCGAGACTGACGTCGTCATGCGCGAACTCGAGGATCGCATGCAGGTCCTGGCGGCCGAGCTGAAGTTCGAGGAAGCCGCCGCGGTGCGTGACCAGATGGGTGCGCTCGCCCGCGTCCTGCACCAGCAGGCCGTCGACACCACGGGCTCCGACGCGGATGCCGACGTGCTGGCAGTGGTTGCCGAAGGCGGTCAGGCGTGCGTCAACCTGGCGATGATCCGCGGCGGCCGGCACTTGGGTGACAAGGCTAGCTTCCCGGTTCGCAGCGGCGAGGCGGCCGACAGCGCTGAAGTCCTCGAAGCGTTCATCTCGCAGCACTACGCGGTCCAGCCCTGTCCGCCCACATTGTTCGTCAATGCCGATGTCGATGCGCTGGAACTGGCCGAGGTGCTGTCCGAGGCCAGCGGCCGGCGGGTCCAGATCGTGCGGCATCCGCAGGAACAGCGGCGGCGCTGGCTCGAAATGGCGGAGGCGAACGCGCGTCTTGCACTCGCGCGACGGCTGGCCGAGGAGGGATCGCAGATGGCGCGTACGCGCGCGCTGATCGATGCGCTGGGGCTCGAGTTCGGCGACGACGAGGCGGACAAACTGCGCGTCGAGTGTTTCGATGTCAGCCACACGGCGGGCGAGGCGACGCAGGCATCGTGCGTTGTCTATTTCAATCACCAGATGCGACCCGCCGAGTACCGGCGCTACAACATCGATGGCATCGAACCGGGTGACGATTACGCGGCGATGCGCCAGGTCCTGTCGCGCCGCTTTGCCGCCCCGGCGCGCGGCGAAGGTTCGATGCCGCACCTCGTGCTCGTCGACGGCGGCAAGGGACAGGTGGCCGTCGCGCGCCAGGTCTTCGAGGAACTCGGACTCGACACGGCCGTTTTGGTCGGTGTGGCCAAGGGTGAGGAGCGCAAGGTCGGCCTCGAGGAACTGGTGTTTCCGGACGAGCGCCCGCCGCTTGTGCTCGGTCGCGAGTCGCAGGCGCTGATGCTGGTCGCACAGATCCGCGACGAGGCGCATCGCTTCGCCATCACCGGCATGCGTGCACGCCGCGCCAAGGCACGCCAGAGCTCCGAGCTCGAGACGATGGACGGCATCGGGCCGAAGCGACGGCAGCGCCTGCTGGCGCGCTTCGGCGGCATGCGCGGGCTGGCGGTCGCATCAGTCGAGGACATCGCGAACGTCGAAGGCGTTTCGCGTAAGCTCGCAGAGAGGATCTACGCGCAACTGCATGGCCAGCCCACCGAATAGCCCCCCGCTGACGTTCAATGTCCCGATGGCGCTCACGTGGGCGCGCATCGCGATGATTCCAGTCATCGTCGGCATCTTCTACCTGCCCGACAGCGTGCTGCCGGATCACTGGAAGAACGCCACTGCGTGCTGGCTGTTCGTGCTGGCGGCGGTGACCGATGCGATCGACGGTTATGTCGCGCGCAAGTACGGCATGGTGAGCCGCCTCGGCGCCTTCCTCGATCCGGTGGCCGACAAGCTGATGGTGTGCGCGGCGCTCGTCGTGCTGCTCTCGCTCGACCGCGTCGACGAATTCGTCGCACTCGTCATCATCGGGCGCGAGATTGCGGTTTCTGCTCTGCGTGAGTGGATGGCGCAGATCGGCCGCTCTGGCAGCGTGGCGGTCAACTCGCTCGGCAAGTTCAAGACTATCGCGCAGATGGTCGCGATTCCGATGCTGCTGTTCCACGATCCGTTGTTCGGCCTGATCAATGTGCGACTGATCGGCACGATCCTGATCTACATCGCAGCCGCACTCACCGTTTATTCAATGCTCATCTACCTGCGCATGGCGTGGCCGCATCTCGATGAAAAGTGATGTTCTTCGGGCTGCAGGTTTGACACCCCTACGCCCGCCGATATAATTGCGCGCTTCGAGCGGGCGTAGCTCAGTTGGTAGAGCGCAACCTTGCCAAGGTTGAGGTCGAGAGTTCGAGACTCTTCGCCCGCTCCAGAATTCTGGGGGGAGCCACGCGCTTCCCCTTTTGGTTTGAGCCCCCTCTGGCGGGGTGGCAGAGTGGCCATGCAGCGGACTGCAAATCCGCGTACGCCGGTTCGATTCCGACCCCCGCCTCCAAAAGCGTTCGTTCGAGATGTACGAGTCGCTGCGCGACGCACGTGCATCTCGAACGCTTGATCAGCGGCCGGGCCTTGGGACGGCCCGGCGACCCGGCGGATGACAAAGGCAGGTAACTGCTAGGCTTTACCGGGCTTTATCACCCGCCGCGGTGGTGAAACTGGTAGACACAGCGGACTTAAAATCCGCCGCAAGCGAAAGCAAGCATGCCGGTTCGATTCCGGCCCGCGGCACCAAGGTCATCGATGAAGGTTTTCAATCTCAGTTGCGACAACGAGCATCCGTTCGAGGGCTGGTTTGCCTCGGCCGATGAATTCGATCGCCAGACGGAAGCCAAGCTTGTCGAGTGTCCGGTGTGCGGCAGCCACGCCGTTCGCAAGCTCCTGTCTGCCCCACGCATCAACAAGGGCGCTATCGCGCCGCAGGACAAGCAGCCCGTCGCGATGCCGAACGACGCCGCGATGCAGGCGATGCTGCTGCAAATGGCGCGCCACATCCAGGCGAATACGGAAGACGTGGGCGAGCGCTTTCCGGAAGAGGCGCGCCGCATCCATTACCAGGAAGCGCCCAAGCGATCGATCCGCGGCATGGCATCACGCGAAGACGCGGCCGGTCTTGCCGACGAAGGCATCGAGGTGATGCCCGTGCCGTTCAGCGATCTGCTGAAGAATCCGCTGCAGTAGCGCGTCTCAGTGCTTGGCGTACTGCGTGGCGCCGAAGAGCGTCTCGCGCGCCTTGTCGTCCATCAGCGGCTTGCGTCGATCGGACAGTACCTTGAGGCCGCGCTGGACCGCGGGCCGCACGTCGAGCGCATCGAACCAGCGCTTCACGTTCGTGTAGTTCGCAAGATCCACGCCCTGATTGGCGTGCGAGCGCGTCCACGGGAAAGATCGCGATGTCTGCGATCGAATACTCCCCCGCGAAGTACTCGACTTCTCCGAGCCGCCTGTCCATCACACCGTACAGGCGCCCAGCCTCATGGGTGTAACGATTGATCGCGTACTCGATCTTCTCGGGCGCGTAGAGCCGGAAGTGGTGCGCCTGACCGAGCATCGGCCCGATGCTGCCCATCTGGAACATCAGCCACTGCAATGCCAGGTACTTGCCGCGGACGTCCTGCGGCAGGAAGCGGCCGGTCTTGCCGGCCAGGTAGACCAGGATCGCGCCCGACTCGAAGAGTGAGATCGGCTTGCCGTCGGGTCCGTCGCTGTCGACGATGGCGGGGATCTTGTTGTTGGGGCTGATCTGCAGGAATGCGGGGTCGAACTGGTCGCCGCCGCCAATGTCGACTGCATGGGCTCGATATGACAGCCCGCACTCCTCCAGCATGATGTGGATCTTGTGGCCGTTGGGCGTTGGCCAGGAGTGAAGTTCGATCATCGTGACCTCAGTGCCTTGGCGGCAGGGGAACGTGCTTGGCGATCTCCTGTTTGGCAATGGCGTTGCGGTGGACTTCGTCCGGTCCGTCTGCCAGGCGCAGGGTGCGCGCCAGCGTGTAGGCGTAGGCAATCGGAAAGTCGTCGCACATGCCGCCGCCGCCATGGGCCTGGATGGCCCAGTCGAGCACGGTGCATGCAACGTTCGGCGCCACGACCTTGATCATCGCGATCTCGGCCTTGGCCGCCTTGTTGCCGACCGTGTCCATCATCCAGGCGGCCTTCAGCGTCAGCAAACGCGCCTGGTCGATCATGCAGCGCGCATCGGCGATACGCTCCTGCCACACCGTCTGGCGCGCTATCGGACCGCCGAAGGCGACGCGGCCGGCGAGACGCTTGCACATCAGTTCCAGCGCGCGCTCTGCCAGCCCGATCGAGCGCATGCAATGGTGGATGCGTCCGGGTCCGAGGCGGCCCTGTGCAATCTCGAAGCCGCGTCCTTCGCCGAGCAGGATGTTCGACGCCGGCACGCGCACATTCTCGAACAGCGTCTCCATGTGCCCGTGTGGGGCATCGTCGTAGCCGAAGACATTCAGTGGCCGCACGACCTTCAGTCCGGGCGCGTCGGACGGCACCAGGATCATCGATTGCTGCTGGTGCTTCGCCGCCTCAGGGTCGGTCTTGCCCATCACGATGTAGACCTTGCAGCGCGGATCGCCTGCGCCGGAGGTCCACCACTTGCGGCCGTTGATGACGTAGTTGTCGCCGTCGCGCCTGATCGACGTCTGGATATTGGTCGCGTCGGACGAAGCGACCTCGGGCTCGGTCATCGCAAAGGCCGAACGGATGTCGCCCGCCAGCAGCGGCTTGAGCCAGCGCTCCTTCTGCTCGGGGCTGCCGTAGCGTTCGATCGTTTCCATGTTTCCGGTGTCGGGCGCCGAGCAATTGAACACCTCAGACGCCCACGGAACGCGGCCCATCAGTTCGGCGAGCGGTGCGTACTCGAGGTTGGTCAGACCGGCCCCGCGCGACGACTCCGGCAGAAAGAGATTCCAGAGCCCGGCGGCGCGCGCCTTGGGCTTGAGTTCCTCGATGAGCTTTGTCGGTGTCCAGCGGGCGCCGCGTCGTGTGTTCTCCTCGACCTCCTCGTGGAATCGGCCCTCCACGGGATAGACGTGCTCCACCATGAACGCCGAGACCCGTTCCCGCAACGCCTGTGTCTTGCTCGAGTAACTGAAATCCATGATTCATCCCTCCTGCGGGGCAGGATAGCGCAGCGTGGTTGTTCGCGTTGGCGGCTCCGCGTAGAGTCGCGCGGCGGGAGGGACTATGAAGGCGATTCAGTGTGTGGAGTGGGGCTTGCCGGAGCGGTTGACGCTGGCGGACATCCCGTTGCCGGAGCCGGAAGCCGGCGAGGTCCGGATTCGGATCGAGGCGGCGGGCGTCAATTTTCCCGATGCCCTGATCGTGCAGAAGAAGTATCAGCTGCAGCCACCCTTGCCGTTCATCCCTGGCACCGAGGTCGCCGGCACGATCGACGCGGTCGGGGCCGAGGTGAAGCGCCTCAAGATCGGTGATCGCGTCGGCGCCTTTGTCGGCCTGGGCGGCTTCGCGGAGTTCGTCTGCGCGCCGGCCGCGCTCACTGCGCCGCTGCCGCCGGGCATTTCGACAGATACGGCCGCGGCATTCACGCTTACCTACGCGACGTCGCACCATGCTCTGTTCGATCGTGGCCAGTTGAAGGCCGGCGAGACGCTCGCCGTGCTCGGTGCGGGTGGAGGGGTCGGCCTGGCGGCGGTGGAACTGGGCAAGCTCGCCGGTGCCCGCGTGATCGCGGTCGCATCGAGCGAGGAAAAGCGCGACGCCGCGCGTGCCCATGGGGCCGACGAGACGATCAACTACGCGCATGTCGATCTGCGCGAGGCGCTGAAAACCGCCACGGGCGGCAAGGGCGCCGATGTGATCTACGACCCGGTGGGCGGAAAGCACACGGAAGCGGCCCTGCGCAGCCTGGCCTGGCGCGGACGCCTGCTCGTAGTCGGCTTTGCGGATGGTGAGATTCCCCAGATCCCGGCCAACCTGCTGCTGATCAAGGGGACGTCTGCCGTCGGCGTGTTCTGGGGCGAGTTCGCCAAGCGCGAGCCGCCGGCCAATCAGGCGATGCTGACGGAGCTTTTCACCTGGCTGGCCCAGGGCAAGCTCAGGCCGCATGTCTCGCGCACATATTCGCTGGCGGACGCGCCACAGGCGCTCACCGCTCTGCTTGAGCGCAGAGCGGTGGGCAAGCTCGTGATCAACCCGTGGGGTATGTGATGAAGATGAAACTGCCTGCCGCCTTGCTACTTTTCGCTCTGTTCGGCGGGCCGGTGCTCGCGGCCGAGCGCGTCATCGAAAAGACCGCGGTCGTCGATGCCACGCTCGACCAGGTCTGGGACAGCTGGACGACACGCGAGGGCATCGTCGGCTTCTTTGCGCCGGACGCGAAGATCGAGCCGCGGGTCGGCGGAGCGTTCCAGATCTACATCGATCCCCTGGCCGAGCCTGGCATGAAGGGTGCGGATGACATGCGCTTCATGGCTCTGCAGCCCAAGAAGATGATTTCGTTCGACTGGAATGCACCGCCGAATCTGCCCGAGGCTAGGGCACAGCGCACCTTCGTTACCGTCCGCTTCGAAACTGTGAGCGAGAAGCAGACGCGTGTGACGCTGTACCACACCGGTTGGGGCGACGGCGGCGAGTGGGACAAGGCCCATGCCTACTTCGACCGCGCCTGGGGCAACGTGCTCGTGAACCTGCAGAAGCGCTGGACCCAGGGTCCGAAGGACTGGACCGAGTGGATGGATCAGCTACGCAAGTGGCGCGAGCAGGCAGCACAGAAGAAGTAGCAGTGAGCAGCGGCTTGGCAATGTGCCCCGCGCCGTATCGAGTGGACGGAAACAAGGCGATGAGTGAAACCGGCGAAGTCGTCGAGCTCGTGATCCCGGCGCTCGAGCGCGACCTGGGTGGATTCCGGGTGGGACGCATCCTGCCTTCCGCCCGGCGACGCATGGTGGGACCTTTCACCTTCCTCGACCACCTTGGCCCGCTGGTGCTCGAGGCGCCGATTCCGCGCTCGGCCGATGTGCGTCCGCATCCGCATATCGGGCTATCGACGGTCACTTACCTCTTTCAGGGCGAGATGACGCATCGCGATTCACTTGGCATCGAGCAAGTGATCCGGCCGGGCGAAGTGAACTGGATGACGGCCGGACGCGGGATCAGTCACTCCGAACGTTTCGATGGCATGCGCACGCGCGGTGGGGCGCTGCACGGCCTGCAGGCGTGGGTGGCGTTGCCCGAGGCGCACGAAGAGGACGATCCGTCGTTTGAACATTACGGTCGCGATGAACTGCAGGCCTTCGACCTGCCCGGCGCGCAGGTCCGCCTGATTGCGGGGTCCGCCTTTGGCAGGACGAGTCGCGTGCGGACACGCTCGCCGCTTGTCTATGCGCACTTGGAGATGCCGACAGGCTCGTTGCTTGAACTCCCCGCCGACTACCCGGAACGTGCGCTCTACGTCGTTTCGGGCTCGATCAACGTCAACGGGAGTGCGGTCGCCAGCAAGTCGATGGTCGTGGTCCGGGCTGGCGCGACGCCGCAACTCGCGGCGCTCGAACACTCCACGGTCATGCTGCTGGGTGGCGAACCGGTCGGACAGCGATTCGTCTGGTGGAACTTCGTCGCATCGCGCCGGGAGCGCATCGAACAGGCAAAGAGCGACTGGTCGGAAGGCCGCATTCCGTTGCCGCCCGCGGATAGCAGCGAGTGGATACCGTTACCGGAACGAGGCTAAGACAAGGGCGGGCTGTCCGCGCGGTTCATAGGTCAGCCAGCGTGCGTGTACGTGCCCTCGCCATAGGGCGCTGCCATGAATTCCGGCAGCGCTTCGGCCGCGGCTGAGAACGCAACCAGGTGCGGATATCCGGCCGCGGGCACGATTTCGGGCAGCATCTGCCGAGTGAATTGCCAGGCAACGGCGACGCTGATGCCCGCCTGGCGTATGGATGTGCGTGTCACGTTGAGCGGCCGGCGACCGAGTTCCTGCTCGAGTGCGCCGTATGCCGCAAGCAACTGGCCCGTAACCCGGTTGACCCAGGGTGCGTGCACCTTCTCGGGCGGACGGAGTCCGCGCTCGTAGACGATTTGAGCGCTCTTCTCGCAGGCCGCCAACGCCAATCCGGTCAGCCGCAGATCATGCTGCAGTTCCGCAAGACCAGAGGGCATCAGGGTGCGCGGATGCGCCATGGCCTCGGCATATTGCAGGATCAGCGTTGAGTCCATGAGGACCTCACCATCGTCACACAGGAAGGTCGGCGCCTTCACCACGGGATTGATCTGCTGGAACTCGGAAAACGTGCGGAAGACGGAAAGCGACTGGTGCTCGAAGCGTAGGCCCAGCAACTGCAGTGAGATAGCCACGCGTCGGACGTAGGGTGAGTCGAGCATGCCGATGAGCTTCACGGTTTTCCCCAGTTTGATGATTGACGATTCTTAACGCTGCACCGAGCCCCGCCTGCCATAGGTGCGGGTGGTGTGTTGTCGTGATTTGCCGAACTGCAAGGGTCTAGCAATGACCGGGCGTCGCCGGGTTCGGCGTCTCCGCCCCGGCGACGTCAGTCCTTCAGGCGGCGCGACAGGTACGTGAACTCGAGCGCAATACGCTTGGCTCGCTCCCGCTGGTCGGCGGCGGCGGCATGTCCGCCATCGATGTTCTCGTAGTAGTAGAAGGGCAAGCCAATCTCGATCATCTTTGCCGCCATCTTGCGCGCGTGCCCGGGGTGGACGCGGTCATCCTTGGTCGACGTCACGAAAAATGGCGGCGGATAGGCCACGCCCGCCTTCAGGTTCTGGTAGGGCGAAATCTTCTCCAGGAATGCGCGCTCCGCGGGGACGCTGGGGCTACCGTACTCGTCGACCCATGACGCGCCGGCAAGCATCTGGTCATAGCGAAGCATGTCGAGCAACGGCACCTGGATGACGACAGCGTTCCAGAGATCGGGCCGCTGCGTCAGCGCGACACCCATGAGCAGGCCTCCATTGGAGCCGCCCATGATTCCCAGGCGACGCGAGGTGGTGATTCTGCGTGTGATCAGGTCTTCCGCCACGGCGATGAAGTCGTCGTAGATCCGCTGCCGATTTGTTTTCAGTCCCGCCTGGTGCCACGCGGGGCCGAACTCGCCGCCGCCTCGGATGTTGGCCAGCACGTAGACGCCGCCATCTTCGAGCCACAGTTTCCCGAGCGTCCCGGAGTACGTCGGTGTCATCGAAATCTGAAAGCCACCGTAGCCGTAAAGCAGCGTGGGCGCGCTCCCATCCAGCTTCAAGTCCTTCGGTCGAACGACGAAGTACGGCACCTTGGTGCCGTCTTTGGAGATCGCCTCATGCTGGTCAACCGCCATGCGACTCGCGTCAAAGCGCGCCGGCAAGTACGCAAGTTTCCTCGGCGCACCTTCCGCTTCCGCCAGAAACAAGCTCAGGGGTGTAGTGAATCCTTCGGAGTAGATAAACGCCCGATCGTCGTCGGAAGGGACATGTCCAAGCTTGACCTGGTTGCGCGGCGGCAGTTCGAGCGCTCCAAGCCGCTGCCACTGACCATTCCTGAATGCATAGCGGTAGGCCCGGGTGGCGACGTTTTCAGCCACCAGGAGATAGGCGACCGACCGGCTGCCCCGGAACGCCTGAAACGACTCGCGTGGACCCGGCTGATAGACGAGATTGACCTCCGCCTTCCCGGACTGAACAAATTTCGCAAGTGGGAAGCTGACCAGGCTTCCGCTGGTGAACGTCGTTTCGCCGACTTTCCAGTCTTCCTGGAGAGACACAACGAGCTCGCCGCTCCAGTAGCGCTCGACCTGGGAGCGGCGAGGCAGGGGAAGTTGCACGAGCCGATCGCCATCGAGCAGCTGAAATGTCGACTCGAAGAATGTTTCGGCCCGGACCAGCACCAGCGCAATGCCGCCATCGCGATCGCGGAGGCGGGTCGGGAACACGCCGACGTCCCGCCGCGAGCCGCGGAAGATTTCGGTGGCCGAAGCGAGCGGCTGGCCGCGCTTCCAGCGCTTGACGATGTACGGGTACCCCGACTCCGTCAGGCTTTCCGCGCCCCAGTCGGTGCCAATCAGCAATGTCTCGGCGTTCTCCCACTGCACGCTGTGCTTCGCCTCGGGCAGCACAAAGCCGCCGTCGACGAACTGCTTGTCCACCAGATCGAATTCACGCACGACCGCGGCGTCCTTGCCGCCGTTCGAAAGGGTGACGAGACAGCGCCGGTACTGCGGGGCAAGGCAGTCGGGCATTCTGGTCACCCACGTCTTGCCGTCCTGCGCCGACAGGGCATCGACGTCCAGCACCGTCTCCCATTTCGGAGCACCGCTGGCGTAGCTGGCCCAGTCCGAGCGGCGCAGCAGGCCGCGCACATACCGGTCGTCCTGCCAGAAGTTGTAGACCGTGCCTGCCAGCAGTACGGGATCGGCGATGCGGTCGCGGGCCTCGAGCACGCGCCGTGCGTCGGCCTGGAAGCGTTCGAAGCGCGGGTCAGCCTGCAACTCGGTGAGAGTCCGTTCGTTCTGCGCGCGCGCCCAGGCGAGAGCGCGCGCGCCATCGACTTCCTCGAGCCAGAGATAGGGATCAGTGATCACGCCTTTCCCTTCCGGGTCGATGGACTGTGCGGACAGCGCACCCGTCGCCATTGCGGCGCAGGCAAGTGCGGCAAAGCAAACGCCACGAAGTTTCAGTTTCATCGGCCAGCATCGAACACGGCGTTGATGACGCGGACGGGGACTCTAGCCAACCGCCGTGAAATGTCAAAACGCCAGGTCTATGCCGCGTCCTCGAAGGACGGCTTGCGGGTCGGCCGCCATCCCGGCCTGGCTCGCCACGGTTCAGCGTCTGAGCGACTCCCGCCTCGAGATTGACGTGATCGACGACTCGGCCTCCGCCTGCGCGATTCTGGCGGCTCCGATGCGTGTCAGCCAAAGTGCAGGCAGTTCACTCGCCGGCATAGACGCGGCTGCGGCCGAACGCTACTGGAAGCAGGTGCAACCTTAGCTGTCAGCTGAGGCCCGGGGCGGCCGTCCGCAGCGCGACCGGGGCGTGCGGTCATGCCGCCGGTTCTGGCGCGTCAGCGGTCCGTCGCCGCGTGTCGAGCCGGCAGCCATGCGGCGATCAACGCGAGCGTGGCAGCACCGACGAGCACGATCAGCGCGCGGTCCCATGCGGCGGCGACATCGTCCAGTGCGCGCCCTTGGTCGAGCACCCATCCCACCAGTGGCTGCAGGATGCCCGCGCCGAGAAAGATGCCGGTATTGACGACCGAGGTCGCGATGCCGGCGTACTGCGGTGGGTTGGCCTCCTTGGCGATCGTCCAGGACAGGGTGAAGCCGGGAATCAGCAGCCCCATCAACAGGAACCAGCCCAGCGTGGCCCACTGTGGCCAATGCACGTGCACGATCCACGGCAGCCACGACAAGGTGTAGAGCAGAACCGCGGCGCGCATCACGCCGCGCCGGCTGCCGAGCCGGTCGGAGATCAGTCCGACGGCCATCGAGCCGAAGGCAACGCCTAGCAGCATCAGGCTCGAATGCTGGGCCGCAGCTACACGCGACATCCCGTGCACCTGCTGCAGGTACGGCACGGCCCAGAGTCCGGCAAAGGCGAGGAAACTGCCGCCGACGCCGAGGTTCACGACGAAGGGCGGCCAGGTGGCGGGATTCGCCAGCACGCGCGCCACCGCGTGCAGCCATGGCACATGCGCCGCGGCCGGCACAGACGAGTTGACGGCGGGCAGGCCGAGTTCCTCCGGCCGGTCGCGCACACGCAGCCAGGACGCAATTGCAAGCAGGCCTGACAGAACTGCCAGTGCGACGAACACCGAGCGCCATGAGGTCTGCGTGACGACCCAGGCCAGCGGGGCCCCGGCGATTACCGCGCCGAGATTGCCGGCGAACATCGTGACGCCTGCGAGCGTGGCGAACTTGCCTGGCGGAAACCAGACCGCCGAAAGCTTCAGGACCGATATGAAGGCAACCGACACGCCGATGCCGACCAGAGTGCGGCCGACCGCCGCGATCTCCCAAACAGGCGCCAGCGCAAACAGCAGCGATCCAGCGGCCGCGATTGCCGAGCCAATGGCCAGGATCTTGCGTGGTCCCAGCGTATCGGCCAGCACGCCCACGGGAATCTGCAGCACGGTGTAGACGTAGAAGTAGGTCGCCGCGAGCGTGCCGAGCACCGTGCTGCTGATGGAGAACGCGCGCGTGAGTTCGCCGGCGATGGCGGCCGGCGCGGTGCGATGGAAGAACGAAAGCACGAAACTGGCGAGAGCCAGTCCGACGACGACGCGACGGGCACCGACGAGAGTAATCACGCGTGTTGCCGTCGTACCGCTAGTGCGCGGGCGGCTCGCGGAAATAGCGCGGTTCGACGAACAGCGAGTTGACCTCCACGCGCTTGACTTCCGGGTGGTCCGGGACCGCGAAGAGCACAGGCGTGATCAGCTCCTCGAACAGCCCCCGCAGACTGCGGGCGCCGGACTTGTACTCGATCGCGAGGTCGGCGATCTCCTCGAACGCGCGTGGGGCGACCACCAGTTCGACATCCTCGCTCTGCAGGATGGCCTGGAACTGCCGGTAGATGCAGTTGCGCGGCTCGGTCATGATGCGCACGAGCATGTCGCGCGTGAGGTCCTGGAAGCGCGCGACGATCGCGAGCCGCCCCGTGAATTCCGGAATGAGGCCGAACTCGACGAGATCGGTCGGCTTCACCCGCGCGTTGAGCCGCGTCAGGATGCGCTGGTTGTCATCGTCCGAGGTTGCGACGAAGCCGAAGCCGTGGCTCTGCGACATGATGGCATCGAGCCCGACAAAGGCGCCGCCGCAGATGAACAGCACGTTCGTCGTGTCCAGATACTGCCCGCTGCGCAGCCGAACCGGAGCGCCTTCCATGATCTTCAGCAGCGCGTGCTGCACGCTTTCGCCGGACTGACCCCGCACCGTAGCGTCGGCGGCCGAGCGCAGCTTGTCGATCTCGTCGATGAATACGATGCCCTGCTGTGTGCGCACGACATCGCCTTCAGCCTTGTCGTGCAGCCGTTCGAGGATGGCCTCGATCTCGTCGTTGACGTAACGCGACTGTGCGAGCGATGTCGCGTCGGCGGTCACGAAGGGCACGCCGAGCAGTCGTGCCAGCGACTCGCACATCAGCGTCTTGCCGGTGCCGGTGGGGCCGACCAGCAGCACGTTGCTTTTGGTGACCTCCAGGCCGTCCTGCTGCGAACGCGCGATCTTCTTGTAGTGCGCGTAGACAGCGACGGCAAGGATTTTCTTGGCGTCGTCCTGCCCCACGACGTATTGGTCGAGGTGACGGACGATCGCGCTTGGGGTCAGCTTGGGGTCGAGCAGGCTCATGGTTCGCGATCGATTGTCTCAGGCGCGCTGCGCGTAGCGCCAGCCCAGCTCGGCCAGTGCCTTCGCGTTCTCGCTGGCCTGCTTTGCGTTGTCCGACGAGGCAAGCCCTTCGGTCGCGCGCTTGTAGACGCCCTGCAGGATGGCGGCGATGCGGAACAGGTTGTAGGCGAGGTAGAAATTCCAGTTCTCGATCGCGGGCCGGCCGGTGCGCTCGACGTACCGGCGGATGTATTCCTGCTCGTCGGGAATTCCGAGCCCGGCGTGGTCGAGCCCGGCAATGCCGCGGAACGCACCCGGCGGGATGTGCCAGCTCATGCAGTGGTAGGAAAAATCGGCCAGGGGATGCCCCAGTGTCGACAGTTCCCAGTCGAGGATCGCGATGATGCGCGGTTCGCTCGGATGAAAGATCAGGTTGTCCATGCGGTAGTCACCGTGCACGACCGTCGTTTCATCGCCTGCCGGAATGTGTTTCGGCAGCCACTCGATGAGGCGATCCATCGGCTCGACGCGCTCGGTCTCCGAGGCGCGGTACTGCTTGCTCCAGCGGCCGACCTGTCGCTCGAAGTAGTTGCCGGCCTTGCCGTAGTCCGCAAGCCCGGCGCGTTCGATGTCGACCGAATGCAGGCGCGCGATGACGCGGTTCATCTCGTCGTAGATCGCGGCTCGCTCGGTCCGGTCGAGTTCGGGCAGCGACTGGTCCCAGAAGATGCGGCCCTCGACGTGCTGCATCAGGTAGAACGCCCGGCCGATGACGCTTTCGTCCTCGACCAGCAGCAGGGTCCACGGGACCGGGATGCCCTGTGCGGCCAGCGCCCGCATGACGTGGAACTCGCGTTCGACCGCATGCGCCGAAGGCAGCAACTTGGCGGCCGGGCCTGGCTTGCTGCGCATCACGTACTTGGCGGTGGGCGTGGCGATCAGGTACGTGGGATTGGACTGGCCGCCCTGGAACTGCTGCACATCGACCGGTCCGCGGAACTCGGGCAAATGGCGCTCCAGATGGGAGGCGAGACGCGCGACGTCGAAGGCGTGGCGTCCTGTCACGGCACCGAGTTGGTTCATGCGAGGTCTCCCAGATCGCCGCGCAAAGCCCGCAGCTTGAGGTATTTCTCGAGCAGATGTTCCATTGTCGAAAGCCGGGTTCCAGTCTGCAGCGTATCAATCGGGCAGAAGTTCACGACTCGCACGACGCTGTTCGCCGGTCCGGTACCGACGTCGATGATGTTGAGGCAACCCGTGTCCTGCGCCAGGCCGCCGAGGAAGATCGGCTGCCCGGTCAGGAACCAGGACAGCAGCCCGCGGTTCACGCCTCCGTGCAGCACCATCAGTGCCGTGTCCCAGTCTTCGGCCGCGAGCAGACGCTGCAGTGCCGGCAAGGTCCGGTCGAGCATGGCACCGATCGTCTCGCCCTGCAGGAAGCGGGTCTCGCGCGGTACCGGACCTTCGAAGGCGTTCAGGAACGCCTTCTGCAAGTCGCCCTCGGAAATGCTCGGCAGGTGACCGGGCTGGATCTCGCGCAGGTCCGCCCAGTGTTCGACGGATGGCGCAAGACTCGCGACGGCGAGGACGTTCTCAGCGGTCTGGCGCGTACGGGCGAGACCGCTGGTGATGGCGCGGTCGATTGTCAGGCCAGCGCGATTGAACGCGGCTCCCATGGCGCGGGCCTGCTCGATGCCCGCGGGAGTCAGCGGGACGTCATCGGGCGGGTAAGGGCGTCCGGCGGGGTCGAAGTAGTCGACGGCACCGTGACGCATCAGCAGCAGGCGGCGGCGCTCGATCATCGGGGCTCCTGCACGACCCGGGCCGCGACGAGTTCCTCGATGGCACTGGCACCCAGACCGAGTTCGGCCAACACCTCGCGCGTGTGCTGGCCGGCGCGAGGTGCTGCGCGCGGCGCCAGCGCATGGCCCGACATCCGCGCAAGCGGGCCGACCTCGGTCACGTCGCCCTGGCGCCTGACGACGCCGCGCGCGACGGCCTGTTCATGCTGGAGTGCCTCGGCCGGCGTCAGTACCGGCGTCACGCAGGCATCGGCATCGGCGAACGCGCCGAGCCACTCCGCAAGCGTGCGCCGGCCGAGGTGCTCCGCGACGCGAGCGATGGTCTCGCGCGCGGCGGCCGAACCCGGCGCCTCGCCGTGCGCCCAGTGGCGCGTGCGCAGCTCGGTCAACCCGGCCGCGTCGCAGAAGGACTCCCAGAACTTCAGCTCGAGCGCTCCGACCGCCAGGTGCCGACCATCGGCCGTCTCGTACACCCGGTAACACGCCGCGCCGCCGGTCAGCAGTGTCTCGCCACCGATGGGCTGTTGTCCGACGTCGAGTTCGGCGTGAGGGAAGAAGTGATGCACCAGCAGTGCCTCGGTCATGGCCACGTCGATCCAGCGGCCCTCGCCGGTGCGCTGAGCTTCCAGCAGCGCAATCAGCAGCGCCGAGAGCGACGACAGTGCACCGCCCAGCAGATCGCCGAGCTGCAGGTTCGGCAGCGCGGGGTGGCCTTCGGCGCGGATCTGGTCCAGCACGCCACTCGTGGCGATGTAGTTAATGTCGTGGCCGGCCTTGAGTGCCCACGGCCCGGTCTGCCCGTAGCCGGAAAGCGAGCACAGCACGAGCCTGGGATTGCGCGCATGCAGGGCGTCCCAGCCCAGGCCGAGCCGAGCCAGCACGCCCGGACGGAAGCTTTCGATCAACGCGTCGGCATGGGCAACGAGGTCGAACAGCAGCGCACGGCCGCGGGGCTGCTTGAGGTCGATCGCAATCGATCGCTTGCCGCGGTTCGTCGCTTCGAACGCAGGGTTCACGCGCACGCCCTGCGCATTCGCCACCTGCGGTTCGAAGTCGCGCATGTAGTCGCCGGCACCGGTGTCCTCGATCTTGATGACATCGGCGCCGAAGTCAGCGAGGTGCATCGTCGCCGCCGGACCGGGAAGCAGTCGGGTGAGGTCGAGAATGCGCAGGCCAGATAGCGGAGCGGTCATCGCATGGCTCCCGCGCAGGTAGGTGTGCAGTTCCGGCCGGGGCGGGACATCCGTCTCATTCGATCGCCTCGATTTCCTGGGTGAGCTCGAGCCACTGCGCCTCGAGTGCTTCGACCTGGCGTGACAGTTCGCCGCGCTGCTTCAACGTGGCCGCCACAACCGCCTCGTCCCCGGCGTGATAGAAGTCCGGGTCGGCCAGTTGTGCGTCGAGTTCGCGCAGTTCGCCGCCAATTTTCGCCAGTTCCTTTTCGAGTCGCGTCAGACGCGACTGCAGCGGGCGCCGCGCGCTGGCCAGGCGCTGCCGTTCCGCGGCCTCCTGCTTGCGCTGCACACGGCGGTTGGGCGCGTCGGTTTCGCCGGAATCGTCGGCACGGTCACGCCGGCTTGCCATGACCATGGACGCGTAGTCATCGAGGTCGCCTTCGAAGGCGGCGACGCGTCCGTCGTGCACCAGCCAGAGCTGATCGCAGGTCGCGCGCAGCAGGTGCCGGTCATGCGAAACCAGCAGCAGCGCCCCTTCGTAGGAGGAGAGCGCCACCGTCAGCGCCTCGCGCGTTTCCATGTCGAGGTGGTTGGTCGGCTCGTCGAGCAGCAGCAGGTTGGGACGCTGCCACGCAATCAGCGCCAGCGCGCAGCGCGCCTTCTCGCCGCCTGACATCGGGCCGACAAGCATCGTTGCCATCTCACCGGAGAAGCGATAGGTGCCCAGGAAGTCGCGTAGCTGCTGCTCGCGGGCATCGGGGGCCAGCCGGCGCAGATGGGCCAGCGGAGTTTCGTCCGGACGCAGCTGGTCGAGCTGGTGCTGCGCGAAGTATCCGATCGCCAGGCCTTGCCCGCGGCGCAATTCGCCGGCCATCGGCGCGAGTTCGCGCGCGATCGCCTTGACGAGCGTCGATTTGCCAGCGCCGTTGACGCCGAGGATGCCGATTCGATCCCCCGCGCGCACGGTGAGCGTGACATCCGCCAGCACGGTCCGCGAGCCGTATCCGAGCGACACGCCTTCAGCATCGAGCAGCCGCTCCGGCGTACGCACCGGTTCCAGGAACTCGAAGCGCCACTCGCGCCGCGACCGGGTGGGCTCGATGACAGTCAGCCGCTCGAGCATCTTCAGCCGGCTCTGGGCCTGGCGTGCCTTCGTCGCCTGCGCACGGAAGCGGTCGACGAAACTCTGCAGGTGAGCGGCGGTCCGTGCATAGGCCTTGGCGGCGGCGTCCTGCTGCTTCTGCTGTTCGAGCCAGGCGAGTTCGAAGGCGCTGTAGTCGCCGGCGTAGCGCCGGATCGTTTCCTGGTCGACCTGCCAGATCGTCTCGGCGATGCGGTCGAGGAACTCGCGGTCGTGCGAGATGACCAGCACCGTGGCCGGTTGACGCCGCAGCCAGGACTCGAGCCAGACGACGGAATCGAGATCGAGATGATTGGTCGGCTCGTCCAGCAGCAAGAGGTCGGCTGGTCGCAGCAGCGCCCGCGCCAGTGCCAGCCGGTTGCGCCAGCCGCCTGAGAATGCTGTGACGGACCGCGCCCCGTCGGAGGCCGCAAACCCGAGACCGTGCAGCACGGCCTGCGCCGAGGCGATGATCGCGCCTTCGTTGAGTTCGGCCAGCGCCGCATGGGCATGGGCGAGTTCCATCTCGTCGTGCGAGGACTCGGCGGCGGCCAGCTCGGCACGTGCCGCTATCAACGGCGCATGACCCGCGACCACATAGTCCAGCGCGCTCAGTTGGCTCGATTCGATGTCCTGTGCTACATGCGCGATGCGCTCGGGTCGAGGTGCTTCGATGCTGCCTGCCTCAAGTCCCAGTTCGCCCAGGACCGCGGCGAACAGGCTCGACTTGCCGCAACCATTGGCACCGACGAGGCCAATGCGCTCTCCGGGGCGCGCGATCAGTGACACGCCCCGATACAGCGTCCGGATGCCGCGCGCAATCGAGACGTCGATGAGCCTCAGCATGAGAAAGGTTGATCGAAGGGAATCGTCGTCGGGCGCATCGGTTCGGGCAAGCGTGTTCTCGTGGCGCGGCGCCGACGACTACCACCGCGTCGGGCGCGCGCCGGGCTCGGACCAGGACGCCAGCCGGCCCGCTACGGCAGCTCTTCCTGCCGGGCGAGGAACACCATGTCATCCCCGGCGCTCGTCGTCAGCCAGGTCAGCGGGAGGTCGCCGAATGTCTTCTCGGCGGCGGCGCGGCCGTCACCGATTTCGACGATCAGCAGGCCACCGCGCTTCAGGTGCCCACGGGCCTGACGCACGACGGTCTTCACCAGGTTCATCCCATCCGCTCCACCCGCCAGCGCGATCTTCGGCTCATGCGTGTACTCGGCGGGCAGCTTCGCCATCGCGCTCTCGGTCACGTAGGGTGGATTGCACACGATGAGGTCGTAGCGCTTGGTGCCGATCGCCGCGAAGAGATCGGACTTGACGGGGCTTACCCGTCCCTGCAGCTGGTAATCGTCGATGTTGCGGCGGGCCACTGTCAGTGCGTCCGTCGAGATGTCGGCCGCGTCGATCTTCGCATTGGGGAACGCGTCGGCCGCCATGATCGCGAGGCAGCCTGAACCCGTGCACAGGTCGAGCACGTCGCCGATGGCATTGCGATCCTTGATCCACGGCGTCAGGCCCTCGTCGAGCAGTTCGCCGATGAAAGAGCGCGGGATGAGCACGCGCTCGTCGACGTAGAACTTGTAGCCGCGCAGCCACGACTCGTTGAGCAGGTAGGCCGCCGGCATGCGTTTCTTCACGCGGCGGTCGATGACCTGCAGCAGCTCATGGATCTCGGCATGCGTCAGGTAGGCGTCGGCAAAGAATTCGAGTCGCTCCGTCGGCAGCTTCAGCGTGCGCATGACGATGAACGCCGCCTCCTCGAAGGCGTCCGCCTGGCCGTGACCGAACGAGAGCTCGGCCTCGTTGAAGCGGGTCACCGCGTAGCGCAGCACATCGCGCAGCGTGCGCAGATTGGCCTGGGCGTCGATCAGTGTAGTCATGGGCTATTCCGCCGCCAGCAGACGCACCAGCGTACCGAGATAAACGTTCTTGAGCGGTTCGAGATCAGCCACGGCGATCTGTTCGTTGATCTTGTGGATGCTCGCATTCGGGGGGCCGAACTCGATGACCTGCGGACAGAAGGTGGCGATGAAGCGGCCATCGGAGGTCCCGCCGGTGGTCGAAAGCTCCGGGCTGATCCCGGTGGTCTGCTCGATCGCGGCACTGATCGCCCGCGAGAGTTCGCCGCGCTGTGTCAGGAAGGGCTGGGCCCCCACGGTCCACTCGAGATCGTGTTCGACCTGATGCCGCTGCAGCATGTCCGAGACGCGCTGCTGCAGCGACTCGGCCGTCGAAGCCGGCGCGAAGCGGAAGTTGAAGTCGACGCTGCAGGTACTGGGGATGACGTTGCCGGCGCCGGTTCCGGCGTGGATGTTGGAGACCTGGAATGTCGTCGGCGGAAAGAACTCGTCGCCATCGTCCCAGCGGGTGGCTGCCAGTTCGGCGAGGGCTGGCGCGAGTGTGTGAACAGGGTTGCGGGCCAGGTGAGGGTAGGCCACATGTCCCTGCACGCCGCGTACGGTCAGGCGCCCCGTCAGGGAACCGCGCCGGCCGTTCTTGATCGTGTCGCCCAGCCGGTCGACCGAGGTCGGCTCGCCGACGATGCAGTAGTCGATCGCCTCGCCACGGGCGCGCAGGGCTTCCACCACCTTGGTCGTGCCGTCGGTTGCCGGGCCTTCCTCGTCCGAGGTCAGCAGCAGGGCGATCGACCCGCGGTGATTCGGATGCAAGCGCACGAATTCCTCGGCGGCCACCACGAAGGCTGCGATCGAGCTCTTCATGTCCGAGGCTCCGCGCCCGTACAAGATGCCATCGCGCAGCGTCGGCGTGAAGGGGTCCGAGCTCCACTGGTCCAGCGGGCCGGTCGGGACGACATCGGTGTGTCCCGCAAAGGCCAGCACCGGTGCGCTGCGGCCACGCCGCAGCCAGAGGTTCGTCACCCCGTTGCTGGCGATGGTCTCGGCGGCGAAGCCCAGCGCCGCCAGCCGTGCCGCCAGCAGCGGTTGGCAGCCGCCGTCATAGGGCGTGACGGACTGTCGGGAGATCAGCTCGCGGGCGAGTTCGAGGGTCGGGTGCATGCGTGCGGCCGCACGCAGCAACGGTGCACGTGCGAGGCGCGCGGATTGTAGCGGCTGGTCCGCGCCGCGAGGCGCGGTCAGATGTTCAGCGTGAACTCAGAGAAGGAGGCGTCCGAGCCTGATTCCTCGCGCTCGCGCTGGAGCTGCGAGCGGGCCTTGCCGGCATTGTTGATGAACCACAACAGGTTGTTCTGCGAGTCGGCCGCGGAAAGAGCATCCTCGCGCGTGATCTGGTCGGCCTGGATCAGCGAATACAGGCTCTGCTCGAACGACAGGCTCTCGGGCGCGAGGCTCTGTTCCATAGCCTCCTTGATGGCCGCCACGTCGCCGCGCTCGATCAGGTCGGCAATGTGGCGCGTGTTCATCAGCACCTCCACCGACGGCACCCGTCCGCCGCGCTTGGACCGCACCAGTCGCTGTGACACGATCGCCTTGACCGCGACGGAAAGGTCCTGGAAGAACGCCTGGCGCGTTTCCGGCGGATAGAAGCTGATGACGCGGTTCAGGGCGTGGGCGCTGTTGGTGGCGTGCAGGGTTGCGACCACCAGGTGGCCCGACATCGCATAGGCAAGCGCCGCGCTCATCGTGTCGCGGTCACGGATTTCGCCGATGAAGATGACGTCCGGCGCCTGCCGCATCGCGCTGCGCAGGGCGGCCTGCAGCGTGCGGGCGTCGGACCCGATCTCGCGCTGGTTGATGATCGACTTCTTGTTGCGGAACAGGAACTCGATCGGATCCTCGAACGTCAGCACGTGCCCGGTGACCAGTTCGTTGCGGTGATCGATCATCGAGGCAATCGTCGTCGACTTGCCCGAGCCGGCAGCGCCCACGACGAGAATCATGCCGCGGCGCTCCATTATCAGGTCCTTCAGGAGCTCCGGCAGATGCAGGGCGTCGAGCTTGGGTATGTCGTGCGGGATGAAGCGGACAACGGCGGAGATCGAACCGCGCTGGAGGAACGCAGAAAGGCGGAAGCTGCCGATGCCCTGCACCGGCAGGCCAATGTTCAGTTCGCGCGAGTCTTCGAGCTCCCGGAAGTGGGCGTCGCTCAGACGCTCGGCGAGCAGCGACACGATCGACTGCGGGGCGAGCCGCTCCTGGTTGATCGGCACGCACACGCCATTGATCTTGATCGTGATCGGTGACCCGACCGAAAGGAAAAGGTCCGACGCCTGCTTTTCGGCCATCAGGCCGAACAGGCGCTCAAGCGACATGGGGGTAGCCGACATGGAAAGGGACCTTGGGCTTCTGAGAGGCAAAGCATACGGCCGCAGAGGTGCGCTTGCGAATCCGTCCGATTGGATGAAAAGAGGCTGTAACGGGCCGCAGGGCGGGGTCTGAGGCGCTGCGTGAGCTGACGATATCGGCTTGGCACGACCGACCGCTCACGGCGCGGGGCCGGTTACTTTCTTTGCTTCGCCAAAGAAAGTAACCAAAGAAAGGCGACCGCACGAGGCCGGCCTTCGGCTTCCCTTGCGCTGCAGGGCATCGGCGGGCCGTGCGCGAAACTCGCTCCCTGTGGTCGCTCAGACACGCGCCCGGCACTGCTCCGCCGCTGCCCTGCACCGCCGCGGCGTCCCCGAGCGGATTCACCACCTGCTCCGTGCACTCGCCAAGCGGGACGCCCTTGGGGTTCTGCCTTCGAAGGCGCGCGTTTCTTTGCCTGCATTCTTTGGCAAGACAAAGAAAGTAGGGGCCCCGCGGCTTGAGCGTCTGCCGAGGAACCGCTAGCACGCCAAACACACGGCGTCGGTCGTGCCTACGTCCTCAACAGCTCGTTGATGCTGGTCTTCGCCCGCGTCTTTGCATCCACCTGCTTCACGATGACCGCGCAGTAGAGGTTGCACTCGCGCGAAGGCAGCGACCCGGCGACGACGACGGAGCCAGCCGGCACGCGGCCGTAGCTGATCTCGCCCGTTTCGCGGTTGAAGATCTTGGTGCTCTGGCCGATGAAGACGCCCATGCCGAGCACGGCGTTTTCCTCGACGATGACGCCTTCGACGACTTCCGAGCGGGCGCCGATGAAGCAGTTGTCCTCGATGATCGTCGGGTTCGCCTGCAGCGGCTCGAGCACGCCGCCGATGCCGACTCCGCCGGACAGGTGCACGTTCTTGCCGATCTGCGCGCACGAGCCGACCGTGGCCCAGGTATCGACCATCGTGCCTTCGTCGACATAGGCGCCGATGTTGACGTAGGACGGCATCAGCACGACGTTCTTCGCGATGTAGCTGCCGCGCCGGGCCACGGCCGGCGGCACGACACGTACACCGGTGGCACGCATGTGCTCGCCGTCGAGGTGCGAGAACTTGGGTTGCACCTTGTCGTAGAAGCCCAGCTCGCCGGCGTGAATCGGCACGTTGTCGTTGAGCCGGAACGACAGCAGCACCGCCTTCTTGAGCCACTGGTGCGTGACCCACTCTCCGTTCAGTTTCTCCGCGACGCGCCGCGCGGCCGGCGTTGAGGTCGGCAATGGCATGGTCCACCGCCTCGCTGATCGAGGCGGATGCGGAGCTCGGGGCCAGGTTCGCGCGCTGTTCCCAGGCATCGTTGATCGTCTGTTCGAGTGACATCGGGATCCTTCGCGTGCGTCAGAGTTGAAATGTGGCGATGCGCCTGGCCGCCTCGGCGACCTCCGCCGGTTCGGCCACCAGCGCAATCCGGACGTAGCCGGCCCCGGGGTTGTGGCCGGCGACATCGCGTGAAAGGTAGCTGCCCGGCAGGACCGTGACATTCGTCGCGGCGAACAGCCGACGCGCAAACTCGGCGTCATCGATCGGCGTGCGCGCCCAGAGGTAGAACGCGGCATCCGGCAGTTCGCAGGGCAGGTGGCGCGCGATCACCGGGTGCGCCTGCGCGAACTTCTGCGCGTACAGGCGCCGGTTCTCGACCACGTGGGCCTCGTCCTTCCAGGCCGCGATGCTGGCGCTCTGCACCGGCGGGCTCATCGCATTGCCGTGATACGTGCGATACAGCAGGAACTGGCGGATGACTTCAGCGTCGCCGGCGACAAGCCGCTGCGCAGGCCGGGCACATTCGAACGCTTCGACAGGCTGGCGAAGATGACCAGGCGCTCGTACCGGTCGTTGCCGAGCGCATGCGCGGCCTGCAGCGCTCCCAGCGGCGGCCGCGACTTCGTCGAAGTAGATCTCCGAGTAGCACTCGTCGGCGGCGATGACGAAGCCGTGCCGGTCGGACAGTTCGAAGAGCTGACGCCATTCGTCGAGCGTCATCACGCGGCCAGTCGGGTTGCCGGGCGAGCAGACGTAGACCAGCTGCACGCCGTCCCACTCGCTGCGGCGACAGCGTTTCGAAGGCCATGCGGAAGCCGCCTTGCCGCGGTCGTGGGCAGGAAAACCGGGTCGGCGCCCGCGAGCAGCGCCGCGCCCTCGTAGATCTGATAGAAGGGATTCGGCGACACCACGCGCGCCGTGCGCGATCGGTCGATGACGGTCTGCGCAAACGCAAAGAGCGCCTCGCTCGTCCCGTTCACCGGCAGCACCTGAGTGCCGGGATCGAGCTGCCGGCAGGGCGAAGCGGCGCGACAGCCAGACTGCAATCGCCTCGCGCAGGGCCGGTACCCCAGCCGTCACCGGGTATTGAGCGAGCCCGGGCAGCGCCGCCGTCAATGCATCGAAGACGAGTCGCGGGGTCGCGTGCTTCGGCTCGCCGATCGAAAGATTGATCGGCGCCAGGCCCGGCGGCGGTGTGAGTTCCCGCGAACAGTTGCCGCAGCCGTTCGAACGGATACGGCTGCAGCCGCTGCAGGTCAGGATTCACGCTTAGAGCCGCCGGGTCTGGCGTGCCTTCGACCGCGATGCGGCCGAGATCCACGTGCACGGGCGGCTTCCAGCCTTTCTTGCGGTGCTCGGCGACGACCGTCGTGAAGAGGCCGCCACGCACGTACCACTTCGCCGTCAGTCGCGCATGAAGCGAGGAGACAGGGCCGTGACCAGGTCGTCGAGGATCCGGTTGGTGACGGCCTCATGGAAGGCGCCCTCGTCGCGGTACGACCAGACGTAGAGCTTGAGCGCCTTGAGTTCGACATTGCGGCGGTCCGGCACGTAGTCGAGGATCAGCGTGGCGAAATCCGGCTGCCCGGTCAGCGGACACAGGCACGTGAACTCGGGCACCTCGATGTGGACGAGATAGTCGCGCTGCGGCGCCGGATTCGGGAAAGTCTCGAGCTTCTTGGTGGGGCGGGTGGCCATGGTCGCGGCTTGCGTTCGCATGCGCGCGGGACGTCGCAGCGAGGAGGATGTGCGCTGTTATTATACGAACGCCTTATTCATCCCCGCGCAGACTCGGAACAGCGCTCGTCACCGGTTGCGCCCGGGGCGGACACCTTACTTTCCCGCTCAGACACACGTGCGCCTTCGGCAGATCAAGCTCGCCGGGTTCAAGTCGTTCATCGACCCGACCCCCATTGAAGTCCCCGGCAGCCTCGTCGGGGTTGTCGGCCCCAACGGTTGCGGCAAGTCCAACGTCATCGACGCCGTGCGCTGGGTGCTCGGCGAGAGCAAGGCCGCCGAGCTGCGCGGCGAGTCGATGCAGGACGTCATCTTCAACGGTTCGGTGAACCGTAAGCCGGCCGGCCGCGCCAGCGTCGAACTCGTCTTCGACAATGCCGACGGCCGCATCGGCGGTGCCTGGGGCCAGTACGCCGAGATCTCGGTCAAGCGCGTGCTGACGCGCGACGGGACTTCGAGCTACATGATCAACAACCAGAACGTGCGGCGCCGCGACGTGCATGACATGTTCCTGGGGACCGGCCTCGGTCCACGGGCCTACGCGATCATCGGGCAGGGAATGATCTCGCGCATCGTCGAGGCGCGGCCCGAGGAGCTCCGGATCTTCCTCGAGGAAGCCGCCGGCATCTCCAAGTACAAGGAGCGTCGGCGCGAAACCGAGAATCGACTTGCCGACACGCGCGACAACCTGACGCGGGTCGAAGACATCCTGCGTGAACTCGATGCCCAGATCAGCCGGCTTGACCAGCAGGCCGAGGTGGCGGCGCGTTATCGCGACCTGACGGTGGCGCACGACGAGCAGCAGCAACTGCTGTGGCTGTCGCGGCGACGCGAGGCGGAAGCGGAACGCGACAAGGTCACCCGCGACATCGAGGCGCGGACGACGGCGCTGGAGTCACACGTGGCCGACCTGCGCGCGGCCGAGCGCGAACTGGAGGAGGTCCGCACGAGCCACTATGGTGCGAGCGACACTGTCCATGAAGCCCAGGGCGGACTGCTGCAGGTCAACGCCGAGGTCGCGCGGCTCGAGTCCGAGATCCGCATGATCGTCGAGGGCCGCAACCGCCTGGCCGCGCAGATCGAAACGCTAAAAGCAAACCGCGGGCGGCGGCTCGAGGAACGGACCGACCTGCTCGCACGCGCCGCCAGCCTCCTGCAGAGCATCGAGGACGCCACCTCGCAACTGGGACAGGCGCAAGCCCGCTGCGCGGAACATGAAGGCGGACTGCCGGGCCTGGAGAACGCCTACCAGCTGGCGCGCGAGGCAATGACAGCGGCACGCGCCGACGCGGCGCTCGCCGAGCAGGCGATCGAGGCGGCCGCGGGCGACCAGCGCAACGTCGACCGCCAGCTCGCCCAGCTGCAGCAGCGGCGCGAGCGCCTCGATGAGGAGCGGGCGTCCATTGGCTCTCCCGATGAGGCGCGCCTGGCGGGGCTGCGTGAACAGGTTGCGAGTCTTGAGAGCGAGCTGGAGCGGCACTCTGCTGCATTGACGACGGCCGAAGAGCGCGTCGCAACGGTGACACGGGAACGTCAGGACCACGCCGATGCGCGACAGCGCGAGCAGGAGGGGCTGACGCGGATCGAAGCGCACCTGGCGGCGCTGCGGCAGGTGCAGGCGAGCGTCGAAGCCGATACCCGGCTCGATCCGTGGCTGGCGGCCCAGGGCCTGGACGGACTGCCGCGACTCTTTCGCAAGTTGAGTGTCGAGCACGGCTGGGAAACAGCCTTCGAAGCGGTGCTGCGCGAGCGCGTCGAAGGCGTGGAGGTCGGACGCCTGGACACGGTGGGCGGCCTCGCGGCCAGCGCGCCGCCCGCAAGAGTCGCCTTCTATTCGACCACTGGTGCGGTCGCGCGCGAGGGCGGGCACATGCCCGGCTTTGCTCGACTGTCGGATCGCGTACGGGGCCATGACGCTGCGCTGGCGGCGGTTCTCAACGACTGGCTGGCGAACGTGTTCGTCGCGCCTGACCTGGCCGCGGCGATGGCGGGGCGCGACCAGCTCCCGGTCGGAGGCCAGTTCGTGGTTGCCGAGGGCCACCTGGTCTCCCGCTATGGCCTGCGCTTCTTCGCCGCCGATGACGAGAAGGCGGGCCTGCTGGCGCGCCGACTCGAGATCGAGAACCTCGACAGGGAAATCCGTGCCCAGCGGCTGATCGTCGAGGAACGCACCGCGTCGCTGGCGCGTTCCGAAGGTGCGCTGCGCGAGGCGCAGGAGCAGCTGGCCGCGAGCCGGCGCGAGGTCGAGCGCGTGCGTGGTGCCCTGCACGGCGTGCAGATCGAGGCCGTGCGGCTGAGTGAACTCATCGAACGCGTCAGGCATCGCAGCGGACAGATCGAGGGCGAGCTCGCGGAAATCGAGGCTCACGAGCTCGAGCTGCGGACGGCGCGCAACGACGCCGATGGGCGCTTCCAGCTGCTCGATGGCGAGCTGGTGGCGCGTCACGAGGCGGTCGAGACCGCACGGTTGAGTTATGAGCAGGCGGATCAGTCCCTGCGGGCTGCGCGCGACGAGCAGCGCGCGCTCGAGGCGGCGTGGAAGCAGGTCGAGTTCGCGCTGGCTTCCAATCGGGAGCGCCAGAGCGATGTCGCGCACGCGGCCGAGGTCGCCGCCGCCGACGCGTCGCGCCTCGAGGCCGATATCTCGTCCGCGAGCGAAGAACTGACGCGACTCGACGACGGGGCGGTGCGCGCGGGGCTCGACGGCTGGCTCGGCAAGCGAGCCGCGGCCGAAGAGGCACTGCGGCAGGCGCGCAGCCGGCTCGACGAACTTGGCCAGCAACTGCGCGCCACGGACGAGAGGCGCCTGACGCTCGAGCGCGACCTCGAACCGCGACGCCAGAAACTCACTGAACTGCAACTGAAGGAGCAGGCGGCCCGGCTCGCCGCCGAACAGTTTGCCTCCCAGCTGGCCGAGGTCGGCGCGGACGAGGCTGTGCTCGTTCAGAAGCTGACGCCACAAGTAAAGGCAGCGGCACTACAGACAGAAATCACGCGGCTGGCACAGGAGATTGCGGCGCTGGGCGCCGTGAACATGGCGGCGCTCGAGGAACTGACCACTTCGCGCGAGCGCAAGACATTCCTGGATGCGCAGTCGACCGACCTCCGGTCCGCCATCAACACGCTCGAAGACGCCATCCGGAAGATCGACCGTGAGTCGCGGGACCTGCTGCAACAGACCTTCGACCAGGTCAACACGCATTTCGGACAGCTTTTCCCGAAGCTCTTCGGCGGCGGCGAGGCGCGACTGCTGATGACGGGCGAGGAGATCCTCGACGCCGGCGTGCAGGTGATGGCCCAGCCGCCCGGCAAGCGCAACAGCACGATTCACCTGCTGTCCGGAGGCGAGAAAGCGCTGACCGCCACGGCGCTGGTGTTCGCGCTCTTCAAGCTCAACCCGGCGCCATTCTGCCTGCTGGACGAGGTGGACGCGCCGCTGGATGATGCGAACACCGAACGCTTCTGCCGGCTGGTCGAGTCGATGACCGATAACACGCAGTTCCTGTTCATCACGCACAACAAGATCGCGATGGAAATGGCGCAGCAGCTGATCGGCGTGACGATGCAGGAGCAGGGTGTGTCGCGTATCGTCGCCGTCGACATCGAAGGCGCAGTGCGGCTCACCGCCGAAGCGGCCTAGGCGCGATGACCGAGCTGCACTGGGCGCTGATAGTCGTTGCTGGCGTCCTGCTGCTGGCATTGTTCGTTTACGGCAAGTGGCAGGAGCGCCGTACGCGCGCCCGAATCGACGCAGCGATGCGGCACGGGGTCGGCGATCCGCTGGCGCAGGCGCCACGCGCCGCGCCGTCAGGCGTCGTCGCGCGCCGCATCGAGCCGCGGCTCGATGCACAACCGCCACCGGCGCCTGAGACCTCAGCGATGGACAACACAGCGGAGGCCGAGTCGGTCGAGGCAGTTGAAGACGAGGCGAGTGCCGAGCGCAGTGACGCTGCGGCCTACGCGCTCCCGGACGGCTGGATCGAGGATCCGCTGCTGGACTTCGTCCTTGAGCTGCGCTGCGCGCACGCGATCGATGGCGTGGCCGCTCTGGAGGCCAAGGGTCAGCTGGAACGGCTTCACCTCCCGTTGGCCACTCACCTCGCCGTCTGGGACGCCAAGTCGCAGCAGTGGACGGCGCCCGATCGCTTCGGCTTCTATTCCGAGTTGCTGATGGCGGTGCAGATGGCGCATCGCAACGGTGTCCTGGGCGAGATCGACGCCACGCGCTTCGTCGCGACGGCTCAGCAGATCGCGCTCGGCGTGGATGCCGACTTCGACGCACCGGACGTGCCGCGACTGGTCGCCCAGGCGGCGGAGCTGGATAAGCTCTGCGCGCGCTTCGATGTGCAGATCACGCTGACCGTGGAAGCAACGCAAGGGCCGTGGACTGCGGACACCGTGCAGGCAGCGGCGAACGACGCGGGCTTCGTTGCGTTGGGACAGGGCCGCTGGGAGTCGCGCGACGTCAACGGCGAGCCGGTCCTCGCGTTGACCGTGGCGTCGTTTCCGACCGAGCGCCTGGCGATTTCAATCGACGTCCCGGTGGTGCGGCCGGAAGGGCAGCCGCTCGTGAAGCAGTTTGGCGCTGCCGACCAGCTTGCGGTTCGCCTGAACGGGCGCATCGTCGACGACAACGGTCGGCCGGTGCAACGCGAGGCCCACTTCTCGATCGCGGCGCAGCTCGCCGGCATGTACGAGCAGATGCACGCGGCCGGCGTCGAGGCAGGCTCGGTGCGCGCCCAGCGGCTCTACACGGACTGAAATGTCCACCGGGCCGCGCGGATCGCCGGGCGAGCGGGCGCGCTGGCTGCGCGAGCAGATCGCGCGGGCGGACCACGAGTATTACGTGCTCGCGAACCCGACCCTGCCCGACGCCGAATACGATCGGCTGTTCCGCGAGTTGCAGGCGCTCGAGAAGGCCCACCCTGACGTGCTCACGCCCGACTCCCCGACACAGCGCGTCGGCGGAGCGGTGCGTTCGGACCTGCCGAAAGTGCGCCATGCGGTGCCGATGCTTTCGATACGCACCGAAACCGATGCCGGCCCCAACGGCGCGCGTGCCTTCGATGCCCGGGTTCGGCGCGAACTGAAGCTCAGTGACGACGACCCACCGGTCGAGTATTCCGCCGAACTGAAGTTCGACGGTCTCGCGGTCAACCTGCGCTACGAGCACGGGGTCCTCGTGCGCGCGGCCACGCGCGGCGACGGCGAGGAGGGCGAGGACGTGACGCCGAATGCGCGGACGATCCGGCCCATTCCGCTGCGATTGAAGGGCGTGGATGCCGCCGTCATCGAAGTGCGGGGCGAGGTGTTCCTGCGCCGGCGCGAGTTCGAGCAGATCAACGAGCGGCAGCGCGAGGCCGGCGACAAGGTGTTCGTCAATCCCCGTAACGCCGCGGCTGGCTTCCTGCGCCAGCTGGATGCGAAGTCGACGGCAAGCCGACCGTTGTCGTTCTACGCCTACGGACTTGGCGAAGCGATCGGATGGCACATGCCGGCGACCCACAGCGCGGTGCTGGACGCGCTAGCCGCGATGGGCGTACCGGTGGCGACCGAGCGCCGCGTGGTCCGGGGTGCGGACGCGCTGGTGGCGTTCCATGCGGAGATCGCTGCGCAGCGCGACCGGCTGCCCTTCGACATCGATGGAGTCGTCTACAAGGTCAACCGTCTCGATCTGCAGCGCGAGCTGGGCTTCGTGTCACGCGAACCGCGCTGGGCGGTGGCGCACAAGTACCCTGCGCAGGAAGAACTGACGCAGGTGACCGGCATCGACGTACAGGTTGGCCGCACCGGGAAGATCACGCCGGTGGCGCGGCTCGCGCCGGTGTTCGTCGGCGGCGTCACTGTCAGCAACGCCACGCTTCATAACGAGGACTACATCCGCAGCCTGGGACTGATGATCGGGGACACCGTCATTGTCCGCCGCGCCGGCGACGTGATTCCGCAGATCGTATCGGTGCTGCCCGACCGGAGGCCGCACGGCGCGAAGGCGTTCGCGATGCCCAAAGGGTGCCCTGTATGCGGATCGAGCGTGATGAGGGAAGAGGGCGAGAAGGACCTGCGCTGCACCGGCGGCCTCTTCTGTCCAGCGCAACGCAAACAGGCGCTGCTGCACTTCGCCGGGCGGCGCGCGCTGGACATCGAGGGTCTGGGCGAAAAGCTGGTCGATCAGCTGGTCGATGAGGGTCTCGTCAAGACGCCGGCAGACCTGTTCAGGCTCAGGCTTGGATCGATCGCCGGTCTCGAGCGCATGGCGGAGAAGTCAGCCGGCAACATCCTGGCCGCGCTGGAGCGGGCGCGCAGCACGACGCTCGAGCGTTTCATCTATGCGCTCGGTATCCGTCACGTTGGCGAGGCGACGGCGCGCGACCTCGCGCGGCACTTCGGCTCGCTCGACGCTGTGATGAATGCCTCGGAAGACGAGCTGCTGCAGGTGACGGATGTCGGGCCGGTCGTAGCGGCCTCGATTGCCCGCTTCTTTGCCGAGCCCCACAACCGTGACGTTGTCGAGCAGCTGCGCGCGGCGGGCGCGCACTGGAAGGAAGGCATAGCGGCGCCCCGTGTCGCCGGTGGGTTGGCTGGCAAGACGTTCGTGCTTACCGGTACGCTGCCGAATTGGACGCGCGAGGAAGCGAAGGAACGCATCGAGGCGGCCGGGGGCAAGGTGGCCGGATCCGTCTCGAAGAAGACCGACTTCGTGGTGGCCGGCTCGGAAGCCGGCAGCAAGCTCGACAAGGCGGTCGAACTCGGCGTCGCGGTCATTGACGAAGCCCGTTTGAGAACCATGCTGGAAGACTGATGTACGCAATCATCGGAGGCAGCGGCCTCGCCAAACTATCGGCCCTCGAAGCGCCTCGGCGTCAGGTGATGCGCACGCCGTACGGCGAGCCGTCCGGAGCGCTGACCTTTGGCCGGCTGGGCGGCGTCGACGTCGTATTCCTGGCGCGCCATGGCTATGGCCACACCCTGGCGCCGCACGAGATCAACTACCGCGCCAACATCTGGGCGCTGCGCGAACTGAAGGTGGAGGGCGTGGTCGCGGTGGCAACGGTGGGCGGCATCCGCGCCGACCTCGGCCCGGCCACGCTCGTGCTGCCCGACCAGATCATCGATTACACGCACAGCCGCAAGAGCACGTTCTTCGAAGGCTCGGAGGTTCCCGTCACGCACGTGGACTTCACCGAGCCCTACACACCTGAGCTGCGGGCGAGGCTGCTGGCAGCGGCCCGCTCGTGCGGGGAAGCCCTGGTGGACGGCGGGGTCTACGCCTGCACTCAGGGTCCGCGTCTCGAAACCGCGGCCGAGATCGAGCGCATTGCACGCGACGGCGGCGATATGGTCGGCATGACGGGGATGCCCGAAGCGGCGCTCGCGCGTGAGGCGGAGCTTGCCTACGCGACGCTTGCCGTGGTCGTCAACCACGCCGCCGGGCGCGGCGACAGCAAGCACGAGATCAGGCTCGAGGAACTCGAAGGCGTCATGCGCGCGACGATCACGCGTGCGGTGAGCATCCTCGCGGCCTTCTTTGCGGCGGCCCCGTGATCCACGAGATTCTGCGCATGGGAGATGCGCGCCTGCTGCGCGTGTCGGAGCCGGTCCACGATTTCGGCACGGCCGAACTGAGAACGCTGGTCGCCGATATGTTCGACACAATGCATGCCGCCAATGGAGCGGGGCTCGCCGCGCCGCAGATCGGGGTGCCGCTGCGTCTCGTCATCTTCGGCTATGCGGATCCCGAAATGCGCAACCCGCGGTATCCGGACGCGGATCCGGTGCCGCAGACGATCCTGGTCAATCCGGAGCTCGAACCGCTCTCGGACGAGTTGGAGGAAGGGTGGGAAGGCTGCCTCTCGGTGCCGGGACTGCGCGGCATCGTCGAGCGGCACGCGCGGCTGCGCTACCGCGGCTTCGACCTCGAAGGCCGCCCGATCGAGCGCGTGGCGGAGGGCTTCCACGCGCGGGTCGTGCAGCACGAATGCGACCACCTCGACGGCATCCTGTACCCGATGCGCGTGCGCGATTTCTCGCGCTTTGGCTACACCGACGTGCTGTTTCCGGAGCTGGTCGCGCAGCCTGACGACTAGAAGGAATGCCCGCCCTCCCGGAGCGCTGGCTGTGAGCCCAGCCTCTGTAAATCGGCGGAGCGCACGGCCGCTCCGGAGCGAAGCCGACAAGCTAGTCTTGAGCGGCTCGCGCAGCGAGCCGTACCCGCCGCGAACGCACGTGCGACCGCGAAGCGGTCGCGTACGTGAGCGGCGCCGTTACGGCGCCACTGCTTCCAGCAGGTCGCTCTCGATCTCGAGCTGGTTCTTGGGTTCGCTGAGTTCGGGTCCGGACACCAGGAACACGTCTTCAGCCCGCTCGCCCAGCGTCAGCACCTTGGCCGTATGTACGTTCAGGCCGTGCGCCGTGAGCACACGTGCGATGGAGTACAGCAGGCCGAGGCGGTCGGTGGCGATAACGGACAGCAGGTACCGCTGTCCGCGTTCATCGGGCTGCAGGTGCACCGCTGGTGTCACGGGGAAGTGGCGCGACTGCCGTGACATCCGCCCCTTCACGGGCGCAGGCAGGACGTGCTGGGTGGCGATCCACTCCGCCAGTTCATGCTCAACCTGTGCCAGCAGCTCGCGATAGTGCGGGGCGCGGCCGTTGTCGGTGACGAGGAAGGTGTCGAGCGCATACCCATGCCGTGTCGTGTGGATGCGGGCATCGAGAATGCTCAGGTTGCGGCTGTCGAAGTAGCCGCAGACGCGCGCAAAGAGATCCTTCTGGTCACGCACGTAGATCAGCACTTCGGCTCCTTCACCGATGCGCGCCAGGCGTGCCCGCACGATGGGCCGATCCGTGTTGACCCGATTGAACAGGGATCGCGTGTGCCAGGCGATGTCCTGCGCGCTGTGCCGCAGGAAGTAGACGACGTCGAATTCCTTCCAGAGCGCCTCGCGCGCGCTGTCCGCGAGGCCGTAGAGGCGGAGGATGCGCAGGGACTCTTCCTTTCGGCCTTCGAGCACGGCGGAGGACGACACGCTGCCGCCGCCGAGCAGGCGCCGGGTCGAGCGGAACAGGTCCTCGAGCAACTTGCCCTTCCAGGCATTCCACACCTTGGGGCTGGTGCCGCGGATGTCAGCCACCGTCAGCAGGTACAGCGCCGTCAGGCGGCGCTCGGACTTCACGAGCGCAGCGAAGCGACGGATCACGTCTTCGTCAGCCAGGTCCTGTTTCTGTGCCACCTGTGACATCGAAAGATGGTGGTCGACGAGGAATCCCACCAGCATCGTGTCCTCGCTCGACAGGCCGTGGTTGCGACAGAAACGGCGGGCGTCACGTGCACCCAGTGTGCTGTGGTCGCCGCCACGACCCTTGGCGATGTCATGAAACAAGGCGGCGATATACAAGAGCCAGGGTTTTTCGAAGTCGGTGATCAGCTGGCTGCAGAGCGGGTACTCGTGCGCGTGCTCCGACAGCGTGAACCGCCGCAGATTGCGCAGCACCTGAACGATGTGCTGGTCGACCGTGTAGACATGGAACAGGTCGTGCTGCATCTGACCGACGATGCGCCGGAACACCGGCAGATAACGGCCCAGCACTGAGAGCTGGTTCATGCGGCGCAGCTCGTGCAGCACGCCCTTGGGTTGCTGCAGGATCGCGAGGAAGGTCGCGCGGTTGGCGGGGTCGCGGCGATAGGCCGGATCGATCCGCACCCGGGCATGCCACAGCGCGCGCATCAGCGGCGCAGACATGCCGCGCAGCTCCCGGTGCTGCGCCATCAACAGGAACGCGCGCAGAATGCCGTTCGGATCGGTGTCCAGCGCGCCGGGCGCCCGCAGGTCCAGCAGCTCGCTGCGTGCCACGAACGTCTGGTCCAATGGCTGACTGGGCTCGTCGGGCAGGTGGAACAGGCGCTGTTCCATGTTCTGCAGCACGATCGTGTTCATCTGGGTGACCGCCTTGGCCGACCAGTAGTAGCGCTGCATCAGGACTTCGCTTGGGCGGCGTGCCGCCGTCGCCTGGTAACCGGCACGCTCGGCCACGGCATGCTGCACATCGAAGACCAGGCGGTCTTCACGCCGACCAGTGACCAGGTGCAGCCAGGCCCGGATCTGCTTCAGCCGCCGCTCACTGCGCCGGATGAGGTGGGCTTCCTCGCTCGTGATCAGCCCGCGGCGCGCCAGCTCCGTCCAGCTGGTGCCGTAGCCCAGCGCGCGCGCCAGCCATAGCAGGACGTGCAGATCACGCAGCCCGCCGGGGCTTTCCTTGACGTTCGGTTCGAGGCTGTAGGGTGATTCGTTGTACTTGGTGTGCCGTTGGCGCTGTTCCAGGATTTTGGCGCGGAAATAGGCCTCCCGGTCGAGCACGCCGAGCACGGCATGAACGAAGCGCTCGAACATCGGCCGCGGGCCGGCGATGAGCCGGCCTTCCAGCATCGAAGTGAACGCGGTGATATCGCCTTCTGCTTCGGCGCGACACTCATCGATCGTGCGGACGCTGTGCCCGAGCGTAAGGCCGAGGTCCCAGAGCAGTCCGACCAGGCGTTCTATCGTGGTGCGCAGGGACTCATCGGGTTCGCGGGCGAGCAGGATCAGAACGTCGATGTCGGAGTGCGGGAACAGCTCCCCACGACCGTAGCCGCCGACCGCGATGACGGCCGCGTGCTGTGCCAGTCCGGTGGAACGTGCAAGGTCGCGCAGCAGCCCATCGATCGACCGGGCGTAGCCCTTGAGCAGGGCCTCGACGGGACCGCCGGCTTCGAATCGGCCGACCAGCGCATCACGTTCCAGTCGCAGGCGATCCCGCAGCTGGAAGCTGACGTCGTTCATTCGCTCACGCGGTGGCGGCCTCGGGGTTCGGCGCGCCACGCCAGTCGCCGGTCACGAACTGTGGCGGTGCGGGGGTCGCGGCCGAGCGGGTGAGAACCTCGTATCCCGTGTCAGTGACGAGCACCGTGTGCTCCCACTGGGCCGAAAGGCTGTGATCCTTCGTCACGATGGTCCAGCCGTCGGCCAGTTCCTTGATGTCGCGCCGACCGGCATTGATCATCGGCTCGACGGTGAAGGTCATGCCGGCCGTCAGCCGTTCCAGCGTGCCGGGCTTGCCGTAATGAAGGATCTGCGGTTCCTCATGGAACTTGCGACCGATGCCGTGCCCGCAGAACTCTCGCACGACGCTGTAGCCATGGCGCTCGGCATGGGTCTGGATCGCATGCCCGATGTCGCCGATCGTCGCCCCCGGCCGCACCTGCTCGATGCCTAGCCACATGCAGTCGTAGGTGACCTCGCACAGCCGCCGCGCCGCGATTGAGGGCTCGCCGACGTAGTACATGCGGCTGGTGTCGCCGTGATAGCCCTCCTTGATGACCGTGACGTCGATGTTGACGACGTCGCCATTCTTGAGGACGCGGTCGCCCGGAATGCCGTGGCAGACTTGATGGTTGACCGACGTGCAGATTGCCTTGGGGAAGGGCCGGTAGCCCGGCGGGGCGTAGTTCAGCGGAGCCGGGGTCGTTCCCTGCACGTCCGTCATGTACTCGTGACAGAGCCGATCCAGCTCGCCGGTCGTGACGCCGGGCTTGACATGCGGGCCGATGAAGTCGAGGACCTCGGCCGCGAGACGGCCCGCCTGGCGCATGCCGGCGATATCGGCGTTCGTCTTGATCACGATGGGCATGGCGGGGTCCGGGAGCGTGGCTTGAGCGAACGGCTGCAAGGTGGATATAATATCGGGCTGTCTAGTGCTTTGAAAATCAAAAGCTTAAGTGTGGAAGTGGGCTTGAGGCGGTTCGGCCGAGGTGCCGGGCTCCCGATGGCGGCCTTTTGAGGGGGTAACCAGGGTGAAATCGGTGCCAACGCGCCGGCAGCTCCCGCCCCGGCCGCACCAGGCAGAAATCGCGCGCACCGCCACCAAGGTGCTGACCGGACCCCGCGGGACCGGACGGCGTCGGCGAATGCGCTGGACCCAACCTTGGAGAGAGTTGTCATGTCAGTGACCATGCGTCAAATGCTGGAGGCCGGCGTTCATTTCGGCCACCAGACCCGGTTCTGGAATCCGAAGATGGCTCCGTACATCTTCGGCCATCGGAACAAGATCCACATCATCAATCTCGAGCGCACGCTCGAGCAGTTCAACGATGCCACGCGCTTCGTGCGCCAGCTGGCGGCCAATCGCGGCACGTGCCTCTTCGTCGGCACCAAGCGGCAGGCTCGCGAGACCATCGTCGAGGAGGCGCAGCGCGCCGGGATGCCCTTTGTCGACCAGCGCTGGCTGGGCGGGATGCTCACCAACTTCAAGACGGTCAAGGTCTCGATCAAGCGCCTGAAGGAGATGGAGCAGATCACCGCCGACAACGGCACCGAGCGCATGACGAAGAAGGAGGCGCTCGACTTCGCCCGTGAAGTCGAAAAGCTCAACAAGTCGATCGGCGGCATCAAGGACATGAATGCGCTGCCCGACGCGCTTTTCGTCATCGATGTCGGGTACCACAAGATCGCCGTGCAGGAGGCCGTGAAGCTGGGCATTCCGGTCGTCGCCGTGGTCGACACCAACCACTCGCCCGCGGGAGTTGCCTACGTGATCCCGGGTAACGATGACTCGAGCCGGGCGGTTCGCCTGTACGCCCGTGGCATTGCCGATGCCGTGCTCGAAGGCAAAGCGGCCGCGCTGCAGGGTGTTGTGCAGGCTGTCACGGGGGGTGGTGGCGACGAGGAATTCGTCGAAGTCAGCGACGGCCAGGAGTAGGGCCGGCGCTGAACTTCACCGCAGGAGGGGCGCAAGCCCCTTTTTTGCAGCGATCGACAACAAGATTTGCAGGAGCAGTGAATGGCGGAAATCACCGCAGCAATGGTGAAGGAACTGCGCGAGAAGACCGACGCGCCGATGATGGAATGCAAGAAGGCGCTGGCTGAGGCGGGCGGCGACCTGGCGAAGGCGGAAGAGATCCTGCGCGTCAAGCTCGGCAGCAAGGCGAGCAAGGCGGCAGCGCGGATCGCCGCGGAAGGCGTGGTCGCCGTCAATCTGGACGGCGCGGTGGGCGCCATCGTCGAGGTGAACTCGGAGACGGATTTCGTCGCCAAGAACGACGACTTCCTCCGGTTCGCCGCCGATCTCGCCGCCCTGGTTGCGAAGAAGAGTCCGGCCGACGTCGCCGGCGCTCTCCGCGCTTCCGCTCGGCGGCGGCACGGTTGAGACCACGCGGACCGCCCTGGTCGGCAAGATCGGCGAGAACATGGCGCTTCGCCGCTTCGCCCGTCTGCAGGCCAAGGGGCAACTCGCGAGCTACGTGCACGGCGGCAGCAAGATCGGAGTGCTGCTCGATGTCAGCGGAGGCGACGCACAGCTTGCGAAGGACCTCGCGATGCACATCGCGGCCAGCAAGCCGAAGTCGCTCGACGCCAGCGGCGTATCGGCCGATCTGCTGGATGCCGAACGGCGGATCGCGATCGAGAAGGCGCGCGAGGCCGGCAAGCCGGAAGCCATGCTGGAGAAGATCGCCGAAGGTACGGTGCAGAAGTACCTCAAGGAGGTCACGCTGCTCGGCCAGGTGTTCGTGAAGGCCGAAGACGGCAAGCAGACGATCGAGCAGCTGCTGAAGGCGCGCGGCGCGACGGTCAACGGCTTCGTGCTCTACGTCGTCGGCGAAGGCATCGAAAAGAAGCAGTCCGATTTCGCCGCCGAAGTTGCCGCGCAGGCGGCTGCGGCCCGCGCCTGACGAAGGGCGCGCCGTGACGTCGTCCAGCGGCAAGCCGGCCTACCGACGGGTACTGCTGAAACTGTCGGGTGAAGCCCTGATGGGCGAGGATGCCTTTGGCATCAATCGCGCCACGGTCGAGTCCATGGTGGCGGACATCGGCGAGGTCGTGAAGCTGGGCGTCGAGGTCGCGATTGTCATCGGCGGCGGCAATATTTTCCGCGGAGTCGCGCTCGGCGCCGAGGGCATGGATCGAGCCACAGCCGACTACATGGGCATGATGGCGACGATCATGAATGCGATGGCCCTGCAGGACGCGATGCGCCGAGCCGGTGTCGAAGCGCGCGTTCAGTCGGCGCTCAACATCGAACAGGTCGTCGAACCGTACATCCGTCCCAAGGCGCTCCGGTACCTGGAGGAGGGGCGCGTCGTCATCTTTGCGGCCGGCACCGGCAATCCGTTCTTCACGACCGACACGGCGGCGGCGCTGCGCGGCTCGGAAGTCGGCGCGCAGATCGTGCTTAAGGCCACCAAGGTCGATGGGGTGTATTCAGCCGATCCCAAGAAGGATCCGAAGGCGACTCGCTACGCGACAATCACGTTCGACGAGGCGCTCGGCCGCAACCTGCAGATCATGGACGCGACCGCGTTTGCGCTCTGCCGCGACCAGAAGCTGCCGATCAAGGTGTTCAGCATCACCAAGCCCGGTGCACTCAAGCGCGTGGTGATGGGTGAGGATGAAGGGACGCTGGTCCATGTGTGACCGGCATCAGGCGAGGAGAGTCAGATGAGCGTGGCGGAAATCCAGAAATCGACCGAGCAGAAGATGCAGAAATCGGTCGAGGCGTTGAAGGCGGATTTCGCGAAGGTCCGTACCGGGCGCGCACACACGGGTCTGCTGGACCACATCCAGGTCGATTACTACGGGTCGATGGTTCCCCTGAACCAGGTGGCGCAGGTGGGGCTCGGCGACGCCAGGACCATCACGGTGCAGCCGTGGGAGAAGAAGATGGTGCCGGTCGTAGAGAAGGCGATCCGCGAGTCCGATCTCGGGCTGAATCCGGCCACGCAGGGCGACCTGATTCGCGTGCCGATGCCGGCGCTGACGGAGCAGCGCCGCAAGGAACTGGTCAAGGTGGTCAAGCACGAAGGCGAGAACGCCAAGATCGCGATCCGCAATCTGCGCCGTGACGCCAATCATCACATCAAGGAACTGCTGAAGGCCAAGACCATCTCCGAGGACGAGGACCGCCGCGGTGAAGAAGCCGTCCAGAAGCTGACGGACCGCTACGTCACCGAAGTGGACAATCTCATCGCCGAGAAGGAAAAGGAGGTGCTGACCGTCTGACGACGGTCAGCGAAGGCGCGCCGTGGCCAACGACCTGCGCTCCCCGCCTGTCGCGCTGTCGCGTGTCCCGCGCCATGTCGCGATCATCATGGACGGCAACGGCCGCTGGGCGGTCGCACGCGGATGGCCGCGCGTGACTGGCCACTCGCGCGGCGTAGATGCCGTACGGGCCACGCTGGGCGCCTGCGGCGAGCGTGGCATCGAGTACCTGACTCTCTTTGCGTTCAGCTCGGAGAACTGGCGGCGGCCGCCCGAAGAAGTCTCGACGCTGATGCGCCTCTTCATGGTCGCGCTGCAGCGCGAAGTGGACAAGCTGGTGGAGCTGGGCGTGCGCATGCGCGTGGTCGGCGAGACCTTTGCATTTGATGCCGACCTGCGGCGCCTGATCGCGCAGTCGGAGCAGCGCACGGCTCACAACTCACGACTGCAATTGACTGTCTGCGCCAACTATGGCGGTCGGTGGGACATCGCCCAGGCTGCCGAGCGAGCGGCACGAGAACAGCTGGCGTCCGGTGCCCGCGACATTCGGATCGACGAAGACGCGATCGCGCAGCGACTTGCGCTGTCATTCGCGCCGGAGCCCGATCTCCTGATACGCACCGGTGGCGAGCGCCGTATCAGCAACTTCCTGCTGTGGCAACTGGCGTACGCAGAACTGTATTTCAGCGACGTGCTGTGGCCGGACTTCAATGCCGCAGAGCTCGAGTCCGCGCTGCGTTGGTACGCCGGGCGGCAACGTCGCTTTGGCATGACGGGCGAACAGGTCAGGTCCGAAGCGTCGAATTCCGACGCGGCCTGAGGACCGGCGCGTGCTGAAGCAACGCGTCATCACGGCCCTCGTTCTCGTGACGGCGCTGCTTTCCGCGCTTGTCTGGTCACCACTCGCCTTCGCCGGCTTGCTGACGGCGGCCTTTTCGATCGCACAGGCGGAGTGGTTGCGGCTTACTCGCTGGTCGTTCAGAGGGTCGCTGTTGGTCGCGGTGACGCTTGGACTCGCGCAGTTTGCGTTGTTCGCGACGGCTCCCGCGACGGTTGGGGCGGCCGCGCCGGTCGCAGCCGCCATCGCAACCGTCATCTGGATCGGCATGGGCGGTTTCCTGCTGCGTTCCGAGAAAGCAGGCGTGGTCCGCTTGTCGCCGGGGATCTCGCGCCTTCTCGCGCTGGTGCTTCCGTTTGCCGCGTGGTGCGCACTGATGCTGTTCCTGCAACTCGGGGCCGTGATGTTGCTGTCTGTCCTCGTCATCGTCTGGCTGGCGGACATCGCCGCCTACTTCGTTGGCCGGGCGTTCGGTCGCAGCAAGCTGGCACCGCACATCAGTCCAGGCAAGACGTGGGCCGGGGTCTGGGGTGCCATCGTCGGCGTGGTGGTCGTCGCGTTGCTCGCCAGGGCGGGCTTTCCGAGCGCGCCGCTTTACACCAGTCGGCTGCTGGATGCGTTCGGCATTCCGCTGGCGGCGTTGGCACTGTCGGCGCTGGTCGTCATTTCCATCATCGGTGACCTCGCGGAGAGCCTGCTGAAGCGCCAGGCGAACGCCAAGGACAGCAGCAATCTGCTGCCGGGACACGGCGGCTTCTTCGATCGGCTCGATTCCATGTTCGCGCTTCTGCCGGCGGCCGCGCTGCTATGGACATGGGCGAAATGACACGCACCGTCACGCTGCTCGGCGCCACCGGTTCGATCGGGGCCAGTGCGCTCGATGTCATCGCGCGTCATCCCACCCGGTTTCGTGTCCATGCACTGACGGCACAGACGCGCGTCGAAGAGCTGGCGGAGCTCGCGGCGCGGTTCCGGCCGGCCGTCGCTGTCATCGGCGATCCGGCGCTTGAAGGACGTCTGCGGTCCGCGCTGCAGTCGCGCGGGTTGCCGACGATTGCGCGTGCCGGCGCCGCAGCGCTGGCGGAAGTTGCGCAGGCCGACGAGGCCGACACGGTGCTGGCGGCGATCGTCGGTGCGGCCGGCTTGATGCCAACCCTTGCTGCAGCTCGGGCCGGCAAGCGACTGCTGCTGGCCAACAAGGAGGCCATCGTCTGCGCAGGCGAGCTGCTGATGTCCGCGCTGGACGCGGCCGGCGGAAGCCTGCTGCCCGTCGACAGTGAGCACAACGCGATTCATCAGTGCCTGGCGGGCGCAAGCGATGAGCAACGCGGCCAGGCCCGCCTCGTGCTGACGGCCTCGGGCGGGCCGTTCCTGCGCCGCTTCGATCTTGACGACATCACGCCCGACGAAGCCTGTGCACATCCCAACTGGGTCATGGGGCGCAAGATCTCGGTCGACTCGGCGACTCTGATGAACAAGGGCCTGGAGGTGATCGAGGCCAGCTGGCTCTTCGGGATGACGGCCGAGCGCATCGACGTCGTGATTCATCCGCAAAGCGTCGTGCATTCGATGGTCGAATTCCCCGATGGCTCCGTTCTGGCGCAGTTGGGCTCGCCGGACATGCGCACGCCCGTCGCCTACGCGCTGGCCTGGCCGGAGCGCATCGACAGTGGTGCCAGGCGACTCGACTTTGCCCAGCTCGGCGCTCTGACGTTTGAAAAGCCGGACCACGCTCGCTTTCCCTGCCTCGGCTATGCCTACGAGGCGCTGCGGGCAGGCGGGGCAGCGAGTGCTGTACTGAACGCCGCCAACGAATCGGCGGTCGAAGCCTTCCTGCAGGGGCGGTTGCGCTTTGCCCATATCGCGCCGACGATCGAACGTGTGTTGAACGACTTCACGCCGCCCCGGCCGGCGGACATCGATTCGGTGATCGAGATCGACCGGATGGCGCGGGAGCACGCGTTGCGCGCGATCGCGGCGCGCACATGAGGATTCGAGGATGAACGCTGTTACGACCATTGCCGCCTTTCTTGTCACGCTCGGCATCCTGATCGTGATCCACGAACTGGGTCACTATTGGGTGGCACGCTGGTGCGGAGTCAAGGTCCTGCGCTTCTCGATCGGGTTCGGTCGCCCGATTGCACGCTGGGTGCGCGGCCCGGATCGGACCGAATGGGTGGTGTCCGCACTTCCGCTGGGTGGCTACGTCAGGATGCTCGACGAACGTGACGAAGATGCCGGCCCGATCGCGCCGGCTGAACTGCCGCGGGCGTTCAACCGACAGCCGGTCGGCAAGCGTTTCGTCATCGTGCTGGCCGGGCCGGTCGCGAATCTGCTACTCGCCGTGTTGGTCTACTGGATCCTGAATGTTGTGGGCGTGTTCGAGCCGCGCGCCGTGCTCGGCGCACCACCGGCGGCCACGGCCGCCGCGCATGCGGGCATTGAAGCCGGTGACACGGTGACCGGGGTCGATGGTGACCCGGTCCGTTCCTGGAACGAGTTGCGCTGGTTGCTGTTGCAGCGTGTTGTCGCCAAGGCGCCGTTCGGCATCGAGGTGGATGGATCCGATGGGCGCCGGCGGTCGCTGACGCTGGAGCCCGGCGCCTTGAGTGCCGCCGACCTGGAGTCCGACGTTGTCGCGCGCCTCGGCGTTGTTCCCTACAGCGGCCCGCCGCGCATCAACCGCCTGAGCGAGGGTGGCGTGGCCTTGCAGGCAGGTCTGCGCGTCGGCGACACCGTCGTCGAAGCGAACGGTGCCAAGGTCACGTCGGCCAAGGACCTGATCGAGCGTATCCGCAGTGCGGCGGGCCGGCCGATGGAACTTGGCATCGAGCGCGACGGGGGCTTCGTGCGTGTCGTGCTGACACCGGCCAAGGTCACGGACGAGCAGGGCGCCTCGGTCGGTCGCATCGGTGCGGAACTCAACGATCGGCCGCCGCTGGTCAAGGTGCAGTACGGTCCATTCGAGAGCATCGGCCTGGCGGTGGAGAAGACCTGGAACACGTCAGTCTTCTCGGTGAAGATGCTCGGCAAGATGATCACGGGCGAAGCGTCGTGGAAGAACCTCTCCGGCCCCGTCACGATTGCCGATTACGCGGGCCAGACCGCGCGTATCGGACTGGCGGCGTTCCTGAGCTTCCTCGCGCTGGTCTCGATCAGCCTGGCCGTGCTCAACCTGCTCCCCGTGCCGATGCTCGACGGAGGGCACTTACTGTATTATTTGATCGAGATTCTCAAGGGCAGCCCGCCGGCCGATTGGGTCATCGAGTGGGGTCAGCGCGCTGGAATTGCGCTGCTGGGCCTGCTGACCATGCTGGCGCTCTATAACGATTTCATACGGCTGCTTTCCTGATCCCCGCATGATTGGATACTGAGTTGGAGCGCCGCGTGTCATCCCGGCGCAGCGTTCCTGTGGCACTGCGCCGCGCAGCTGCTGCGGTCATCGCTGCCTACTGCCTCAACGCGCAGGCGCAGGACTTCGTGGTGCGGGACATCCGCGTCGAGGGAGTGCAGCGCACGGAGGCCGGCACCGTCTTCTCTTATCTGCCGATCCGCGTCGGCGATCGCTTCGACCCCGAGCGTGGCACCCAGGCAATCCGTGCGCTCTACGCGAGCGGCCTATTCAAGGACGTGCGGCTCGAGGTCGACGGCGACGTGCTGGTGGTGATCGTCTCGGAGCGACCCGCGATCGCGGCAGTGGACCTCGCCGGCGTCAAGGAGTTCGAGAAGGACCAGGTGTTGAAGTCGCTGCGCGAGGTCGGCCTGGCGGACGGCCGCATCTTCGACCGCTCCCTGCTCGAGCGCGCCGAGCAGGAACTGCGCCGGCAGTACCTGTCGCGCGGCCTGTACGGCGTCGAGATCAAGACGACGGTCACGCCGATCGAGCGCAATCGGGTCAACATTTCGATTGCCGTGGAAGAGGGCGAGATCTCCAAGATCCGCTCGATCGAGTTCACCGGCAACAAGGTCTACAGCGACCGCACGCTGCGATCGCAGATGGAGCTTTCGACGCCGAACTGGATCTCCTGGTACACGAAGCGTGACCAGTACTCGCGGCAGAAGCTGGGCGCCGACCTCGAAACATTGCGCTCGTATTACCTCAACCGCGGATACCTCGACTTCCGCATCGAGTCGGTCAATGTTTCGATCACGCCGGACAAGAAGGACATTGCGGTCACGATCAACGTCGTCGAAGGCGAGCGCTACACGATCTCGAGCGTGAAGCTCGGAGGCGAGTTGCTCGGGCTTGACGAGGAACTGGCGCCTCTGGTCAACGTCAACCCCGGGGACGTCTTCAATGCCGAGAAGGTCAATGCGATCGGCAAGTCGGTCACCGACCGCATGAGCACACTGGGCTACGCGTTCGCGTCGGCCAACCCGGTGCCCGAGCCGAACCGCGAGACGCGCGAGGTGGCGTTCACGATCATCGTCGATCCGGGCCGGCGCGTGTACGTCCGCCGCATCAACATCGCCGGCAACACGCGCACCAAGGATGAGGTCATCCGGCGCGAGGTGCGCCAGTTCGAAGCGGGCTGGTTCGATGCCGACCGGGTGCGCCTGTCGAGGGAGCGCCTCGATCGCCTCGGGTACTTCGAGACGGTCACGGTCGATACGCCACCGGTGCCCACGGCCCCGGACCAGGTCGATATCAACGTCACGGTCAAGGAACGCGCGACCGGAAACATCCAGTTGGGCGCAGGCTATTCGAGCTCCGAGGGCCTGGTGCTCACCGCCGGACTCTCGCAGCAGAACCTGTTCGGTTCCGGCAATGCGCTTTCCCTGGAGGTCAATACCAGCCAGTCCAACACGGTGTTTTCGATCACGCACACGGACCCTTACATCACGCCGGACGGCATCAGCCGCACCATCGAGCTTTATTACCGCAATTCCAACCTCGCGGAACTCGGGCTCGCGAGTGTCGGGTACTCCACGCGCGGCACCGGCCTCATCTACGGTCTGCCCATCACCGAGTACGACCGGATTTTTCTGGGGTTGCGGTACGAAGGCACGACGATCGATCTGACGCCGACCTCGCCGCCGCGCTACATCCAGTACGTCGATGAGTTCGGGGATTCTTCCGATGCACTGGCGCTGACGGCCGGCTGGTCGAGCGACAGCCGGGACAGCCTGCTCGGCACGCGCCGTGGCCGCTACCAGCGTGCGTTTGGCGAGTTCGCGTTGCCTGTGCTGGACCTCGAGTATTACCGCCTGACGTACCAGTTCCAGCAGTACGTCCCGATCACGAGCTTCCTGACGTTCATGCTCAACACCGAGCTCGGCTATGGCAACGGGTATGGCGGCAGGCCGTATCCGTTCTTCAAGAATTTCTATATCGGCGGCATCGGCAGCGTGCGCGGCTACGAGGCGGCGACACTGGGCCCACGCGACATTTACGGCGACCCGCTCGGCGGCACGCGCCGCTTCAGCGCGAATTTCGAAGCGCAGTTTCCGATTCCCGGAGCGGACCGCACGCTGCGCCTGTCCGCATTCGTCGACATGGGCCAGGTCTGGGGGCCCGGCTGCAACGGCATCTACAGCATTCCGCTCAATACCAACCCGAATGACGTGGTGGCCAATCCGGGTGCGTATTGCACGGGCCCGTATTACGGCAACACGTCGGGCATCGATCTCAGCCTGATCCGGTATTCCGCCGGCCTGGGCGTCGCCTGGATTTCGCCGCTCGGGCCGCTGAGGCTGTCCTACGCCTACCCGCTCAATTCGGAGCCGTGGGACCGCATCCAGCGATTCCAATTCCAGATCGGCGCGGGGTTCTGATGTGGCAGAATCGTTCGATCCCATGAGCGCAGGAAACCAAATGACCAAGTGGCTTTCGGCGACGGCCGTCGCTGCGATGCTTGCCGCGCTGCCGCTCGCCCAGGCGCAGGAGCTGAAGATCGGCGTCGTCAATTCCGACCGGATCCTGCGCGATTCGCAGCCGGCACGGGCCGCGATGCAGAAGCTCGAAGGCGAGTTCGCCAAGCGCGACAAGGATCTGCAGGAAATGGGCGCGCGGCTGAAGACATCAGCCGAGCGGTTCGAGAAGGACGGCCCTGTCATGTCCGAGGCCGACCGCGTTCGCCGCCAGCGCGAACTGGCCGAAATGGACCGCGAGTTCCAGCGCAAGCAGCGCGAGTTCCGCGAAGACTTCAATCAGCGTCGCAATGAGGAACTGCAGGCGCTGCTCGAGAGGACCAACCGCATCATCCGGCAGATCGCGGAGCAGGAGAAGTTCGACCTCATCATCCAGGAGGCCGTTTACTTCAATCCGCGCATTGACATGACGGAACGCGTGCTGCGCGCCCTCAACAACGCGAAGTAGCCTTCGCCATGACCCGAGGCGGTCTGTCGCTGTCCGAGCTGACGGCCGCCATCGTTGAGCGAAGCGAAGGCCGGCTTCGCGCTACCGTCCAGGGCGATGCCAGCCGATGCGTCAGTTCGGTGGCGCCACTCGCTTCCGCCTCGACGTCCGACCTGGCGTTCCTGGCCAACCCGCGCTACCGGCGAGAAGCGCAGGCTTCGCACGCCGGCGCGATCGTGCTGGCGCCGCGCGATGCCGAAGCACTCCAGGAAGGCCGCGCGCCGGATTCGACGTTCATCGTCGTGGATGCGCCGTACGCATGGTTCGCGCTGGCCGCTCAGGAACTGCATCCAGCGGCCGCCGTCGTTCCGGGGATCCAGCCTGGAGCGCACGTCGACTCCAGTGCCGAAGTCGATGCTACGGCCTCGATCGGAGCGGGTGCCTGCGTCGGGGCGGGCGCCAGCCTGGGCGCGGGTGTTGTCCTCGAGCCCGGGTCGCACGTGGGAGCGCGGGCGAGCGTGGGTGCCGGCAGCCGGTTGTATCCCCGCGCGGTCTTGCTGGACGATTGCGTGGTCGGTGAACGTTGCATTGTGCACAGCGGCGTCGTCATCGGCGCCGACGGCTTTGGCTTCGCTCCGCTAGACCGGCAGTGGATAAAGATCCCTCAGCTCGGCCGCGTCGTCATCGGCGACGATGTCGAGATCGGCGCAAATACGACGATTGATCGTGGCACCATGGGCGACACGGTCGTGGAGTCCGGCGTCAAGCTGGACAACCAGATCCAGATCGGCCACAACTGCTTCGTGGGCGCGAATACCGTCATTGCAGGGTGCGTCGGCATCGCGGGGAGCGCGCGCATCGGGCGCAATTGCATGATCGGTGGCGCCGCGGGCATCGCCGGGCACCTTTCCATCGCGGACGGATGCATCATCGGGCCGGCGACCGTCGTGTCGAGTTCGATCGCGACGGCGGGCCATTACACGGGGTTCTTCCCGATCATGAAGCAGCGTGAGTGGGAAAAGGCTGCTGCGATCATCCGACAGCTGGACGACCTGCGACGGCGCGTCAGGGAACTCGAGGCGGCAGGCCGCGGAGAAGACAAGTGAAACTCGATATCAACCAGATCATGCGGCTCATGCCGCACCGATATCCGTTCCTGCTGGTGGATCGCGTGCTCGAGCTCGAGCCCGGCGTGCGCATTTCCGCCATCAAGAACGTTTCCGTCAATGAGCCGTGCTTCCTGGGGCACTTCCCGGGGCACCCTGTGTTTCCCGGCGTGCTGATGATCGAAGCACTGGCACAGGCGGCTGCGGTGCTGACCTACGTCACGATGAAGACGTCGTACCCCGAGGGGACGCTGTTCCTCTTCGCCGGAATCGATGGCGCCCGCTTCAAGCGGCCAGTCGAACCCGGCGATCAGCTGCGCCTCGAGGCCACGATGGACCGGATCAAGCGGAGCGTCGGCAAGTTCACGTGCCGTGCCTACGTCGACGATGAGATTGCCTGTGAAGCCGAGTTGATGTGCGTCCTGCACAAGGCCAAGGAAGCATCGTAGTGCCCAGGATTCATCCAACGGCGCTGGTGGACCGCGCGGCCGAACTGGCCGGCGATGTCGAGGTTGGCCCCTTCAGCGTTATCGGGCCAAGCGTCAAGGTTGGCGCCGGAACCGTGATCGGTCCGCACGTGGTCGTCGACGGCCGCACGACGATTGGCAAGAACAACCGCTTCTTCCCGTTCTGTTCAATCGGCGGCGTGCCGCAGGACAAGAAATACGGCGGTGAGGACACCGAACTCGTCATCGGCGACGGCAATACGATCCGGGAGTCGTGCACGATCAGCCTCGGGACTGCGCAGGGCGGCGGAGTCACGCGAATCGGATCCGACAACTGGATCATGGCGTATGCGCACATCGCGCACGACTGCCTCGTCGGCGATCACATCATTCTCGCCAACAATGCCACGCTGGCTGGCCACGTAACGCTGGGCGACTGGGCGATCATGGGCGGCATGTCCGCGATCCACCAGTTCTGTTCCATGGGGCCGCACTCAATGGCAGGCGGCGGTTCGATCGTGCTGCGCGACATCCCGCCCTTCGTGATCTGCAACGGCAATCCGGTCGAGCCCCACGGCATCAACACCGAGGGTCTCAAGCGCCGCGGATTCGACACTGAAACGATCAACCTGCTGCGGCGCGCCTACAAGCTGCTTTACAGGGATGGCCTGACCACCGCCGAGGCAATCGTCGCGCTTGCAACGCTCGTCGCGGACAACCCGGCGTCTGCCGGCGCGATCGGTCTCCTCAAAGACTTCGTCCAGAATTCCCAGCGCGGCATCATTCGCTGATGGCTGGGTCGAGTACCTGTGCCTTCGTGGCGGGGGAGGCCTCGGGGGACCTGATCGCCGCCGGCGTTGTTGCGGAACTGCGCGCGCGCGCGCCGGACCTGCGATGTGCCGGGGTCGGCGGCGACCGCATGATCGCGTCCGGCTTCGAGGCGTGGGCGCATGTGCGTGAACTGTCGGTCCGTGGCTACGTCGAGGTCCTTTACCACTTACCTCGTCTGCTGAGGTTGCGCGCCGACCTGCTGCGGCGCCTTCGCACTGAACCGCCCGCCGTGTTCGTCGGGGTCGACGCGCCGGACTTCAACCTCGGGCTCGAAGTGAAGCTGCGCGCCAGCGGCGTGCCGGTCGTGCATCTCGTCAGCCCATCGATCTGGGCCTGGCGCAGCGAACGCCTCGGCCAGATCCGGCGCGCCGTGGATCTGATGCTGCTTGTCTTTCCGTTCGAGCAGCAGATCTATGACGACGCAGGCATACCCGCGACTTACATCGGGCATCCGCTGGCCGGCATGATCCCGCTCGTCCCCGATGCTGCGGCGGCGCGTGCCCGTCTTGGCGTCAGTGGTCAAGGGCCTGTTGTCGCTGTGCTGCCGGGATCGCGGGCCGACGAAGTCCGACTCCTGGGTCCACCCTTCCTCGCCGCCATGGCACTGCTTCACGTGCGCGAACCGGCGCTGCAGTTCGTGCTGCCGGCGGCGGACCCTGCGCTGAAGCGTGCGTTGGGCGGGATGCTGTCCTCACACCCTGAGCTGTCGGCCTGCCTCACGATCACCGACGGTCGTTCGCACGACTGCCTTGAGGCGGCGGACGTGGTGCTGGTGGCGAGCGGCACGGCTACGCTCGAGACCGCTCTCTACAAGCGACCCATGGTGATCGCGTACCGGATGCCGGCGCTTTCGGCCTGGATCATGCGACGCAAGGGCACCATTCCCTTTGTCGGTCTGCCGAACATCCTGGCCGGCGAGTTGCTTGTTCCGGAGTTGCTGCAGGAGCAGGCGACGCCGACCGCGATCGCGGACGCGGTCCATGCGTTGCTGGGCGATCACGCGCGACGGAACCTGCTGGCGGAGCGCTTCGCTGCCATGCACCGCGAATTGCGACGCGACACGGCCGCGCTGGCCGCCGCCTCGATACTGGAAGTGGCGCGAAGATGACGCGCCGCCGTGCCGAACGGACTGTCGACATGTTCGAGCAGGCCGCGAGAGCCACCGGGCGAACTTGCGGTGTCGATGAGGCGGGGCGCGGTCCGTTGGCAGGCCCAGTGGTCGCGGCGGCCGTCATCCTGGATCCTTCGCGACCGATTGCGGGACTCGCCGATTCCAAGGTGCTCAGTGCCGAACGACGCGAGGCGCTGGCGATCCTCATCCGCGAGCGCAGCCTCGCCTGCGCGGTGGCAGAGGCCAGCGTCGAGGAGATCGATCACCTGAACATCCTGCAGGCAACGCTGCTCGCCATGCGGCGCGCGGTCGACGCTCTGCGGCGTGCAACCCGAGTACGCGCTGATCGACGGCAACCAGATGCCAAGATTGTCGATACCCGGCCGCGCCGATCGTGGCCGGCGACGCCTCCGAGCCCTGCATCTCGGCCGCGTCGATCCTCGCCAAGACGGCGCGCGACGCCATGATGCGCACGTTCGACGTGCAGCATCCTGGCTACGGCTTCGCCCGGCACATGGGATATGCGACGCCGGAGCATCTGGCCAGCCTCGAAAGGCTCGGACCGTGCAATCTTCACCGGCGCAGCTTTGCGCCCGTGCGCACGCGGCTCGCCGCCGACCTCACGACATTCGATGCGGATCACATCGGACGCTAACGCGCTATTACAGGCACCTGCCAGCGCCTGGCCTCGTCGTCACGCGCATGCCGCGAGGCGGGTCGCGACGCTGGCCGAAGGGATCCATCTGGTCGAATGCGCGGCAAGCGCCCGGGCTGACATCCTGACCGTCGTGCTCTCCGAGGCGGCGGCGCCGGAGGCGAAGTCTCTGGGTGAATCCGTTGCGGCAAACGCAGGCTGTCGCGTCATCGATCTGTCGCCACGGCTTTACAGCGCGATCTCGCCTGTCGAGCACGGCGCCGGAATCCTCGTCAGAGATCGCAATTACCCAGCACGCGTTGCCGCGCGCTCTGGGGGCGGATGCCGTCTACCTCGATGGCGTGCAGGACCCGGGCAATGCCGGGGCCTTGCTGCGCACCGCGGCTGCCGCCGGCATACGGCATGTGGCCGCTTCGACGCGGGACGACGTTCCTGTGGTCGCCCAAGGTGCTGCGTGCCGCGATGGGCGCGCACTTTGCACTGTCGCTATACGAAGACGTGCCGGCGGATCAGCTGGCGGCCGCCTTCGCCGCTGAACGCCTCGCGGCGGATGCCGCATGCGACGGAGTCGCTGTATGCGGCGAACTGGGGAATGAGCCCTACCGTGTGGCTCTTCGGCGCGGAAGGCGCGGGACTGGCCAAGACAACGGCAAGTCTGGCACAACGCCGGTTGCGAATTCCGATCGACCCGGACGTCGAGTCGCTCAACGTCGCGGCCGCGGCCGCAATCTGCTTGTTCGAGCAGCGACGGCGCCGAAGTCAGGGCTGAACGTCGGGCCCTCCGTATACCGATGATTGAGCCGCCGGCAGCGTCATCAGTACGAACGCCGGTCGAGCCGCACTTCCTGCATGATGGTCGTCGGCGATCTCTTCGATCGACTTCGTCGTCGACGACAGCCAGCGGATGCCTTCGCGCCGCATCATCCGCTCCGCGGCATCGACCTCGAAGCGGCAGTTGTCGAGCGAGGCGTAGCGGCTGTTCGGGCCGACGCTCGTTCCGCACCTCGGACAGCCGCTCGGGCGCGATCGACAGGCCGAAAAGCTTGCCCTTGTACGACGGCAGCGCGGACGGGAGTTGATTGCGCTCGAAGTCCTCGGGAATCAACGGATAGTTGGCTGCCTTCACTCCGTACTGCATCGCAAGGTAGAGCGACGTGGGCGTCTTGCCGGAGCGCGAGACGCCGACCAGGATCACATCCGACTTCTCGAGTCCCTTGGCAGACTGGCCGTCGTCATGGGCGAGCGCAAAGTTGATCGCCTCGATCCGGTTTTTGTAATCCTCCGAGTTGACGGCGATGTTGTGCGAGCGCCCGATGGTATGGGTGGACTTCATGCCCAGTTCGCGTTCGAGCGGCTCGACGAAGGTCCCGAACATCTCGATGACGAACGCGTCCGCGGCGCTGCGCAGTTCGGCAGCAATCGTCGGGTTGACCAGCGTCGAGAACACGATGGCGCGCTTGCCGTCCCGTTCTCTGGCTTCATTGATGCGGACGCGCGGCATCGCGCGCCTTCTCGACCGAGTCGACGAAAGGCAGGCGCTGGGGCCGGTAGCGCAGTTCGCCGAACTGGGTCAGGACGCTGTGACCGAGGGTTTCGGCGGTGATGCCGGTGCCGTCGGAGACGAAGAATGCCGTTCGGTCGAACGGTCCGGAATGGCTGTCTGGCATCAAGTCCTCGCTGATGCGGCGCAGTATCGACGGAGAGCCGCTCGGTAGAATCGTCGGATTCTAGTCACACGACAAAAACAGGAGAGGGCATGCCACGCGGCGCGTACGTCGTACCGTTCAGCCAGTTGCGAATGACCGATGTGGAGTCCGTCGGCGGCAAGAACGCCTCGCTCGGCGAGATGCTGGGCCAGCTCGAGGCAGCGGACATCCGCGTGCCGGACGGTTTTGCGACCACCGCCGATGCTTTCCGGGACTTCCTGGACGGCCGGCAGGACTGCGGCAACGCATTGCCGGATGCGCTGAATGCTCTTGACGTGGACGACGTGCGGGCACTCGCGAAGACCGGCGCCGAGATTCGCGCGTGGGTTGTCGACACGCCGTTTCCGACAGCGACTTGAAGACGATATTCGTATTCATTATCAAAAACTTATAGAAGAATATTCAAGTGATTTCTCTGCTTGCGGTCCGCTCCAGCGCGACGGCGGAAGACTTGCCGGATGCCTCGTTCGCCGGCCAGCAGGAGAGCTTCCTGAACGTCGACGGCATCGACGCCGTGCTCGACCGCATCAAGCATGTCTTTGCCTCGCTCTACAACGACCGGGCAATCGCCTACCGGGTGCACAAGGGGTTCGCGCACGCCGACGTCGCGCTGTCCGCAGGCGTGCAGCGCATGGTGCGATCGGACCGCGGGGCGGCCGGCGTGATGTTCACGATGGACACCGAGTCCGGGTTTCGCGACGTGGTGTTCATCACGTCGAGCTACGGCCTGGGCGAAACCGTGGTGCAGGGCGCGGTCAACCCGGACGAGTTCTACGTCCACAAGCCGATGCTGGCCGCCGGCAAGCACCCGATCATCCGCAAGTCGCTGGGGTCGAAGCTGATCAGGATGGAGTTCGATCCGGCGGGCGGCGCGGGCCGCACGGTGCGTACGGTCGACGTCGCGGATGCCGAGCGCCATCGCTTTTCGCTGACCGATGCCGATGTGCTGGAACTGGCGCGTTATGCCGTGCACGATCGAGCAGCACTACGGCCGGCCGATGGACATCGAGTGGGGCAAGGACGGGCTCGACGGCCGCCTCTACATCCTGCAGGCGCGGCCGGAGACGGTGAAATCGCAGGCGAGCGCCGAGTCGCAGCAGCGCTTCAAGCTCACGGGCAAGGGGGCGGTGCTGGCTTCGGGCCGCGCGATCGGGCAGAAGATCGGCATCGGCGTCGGTACGCAATATCCGCAGCGCGGCCGAGATGGATCGTGTCCATCCGGGCGACGTGCTGGTCACCGACATGACCGATCCCAACTGGGAGCCGGTGATGAAGCGGGCCGCGGCGATCGTCACCAACCGCGGCGGGCGCACCTGCCACGCCGCCATCATCGCCCGCGAACTCGGCATTCCGGCGGTCGTCGGCTGCGGCCACGCGACCGACGTGCTGACCGACGGCATGACGGTCACCGTGTCATGCGCCGAGGGCGATACCGGGAATATCTACGCCGGTGCGCTCGAAATGGAGGTCGAGACCGCTGCAGCAGGGCAAGCTGCCGCAGATCCCGGTCAAGATCATGATGAACGTCGGCAATCCGCAGCTCGCCTTCGACTTCCAGGCACTGCCGAACGCCGGCGTCGGGCTGGCGCGGCTCGAGTTCATCATCAACAACAACATCGGCGTGCACCCGAAGGCGGTGCTCGACTACCCGAATATCGACGCCGACCTGAAGTCGGCGGTCGAGCGCCTGGCCGCCGGCTACGAGTCGCCGCGTGCGTTCTTCGAGGCCAAGCTCGCCGAAGGCATCGCGACCATCGGCGCGGCGTTCTGGCCCAAGCCGGTCATCGTCCGCATGTCGGACTTCAAGAGCAACGAGTACAAGAAGCTGATCGGCGGCTCGCGCTACGAACCGGACGAAGAGAACCCGATGCTCGGCTTCCGCGGCGCGGCGCGCTACATCGCCGAGTCGTTCCGCGAGTGCTTCCGCATGGAGGCGGCGGCGCTCGAAGCGCGTGCGCGAAGTGATGGGGCTCACCAATGTCGAGATCATGGTGCCGTTCGTGCGCACGCTGTCTGAGGCGAAGCGGGTGACGGAACTGCTGGCCGAAAACGGGCTGTCGCGTGGCAGTGGCGCCGTCAACGGCAGCGGCGGCCTGCGCCTGATCATGATGTGCGAGGTCCCATCGAACGCGCTGCTGGCGGACCAGTTCCTCGACTACTTCGACGGTTTCTCGATCGGCTCGAACGATCTCACCCAGCTGACGCTGGGCATCGATCGCGATTCCGGCCTGGTGGCCGAGGGCTTCGACGAGCGCGACCCGGCGGTCAAGGCGCTGCTTACGCAGGCGATCACGGCCTGCCGCGCGCGCGGCAAGTACATCGGCATCTGCGGGCAGGGACCGTCGGATCATGTCGACTTCGCCGAGTGGCTGGTGGAGCAGGGCATCGAATCGATCTCGCTGAATCCGGACACGGTCGTTGCCACCTGGCAGCGGCTCGCGCGCCGTGCCTGAGTAGAGCAGCGCGGACTCGTGCGCCGTTCATCGGCTGCGGGCAGAATGCGCTTGAAATGATGCTGGGTACCCGCAGCTGAGTGCGCACGGAGGGGCACGATGGAAAGCTACATCGGGTGGTTCGTCATTGCATTCGGCTTGCTGGTGGCCGAACTGCTGACAGGCACCTTTTACCTGCTGGTGATCTCCATTGCGCTCGCCGTGGCCGGAATCGCCGCACTCGCCGGCGCACCGTTCGCACTGCAGGTCGTCGTTGCTGCGGCTATCGGCATCGGCGGCTCGATCTGGTTGCGCGCGACGCGCTTCGGCAAGCGCCTGCACGAGCGCGGCGACGATCGTGTCCAGAACATGGACGTCGGCCAGTCGCTGCGCGTCGACAACTGGACGCCGGCACGGACCGCGCGCGCCAGCTATCGCGGCGCCGTCTGGGATGTCGAGCTTGCGCCGGGCGAGCAGCCGAACAGCGGCGAATTCGTGATCCGGGAAATCCACGCCAACCGGCTGATCGTGGCCGCCAAGCCACGCTAGGAGAAACGCATGCCGATTCCGTTCATCGACGGGCTTTCGCTGGTCGCCGTCGTCCTGCTCGTGGTGGCCGTCACCTTCGTCATCAAGGCGGTGAAGGTCGTGCCGCAGCAGAACGCCTGGGTGGTCGAGCGGCTTGGCAAGTTCCATGCCGTGCTGCAGCCCGGACTCAATATCGTCATCCCGTTCGTCGACCGCCTGGCCTACAAGCACAGCCTGAAGGAGGTGCCGCTCGACACGCCGAGCCAGGTCTGCATCACCAGGGACAACACGCAGCTGCAGGTCGACGGCGTGCTGTACTTCCAGGTCACCGATCCGCAACGCGCCTCATACGGCGCGAGCAACTACATCCTCGCGATCACCCAGCTCGCGCAGACGACGCTGCGCTCGGTGATCGGCAAGCTCGAACTCGACAAGACCTTCGAGGAGCGGGAGTTCATCAACCACAGCGTCGTTTCAGCGATCGACGAAGCGGCGATGAACTGGGGCGTGAAGGTGCTGCGCTACGAGATCAAGGACATCACGCCGCCGAACGCGATCCTGCACGCGATGCAGGCGCAGATCACCGCCGAACGCGAAAAGCGCGCGTTGATCGCTTCCTCGGAAGGACGCAAGCAGGAGCAGATCAACATCGCCACCGGTGCGCGCGAGGCGGCGATCGCCAAGTCCGAGGGCGACAAGCAGGCGCAGATCAACGTCGCGCTCGGCGAGGCCTCGGCCATCGTCGCGATCGCCGACGCGACTGCCAAGGCGATGCGCCAGGTGGCCGAGGCGATCGGCCAGCCCGGTGGCATCGAGGCAGTCAACCTGAAGGTGGCCGAGCGCTACGTCGATGCGTTCAGCGGGCTGGCCAAGACCAACAACACGCTGATCGTGCCGGCCAACCTGGGCGACATCGCCACCCTGATCTCCACGGCCATGACCGTCGTCAAGTCGCCAGGGCGCCGAGCGATAGGACGATCGCGTGGAGTTCTTGATTGCCGCCATCGGCGTTGCCTCGCGCTGTGGATGATCGTCGGCGCGCGGCGGCGGCACCGCTCCGACTCAAACGAACAAACGATCCGGACGCGTGAACCGGCGACGGTCAGACTGCTGCCTCTGACGGAGACAGCATGGCAGCACCCACGATCGCGGCGTCGATTGCGGCAGCTGCTGACGGCCATATGCCGTTTTCGGCAATGGCGCCGCAGACGTCGACTACATCATCGAACATGTCGAGATCGCCTACTTCGCTCCTGATGAAGTCGTTCTGGCGCCCAGCGGCAAGGTCCCGTCGCATTGCCTGATCGTCAAGCAGGGGCGGGTGCAGGGCGACGGCGCCGGACGGCAAAGTCCATCGCCTACGAAGCCGGGGTCGGCGACTGTTTTCCGATGGGAGCGCTGCTGGCCGAGCGGCCCGTGACACTGACGTATCGATCGGTCGGCGACACGTTCTGCCTGATGCTGCCCCGCGAGCGCTTCGTCGCGCTTGACGCGGCGCAGTCCGCCGTTCCTGGACTTCTGCAAACGTCGGCTCGGCGCAATGCTCGACCTGTCGCGGCAGCAACTGCAGCAGACCTATGCATCGGAGGCGTCGGCCGAGCGCACGATGGCCACGCCGCTCGGCGAGCTGATGCGGGGCCCGCCGCTGACCTGCGCGCCGGACACGCCGTTGCGCGAGGCGTTCGGTCGCATGCATGCGGCCCACGTCGGCTCGGTGCTCGTCGTCGAACCTCAGCAGGGCGGCGAGAAAGTCATCCGGAATCCTGACCCGTACCGACCTGATCGGCCGCGTGATCCTGCCCGAGGTGCCGTTGTCGACGGCGGTGCGCGAGGTGATGACGCTCGAACGTGCTGACGCTCGATGCCGACGAGACGGCGGCTGACGCCACGCTGCTGATGGCTGAGCACTCGATCCGCCACATTCCCATCGTCGCAAGGAAGGCGGGCGTGCAGCGTGTCGCCGGTGTCGTTTCGGAGCGGGACCTGTTTGCGCTGCAGCGGCTGACCGTACGCCAGCTGGCCGTCGCGATCCGGCGCGCGGAGGATGTCGATGCGCTGGTGTCCGCCGCGGCAGACGTGCGCCGGCTGTCGCATCACCTAGTCGCGCAGGGTGTTTCGGCAGCGCAGCTGACGCGGCTCATCAGCCACCTCAACGACCAGTTGACCGTGCGCCTGCTGACGATCGGCACGCAGCGCTTCAAGCTCGAGGCGCGCAGTTTCTGCTGGCTTTCGTTCGGCAGCGAAGGGCGGGGCGAGCAGACGATCGCCACCGACCAGGACAACGGCATCCTGTTCGTCGACGGCAAGACGACCAAGGAGCGGATGCTCGAGCTGGCCGACTGGATCAACGAGGCGCTGGCGGCCTGCGGGTTTCCGCTGTGCAAGGGCAACATCATGGCGCGCAATCCGGCGTGGTGCCTCGACTACGCGGGCTGGGATGCATTGTTCGCCGGCTGGATCGATCGCGGCGACCCGGATGCGCTTCTCAATGCGCAGCATCTTCTTCGACTTCCGGCCGCTCTTCGGCGATGCCGGCCTGGCCAATGGTCTGCGCGAAGAAGTCGTCGCACGCGCGCAGCGCAATTCGAGGTTCCTCAAGCAGATGGCGGACAACGCACTGCGCAATCGCCCGCCGGCCGGGCGCGGCATCGTCGATTCGCTGTTCGGCGAGGGCGGTGCGGCGCGCGTCGACCTGAAGATGCATGGAACCGTTCCCTTCGTCGACGCCGCGCGCATCTGGGCGCTGGCCGCGGGATTGCACGAGACCAACACGGCCGAGCGCCTCAAGCGGCTGGGCGAAGCCGGGCGCCTGCCGGAAGACGATGTGCGTGCCTGGATGCCTTCGTTCGAGTACTTCCAGCTGATGCGATGCGCGCCCAGCATCGCGCGCCCGAGACTTACGCGGAGTGAGGCGGACAATCCGAACGAGGTCGACCCTCGGCGAACTGTCCGCGCTCGATCGCCGCATCATCAACGAGGCATTCCGCCAGGCGCGCAAGGTGCAGCAGCGCCTCGAACTGGATTTTCCTGGCTGACATGAGGCTGTTCGACTGGTTGCGGCGAGGGCTTCGCCGCGCGGATTACCAGCGCTGGGTCGTGGTGGACGTCGAGACGAGCGGCATGGACGTTGCCAACGACGCGCTGATCTCGATCGGTGCGGTAGCGATCGATCGACGGGCGAGTCGTCCCGGGCGACAGTCTCGAGATCATCGTCAAGCAGGCGACCGCGAGTTCGCGCGAGAACATCCTGGTGCACGGCGTCGGCGCCCACGCGCAGCTGAACGGCACCGATCCGCCGCATGCCGTCCGCGCCTTCATGGACTATGTCGGCCGCGCGCCGATGCTCGCGTTCCACGCGCCGTTTGATCGCGCCTTTCTCGCGCGGGTCACCAAGCATTATGTGAACCAGCCGTTTGACAACCCCTGGCTCGACCTGGCGGAACTTGCGCCGGCGCTCGAGCCCAAGCTCAATGCCGGTCGCTCGATGAGTGGCTTGGCCACTACAAGATACCGGTCGCGGTACGGCACAGCGCCGCATCCGATGCCTTTGCGACCGCATTGCTGATGATGCGCGTGCTGCCGGAAGCGCGTCGGCAAGGCGCGCCGACGTTTGCGGACATGCAGCAACTGGCGCGTCAGGCCAAGTGGCTTCACTAGGAACAAACCGCCAAGATCCTGAGCACGGCGCCGCGCCTGCCATCGACCGCGCGGAAGCAGCGCCGGCACTTGAGGCGACTCGCGCCGGCCGCACACGCGCAGGCGTGCGCCAAAGGCGGAAGGCTACTGACTGCGCTTCTTGAGCAGCCTGTTCTGTTCGCGCTTCCAGTCCTTGTCTTGCTGGTCGGCCCGCTTCTCGAACTGACGCTTGCCCTTGGCGAGTCCGACTTCGAGCTTGATGCGGCCCTTGCTGTAGTGCAGGTCGAGTGGCACTAGCGCGTAGCCGGCGCGTTCGACCTTGCCGATCAGCTTGCGGATCTCTTCGGCCTTCAGCAGCAGCTTGCGGGTGCGCGTCGGGTCCGGCGTGATGTGGGTGGAGGCCGTCGGCAGTGGACTGATGTGCCCGTTCAGCAGATAGAGTTCGCCCTGGCGGATCACGACGTAGGCTTCGTTGAGCTGCGCCCGGCCCGCGCGGATCGACTTGACTTCCCAACCCTCGAGCACGAGCCCGGCCTCATACCGGTCCTCGATGAAGTAATCGTGCTGCGCCTTCTTGTTCTGGACGATCGCCACGGCAAACCGCCTGCCCGACGTGAATAGAATCCGCGTTTATATCTCACAGAACCTATCTCAGAATCCCCGGTGGTCGCGGCGGGGCCACGTTGGGCGCAAGGCTAGGCGCGGCGAGGGGACCATTGCTCGTGCAAGGACCCGAGTCGCAACAGCGCCGTGCGCCCAATGCGGCCCCGCCCCGAAGGGTTGCCACGCTGCGCACGCGCGCTGCGCGTGCGGCGTGGAAACCGCTCTTCGGGAACGCAGCGGTGATCCGCTGCGTTGCCCGCCGTCTGCGGCGTTGGCTGGCTCGGCCGTAGGCCAAACTACTGTCCTTCGCCAGCCGCCTTGCATCCGCCGGGTTCTCGTGACAACGCGATCCATCGGGGACTCTGAGATAGGTTCTCACATGCCGCACGTCGAACGATCCGTCCTCGTCCACTACAGCGCGGAGCAGATGTTCGATCTGGTGGCGGATATCGAGCAGTATCCGCGGTTCCTGCCGTGGTGCAGCGCTTCGCGCGTGGTGCCCGATCACGGGGGTGGTCTCGACGCGAGCGTGGAGATCGACTTTCGCGGCATCCGAGCCGCTTCACGACACGCAACCAGTCGCGGTATCCGGAACAGATCCGCATGCAGCTGGTCGATGGCCCGTTCCGGTAGCTGGAAGGGCTCTGGAACTTCCATGCGCTGCGGCCGGGGGCTTCCAAAGTGCAACTCAGCCTGCGCTACGAGTTCGTCAGTGGAATCCTCGGTCGTGCCGTGGCGCCGGTGTTTGACCTCATCGCCAATTCGATGATCGACTCGTTTGCGCAGCGCGCCGAACAGATCTACGGGCCGAGCGAGTGATAGTCACGGTCGTCTATGCGCGTCCAGACGTGCGGCACCTGTTGCAGGTCGAAATTGCAGAGGGCCACCATCGGCAGGCGATCGAGGCATCCGGACTGCTGTCACTCGAGCCGGAGTTCAAAACGACGCGCCGGAAGTGGGCGTGTGGAACCGGAAGGTCTGCGTGGAATGCATCGTGACGCGATGGCGACCGGATCGAAGTCTACCGGTCGTTGACGTTGATCCGAAGGAAGCGCGGCGCATTCGTGCCAACGTGCGCCGACGTCGGCGAAGCGGAAAGCGCTAGTTACAGGTCGCCTGGACGATCTTGCGCGGGCGTTCTGCTTCTGCCGCCCGCTGCGCGTCGTCCAGGAACTCGCGGTTGCCGAGGAATCGGTACGGGTGATGCGCCCGTCCGCCTTCTCGAGCGCGCGCAGGTAGCCTTTCGCGCGCTCACAGTCCGCGGCCTTTGGCGGCGCGCTTGGACTGTTCGTCCTGCGCTTTCTTCTCGGCGTCGGCCCGTTCCTGCTGCCGCTTGCGGAACTCCATTTCCTGTTCTGCGAGGACTTTTGGCCCGCTTCGACGCCGAGGCGGGCCCCGGTTGCGGGGGCCCCAGCCGGCCGCGGTGCCGGGCGCCGGGCGCCGGCGGTGGCAGCACTGTCTGATTGCTCGGCTGGCGAACGATCTATCCGTATTCACGCTCGCCGGCGGCGGTCGGTCGGAATACACGGTCCTGCCGTTGTCGTCCTTCCATGCCCATTGCGCTGCGACCGGGCAGGATGCAAAGACTGCAGACGCCGCCACAGCGGCGGGCGCCGCACACCGAGGCGGCGACATCCGAAGCACCATAATTTCTCCTACCGGACGAGAATTGTCCAACGGTCGTTGCCGCGGAAGCAAGTTGAATGGCGGGTGAACTCACCCCCAATTCGAGCTAAGCCCCGTCATGCCGGGCGACTATCGCAAAAACGGCCCCGGTATACTCCGCTTTTGCGTCATGAGGCACCTATGCGGTTGGTTCAGAAGGCGCTGACCTTCGATGACGTGCTGCTCGTCCCCGCCTATTCGGCGGTCCTTCCCCGCGACGTCCAGCTCTCCACAAAGCTCTCCCGCAACATCCCGCTGAACATCCCGCTCGTTGCCGCCGCCATGGACACGGTGACGGAGGCGCCGGCTGGCGATCGCGCTGGCCCAGGAAGGCGGTATCGGGATCATCCACAAGAACTTCTCGCCGAAGGAGCAGGCGGCCGAGGTGCTGAAGGTCAAGCGCCACGAGGCCGGTGTACTGCGCGACCCGATTACGCTGACGCAGGACATGACGGTGCGCGACGCGATCGAACTGCAGCGGGCACACAAGATCTCGGGCTTGCCGGTCGTGGACGGCAAGCGGATCGTGCGGCATCGTGACCAACCGGGACCTGCGCTTCGAAACCCGGCTCGACGCTCCGATCAAAGACATCATGACGCCGCGCTCGCGGCTTGTGACTATCCGCGAAGGCGCCAGCCTGGACGAAGCCAAGTCGCTCATGCATACGCATCGGCTGGAACGGGTCCTGGTCGTGAACGAGGCGGATGTACTGCTCGGGCTTGTGACCGTCAAGGACATCACCAAGGCGACCGAGCATCCGAATGCAGCGAAGGACGAGCAGGGCAAGCTGCGCGTCGGCGGCGCGATCAGCACCGGTCCCGACTCGGAGGAGCGCGCCGAGCGGATGGTCAAGGCCGGCGTAGATGTACTGATCGTCGACACCGCCCACGGCCACCACCAGGGCGTGCTCGACCGGGTACGCTGGGTGAAGAAGAATTTCCCGCAGGTGGATGTCGTCGGCGGCAACATTGCAACTGCAGCCGCGGCGAAGGCGATGATGGATGCCGGTGCCGACGGCATCAAGGTCGGCATCGGTCCAGGCTCGATCTGCACGACGCGCATCGTCGCGGGGGTCGGAGTGCCGCAGATCACCGCCGTGGCCAATGTCGCCAAGGCGCTGGAGGGCACCGGAATCCCGTTGATTGCCGATGGTGGCATCCGCTTCTCGGGCGATGTTTCCAAGGCACTCGCGGCTGGGGCCTATGCCGTGATGATGGGCGGCATGTTCGCTGGCACGGAAGAGGCGCCGGGCGAGGTCATCCTGTTCCAGGGGCGCTCGTACAAGAGTTATCGCGGCATGGGCAGCCTCGGGGCGATGACCGAAGGTTCGGCCGAGCGCTACTTCCAGGACAACGACGCCAACGTCGACAAATTCGTGCCGGAAGGCATCGAGGGCATGGTGCCCTACAAAGGCAGTGTGCTCGCGATCATCTTCCAGCTGACCGGCGGACTTCGTTCCAGCATGGGCTATTGCGGCTGCGGCACCATCGACGAGATGCGTACGAAAGCCGAATTTGTCGAAATCACGGCGGCCGGCATGCGTGAATCGCATGTGCACGACGTGCGCATTACGAAAGAAGCGCCCAACTACCGGCTCGAGACCTGAGGGCCGGCTCAGTGACTAGCACTTCTTCACCCGCTGGTTCACGACTCGCGGGATTCCGCGACTTTTCCATCGTCATCGTCAGGCCATCGCGCGGCCGCGCCCCATGAACCACGACAAGATCCTCATCCTCGACTTTGGCTCCCAGGTCACGCAATTGATTGCGCGTCGCATCCGCGAGGCCAGCGTGTACTGCGAGATCCACCCGGCCGACATCGGCGATGCTTTCATCAGGGCCTTCGCGCCCAAGGGCATCGTGCTTTCCGGCAGCCACATGTCGGCCTACGAGCAATTGACAGATCGCGCGCCGGCAGCGGTGTTCGAGCTCGGCGTGCCGGTGCTCGGCATCTGTTACGGCATGCAGACGATGGCACAGCAGCTGGGAGGCAAGGTCGAAGGCGGCCACACGCGCGAATTCGGCTACGCCGAAGTCCGCGCGCGCGGGCATACGCGGCTGCTCGAAGGTATCGAGGATCGCCGCGACGAAGAAGGGCATGGACTGCTCAACGTCTGGATGAGTCACGGCGACAAGGTGGTCGCAATGCCACCGGGCTTCCGTCTGATGGCTTCGACCGAGTCCTGTCCGATCGCGGGCATGGCCGACGAGGCGCGCGGCTACTACGGCGTGCAGTTTCATCTTGAGGTGACGCACACCACGCAGGGCGAGGCGATCCTGCGTCGCTTTGCGCTCGAGATCTGCGGCTGCCGGCCGGACTGGGTCATGGGCGACTACGTCGGTGAGGCGATTGCGACAGTTCGTTCGCAGGTCGGCCGCGAAGAAGTGATTCTGGGACTGTCCGGCGGAGTGGACTCCTCGGTGGCGGCGGCGCTGATCCAGCGTGCAATCGGCGATCAGCTCACCTGTGTCTTCGTCGACACCGGCCTGTTGCGATTGAACGAAGGCCAGCAGGTGATCGACACCTTCCAGAAGCACATGGGCATGAAGCTCATCGCCATCGATGCCACGACGCGCTTCATGGATGCGCTCAAGGGCGTCGCCGATCCAGAACAGAAACGCAAGATTATCGGCCGCGAGTTCGTGCATGTGTTCCAGGAAGAGGCCGCCAGGCTGCAGGATCGAGGAACGGCGGCAAAGTGGCTGGCGCAGGGCACGATCTATCCGGATGTCATCGAGTCGGCCGGTGCGAAGTCCAAGAAGGCGATGACGATCAAGAGCCACCACAACGTCGGTGGGCTGCCGGAAACACTGCATCTCAAGCTGTTGGAGCCGTTGCGCGATCTTTTCAAGGACGAAGTGCGCAACCTCGGGCTTGCACTCGGGCTGCCGCGCGAAATGATCTTTCGCCATCCGTTTCCCGGACCGGGCCTCGGTGTGCGCATCCTGGGCGAGGTGAAGCAGGACTACGCGGACCTGCTGCGGCGGGCCGACGCGATCTTCATCGAGGAGCTGAGGGCGTCCGGCTGGTACGACCGGACGAGCCAGGCGTTCGCTGTATTCCTGCCGGTGAAGAGTGTCGGCGTGATGGGCGACGGCCGCACCTACGAGTGGGTGGTGTCACTGCGCGCGGTGCAGACCACGGACTTTATGACAGCCCACTGGGCGCACCTTCCGCACGACCTGCTCGGCCGGGTCTCCAACCGCATCATCAACGAGGTGCGCGGGATCAACCGCGTCGTGTACGACATCAGCGGCAAGCCGCCGGCGACGATCGAGTGGGAGTAGAGGGTCGCGCTTCCTGCCGGGCGCGCGAGCACAGACGACCGGCAGGCAGGTGTGTTGGAATTCAGTACTTCGAGGTACTGTCGGTCCTAAGCACTTCGAGGACTTGTGCCGTGGCGCCCGCCGCAAAGATCGAGGTCGCAAGTACGCTCCGGCGCCACGAGCGGCACCGGCCCGAAAAGACTCTGCGCTACCGTGTCGTCGTACAACACTATCCGGTCTCCGCTGCGCATCGTGTCGGTCGGGCGGGCCCTTGACTGACTGAAGCCGGCGCGGTTCGAACGTGTCGGATGCTAACTACTTCAATGGCGACTGGCGGCAATCGTGCTTGGGCACGAACTGCCCCGACGGCGTGCGCTGAAGTAGCGACATGGTTCAGACGGCATGTTCTTCATCCATCACGGCATGGGGAGCGAAGTATGGAGTTCCGAAGGGTTCACGCGAAGCAGTTGGCAAACAGCCGCATTCGCCGGATGATGCGAGTGCAAGCTGAACTCGATGCCGCCGCGAAGGCGGCTCATTACAGGACGCGCGGAACTTTCAGGTAGGACATCGCCATGGTGGGCATCCTCGGCATAGTCGTTTCGCTCGGATTGCTGATCTTTCTGGCCTACCGCGGCTGGAATGTGATCATGATCGCCCCGGTATGCGCGGGCGTGGCGCTGCTGTTCAGCTGGGGCGAGGCGCCGCTGCTTGCGACGTACACGCAGACGTTCATGCCGGCACTCGGCACTTACCTGGCGAAGTTCTTCCCGCTGTTCCTGCTCGGGGCAATCTTCGGCAAGCTGATGGACGATTCCGGGTGCGCGCGCGCGATCGCCCATCAGATTGTCCAGTGGACCGGTAAGAAACGCGCCATTCTCGCCATCGTGCTCGCGTGCGCGATCCTCACCTATGGCGGCGTATCGCTGTTTGTCGTCGCCTTTTCCGTCTATCCGATCGCGATCTCGATGTTCCGCGAGGCCGACGTGCCCAAGCGCCTCATCCCGGCGGCGATCGGGCTCGGATCCTTTACGTTCACGATGACGGCACTGCCGGGCACACCGTCGATCCAGAACGCCATCCCGATGCCGTTCTTCGGCACCACGCCGTTCGCTGCACCGGGGCTGGGCATCGTCGCGGGCCTCTTCATGTTCGTTTTCGGCATGCTGTGGCTCAACCGGCGCTCCACGTCTGCCATGGCCCGCGGCGAGGGCTACGGGACGCACACGGAAGAGCCCGTTCCGGTGATCGAAGGCGCCCTGCCTAACTTCTGGGTTGCGCTGCTGCCGATCGTGCTTGTCATATCGCTCAATTTCATATTCACCACCTATGTCATCCCGGCGATGGACACGTCGTACCTCGCCACGCCGAAGTTCAGGAACACGCCGCTGTCAGCAGTCGCCGGCCTGTGGTCGATCATTCTCGCGATGGTCATCGCGTGCATCGTGGTCGCCGTGCTCAACCGGCACCGCTTCGCGAAGTTGCTCGACACGCTGAACAAGGGGACCATCGGCTCGTTCCTGCCGATCATGAACGTTGCCTCCGAGGTGGCATACGGCGCGGTCATCGCCTCGCTGGCGGCGTTCATCACCGTGCGCGAGGCGCTCAAGAGTCTCTTCGCCGATCCGGTGATCTCGCTGTTCGTCGTCGTCAACGTGCTGGCGGGTATGACGGGCTCGGCGTCCGGCGGGCTGAGCCTCGCGCTCGGCGCGCTCGGCGAGTACTACGCGAACGTGGCCCAGGTGGCGGGCATCAGTCCGCAAATCATGCATCGCGTGGCGACGCTCGCGTCCGGCGGCATGGATATCCTGCCTCACAACGGAGCAGTGATCACGCTGCTGTCGATCTGCGCCCTCACGCACCGCGAGTCGTACTTCGACCTGTTCGTCGTCGGCTCGATCGGTACGACGCTGGCCGGAATTCTCGTGATAATCCTGAACGCGGTTTTCGGCACGTTCTGACGGAAACCGCCGTGCGCCGTCTCGCCGTCCTTCTCTGCGCGATCGCGGCCGCTGCGCCCGGTTGGACCGCCGAGTTGCGACTCATCACCGCCGAACTGCCGCCGTACACGTTCCAGGTCCCGCCCGCGACGGTGTCCGAATTTCCCGGACCCGGTCAGGGACTCGTGCAGGAGGTGGTCGAGGAGATGGCACGGCGCATCGGTCACTCGGGCTCGATCGAATACATGCCGTGGGCGCGCGCACAGCAGATCGCAATGTCGGAGCCCAACGTCGGCATCCTGTCGCTGACGCGGTCGCCGGAGCGCGAGGACAAATACCGCTGGCTCGCGAAGATCGTTACCGACGATCTGGTACTGGTCGGCGGGCAGGGCGTGGATGTCTCGAGTCTCGACAAGGCAAAGAGCCGCCCCACAGGCGTGCTGCTGCGGTCGGGCGCCGAGGCGCTGCTACGAGAAAAGGGATTCACGCGTGTCGAACCCGCGCCCGAGGAATGGCTCAATGCGAAGAAACTGAAGGAGCGGCGCATCGACGCCTGGCTCGCGCCGCGGCTGATGGTGATTTACGCGACGCAGGAGGTGCAGGGCGACCTCGGCACGCTCTACTTCGGCGAGATCGTGCGCGCGAGCGATATCTATCTCGCCGCGTCGAAGAGCCTTCCCGACGCGGAAGCCGCCAAATGGGGAAAGGCGCTCGAATCGATGAAGGTCGATGGCAGCTACGATCGCATCGTTCAGAAGTATCGGCGGCTCAAGGCGGCGCCCGTCGCCGACGAGGCGCGCAAGCTGCCGAGACTTCCCGACTGGACCAATTGAGACCCAGAAGGAATTTCCTTTTCCCGGGCCGGGACTGGCATCACAATACAACGCGTTCCGCGACGGTGTGTCGTTAGCCGGCCGCGTCAACTGCGCGGGACCTTGCTGAGCATCAGGGATGGGGCGATAACCCCGCCTACAATTTTTCACACACCTCGCAGGCAGGTTCCCATGACATCTCCAGACATCGAACTCGAACACCGACTCTCTCGCCGCCTGCTGGACGTCCTGATCCGCGCCGGGCTCATCCTGGCGCTGGTCCTGCTCTGCTACCGGATCTTCTCGCCCTTCCTGACCCTGATGGTCTGGGCGCTGATCCTGGCCGTGACGCTCTTCCCGCTGCACCAGATGCTCGCTGCCAGGATGGGCGGCAGGCAGGGCTGGGCCGCGACTTTGCTGACTCTCCTCGGAGTCGCGCTGATCGTTGTACCGACTGCAGTGCTGATGAGTTCGCTCGGCGACTCGGTGCAACAGCTGATCACCGACGTGCAGAACAACACGCTCGAAATTCCGCCGCCGCGCGACGGGGTCGCCGAATGGCCGCTGGTCGGAAGCAGGGTGCATGCGCTCTGGTCCAGGGCCCATGCCGACCTGCCTGCCCTGATCCAGAGCATGCAGCCAAAGATCGGCGACATCGCCAAGTCGGCCCTTGCCTTCGTCGCCGGCATTGGCGTCGGCCTGCTGGCGTTCGTCGGCTCCTTCATCATCGCCGGGATAATCATGGCCTTCGGGAAGGCGGGCAGCGGCGCCAGCCTGGCGATATTCACGCGCATCGTCGGCCCGGAGCGCGGCGCGGAGTTCACCAAGCTGTCGACGGCGACCATCCGCGCCGTCGCGGCGGGCGTCCTCGGCGTGGCCCTGATCCAGGCCATCATCGTCGGGCTCTGCCTGCTGCTCGCAGGCATTCCGTTTGCCGGCATTCTCGCGGTCATCGTTCTGGTCCTCGGCATCGCCCAGGTGCCGGCACTGCTGGTCACCCTGCCGGCGATTGCCTACATCTGGACGACCGGTGACTACGGGACCGGCGAAGCGACCCTCTACACGATCCTGCTCTTCGTCGCCGGCATGGCCGACAACGTCCTCAAGCCGCTGATGCTCGGACGCGGCGTCGATGCGCCGATGCCGGTGATCCTGATCGGCGCGCTCGGTGGCATGGCTGTCCAGGGCATTCTCGGCATGTTCGTCGGCGCGACGCTGCTGGCCCTCGGCTACCAGATCTTCATGGGCTGGGTGCACACCAACCCGGATACCGGCATCCGCGAGGAAAAGAGCGAAAACGTCCGCCGGTTGAGCGAATGCGCGCCACCACGCCGCGGCGCATGCTGCCGCAGCGCCTGCTGCTGGCGGGTTGTCTGCTGCTGGGAGCGTGCACGACGGTCGGCCCCGACTTCGTGCGGCCGGAAGTGCCGTGGTTAAAGGATTGGTCGAGCAGCGACGCTGCGGTCGGACGCGGCTGCAGGTCAGACGCGCGAGCGCGCGTCGACCGAGGAGTGGTGGCGCAATTTCAACGATCCGGTGCTCGATCGGCTGGTCGCCGAAGCGCAACGGCAGAACACCGACGTGCGCACGGCCGGTCTGCGCATACTCGAGGCGCGCGCCCAGCTCGGCATCGCCGGCAGCGCGCTCTATCCGCAACTGCAGCAACTGAGCGGCGAGGCGCTGCGCGCCGGTCAGCAGCAGTCAAATGGCCCCGATACGGCCGCCTGGACTTACGGCATCGGGTTCGACATCGGCTGGGAAATGGACTTCTGGGGCAAGTTCCGGCGCGGCATCGAGTCCGCGGATGCCGCCTACTTCGCCAGCATCGCCACCTACGACGACGTGCAGGTGCTGGTCGCGGCGCAGGCCGCCAGCTTCTACGCCACCATCCGCACGATCGAACAGCGCCTGCGCATCGCGCACGAGAACGCCGCACTGCAGAAGCGCAGCCTCGAAATCACCGAACGCCTGTTCAAGAGCGGCAACGAGTCGGAGCTCGATGTGCAGCAGGCGCGCACGCAGTACCTGAGCACCGTCGCTTCCATTCCCGAACTCGAGGGCAGCCTGCGCCAGGTGCAGAACGCGCTCAGCGTGCTGCTCGCCCGCCCGCCGGGCCCGCTGCCCGAGATGGAGGCGGGGCGCGAGAAGATTCCGACCGCCGAGCTTGCCGTCATCGTCGATCTGCCCGCCGAACTGCTGCGCCGCCGGCCGGACGTGCGCGCAGCGGAGGTGCGTCTGGCGGCGCAGTCGGCCCAGATTGGCGTCAGTGAGGCTGCTCTCTACCCGTCGATCGCGCTGGTCGGCACGGTTGGCCTGTCCGCTGCTTCGCTCGACTGGTCGGCGCGCACCCTGCAGTGGGGCGTCGGCCCGGCGCTGGTGTGGAACATCTTCGACTGGGGCCGGCTGAAGGACCAGGTGCTGGTCCAGGATGCACGCTTCCAGCAGCTCTACGAGCAGTACCAGGGCACCGTGCTGCGAGCCGCCCGCGAACTCGACGATGCCGCCATCGATTTCGCCAAGTTTCGCGCCCAGGTCGACATCCTGCGCGAGGCCGTGCAGGCGGCCCGTCGGTCACTGGACATCGCCAATATCCAGTATCGCGAGGGGCTGGTCGGCTTCGAGCGCGTGCTTGACTCGCAACGCAGCCTGTTCAGCCAGCAGGAGCGCCTGGTGAGCACCCAGGGCGGGGTCACGCAGAGCCTGATCTCCGTTTACAAGGCCATGGGCGGTGGCTGGCAGGCCGCCCGCGCCGAGCCCATCGTCGATGCATCCACCCGCGAAACGATGAGCGAGCGCAGCGACTGGAAGAACCTGATCGACGCGCCACTGCCGCCAGCCGACACCGAATTCTTCCCACCCCCGACAGAAACGCCATGAACCAGGAAACCGCGAACAACGCTGCCCCGGGGGCGGGTAGCCGCATCGGCGCGATCGTCATCGCGATTGCGATCCTCGTCAGCCTGCTGCTCTACTTCATCGGTGATCGCCTGACTCCCTACACGACGCAGGCGCGCATACAGGCGTTCGTCGTGCCGGTGGCGGCCGAGGTGGCAGGCAAGTTCTCGAAGGTCTACATCCGCAACAACGACGAGGTGCAGCCGGGACAACCGCTGTTCGACATCGATCCGAAGCCCTACGAGATCGCGCTGCAACGCGCCCGCGCCGACTACGCGTCGGTGCGCAGCTCGGTCAACGCGTCAGTCGCCGGCGTGGACGCGGCGCGCGCCGCGCTGGCGGCCGCGCAGGCGAACCGTGCAATGGCCGAAAGCGACGCCAGCCGCCAGGAGCATCTGTACAAGGAGGATCCCGGCGCCATTTCGGTGCGCCGCCTCGAGAGCGCGCAGTCGACCCGCGAGGAAGCGCGCAGCAAGGTCCACCGCTCCGAGGCCGATCTGCGCAAGGCCCAGGAAGCCGCGGGTGAGCCGGGCGAAGACAACACGCAGCTGCAGAGCGCCCGCGCCGCCGTCGAGAAAGGCCGAACTGGATCTGGCCCGGACCAAGGTGCTTGCGCCGGCGCGGGGCATCGTCACCGACCTGCGCACCGACGTCGGCCACTACGCGCAGCCCGGCGCGCCGGTGATGACGCTGATCGCGATGCACGACCTGTGGATCAGCGCCGAACTGACCGAAAACAATCTCGGCAATATCGACCCGGGCGACAAGGTCGCCATCGTCCTCGACATCCTGCCCGGGGAAGTGCTCAAGGGCCGCGTGCGCAGCATCGGCGGCGGTGTCGCCGGCAGCTCGCCACCGCCGCCGGGCACCCTGCCTCAGGTGCAGAACAGTCGCGACTGGCTGCGCCAGGCGCAGCGCATCCCGGTCGCGATCGAGTTCGATCCGGCCGAGTTGCCGCGCCTGCGCCTCGCCCGCATCGGCGGCCAGGCCGAGGTAATGGTCTACACGGGCGACAACCCGATCATGAACACGCTCGGCACCTTCTACATCCGCGTCATGAGCTGGGTTTCCTATCTGTATTGAACTGAGCTGAGCGCCGGACATGCATCCCAGCGACAAGGCGACGCTGCGACTGACCCTCGGTCTCGGCCTCGCCGCGCTGATCGCCTACGGCATGGCGCTCACGGCCCCTTACGTCGTCTGCGTGATGGCCGTGATCCTGCTCAGCAAGCCGGGTCCGCCGCTGCCGCTGGTCAAGGGGATCATCGTTGCGCTGATCTTCGCCGGACTGGTCGCCGCCGGCGTGGTGATGGTGCCGCTGCTGGAGAACTACGCCTTTACCGGCGTTCTGCTGACGGCAGTCATACTCTTCACGATCTTCTTCGCGGGGCTGGTCAGCGGCAACCCGTTGACGATGGTGCTCGTGATCGCCTTCGCGCTGATGCCGGTGGCGGGCGTCATCGAGCAGGCACTGGTCGGCACGCTGGCCCTGACGCTCGCTGTCGGCGTCGCCGTCGGCACGCTGGTCGGCTTCATCTCGAGCGCCTTCTTTCCGGACCGGACGGCGCCGGCCGCGCCCTCGGCCAAGCCGACGCGGCCCGGCCGCGCCGCCGCCGCATGGATTGCGCTGCGCGCGACGTTGATCGTGATGCCCGTCTTCGTCCTGGCGCTGACCGATCCGTCGTTCTACCTCGCCGCGATCATGAAGACCGTCACGCTCGGCCAGCAGGCCGGCGAGACCGATGCCCGCTCCGCCGGCAAGGAACTGGTCGGGTCGACGCTGATGGGCGCCTTCGTCGCCTTTGGAATCTGGCTCGGCCTGTCGCTGTGGCCCAGCTTGTGGATGCTCGTACTCTGGATGATGGCCGCGGCGCTCTGGGTCGGCTCCGCGATGACCGGCGCCCGGCGATCGCGCTTTCGACCCTCGTTCTGGAGCAACGCGCTGATCACGGCGCTGATCCTGATCGGCCCCGCCATCGAGGACAGCGCCAGCGGCAAGAGTGTCCTCGAGGGCACCGTCGTGCGTACCTGCCTCTTCGTCGGCGTCGCACTCTATGCTTGGGGCACCATCGTGCTGCTCGAACGCTGGCGTCCCGCCGACTTGCCGGTGGTCCGGCCCAATCCCGCATCAAAGGAGAAACCTGCATGATTCTCACCAACTTTCTGGTCGGCCTGCCGGTCATGCTGGTGTGCCTTGCCATTCAGGCCTATGTCGCCTTCTGGTGCGTGCGCTACTACGTGCGCCAGGCCCGCCGGATGAAACCCGAGGATCACGCGCTCGTCGGCATCCGGCCATTGCTGGTGGCGATGGTCGCGATGATGCTCGGCACTTTTGTCCAGGTCGGCCTATGGGGCGTGCTGTTCGTCGTTCTCGGCGAATTCTCCGAGCTGTACGAAGCGGTCTACCACTCGGCGGTCAACTTCGCCTCGCTCGGCTACGGCGACATCGTGATGAGCAAGAACTGGAAGCTGCTTGGCCCGCTGGAAGCCATCAACGGCGTGCTGATGCTCGGCATGAGTGCGGCCGCGCTGATGGTCATCCTCCAGCAGTTGGTCAAG
>CAWEPP010000028.1:0-7838 GCA_963810985.1 uncultured beta proteobacterium
CCAATGAATGCCGAGCAGCGCGTGCCGGAGCGCCCGGCCCATACCGGGCCGCTCGCCGGCATGCGCGTGCTCGAACTCGCGCAGATCATGGCCGGGCCGACCGCCGGGATGATGCTCGCGGACATGGGCGCCGACGTCATCAAGGTCGAGAAGCTGCCCGGCGGCGACGATTCGCGCACTTACCGCGAGCCGCGCGTCAACGGCGTCTCCGCGCCGTTCATGATTCTCAACCGCAACAAGCGCGGCATCGCACTGAACCTCAAGCTGCCCGCGGGCCGCGACATCCTGCTGCGCATGGTCCGCGATGCCGATGTGCTGACCGAGAACTACCGGCGCGGCACGCTCGAGAAGCTGGGCCTCGGCTACGACGTGCTTGTCGCAGTGAATCCCGGTCTGATCTACTGCGCGGTCTCAGGCTACGGGCGCGACGGACCCGTACGGCGACAAGGGCGGATTCGACCTGATTGCGCAGGGTTATGCAGGACTGATGTCGATCACCGGCGAACCGGCGGCCCGCCCGCGAAGACCGGCAACTCGGTGGCCGACATCAACGCCGGCATTCTCGCAGTCGTCGGCATCCTGGCCGCCTACGCGCACAAGCTGAAGACCGGCCAGGGACAGGTGGTCGAGACCTCGCTGATGGAGGCGGCGTTGCAGCAGACCTACTGGCATGCAGCGATCCAGTTCGCGACGGGCACCTCACCCGGCCCGACGGTTCTGCGCATATCCTGACCGCGCCCTACCAGGCGTTTCACGCGAAGGATGGCTGGCTCAACATCGGTGGCGCCAACCAGGCCAACTGGGAGCGTATCGCCGAGGTGCTGGGCCATCCCGAGTGGCGCGACGATCCGCGCTTCAGGACGAACTCCGATCGCATGGCCAATCTCGACGTGCTGGTCGAGAAGATGAACGCAGTGCTCGGCACGCGCAGCAAGGCCGAGTGGATCGAGGCATTCGATGCGGCCGGCGTGCCGGTCGGGCCGGTGCACAGCATCGGCGAGGCACTGTCGCATCCGCAGACGCTGGCGCGCGGCATGGTGGTCGACCTCGTGCATCCGCAGGCCGGGCCGACCAAGGCGGTCGGTTGCCCGGTGCACTTTTCCGCGACGCCGACGGCGATCACGCGGCCGGCGCCGATGCTGGGCGAACACACGCGCGCCCTGCTGCGCGACTACGGCTACTCCGACGCCGAGATCGACCGCTTCATCGCTGACGGCGTAATTGAAGCGCTGCCATAGACACGGCCAGCAACGCTTCCTCAGCCGGGAAGCGAAGACCCTCGGCACTCGCCACAGCGCATCGGCGCCATCGTGCGCGTACCGAGGTTGCGCTGTCATTGCGGCTTGATGTTCTGGTTCATCCGGAAGAAGTTGGTCGGGTCATACTTCTTCTTGAGATCGACCAGCCGCTTGTAGGTCGGCCCGTAGGCGAATGCGATGCGGTCCGCCTCCTCCTGGGTGAGGAAGTTGATGTAGGCGCCGCCGCTGGCGAACGGTTGTGACTTGGCGAAGAACTCGCGCGCCCACGCAACGCATCGCTCGTCTTCTGCCGCCGTCTCCCAGCGTCCGTGCACGTTCATCACGTACTTGGCATCGCGGCGACGAATAGGCCATCGCGTCGGGCGCCACGCGTGTCGTCGCGCCGCCGATCGTGCCGATGAAGATTTCGCACTGCGGTGAGGGCAGCTTGCCGGCGTACTGGATGATGGTGTCAATCGCGCCGTCGCTCAGCCGCGAAAAATTGTGCGACTTCCAGTAATTGCGTGCGCCCTTCGTCAAGAGCGGATCGAAGGCCTGCTGCCAGGCCGAATACGGCTGTACGCCAATGTGCTCGCCATGCGCCTTGCCGAACCGCACGCAGCGGCGCGATCAACGTTTCCCCCGTGGCAGGATCGCCCGCATAGCACACCGCCAGCGCGACGATCTCCTTGCCGTGGACCTCCGCGGGACAGGAAAGGCAGCGGCGGCGCCTTGCGCGTGACCATCCACACATTGAGTTCGTCCGGCATCGTCTCGGTAAAGCGGGCGAACTGCGTAAGCACGGATTTCGCCTCGCTGAACGGGAAGACGATCAGCCCGGACAGTACATTCGGCCCGACCGCATGAAGCCGGAACTCGAAGCTGGTGACGATGCCGAAGTTGCCGCCGCCACCACGCACTCCCCAGAACAGGTCTTCGTTCTCGCTGGTGCTGGCACGCACTTGACGGCCATCGGCGGTGACGACCTCCACGGCAAGCAGGTTGTCGACGGTCATGCCGTACTTTCGGCTCAAGCCAGCCGAAACCGCCGCCGAGCGTCAGGCCGGCCACGCCCGTGGTCGAGTTGATGCCCAGCGGCGTGGCCAGGCCGTGAGCCTGCGCGGCGGCATCGAAGTCCGCAAGCGTGCAGCCGGGTTCGACACTCGCCTGGCGGGCGCTGGGATCCACCTTGACGCGCTTCATCGGTGACAGATCAATCATGAGACCGCCATCGCAGACCGCGTTGCCCGCGATGTTGTGCCCGCCGCCCCGGACTAGAGACGATCAGATCCTGCTTGCGCGCGAATTTGACCGCCTGCACCACGTCTTCAGGCGAACTGCAGCGGGCGATCAGAGCGGGCCGGCGGTCAACCATGGCATTCCAGATCTGGCGCACCTCGTCGTAGCCAGCACTGCCCGGCACGAGCACGTCGCCGCGGAAATGCGCCTTGAATTCGCCGACGTTTGATTCTCGAAGCTCGTTCATTCTCGCCTCCTCAAAGTGAGCCATTGGCAATCGCCCGAATGCCGAATCGGGCACGGATCTAGTCCGCTCAACGTGCAGCTCCCAGAACACCAGGCGCTCAACGATGACCGGCAGGGTACCGCACAAGCATCCTCTCGGAGCTAGGTTCCGTTCGATGCGCGCGTAGCAACCGACCAGCGATTGGATTGCTGGTCATCGGTGAAGGTTCAACGCACACTGATGCAGCGCCGAACATGCGATGGTCGAGCGTTCTTGAATTCGACTGAGCAGCCCGCGTTTTTTGCGTCGCAGTCGGCGGCGGGCCAGCCACCTACCGGTTAGAAGCCTTGCGGCAGCAGGTCGAAGCGGTGCTGTCCCGGACAGACCCGGCCGCGCAAAAGCTCGCGGCCCAGGCCGCACCCCTGATCAGAAGTTGAAGCTCACTCCGACTGCGACCCCGTTGAAGGTCATGGACTGGACCGGTTCGCCCGACTTGAACTCGTAATCGAGGTAGCGCCACACCGCGATGACATCACCCCACTTAAACGAGTAGCCGAGGCCGGCCATCGCCTGCCAGGTGAACTTCGAGTTGCCGCCCCCGATGTCGCCGTAGTAGGGAACAAACCAGCGGCGGTCGTCGCCGAAACGGGCACGGCCTCGTACGCCGATGATCGCGTCCCAGTTCGTGTTACTGACTTCGCTTGTGCCAGAACGCGCGACTCCTGCCGGGCCCGTGCCAACAAACGCCCAGTTCAGCGTCTGGTCCATGGCCAGCATGCGCGCACCGAACACTAGGCCCATGGCGTATTCGGGCTTATCAATGACCTCATAGGTGCCGGCCAGCGTCAGTATGTTGGTCTTTATATCGAGGCTGAGGTTGGCGTTCAGGCCCACCGGGAACTGCTGGCCATGGATCGAGAAGTCTCTCGTGCCGGACTTGTCGGCGCCAAGGTCGGCATACACCCAGTCCACCAGTCCACCCCACTTGCCGGACTGCACCTCGAACGTGCCCATGAAGGCCATCTTGAGGCTTTCGAGCACGTTCTTGGCATCAACGTCGATCGAGGGACCGCTCGCGCCGCTCGGAAACTCCGTGGTTCCGCTGAGCCCCGGAACCCAGCCGTAAACCGTCGCGCGGAAACGTAGTTCATCCGCAGGTGTCATCTGAGCCCGCGCATCGACCGCCGCACCGCCGGCCGCGATTACGAAGGCGGCCGCCAAGGGGCGGCTCCAGCGACGCTTACTCTTCATCTCCCGCTCCCTTTTTCTGTTGTCTTTCACTTACGAACGACCTTGCTTCTTCACGGTGTCGGAACGACGGTGTAGTAGACGCCGTTGGCGCCATAGGCCGGCTTGAACCAGGTGTTGCCACTGAGGTAGTAGGTCATCCCGTTCTTCGGAATCGCCATCGAGCCCGCCGGCAGAGCAGCGTAGTTCACGCCCATGGCGTAGCCGGTCGTGGTTGTTGTGACTGTCGTCGTAGTCGTCCCCGGTGCGGCGCTTGCGCCCGCGGCGGTGCTCCCGGCGGCATAGCCGGACGAATAGGCCGCCGTGGTGTTGGCACTGCCCGTCGCAACACCAGCAGCGTAGGCGTTAGATGTCGCGGCGGCCGTGTTTGCAGATGCCGCCGCCGCGCCGACCGCTACGCCGACGACCGCGCCTGCAGCTGCTGCGCACCCATAGCACCCGGTCGAGTAGTACGGCACTGCTACAGGCGGGTGATAAACGGGGTAGGTCGGCGGGTGGTAGTACGTCGCCCCGGACGGATAGGTGTGATACGCGCCGGCACCGTAGGCGCCTGTCGTGGTGCCACCGTACACATTCGTATGCGTAGTTCCGCCGTAGTACGAATGGCCGGTGCTACCGCCCTCGGTGTTCGTGTGTTCCGTACCTTCGCCCGCCACGTGGCTCGTGCTGCCGCCATACGCGTTCGTGTGGCTGGTCGACCCATAGCTGTGGCTGGTGCTGCCGCCGTAACGATTGGCGCTCGCCCAGCCGAAGGCCTGGCCAGCGCACAGCGTCGAAGCCAGCGCAACGGACAAGACGGAAAGGGATCTGTGCATGGCGTTTGTCCTCGTCATTGCGACTTCAACTGGGCTTTGGCCGGCGCCGCCTTGGACGGCAAGGCCAGAGGCTTGACGCCTGGCGGCGGACTGACCGGATTCGCGAACGCTATGCGCCCGGCTGCTTGGGCCTTCGTCGAGGCGAACGCATCCGCGGTAACCGGACCGTCGAGTTGCCAGTTGCTGAGTTCCATTTCATGGCGCAGACCAGCCAGGTCATTCCGGAAGATCGCGCGGATCCTGCGCGGCAGCTTGTCGTCGGCGCCGATCCAGATCTGCAGGAACACATCTTTGTTCGCCCAGGCCAGCATGTCGGTCTTCGTGCCGCCGACGTTTGCGGAGGGTCCGATGTAGAACGCGAGGATCGCGCCGTTCGTCAAGGCTGTGTAGGGATCCTCGACGAGCAGATCGGTGAACGGATAGAAAATCGCCGCGCTGTCGTAGGCAACTCTCAACGCTGCGTCGATCGTCGGTGGCGCATCGGCCACCGCGACCAGGTTCTCAGTCGGAGCAAACGCCATCATTGTCTTGCCGTCGTAGTAGAACTCAGATGCCGGCCCGTCGCCCGGCATGATCACTCTGAGCCTGTTGGGTCGCTGCATCGTCACGTCGTAGCGCGAGGTGTAGACGATGGCGGGGCCGAGCTTGCTCGGATACTCGTAGCCGACTATGGCGGTGAAGGACATCGACTTGGCTGCCGCCAGTCGCGCGCTCATGGCCTTCAGCAGCTCCATGGCGCGCGGCTCGAGCACAAGCTTGAACTCCGGCGTAACCACCTTCTTCGCCGGAGTGGCCGCCTTCGCAATCGGCTTAGACGCAGGAGGCTTCGTCGCGGGCGCGGGAGTCTGGGCTGCGACACCGCCAGCGACGAGCAGGCCGCCAAGTAACGCCAGCGGTCGACGGGCCCAACCGAACCACCAATTCCCGCTCTTCATCGTCGGTCTCGCTTGCTTCGTGGACATCAGGGGATCATCCCGCATTCAAACATCTTGTTGACTATGGGCGCCGAAATCTTGGCAAAGAACGCCTGCCGCATCTGGGGATCCTCTTTCAGCATCTTGATCGCACGCTGCTCCATCTCCGGCTTCGGCTTGCCCTGGTTCTGCGCCTTTTCCTGCCACAACTGCTCGCAGGTCGAGGTCTGATACTTCTGGACCACCTTGTCCGCAACCTTGTCCATGACCGGAAACTGCGCCAACGCGACGCCTGCGACAAGTATCGTCAATGACGACCCCAACAGCATCAGTTGCCTCTTCATCGGTGTCCTCCTGCGTGAAACGGGTGATATTTCCTGGCGGCGCTGATCCGAACCAGGCCTCGGCGACTGCAACGTGTTCAGTCTGGTGCAATCGGATGCGAACGACACGCGCGCTGCCGTCCACCGGACCAGGCTCGAAACGAATATACCGGTGCGACTCGGAAAAAGGTTGGCATTTCCGGACAGACGATCACTTGCATCTCATTCCACAGAGTCGTCGATCGCTAGTCCGGGCGCCCCTTCGTCCTGCTGTCAGCCGAATGTGCTTCAACTTTGTACCCTTTGGTACTCAGTTCCTGCATGTATTGGTTGAAGCCTGGGGACTTCAGCAGGATTTCTTTCGCCGACGTGCGCAAGCGATCGACTGCCTCGCCAGGAAGGGAGAACGACGTCGGAAGCTGGTTCAGATACTCGCGCTCGGCGGCGTCACTGACATGGGCGAACGACACATCGACGACGAAGATCTCGGCGTTGGGCACTCGCATGACTTCACGAAAAGCCGGGTTGGTCCGGTCCGCTGGCGAGGCGGCGTCGCGCATCGCCCGCAAGGATTGCCAGCGCGCAGCGGTGTCACGCAGCAGCTCGACCGCCTCGTACGAGTAGTGATCGATGGGCACGCCGGTTACCTGAAGGAGGATTTCGATCGGGCCGGGCGCATTTTCGCGCTTGTCCCAGTCGGTCTTGGGTGTCGACAGCGAGTTGACGACGATGATAACGACGCGGCGCACCGAGTCCAGCGGCGTCGGCTGCCCAATCAGTCGCAGCGCCTCGATCTCGTCGAAGATGTTGAGGATGCCGCGCATCGCCAGGTTGTCGGCCACACCGCCGTCGACCAGGTGCAGGTACGGCCGATCCTTCGTGTCGCCGAACGACTGCAGCTCCTGCATCTCGCGCATCGCGCGTGCTGCCGGACGGAGCGGGTGCGCCGGATCGTTGAGCTGCTTCAGCCACTCGGGCGCGTGAAAGCCGCAGTGGCCACCGTAGTTGTTGAACGTCACTGGCGACAGCACCAGCGGCACTGCCGAGGAGGCCGCGGCGGCCCGCGACAGCCGTACCCCCGACAGATCCGAGCACAGGATGTCGAACATCGTCTGCGCGAAGTAAAACCGCGAGCCCGAGCTCAGGTCGGTTGCGTTCGCGACGATCATCGGGCCGCGCCGCTTCATCAGGTCCGCATATGTCGCGCCGTTGAACAGGATCTCGTCGTAGTAGTCCGCCGCGAGTTCCGAACGCCCCCATCCGGTTGAGGACAGCGCGCCCCAGTAGCTCGGGCTGAACAGACGTCTGAGCAGCGTCCCTTCGACGTCCCGCTTGAGGAACCGTTGCTCGTACTCGTCGAACAGTTTGTCGCCGTAGAGCCCGAACGAAAGCGCGGTGAAGCTGCCGCCGGATACGCCGGTAATGACACTGACTGAATCCAGCAGGCGTTCTTTCTTTCCGCCCGGAGTGGTCACCTCGACCTGCCGCAGCGCCTCCAGCACGCCGTACGAAAACGCCGCCGCGCGTGTTCCTCCGCCCGAAAAGGCGAGAAGAATGAAGTCCTCGGATGGGTGAGCCAGCCGCTCGCGGTTGAGATAGCGATAGCCCTCGAGTGGATCGGCCTTGGCGAGCGGCGGATTGACCGGGCGCGTCGCGCACCCGGTCAGCCATAGGCCTATACCCAGCAGCACAACAAGCGTTTGGAGTCGCCTCATCGCCAGAGTGTGCTCCCGGCTGCGCAACTGGCGGGCGCAGCACGCGAGAAACGCAAAAGCGGGCGGACGCCAGGCTCGCGCGACCGGGATGTCGCTAGCGCCGGCCGCCGCCGCGGAAGC
>CAWEPP010000029.1:0-97366 GCA_963810985.1 uncultured beta proteobacterium
GCGGGAGCGATGTTGTGCCTCTGGCTGATGCCCCGGCCTACTACACGAAAATCATCAGTGCAAAGGCCGGATTCAGCAGGGCAGATTAGCAACCGGGAATCGCATGGCTCGAGACCGGAGAATTAGACAACGCATTAAAGGATGAAACCGAGCCCAGGCGAGATACCTATCGCAGCCATGGCTGAGACCGATGGGCCGGCGATTCGATCGGAAGTCATTCATTCGCGCGGGTCGTCGGTCAAGTGGTGCACCTCGATTCGGTGTCGGCTCGATGCCGCCGTTGACCAGGGTGAGCATTCCGTCGCCAACGTAACCATCGAGACCAATTCTACGGAGATCAGCCTTCTGCCTGCTTGCGGCCGAGCTTTCGGGACAATTCACTCGGAGAGGTTCAAGTGCCTCTCGTCAATGTTGGCTGGCCGCGCGGTTCGTTCGCACGGCGGTTAGTCGCGGGGACCCCGCCGACTCAACGCCACAGCGAACAACAGGTCGTGTTGCGGATGGCCGGCGGCGGCCAGGTCGCCGTGCCGCGCAACAACGTTCAATACACCCGCGTCAGTAAGCTATCGATGATGCCCGAAGGGATCGAAACCGTCTTCGACAAAAAGCAACTCTCCGACTTGTTCGCGTATTTGTCGTTGGACAAGCCGCCGAGCGATCCGACGGCCAAGCCGATTCTCGGCGTGCCGACCGTCCGCGTCGGCCTTCCACCGAGGCCCCGGCAACAAAAGGCGGCTCGTCCCGGACTGCGAAAGCCGCGACGAACGCGGCCCCGCCGAGCGAAACCGCCGTGCAAGCGAACGTCTGTGCCGATCCGCGTATCACGTTGGCCGCAGCGATTCGTCGGATCAGTCCTGTGGCGCGGTGGTTCCTTTGGTCGTGAGTCCAACCTCCGATGAGTCTCAACGCGGTATTCGCTGAGGGACGGATGATGCCGGATGAGATCATCGAGTTCTGTTGACAATATCCAAGGCGGAGCGCCGACGGGACTGAAAACTCTCGCCGGGACGACCCTGTTGAGATCGAACACGGCCGTCGGATCGGTGTTCGCCGTCGGCTGGATCAAAGCATCTTTGGATTGATCGACCTGGGTGATTCTCACGCCGACAACTCCCAGGACGTTATCATAGGCATTCTGGCCGCTCCCGCCGTCGCCGACCGTCGTGGTCCTCGCGGTGTTGCCGGACGACTGGTCGGTCGTTTCATGCTGCCTCATAGCTGACTCCCGGCTGGCCGACGACGAAGACCAGCAGCATGAAGGTTTGCCCCCCCGGGCAGCTCGTTGACATTCGACGACTTCAAGCCGGGCTCCGCCCCTTCGAGCTCCAGCCCGGCGATGGGCTGCGCGTTCGGTGGGCAGCCGTTCAATCGGTGCGGGTAAGTCCAGCGACCCCGCAGTGTGGGGAACTCGCCGGCCGGTGGTCCTTGCCGGTCGCTTGCCTCGCTCGGAGCGTTTCGTTAGCTCGCGCCGCCGATCGAGGCAGCGACGTTGCTGAACGTCGCGGAGGCTTGGGTGCCAATGGCTGTAATGGCGACCAAACAGACAATAATGATGCAGCGCCAACATCACCGCGTATTCCACCGCAGTGGGACCATCTTCCGAGCGGATAAAGTTGCGGATCTTGGTAAGTGCCCAACTCATGGGGGGCCTCCATTATGAGAATTCATCGAGAAGAGGTAAACCGAAAGCCCGACTTAAAAAGCATAGTACACGAATCAATCCCGCGCCAGGAAAATTGCCCAATCGCCCCCATACTCCGCTGCCGATAGTCTTTCCAGAGCGGCTTTTCCGGCTCGGACGGTTTGTCCCCGGGGAAATCCGCGTCACAATCAACGCCGCGGGAGTCTCCGTCAACGCCCATGACTTTGGACGACCAAATCGTCGCCGCGCGGCGCATTGCCCGGGCGATCGCCCTGCATCCGTGCGACCTGCTACAGCAATGCGGCCTGACAGCCCCTCAGTTGTTAACGTTGCGGGCGTTGGTTCAGTTGGGTCCGAGCGGCGTCGGCGTATTGGCGACCGCCGTCAGCGTGAGTCAGGCCACGATGAGCGGCATCCTTGACCGCCTCGAATACCGTCGCTCGTCGTGCGCGCTCGCGGCAAAGACGATCGGCGGACCACGCGTGTGAATCTGACAGCGGCCGGCAGGGAACTCCTCGCAAAGCCCCTTCAACGCTCCAAGACCGCTTTCGCATGAACTGTCGAAACTGGCGACGCAGGAACAGGCCTCCATCTTATCGACGCTCCAGCGGATCGCCTCGATGACGGTAGCGGATCGGTTGTCTGCGGCTCCGATTCTCTCGTCGGTGGCGCCGAGGGCTTAGCCGACAGAGACAATTGACTTAAATGCTTCCCACTTCTGCCTGACGACGCAATCGCGGCCAACTTGGCGTGCTGCTTGACGACGCCTCGCGGCGTAGAAGATCCCGGTGCGGCCCCAGGCCGCCTACAGCACAGACGCCGGTTCGGGAACGATGGGTTCCCAAGATACCGCCGCGCCTCCGCACACATGCGACAGAAATCCGAACGAGCAGCGGCATACCCAGCTTGAAGCGCCCGAGACCGACTAACCGTAGACTAACGCCGGCCGCCGACAGTACCGGCCAATGGCCGTCACAATCACTCTCAACAGCGCGGCTGCCGGCCCCCGGTCCGCCGGAGGACAGGCCGAACTACTGCGTCAAGCTGCCGGAAAGCCTCGCTGCGTCGACGTGTCGGACCGACGGCCGCCGCTGTCTGCCCAAGGTGCCGCCCGAAGTTATCAAGAAAAGGTGTCCTGGTTCAAGTCCCTGGCGCGGCCACTCATCTCTTAATTCTGATTGTGCTTTCTCAGTCAACCGCCCCTCGGGGCGAATTCCGGCCATCTCCCGAGGTACGACACTTCGGTCGTCGTTAATCACAATGGGGACGGTTCTGGGGGACGCAGTCTGTTCGACGAGAACCTGTCGGCGTCTCGGACCACTCGTGCAGGAGCCGTGAGAGAAATCACGTCGGTCGATCCAGCCGACGGGCGCGAGCTGATCCGCCGCCCATCGAAAAATCGGTGGTTATTCGGTTCGCCGCAGGTGCCCTTATCGGCTTCCACTTCGCGTCAAAAGTCATTGCGGGCGAGGACACAGTGCCGCAGTGTGATCCACTGACGCGGGGGACAACGAAGAGGTTTGGCTTAGGATGCATGAGAATCGTGGAGGATAGTCCGGCCTACTCAGTCAAAGACGCTTCAGCTACTTCTTTGCCGAGGTCTGGCGACTGGTTCTTGATGCCGTCGCTCGCCACACGCACGAGCCGCCCGGCGCTGCTGTCGATCACCAGGACCGTACCACCGGACTCTTCTGCCAGGGAATGTCCCAGCGAGGTTGCCCCCGGAACTTTCCACGTCGCTTTCCGCTTGCCCCGTCTTCACGTCGAGAACCGCAAGGTTCGCATCACGATGCCCAAGGACGATAACACGGTCGGCGTCGAGGAAACGCACATGGCCTGCATTGCGCACGGTCGGGACATTCCACAACACCTTGCCGGTGCGCCATTGCAGAGCGGCAACGGTCGTTCCGAAATTCATCGCCGTGCATCGGTCCCATGTTGGCGACGACGACGATTTCGCCGTCCGGCGAGAGCGAGCCGTGATGCAGTTTTGCCGGTTCGCCGGGGGCCAACGGCACGGTAATCTCACGAATGATCTTGAGCGACGGCCCGTCCAGTACGACGACGCTGGGAAGTTTTTCCCATCAATCGTTCCTTCCACCAGGGCGAGGATTTCGCCTGTCGAAGTGGTCAGGAAGGTATGGGCAGCGGTACGAAGCTTACGCCGGGCTATTTCTTTCCCATCCCGACCGATGAGTACGACCTCCTCGTGAATGTTGTCCTGAACCAGCACGCCCGAACCGTCACGGAGCCAGACCGGGTGAGTGGATGCCATCCCGTGCGTCAAAGGACTATGGATCGGAGTGTCAGTGGGCGTTCCGAACCGATAGCTCGTCGCCATTTTCCAGGTGTCGAGATCGACGAAGCGCAGCGTCAGGTCATGAGCGCCGTTGACGGCCAGGAGTCGGCCATCGGGCGAGATCGCTACGCCAATCAGGACGCCGCCCAAATCGAGGCTGCTGGGTTTGCTCCCATCCATCGGGATTCGCCCCAAACCGCCGTTGAAGTTGCCGACATAGAACACACGACGCACCTTATCCTCGGCTACAAGCATCGGCCCAGATGAGGAACCCGGCTTATCCGGCTCGACCGTGCGGATCAGGCTCAAGTCGCCCCTGTCCAACAGCATGACTTTCCCGCTCTCCGCCGAAGTCACTGCGATGGGAGATGGCGGTGGAGACTTCGGTTTCTCTGGAGGGGTGGCGTCCGAATTCATCTTCGTCTTTCCAGGGTCTTGCGTGTAGCCCGTAGTGCACGCAGTGATCGTGAGGCACAAAACGAGCAGTCCACGAGAGTTCATGTCGATTTACGTCCTTCAATCTTGGCCGATGGCTTGCGGCGACGTACTCACGAAATACCGCCGCTGGAAATACAACGCGACGTTGACCAGCCCGATCAGCACCGGAACCTCGACCAGCGGGCCAATGACGGCGGCGAAGGCGGCACCGGAGTTGATTCCGAAGACGGCCACGGCCACGGCAATCGCCAACTCAAAATTGTTGCTCGCCGCCGTGAACGCAATCGTGGCCGTCTTGGAGTAGTCGGCCCCGATCTTCCTGCCCATCCAGAAACTCACGAGGAACATCACGACGAAGTAGATCAGCAGCGGCACGGCAATCCGCAGCACGTCCAGCGGAATCTGGACAATGAGGTTCCCCTTGAGGCTGAACATGACGAGGATCGTGAACAGCAAGGCGATCAGCGTGATCGGGCTGATCGTGGGAATGAACTGCTGCTCGTACCACGTCCGCCCTTTGGCTCTCAGCAGCACGAAGCGAGTCGCCATGCCCGCCAGGAACGGAATGCCAAGGTAGATGAAGACGCTCCAGGCGATTTCACCGATGCTCACCTGCACCGTGCTTCCTTGCAGCCCGAACAGCGGCGGCAGGACGGTGATGAACACCCAGGCGTAGACGCTGTAAAACAGAACCTGGAATACGCTGTTGAAGGCGACCAACCCGGCTGCGTATTCGCTGTCGCCCTTCGCCAGTTCGTTCCAGACAATGACCATCGCAATGCAGCGGGCCAGGCCGATCATGATCAGGCCGACCATGTACTCCGGGTAGTCGTGCAGGAACAGGATCGCCAGGGCGAACATCAGGATCGGGCCGATCAGCCAGTTCTGCACGAGCGACAGGCCGAGAATCTTCCAGTTGCGGAAGACCTCGCCCATTTCCTCGTAGCGGACCTTCGCCAGCGGCGGGTACATCATCAGGATCAGCCCGATGGCGATGGGGATGTTCGTCGTGCCGACCTGGAAAGCCGTTGATCCACTCCTCGATCCCGGGAACGAAGCATCCCAGGCCGACTCCTGCCGCCATCGCCAGGAAAATCCACAGCGTCAGGTAACGGTCGAGAAACGAAAGTCGCTTGGGACAGGGAGTCTTCATGACGGCTAGCCGGTTGTGAAAGGGCTTTCTGATGACGGTTTGAGTGATTACCAATTGCCAACGGCTTCTTCGAGCGCAGCTTGGCGAGACATAGCCGATAGCAATGGTCGAACTCAGGACACGTGAGGCAGTCGTCCCATTGCAGGAGGTCGATGTTCGCCCTCCGGCGCGGTGGACTCATGCCGATTGGCGAGATGGCCTCCAGGGAAAACACCTTACCTTGCTGCGCTTCGTTCGTCGGCGTTGGCCTGCCGCGAGGAAACATGGTCCCATAACAAGTCTTGTGTTCAGTCGCCTGCATGATCATTCTCCTGTGGATATTGAGGGCGAATCCGGCGTGTTTGGCTCGCACGGCTTTCTCACAAGCAGCCTGCGAATCTCTGCCGGCGTCGCGATGCGGCCCGCCAGCACGACCTTGCCGTCGATGGCGATGGTCGTTAAAAGCAGGCTTCCCAAAGGCGCGCGGCTTAGTTGTCGCAGTGCGTAACGGTCACTCGCAAAGGCGAACGTCGCTGGTTGCACTTCAAGCAACGGCAGCAGCTGGTCCAACTTCAATTTACGACAGTCGTGGACTGGCGCTGCTGCGGGCGCAGGACGGTCAATATGCACGCTTCCGGGTATGGAATCTCCCACCGTGTGCAGCGCCGATCTGGACACGAGTTCGAGGCGATTCAGCGATCGGTAAGAGTTCGTGATCCTGCAATCGTCCAGGCGCTGATAGTGAATCTGTTCGAGTCCGGCCTGTCTGCGAACCGTTCGATGTCGGAACGGGTATTCAGCTTGTACTGGGTCGGGAAAGTATCCCGCCTCCGAGTTCCAAAGCAGACGCTTAAGCGGATTGTGCAGCCCGAAGGGGATGATGTTGGCTGCGATGACATCGGCGCCCACTTGTGCGGCGTGTAGATTATCGCGTGCCCGCTGGCTTCAGCAGTCCGGCAAGCGCGAGTGCTGGTTCTGGGTGTACGATATGTTCCGCGACCATGCGCAGTGTCACCAGGTCGAATTGATGGTCGGTTGGGCAGTCCTCGACGAATCCCTGAAAGTAATCGTGAACAAATGTGTTCTCGCGAACGTTGTCATCGGGATCGATTCCGAAGACAATACGACATCGTCGCGGCGTATGGCGGGCGAGTCGGGGTTCTCGGGAAAGATGTTCCTTCCGCAACCGACGTCACACCAGTCGGCTCCGTCCGTAAGCAGCTTGCCGACAAGGGCCTCGTAGTGATCGTCGGGCGTGAAGTAACCATAATCAAGCGCATTCGCGGGCCCCAGCCGAGTTGCGGTACGGCTGTATTTCTGCCGGAAAACCGCCATCAGTTCTTCTCGTAATTATGAATGGCGCTGTTGACATGAGGAATGCTCATGTGCCTCGAAACATGAGTGCGCTAGCTCGACGCAGGTCTGATTTGACGCGCGAGGCCGAATGGACGCAGGCTGGGGTCGGACCTGCCTTCGTCGTCACCGTCGCGTAGACATTGAGGCGCCGGCTCGTATGCCTTTCAATATCCATCGCGTAACTGCAATCGCAACGAACAGGTAATACGGCACATCCCAGATACGCGAGGTTCTGGAACGCGCCGCCAACCAGATAAGCCACGATGCTGACCTTAGTCATTTGAGCGAGCCAGTAGGCCCATTGTTCCTCGGATGGCCGCGAGACATCGTCGCGACCTGGTTGCACATTCGCCAGACCAGTGCCCAGAACATCAGAAAAAGCCCGAGCGCAACGAAACCGTGCTCGCCGAGCACCTGAAAGTAGATGCTGTGCGCTGCATGCGTTCCGTCATAGCCGGGGTTGTACTTTTGGAAGATCCAGCGCTGGTACGTCTCAAAGCCGCCACCGGTGAAAGGTCGGTCGACTGCAAGATTCCACAGCATTGTCCAGGTCTCGAGCCGACTGTTGGCCGATTGCTCTCGCGCGGATCGGTGATGGTGGCGACGCGGTCTTCCCACTCCTGCGGCATGAAGCTGATCGCGCCTATCGCAGCGATCACGATGACAATGCCAAGAGCCAGCTTCCGCTTGCTCTTCAGCCAGAGGAACATGGCCATGGCAATGATCGCCACGACGGCGCCCCGCGAGTGACTCCCAATGGCGGAAACCGCCGAAAGCAGCGGCGGCAGAACATGATTCCAACCCGAATCCACGGGCCGAGCTTGTATTGCGTATACAGATACGCCCACAGCGGAATCGACATCACGGTTGCCAGCGCAAAGGCGTTGTTGTCGTAGATGAAACTGTCTTCCGGACCCCAGACCCGATACTGACCGAGCGTTGCGATTGTGAAGATCCCGCCCTTGACGGCGTAAAAGCCGATGACCCAGCCACGACCCAGACAAGCGCCAGTGACTGGTCCTTGCGGTGGAGAAGCACAAGCGCGAGCAGGGTGCCGATCTGCACCTTGACGGCTCGTTCGAGCATCGGCCAGGCGCGGTCGGGCACAAGCGCAAAGAATGTCGTGACGACCATGTAGATGACGAACAGCAGCAGAATGGCTGTGGCCGCGCCGCCCTTCAGCCGCTTGGGTTCGCGCGAGAAGACGGCGCCGACGACCGTGGCGATCCCGATCGCCCACGCAAACGGAATCGTCGTCGCAAAGCCCCACGCCAGCCGGTGTGGGTTCATGATTCCCGAACCAGACCCAGCCAGCGCGCCCCAGGCCGGCCGCCACAGCATCAGCGGCAGCAGCGACGGCCATGAAAGTGACGAGGAGGACGTCGCGCATTGGCTGGCCTCAGCGTAACGTCCAGCCTGGCGCGCGTGCCGCCAGCCACTGCTCGAGCATCATCAGGACCCAGACCATTTCGCCGTAGTAGCCTGCGTGCTCTTCAAGCCGGCGCGAGAAGAGATCGTCGACAAGGGCGGCGCCGGATCATCCGCCGTTCGGCCAAGTCGCGCCAGCGATGAGCTGAGCCAGTCCACGAAACGCCTTGTCCCTCACGAGCCAGACGCCGACCGGCAGGCCGAAGCCGTGCTTCTTCTTCGCAATGATCTCCGGCGGCAGGAAGTCGGCCAGCGCCTCCTTGAAGAAGTGCCGCAGCCGCAGTCCGCGAACCTTGTCCCTCGGCCCGAGCGCAGTGGAGAAATCGACCAGCGCATCCGCAGGAGCGGGATAGCCGACATCGACGCCCGCCAGTCGCGTCGTGCCCGAGTACCTTGGGCAGGTCGTTGTCGGCCAGCGTAAATCGCCAGTCGTAGGCAAGCATGCGGTCGACGAAGGGTGCCGTCGAATGCTGCGGATAGACTCCGTTTGCAGCGGACGCGGCTGCCGTGGCGTCAACCGACGCCAGGAATTCCGGCTGTGAAGACTACTGCCGCGACCAAAGCGCTTCAGCAGGTTGTAGGTCTCCATGCGCGCCGGCATCGGCACGCTGGCCTGATCGACGTAGCTCGCGGCCTTGCTCGATAGCGGGAGCACTGCGCGTCAGCCGGTTTGCGAGCACGGCGGCGACGCGCGGCGCGCAGGGCTGCGGGCAGCAGCCACCACGCTTCGAAGATCTTCTGCTTGGCATAGCGCGTGTTGCCGCCGAACAGTTCGTCGCCGCCGTCGCCGGCGAGCAGCTTGTGTATGCCGTGCTCGCGCGCCATCTTCGCGCAGATGAAGGCCGGCACCGCCGAGGAGTTGCCGAACGGCTGGTCGTAGTGAGGCGGCGACCTGTCGGGATCGCCGCGACCAGCTCCGCCGGCGTGACGTAGTGCTCGTGGTGTTCGGTGCCGAAGTGCCTGGCGGCGATGCGCGCATACGTCCATCTCGTCGTAGCCGGCGGCGTCGAAGCCGATCGAAAAGGTGGCTGCGCGGTCCCGTGACCTGCTTCAGCGTTCCCGCGACGGTCGAACTGTCGGTGCCGCCGGAGAGGAAGCAACCCACACCATCTGGCGCCGCCTCGCCGCGACCGCATCCTGTGATGGCATCGCGAAAGCGCCTGCGCAGTTCACCGAGGTCTCCCTCGCGGATGGTCGGAGAAGTGCGGCTGCCAGGAAGCTGTGCGGCCGCGCCCCGCGACTGATTCTCAGGGTCATTGCCGGCTCGAGACGAGACACACCCCGGAACACCGTGCGTGGCGCCGGAATCATGTGGAAGTAGACGTAGTCGAAGAGCGCTTGCGGATCGATCTCGGGTGCCTACGCTCCAGGGACGCCATCGGCCCGGTCCGCGAATCTCGACGCGGTCGCCAGCCCGGCTCCAGCACAGCGGCCAGACTCCAAAGCGGTCGGTCTGCAGCAGGAGCGATCGGCGCCTGCAAGTCAATCACGACCACTGAGTAGCGGCCACCGAGGGGCAGCGGCTGTCTCGGATCCGGCCTTGCAAAGCAGAGCGAACGTCGGCTGCCGGATCGCGCGTCCCTCCACGACGGGGTTGCCTTCAAGCAGCACGACATGCGGCGTCGGCTGCGTGCCAGTCGACGGTGGCATCAACCGTGAATTCAAGCCCGGGCGCCGTCGATTCGCGACCTGGCCGAGGCCGGTCTCGACCGCGGACAGGACACGGCTGCGTCTCGAAGCCGCCTCGAGCCGGTCGAGCTCGATCGAGCCCGCGAGGCGCGGCCGTCGCCGGACCGTAGGCGCGGCGGTGTCGAGCGGAGGGTGCGCGATAGCAGAGCGCATGTTCAGCGCGCCAAGCGCTGGAAGGCGCCTGGCGAAAGCGGTGTCAGGGAGGTCAGGCCCTCAAGCGGGCAGCTCGACGCCTCGTGCACATATTCGCGCAGCGGAAGAGCGAAGTCACCGTGGTTCCCCCCGCGAAACCCCGCTTGCCCGACGAGCGGCGATCCGGCGCGCAGACGGAAGTCGAACTTCGCGGCATCGGCAAAGTCGCCGCGGCCAGCTTCGCGGTTGCCTCGGGAGTCGAGCGGCGCATCTAGATTTAGCGTACCGGCGCCCAGCCACAGGTTGTGGGCCAGCGTGACATGTTCCGCTCCCTTGCTGACCCGCAGGCGAACGCCGCCTTTGGCGCGGTCGTTGACGACGGTATTGAACGCCATCACGAGATTGTTCTCGGGCCAGCGATATCCTTCGGCGCCGTAGGAAACGATGGTCTGGTTCTCCGAGGCTGGGCCCTGCTGTATCACGTTGCCGATGACTACGGCCTGGCCACCATTCGCAAACTCTAGTTCATAGCTGGACGTACCGTCTTCGCCGGTCAGGCGACAGTACTGCACAGTATTAACGCGGGCACGGCTTTTCAGGAGGTGGCCGACACGGGAGCGCGCAAACCAGCAGCCTTCCACCGAGAGCCTATCCACCGTGCCTACGTACAGGTTGTGCGCTGAGCCCTCGTCATTTCCATTGCCATTGAAGACCGTGGAATCGATCGCGATAGACATGGTCGGAGTGTTGCCCGCCAGTATTCCATTTTCATTGTCTGCAAAGAGACAGCCGGAAACAGTCAGCGGGCTTCCTTCCAGCCGGATTCCGGCGCCGTTGCGATCCCGGACGCGCGCCCCCCGGAACTCGAGATTCTCGATCCGCACGCGCTGGCCCTTGATAACGAAGATGGCCTTGCCTTCCGCACTCTTGCCATCGGCGATGAGTCGTGGCCGCGTTCCCACACCTCGGATCGTCAGATCACTCTGAGGCCAGGCTGTCACATCACCGACGTAATCACCTGGCTCGACCTCGATGGTGTCGCCATCTCGCGCCGCGCGCGCCGTTGCCGCCAGCGAGAGGAGGGTATCGCCCGGCGCCACTCTAAGCACCCGCCCAGATGGATGTGGCAGCAACAGTGGGTCTTGAAGGGTAGGCCGGCATTCGGCAGGAGCGCCGAGTGGCCACAGAGCGGCCACGCAAGAACCGCCGGCAACCGCAAGCAGACGCCGGCGAGCAGTCACGGGCGCTTTGCCAGCGCCCCTCACTCCTTCCACTTGCCAGCCCTGGTGAGCTTGTCCTTCAGCCCGGGGAGGTTGAACCCTTGCTCGTAGGCGATCTTGGCGTTGGCCATCGACTTGTCGTATTCCTTGAGCTCGAAGTAAAGGAGGCCGACGTTGTAGTGCAACTGAGGGTTGTCCTTCGCAAGCTCCTCGGCTTTGCTGACCTGCTCAGCGCCGCTGCAGTCTGTTTTGACTTCAGGAGCTCGAAACGCCCATACGATGCGGACCTTGGGCGTCGTCCGGGCGGTAGGCGACGGCACGATCAAACCAGCATGCTATCGTGTACTGCATGTCCTGGTGGCATGACTCCACCGTTTCGGCGGGTCCAGTTCTGCGGCGGATCGCAGCGCGCGTGGGATGGTTTGGGAACACCCGCAACGTGTACGCAATGTCGCCGCCAATCGTTCCCTTTTCACCGCGAATCAGGCGTTCGACATTGCCGGGAAATGTCGTACTTCGACAAACTCGATCTCATCCGGCGGCGTAGTGCGGTAGTCCAACGGTCCGAGGGCCACCTTGTCATAGTTGAAGGTTCCGCATCCGGCGCTCGGCGTACTGACCGGCGGATGGCGCGTCACAGTAAATTGCGCAAGCGCAGCGAGTGGGAGAGTCCAAAGTACCGCAGTCGCTCCAAATGCGCCCAACTTCATCCTTGCTCCTTCGCGGAACTCGCGACTTGGCTCGCTTCCGTTTCCAAACAGGCTCGGTTCACCCCTAGCCTAGTTTGCTCCACTGCGACGATCTCCTGGAAACAACAGATCCATCTGGGTAGCTCGCGCCTTCCAAGAGCAATCTCGTTCAGCTGTCTTGCGGCCTTCAGCGCCCAGCTTAGCCGCTCGCTCAGGGTCAAGAATGAGGCCGACAACAGCTTCCGCAAAGTCATCCAGACTATCGCGAACAAGTATATTCAGCTCGTTTCGCGCGTTGAGACCACCAAGGCTCTCTGACGTCGCTACTACTGGCCGCGCCATCGCCCACGCCTGAAGTATCTTGTTCTTGATGCCGGAGCCCAGGCGCATAGGACAGGCGAAGACTCCAGCTCGGGCAAGGTAGGGCCGCACGTCCTCAACTGTTCCAGTCACTTCGACCTGCTCCGAGGCAAGGGCACGAATCGCACTTGTTGGATTTCTTCCGATCAGTCCCACGCTGGTTTGCGCAACGCGCCGTCGAACACGAGGAAGTATTTCCTTCACAAGTACTTGAGCCGTGTCCACATTCGGCTCGAAATCCATATTTCCCTCGAACACGATGTAGCTGCTGTTCGGCTTGACAGTCATCGGGGCAAAGTACTCGGTGTCGACGCCGTTGGGTACAACAGCCGTCCTTCGCCCGGGAAAGCAACGGGCGTAGACGGCCGCATCGACCTCCGAAACGTAGACGTTTACGGATGCGCGCGTGAGCATCGCCCGTTCGTAATGCCAGAAGCGCCATGCCCGATAAAGGTGTTCCGGCCGGTCACGCAAGGGGGCGTGACGCAACGCGCGCAGTTCCCGCAAAAGCGGCTCATCGATTGAGTCCACGATCAGGGGAGCGCCAAGCGGTCCGTCAGGGAGGTTCGATACGGTATTTGCGGCCTCTTCCAGGATGAGGTCGTAGTGGCGCGTTCGAATGGCTTCCTCGACCCCTTTCTGCATGGCCTCGCTGGTCAGCTTGAAGTCGCCCGCAGAAATCGACCTGAACATGCGCCTGAGCAGCGGTGAGCGCTGCTGCTCAGGGGCCGGGATCAGAGTGACGCTTTGGAAGATGCCTCGTAGCTCGGGCTCAAGCGCCTCCGTGCCGCGGGAGTAGCAAATCAGATCGAACTGATGCTTCTGGGCAAGCGGCTTCAGGAGGCCATGGACGCGAAGTCCGTCACCTAGTTGTCGGCTCAGGACTTTGTCGGAGAGAACCAGAATCCGCATGCTGGAAGGGCGGGAAGTCAACGGATTTCAGCCGTCGTCACGACCTCGCCTCGTGGCCATTGTCCGACTGATCTGTGACACTCATCGTAGAGGCCTTGAAGGATAACCGCTGTTGCGTGCTTGCCACTACTAAATCTGGGCTGGAATGACCTGCGACAATCGAGCTTTGTCGAGACCGCCTGCAGTGCGGTGGGCCTCATTCGGCGACCTGATCGTACGAATCGGTCTCGCCATGAACAATTCAAGCATGACGTATACCACTCGGGTCATTTCCACGGTCGAAGAGTTCACAGCACTCGGAGGAGTTTGGGATGAGCTTGTTTCCGCCGCGGTGGACCAGAACACATTTCTGACGCATGCCTGGCTGCACTCCTGGTGGTCGGCTTATCAGCCGTCGGCGGATCTGCGGATCGTTCTTGTTGAGCACACGGGCCGCGCCATGGGGATCGCCCCGATGATGGTGCAACGAGAAGGCGGACTCGGGAGACTGCTGCGACGCCTGCGCTTTGTCGGTGATGGCACCTCGGAAACCGACCACATGAACTTTATCGTTCGGGCCGACGACCAACGGAACACTCTCGCGGCGCTTCTGGAAGCCGTCGATGGGCTTGGCTGGGATGTGGCGTACTTCAGCCAGATGCCCCAAGAGTCGGCGAACACAGTGCAGTTACTGGAGCATGCTGCCAGGCGCGGCTGGCTTCTGGATCGGCGAAGCATGCCGTGTCCTCGGCGGAACCTGCCGGCGAGCTATGACGAACTGCTTCGCTCACTGCCAAGCCGGATGCGGACTTCGATCCGCTCGGCGCGACGTGAGCTGGAAGCCAGGTTCAAGGTCGAGTTTGGACAGTATGTGCGCCACGAAGACTTGCCCATGGCCCTCGAAGCTCTTTATCGAAACCACGCTGGGCGATGGAAGGCCAAAGGTGAGCAGGGAGTCTTTGTAAGCGGTCGCAAGCGGGCGTTCTACGAGCAGCTCAGCACGCGCCTGCTCGACCGGGGCACATTGCGATTCTTCTACCTCAAGCTCGACAAAAAGGTGGTTGCGCAGGAGTATTGCTTTGCACATGACGATACGGTCTTCCTGCTCCAGGAGGGGTTCGACATCGAATTTGCGAAGTTGAACGTCGGCAATGTCCTTCGTGCGATGGTGTTTGAAGCCCTGATCGCCGATGGAGCGAAGACTTATGACTTTCTTGCCGGCCTGTCGCGGCACAAGCAGAGCTGGTCGGACAGCATCCCAAACGATCTCACCGTGCGCGCGTTTCGTCCTTCATTGACCGGGCGGCTGGCGCATGGACTCGCGCACTGGCGGAAGCGGTTGAATGAACGAAACCCAGCTGCTGAGGACACAACGCCTTGATGCAAAGCGCGAGTGCGATGGACACGATCCGTCGCAGGGCCTGAAGATCGATTGGCCGGTTATCATTCTGAATACTCACCATTCGGGGCTGGCCATCGCCCGCGATCTCGCTCCGCTCGGTGTCCGGGTGATCGGTTTGACCGCGATTGCCTCGTTTCCCGGCAACAGTTCGCGCCTGCTCGAGTATCGGGCTGCGCCGGATTCGCTTACGGACGGGCGATGCACTTCTCGCCTTTCTCCTGAAGCTCGCCGATGAGTTGCGCTCGCGTGCAGTGCTCCTTCCTACGCGTGACCACGATATCAATTTCATCAATCGCCATCGTTCCGCGCTCGATGAACGGTTCCTGATTTCGCAGCTGCCGCCCGACGGCATTGAACGGGTCATGAACAAGGACATCCTGGCCGCTGCGGCTCGCGAAGCCGGCATCAGCGTGCCGGCTGGAGTGACCATTCGGCACCCGCGCGAACTGGGCGCGGCCCGGGCACTGCGATTTCCATGTATCTGCAAGCCGCTCTATGCCAGCCAGTGGCGACGCGCTGGCATGTGGGATGCCGTCGGCCGTCAGAAGGCGCTGCGGGTCGACTCGTACGCCGATCTCGAGGCCTTCTACCGGACTTCTCACACCTGGACCCGCTCGTGACCGTCCAGGAGTGGATCCAAGGCGGAGAGGAGTGTCTCCAGATCTTCGGTTCATACACGCTGCGGGACCATTCGGTGGCAGCGTTCTTCACTGCCCGCAAACGGCTTCAATACCCACCACTTGCGGGAACAGGAATCGTCGTTGAAGCACTGCCCATTGCCGACCTTGAGCAGCCGTCAAGTCGCTACTGCTCAGCCTCGGCTTTCGCGGCATCTCGGAGATCGAATACAAGCGTGACGAGCGTCCGGCCAGCTCTATCTGATCGAAGTGAACCCGCGCCACTGGGACCAACATGGCCTTGGAAGCGCCGTCGGCGTCAATCTCTCCGAGGCACTTTACCGCGACATAACAGGACAACCGATGCGCGTCATGCGCCAGACGACGGAACGCGTCCGTTGGGTAGCAGAAGCTGAGTACGCTCGCCATTTGGCCCGGTGCATGCTGGGGCGGGCGCCCTTGCGCGACGCCACGTTGGCGATCGGCGGTCGTCGGGCCTGGTCGGTGTTCGATCGATCGGATATGGGTCCGTTTCTTTCTCTCCTGGGCATCCGCTCGGCAAGGTCCAGGGGCTAGCCGTGGCGTCACTTCGACTGCGGATGGCCAGCGGGGCGCGCTGGACCGTTTCGATACGCGTGGTCGAGCGCGTGATCGGCTTTGTCAGCACGCTGGTCCTGGCCCGACTGCTGGCGCCGCAGGACTTCGGGGTCGTCGCGATGGGAACGGCGATCCAGGGAATTCTGTCTTCACTGACGGAGTTCGGCTTTACCAAGGCGATCATCCGCATGCAACGGCCCCAGCATGCGCATTACTCGACGGCATTCACCCTGAATGCCATCACCAGCGCTGCTGGTGGCAGTGGCCTTGCTTGTCGCGATCCCGCTGGCCCAGATCTGGTACGACGATGCGCGCGTTGCGCCGTGCTGGTGACCCTCGCCGCGATCAGCTTCATTGGCGGATTCCGAAACCTTGGGCTCGCGCGCTACGAGCGGGCACTGGATTTTCGGCCGTTCTTCGTCATTGCGCTTGCTCGCAAGCTCTCATCCTTCACCATCGGAGCAATCTGCGCGCTGATCTGGCATGACTACCGGGCGTTGCTCGCCGGGATGCTGCTGGGTGCGGTGGTGGAGATTGCGTCGACCTATCGACTCACACGATTCCGGCCGCGGTTCACGCTGACGCGAGCCCGCGAGCTCATGGGATTCTCGTTGTGGTGGCTGGCCGGCGAAATGGCCACCATGCTGGGCCGGCGCGGGCAGGACATCCTTGTGGGTCAGCAGCTTGGCGCAACGACCCTCGGCCAGTACGCGGTAGCCCTGGACCTCGCGACCATGCCGACGACAGAGATCGTCGCACCGGTGATGAGGGCCGTCTATCCAGGCTACATGCAGATGAAGGACGACGTTGGACGGCTGTATTCGGCGTTCGTCCGCGTCTGGGGGGTAATCGCCTTGCTGGCGATTCCGAGTGCAGTCGGCATCGCTTGCCTGGCACAACTGATGACGCTGGTTGTACTTGGTCCCAAGTGGGTCGAGGCTGCGCCATTCATTGGTGCGCTGGCGCTCATCGGCGCGTTGCAGGCACTCAACAGCTGCTATTGGCCGATGCTTCTCACGCGGCTGGGCCCGCGAACCGTGTTTCGGCTGGCTGCGCTGGGAGTCGCAGTGACGATCCCTGTGTTTGGAGTGGTGCTTTGGACGGGGGCTTGATGCCGGCGATCGTGGCATGGATCCTCTGCGGCGTCGTGATGCTTTTCGTGGGCGCTCGCTGGCTCCTTAACGACCTGCGACGCAGCATGGTGCCACTGCTGCGCGCTTTGTTCCGGCCGTCGTTCGGCGCCGCTGCCATGGCCGCGTCCTTGTTGTCCGTCCAGTCCGCCTTTCCGGTCGGGCAGCAGTGGCTGTCGGGGATTGCCGCGCTGCTCGGTCTGGTGGGATTTGGGGTGTTGGTCTATGCAGCGGCGGTTGGGTGCCTATGGATGGCAGCAGGCCGTCCACACGACGCCGAGAGTGAACTCATCTTTCTGCTGAGGGCAAGGCTGAGTCGTGCAGCCTGACCGTAAACCGCAGAAGGACCATTCTTCTTCGAATGTTGCGTTTCCGACTGTAGAGTTCAAGCATGGCTTCTGATAAGAAGCACGAAGCACATGGCGAGAAGTTCATTGACTACTATGAACGGGCCAGCAGGTCCGAACGGACGATCACTCGCTTCAGTCGCATTCGTGATTGCGCCTTGCGGTTGCTGCAAGAACAAGGTCACCGAACCGATGGACTCGACATCGCGGACATCGGGTGCGGCGCCGGCACTCAGGCGATGCTCTGGGCCGAGCGAGGCCACACGGTCGCTGCGTTGGATGCAAGTGAGTCTTTGATCGCCATTGGTCACAAGCGAGCGGCGGAACAGGACCTTGACGTCCGGTTCAGCGTCGGTTGGGCGCAATCGCTTCCGTTCGAGAGCGAGCGCTTCGACGTGGTCTTACTGCTCGAGTTGCTGGAGCACGTCGCCGAGTGGGAGTCCTGCTTGCTGGAAGCGGTGCGCGTGCTGCGGACTGGCGGCATCCTGTACGTCAGCACGACGAACAAACTGTGTCCTGTCCAGCAGGAGTTCAATCTGCCCTTGTACTCATGGTATCCGTCCAGGATCAAGCGCTGGTGCGTGTCCAAGTCCATGAGCACTCGACCGGAGTGGGCAAACCATACGCGCTATCCGGCCGTGAACTGGTTCTCCTACTTCGAACTGCGACGGTGGTTTGAGGCGCGCGGCATCGACACCTTGGATCGCTTCGATGTGCTCTCGCGTCAGCAACTCGCGAATCCTGCGAAGCTGCTGATTAAGGTCATTCGCAGCTTCGAGCCCGTCAGGTTCCTTGCGCACACCGCAACAGAGGGCACTACCGTTTGGGGGCTAAAGCGGGCTCCAAGCTTCAGTCGGTCAAGCTAGGGCTTGTAAAGCCACCCACATACACCGTTGGTTGCGGCATGTGACGGCATCTGTCCTGCGACGATCCAAAGGACTCCGTAGTTACCGGACCCGTCCCTGTGCAGCGGACAGACAACGACGGGATGGGTATGCCCGGGTGTCTTGAGGTCCGACGGCATTTGGATCAGTCTCCGCCAGGAGGTGCCATCGTTTGTATAAAGGTAGCCATCGCTGGCGACGTAGTACCAGCCTTGGCCGGCTGGGTCCGCCGAAAGGTGAGCCCCGTTGGGTGCAACCATGACCTGCGGCGGAGTGCCGGCGGGAGTTACTTCCAGCGTGTCGACTCGTATCGCAAACGTGCCGGAGTTGTTGCCACACAGGACACCGCCAGCGCCTCCAAATGCCCGGGGATTGAATGACATGCACGACGCGCCATTTATCTTGGTCCCGAAGTTCGGTGAGTCCTTGAGCAGGGTCCACGGGCCACCGTTGGCAAGGTCAAACTCGACAAGTCGACTGTGGTCTGTCGATTTTGAAGTAGCCAGGACCCACAGCGCGCCCTTTAAACCGCGGGTTGGCACGACTTCCATCGCGCCGTCCCTCCCATAGGAAGCCTCAAGGGCCCCGGGCCCCGGGATCGTGTTCAGCCACTGGCGAGAATCGAGGTCGTAGACCATGATCTCGTCGGTCCGGAACTTTTTCTTGTAAAAATGGCGGCCAGCGACATCGATCGCATTGTTGTGCAGGACATGCACGATGCAATCCGGATCAGCGCCTTCGTTCTGACCCTTGATGCCCCGCGTTACCGTCCAACTGTTCGTGCCTTCCTCGTACACCGAGTGGACGTTGTACAGGTGCGAGTAGATTCGGACGTTTTTCCCGACCGGGTTGGCCCCGTTGCCCGCCCACATTCCGCGCCGAGTGACTGGATCCCAGCACCACTTGCCACCGTAGTCGATCATCGTGTGGCCAATAGAATTCGCGCCATCTTCCGTGGGATTCGCAGGGAAGAAATCCGGAGCTGCGCCGCGCGGGTCTGGAACTCGAGTCCACAGCGTGCTCTGATTGAACTCGACAAAGCTGTTGCTGCGCATGCCGGCAATGGCCGAGCGCAGGGCCATGCTCGGAGCAGCGACCGTTATCGTCGTCGCCAGACTCGTGATTCGACTTGCCATTTAGCGATTCCTTGGCCAACGGTTGAAGCGCGGCGCCTGGCGGTAGCCAAGCCGCCAGGTGGCGAAGTTCGAAATGCCGCCGTTCGTAACTACCTTGTCCCATGCCGTCGCCGCTCCCGGCACTCCGCGCTCTACGGCCGCGCAGAGCGCGGCGAAGTACCACGACGGGTAGGTGACTCCCGCGGAGTTCTCAACGGCGAGGTTCGACCAATTGAGGTCTGTGGGGTAGAGGTTCATCCAAGGACCAGGCGCCGTCGGCGCTGGGCCGCTCATCTCGCTACGCGTCAACTGTGCAAGGTTGTTCGGCGATTGATCGATCGCTGCGCCGTTCCTGGTTCCGATCGTGGGCTGGTACGGAACGGCGCGCCACTCGTACGACGTTGCGTCATTGATCCAGCGCAACGGGAACACCATCATCCGGTCAGTCAGCTGATTCCATGCAACTGCGTCGGCATCCCGTAGCACCTTGGCGCCAGATATCGCATGAAACGACTGGGAACAGAAGTGATGCATGAAGAATGACGCTTGGAAACGGGCGCGGGAGGTTGAGTGATCAAACGGATCATCGGCGGAAGGGTCATAAAGAACCTGAAAAGTGTTCCACGGCTTGTCGAGGAAGACATTGATCGCCGCAATGCTCGCGACCAACGCCGAGCGATAGCCACTCTTTCGCGGCAAGTCGGCGTCCGGCGTCAGGAATGCTGCGATAGCGTAATTCCTAAGTCGCCAGGCGCGCGAGCGAGTTTGATCGTAAGGATGCGAGCCGTCTAAGCTGTTGTAGTTTGAGTGATTCCAGACGAACTCCTTCTGGGCAATCTCGATGAAGCAGGGGGAAGGCCGGCACAAGAATGGGACCAGTGAGATTGCTGGGATGTGAGAGCCATCCGCCGTGTTGGGTCCGCCCCAGCGGGGCTCGGTCGCAAGCAACGGCCAGCGCCCGTTCGTCGTGTTCTTTCCGGCCACCTGCGATTGGGTCGGGACCTCGCCATTCGTGTGACGCCAGTTGAATCCTGCGGACAGGCAAGCTAGACCGCTCGCCAGCACAGCACGCCGAGCGAAGCGGTTGCCTGAGAGGAAGTAATCGGTCTGGCACTCGGTGAACAACGCGATCTCTTCGTCATCGCCGGTGCCGTCCATGCCCGGCATGCGCAGTCGACAAGTCGCCCAGGGGACGTAGGTGTCGTGCGGGCGTGTGTACTTCGCCTGCAGATCTTCTGAACTGGTTTCCGCCGGCCGGAAAAACCACGGATGGTTTTGCAGGACAGATGCCTCGTGAGTCACTTCGATCCCCGGGTCGCCACCGATCCAGGTCGAGCAGTACCAGGCACGAAACGGCTCGTGACCACCGGTGTAGTTGCCGGGGCGCCGGGCGTTCGGAAAGGCCATGCCGGCACCGGGACTGCTGACGGTCGCGATGGTCGAGCCGTTCACAGCAACCGTCGCATTCGCATACGACTTAGCCGTGGGCGCCGTGACCGTAGTTGCATCGGCATTGAGTCGGCCGTTCTCGATGACGACTTCGACGAAGGCGCGGTTCGAAGCGAATGCATGCACGTCGACGATCGCCTCCAGGCCGGCAGCGCCAATTGGCAAGCGGTAGCGCGCACAGATCACGCGATCGTTGGCCCACCAGACACGTTCTGGACTGCCGAAGCTCGAAAGGGTCGCGGAACCGGCCGCGCCAAAGTCGCAAGTAATGCTCGAGATCAGTTGACCGACTCTTGCCGCGGTCAACGGTGTCACGGCACGACTTGCCGAGCGCAATGAAAGCTGTCGAATCTGACCTGCCACGACGGAAGCTTCGCCTGCCAGCACAGCCACGGCGGCCGAACCATCCGGCCAGCGGGAGAGGATTGAAGCGCTGAGGGCTGGTTCCTCCGGCGACTCGATGGTCTGCCCGCTCGGTACGGCGCCCTCGAGAGGGTAGGTCGTCGCGAAATACGGAAAGACTCCGGTCTGCGTAGGGTGCAGTGCCAGCGTGGGAAGCCCCGGCCCTGAGGGAATCCAGGGCGCCGAGGGAGGCAATGGAGTCGGCGTCGGGGTCGGAGTGGGAACGGGCGTCGGAGACGGTGGGGTTGCCAGACTCGTGGCTTCCGAAGATCCACCGCAACCCGTCAATGATGCTGCCAGCGCCGTAGTAGCGCGAAACAAAAAGTCCCGGCGCTTCACGGCGTTTCGTAGGTGAAAATCACCCCTGTGACCGTTCCAATCGAAGCGGTGCCGACGGCCAAGATCCCTGCCGTCGTGAGGCTCATTCCGACCGGCAGAGTCGCCCCACTCGAATCCAAGGCGAATTTGCCACCCTGAACAACGCTCGCGGGAAGCGTTGACGCTAGATTGAAAGCGGCATTCGAGCCAACGAGGAGGGGCGGGACGGATGGATTCCACGATCTCAGGCTCGGCTGGCGTTGGAGGCGCTGCCGGGGGCGCTCCCACTGGTGAAGACGCATCGCTTCCTCCTCCGCATCCAGCGAGCGCAGTAACTGCAACTGCCAGGCCCTGTCTCAGTAGGCGACGTCGATCCGGATCTATGCGCAGCTGAATCAAATTCTCACATCCTCTCTGCGTCGCCGCATCGAGCTACTAGAAGCGACAGTCAACACGCTTTCATCGCCCAATGGTGAGCCTTACATGCAAACACAATCGGGTAAGTGATTTGGCTGATTGGGTGCAATTCGCGGGTCTTGCCAACAGAAGGGCTGGCTCCCGGTCGATTGCGACGCGCAAGGCGCTAGTGCCAACGGTCTTCACTGAGGGAAATTTTCCCACGATGTCGGACTTCTTTACGCCCACGGCTCCTCCATTCGGTCTACCGGCCGACGCTTGTTTGGGTGAGCCGTCCCGCCTTTCTGGTACCGTGACCTCGACTCGCTGCCGACGGAGGCAATTGCCTTCAGTCTCGGTTGAAGTGGCCTCGATCGGCCGGTCCGAGCCTGGACTTCGGTTTTGGCGTTGACGAAGAGTCCTCCGTCCTGCTTTGAACCTCCCGGAACGATGGCACAGATTGAACTTTCTTCGGGTTCCGTGCGAGGTGGCGAGGCGTTCCGCGCACTGGACCTTGCCATTGCGGATCAATGCCGCACCAACGTCCTCTGGCTGCACGGGGACCCAGGCGGCCAACGGGCGCTTGAGATCGCAGTGCCCGGGCTTCCTCTGAGTAGCGCGCTAGGGTCGCTTTATCGGCAAGTCGATCACCTGGATTGCGCGTCCCTGGAGTTTGCAGCTCCCACGGCTCGTCTCCCCTTTCAAGACAGCGAGTTCGACTTGGTGACGCTTTACGGGCGGCGTCCGTCGCGCGAGATGCTGAGCGAAATGCGGCGCGTCCTGCAGGTAGGCGGCATGGCATTGCTGGCAGCGAAAACCGCTGGTGGCATGGACGACTGAGTCAAGGCCTGTCGCGACCTATCGGGACTTTGCCAGTCTGGGGCTCGAGGTGGCGGTCCGTAGCGCCGGCTTCCGCGAAGTATGTGCTTATTGGGTCGAGCCGTCGCTTGCGATTCCACGCAATCTGATACCTGCTCGCGAGGTCGCGTCCGCGAATTCGAGGCAATGCGAGCCCGAGAGTGGGGTAGCGACACTTCCGATGATGGCGGTGGCGGCAAGGCTTGATGCGGTCCTGTATCCGGCGCTGCTGATCGTGGCGAAGGCGTGACATGGGGGGCAGCACGCTGCTGGAGCGGATCAATGCCGAACTGGCGGCGGAGCCGCGGACGTGGTCGGACCTCACCATCGTGCGCAATGTCGGCCCGCTGGTGACGTCAACACCCCTGGTCGGCGACATCATCTCGAACCGCGGATTCAACGCGCTGCTGTCTGCGTCAGGCACGGGTCCTACGCACTTCCTGAAAGTCAGACCGGCAGGGCACGAACCGTTCCGGCGCGAGGCAGAGATTACGGTTCGCTTGTCGCGGTACCCCGCCACGAACGCCGTGGTGCCTCATGCGCGAACCTTCATTGCGGGGCCCGCGCGGGTGCTGGCAGAAGTCTTCGTTGACGGCACCGCGCTCGATGTCGTGATACGAACGCGCCGCCAGAAGGATTGGCATGTGTTGGCTGCCGAGGCGTTGCGGCTTGGCCCCTCGCTTTGGGACGCCATCGCCGAAATCGCGGCGCCAGATTCCGACACGGTCGTCGATCGGGAGGGGCTGCTGTCGGACCTCGCGTTGCTGGAGTCGCTCGGCCTGGACGCCACGGCCGCAAGTCAACTCGCGCAGCGCATTGGCGCTGTACCGCTTCGCGCTTGGCCCCAGCACGGCGACTTCTGGCCGCGCAATGTTCTCGAGTCGGCGGCCGGTTTGAAGGTGCTGGACTTCGAGGCCTGCGGAGAGGCCGTGCTGCCACTTTACGATGTGTTTCACATGATCCGGGGCTGCGGCGAGGCGGCCAGCGGAGGAAAGGGCAACTGGATCGACCTCTGGGCCGCTGCGGGGACGGTGGCGCGTCCGCTGGCTGATGAGGTCCGGCGACTATCTCGCGGACTCGACGCCACCGCCATCGAGGCGGCGCTGGTGGCGTATCTCGTGGAATTCGCAGCACGCCTTCATCGGCGTGGCATTTCGCGCGAGCGTACGGCCGGGCGACTGCAGCGAACTTCATGCGCTGCCGGGACTGCTTGAACGCGGTGTCGTCCGCCAGCTCCTGGCCTGATGGGACCCTTAGGCCGGGGAGACAGCCGTGTGAGCTCCTGCCGTCTGCGTGGGAGATGCACACGATCGGCCAAAGAGCGTGCTGGCGCCGATGCAATTCCATCGATGGCTCGGAGAGCAGGTCACGACCTGCCCTCGGCATAATGTCGAGTTGGTCATGCGTCGGTTCGGAGACTGTGGCATGCAGAGAACGTAGTGTGCCTGCGCCCCCCAGGGCACAGAGGAAACGGGCCGGCTTGGTTCAGGCCGGTGCGACGAACGCATAGGTAATCCGTAAATCTAAGTCGGAGGGATTGGTGTCAATCGTCATTGCGGGGACCGGGTATGTGGGTCTCGTCACAGGAGCGTGCCTCAGCGAAGTCGGTCATTCCGTGTTCTGCGTTGACATTGACCCGGAGCGTGTTGCGCGCCTCAAGGCGGGCGAGGTGCCGTTCTACGAACCCGGGCTGGCTGCCCTGGTTCAGTCTGGAGTCGAGGCGAAGCGGCTCACTTTCACGACTTCGTTGAAGGACGCCTATCAGCGCAGCAAGGACGATCGCACTTTGAGTGCACCGGTCGTGATGATCGCGGTGGGCACCCCGTCCAAGGCCGACGGCTCGGCCGACGTCAGCGGCGTGCTGAGTGTGGCGAAGGAATCGGCGCGGTGATCGACGAGTACACCGTGGTGGCGTCGAAATCCACGGTGCCCGTGGGGACCTGCGACCGCATTGCCGCGGTGGCGCGGTCGGCAGCGTCGAATCCGGAGTTCGTCGACGTCGTCAGCAACCCGGAGTTCCTGAAGGAAGGCGCAGCAGTCGAGGACTTCATGCGTCCGAGCCGCATCATCGTGGGATCCGACGCGGATCGCGCGGCCAAGGTGATGCTTGAACTGTATCGCCCGTTCAACATGAATCACGATCGGGTCCTGGTGATGGCGCGGCGCGAGGCCGAGCTCACGAAGTACGCTGCCAACGCGCTGCTGGCGACAAAGATCAGCTTCATCAACGAGATCGCCAACCTGTGTGATCACCTCGGCGCCGATGTCGACAGCGTGCGCCGCGGCATCGGCTCCGATCCGCGCATCGGGCACGCCTTCATCTATGCGGGTGCTGGCTACGGCGGCTCCTGCTTTCCCAAGGACGTGAAGGCGCTGATTCACACGGCGCGGGAAGTGGGCGTTGACCCACTCGTGCTGGAGGCCACGCACCTGCGCAACGAGCAGCAGAAGGGCTATCTCGTCGGACAGGTGACGCGCCAGTTCGGCGCGGATCTCTCCGGCAGGACCTTCGCAGTCTGGGGCCTGTCGTTCAAGCCTGGCACAGACGACGTGCGCGAGGCGCCGGCGCTGTCGGTGATTGGGGGACTGCTCGACGCCGGGGCGCAGGTGCGGGCATTCGATCCGGTGGCTGCCCCGATGTTCGAGGCTCAACTGCGGAAAGCACGACGCGATGTGTCGAAGTTCACGCTGGTGGCCGACAAATACGAAGCGCTGAACGGGGCCGATGCGCTGGTGCTGGTGACGGAGTGGAAAGAGTTCCGCAGCCCGGACTTCCGCAAGGTACGAACACTGCTCAGGCAGCCGGTGATCTTCGATGGCCGCAACCAGTATGACGCCGCGCGGCTGCGGGAGGAGGGCTGGACGTATGTCGGCGTTGGTCGAGGCGCGGTCGCGGCCTGAATCGCTCCCGAAGGGCGCAGAGGCGCCGCTTCCAGGCACCCGACTCAAATTGACATGACGTCACGCAATAACAACCAGGGAACACCCGGCTTTCGCTGCCGCTTCTGCGGCGCTGCGTTGCGCACGACGTTCGTCGACCTCGGCATGTCGCCGCTGTGCCAGACGCACATCGCGCCGGACCAGCTGCACCAGATGGAGCCGTTCTATCCGCTGCACGCCTACGTCTGCGACGACTGCTTCCTGGTGCAGCTGCAGGAGTTCGTGTCGCCCGGGGAGATCTTCACCGAGTACGCCTACTTCTCCTCGTACTCGACGAGCTGGGTCGAGCACGCGCGACGCTATGCCGAGATGGCGTCGAGCGCTTCGGACTCGGGCCGCGCAGCAAGGTCATGGAGATCGCCAGCAACGACGGCTACCTGCTGCAGCATTTCGTCGCCCGCGGCGTGCCGGTGCTCGGCATCGAGCCGGCGGCCAACGTGGCGCAGGCGGCGGTCGAGAAGGGCATCCCGACGACGGTGCGGTTCTTCGGGCGCGAAACGCGCGCGAGCGATCGCGCGCGAGCATGGGCGGCCGGATCTGCTGCTCGGCAACAACGTGCTCGCCCACGTGCCGGACCTGAACGACTTCGTCGCCGGCATGAAGGTCCTGCTCGCGCCCGATGGCGTGATCACGATGGAGTTCCCGCACCTGCAGCGGCTGATGGCCGAGAACCAGTTCGACACGATCTACCACGAGCACTTCAGCTACTTCTCGTTCGTCGCCGTCGAGCGCGTCTTCGCGCACCACGGACTGACGCTCTTCGACGTCGAGGAATTGCCGACGCACGGCGGTTCGCTGCGCATCTACGCGCGGCACGCCGAGAATGCCCGCGCTGCCCGTCGGGGCACGGGTCGACGGCGCTGCGGCAGCGCGAGGTCGACGACGGCTTCCTGACGCTCGAGCGCTACCGCGGCTTCGGCGAGCAGGTGCAGGCGACCAAGCGCAAGCTCCTGGCCTTCCTGATCGACGCGAAGGAGCGCGGCAAGAAGATCGTCGGCTACGGCGCGCCGGGCAAGGGCAACACGCTGCTCAACTACTGCGGCATTCGCACCGACTTCCTCGACTTCACGGTCGATGCCAATCCGTACAAGCAGGGCAAGTTCACGCCGGGCACGCGCATTCCGATCCTCGCGCCCGAGGCGATCCGCGAGGCGCGGCCGGACTACGTGCTGATCCTGCCGTGGAACCTGAAGGACGAGATCAGCGCGCAGGCGTCGTACATCCGCGAGTGGGGCGGGCGCTTCGTGGTGCCGATTCCGGAAGTGAGGGTGCTGGATTGAGCGCGACTGGATCGTCAGTCAGTTCCGACCGTCGGGCGCCGAGCAGTCGGTTGCGTCTGATCGCCGATCTGCTGTTCATCGTCACCTGGCGCGACATCAAGATCAAGTACAAGCAGTCGGTCATGGGGCTGCTGTGGGCGATCCTGATGCCGGGCCTCATCATTGCCGCGGGCCTGCTCGTGCAACTGGGCGTGAGCCAGCTGTCGGGTCGGCCGTTCACGCTCGACACGCTGGCCGCCAGTCGTCGTGAAGTCGCTGCCGTGGGCCTTCGTCGTCAGCGGCATCCGCTTCGCGACCAACAGCCTGACCAGCAACGCCAACCTCCTCACCAAGATCAATTGCCCGCGGATCGTGTTTCCGCTGTCGGCGGTGCTGTCGGCGCTGTTCGATCATGCTGGTGGCGGTCGTGCCGCTTGTCGTCGTGCTGGCAGTGGTCGGCGTGCAAGCCGGCGCTCACTCAGCTGTGGGCGATTCCGCTGCTCGTCTTGCTGGTGCTCCTGTTCGTGGCGGGGCTCGGCATCGCGTTCTCCGCGGCGAACCTGTACTTCCGCGACGTGAAGTACATCGTCGAGGTGTTGCTGACGTTTGCGATCTTCTTCACGCCGGTGTTCTACTCGTCGGAACTGTTCGGTCCGTGGCGTGACTGGATCCTGCTGAATCCGGTAGCGCCGCTGCTCGAAGGCCTGGAACAGGCGGTGGTACAGAGGGCGCACGCCCGACCTGGCGTGGATCGCCTACAGCGCCGTCGCTCGCGGTCGTGATCTTCGCGGGCGCATGGCTGCTGTTCCACCGGCTCGAGCCGTCGTTCGCGGACAACGTCTGACCGATGAGCGACATCGCGATCCGCTTCGACGACGTCTCCAAGCGCTTCCGCAAGGGCGAGCGCTTCGACTCCTTGCGCGATCTCGTGCCGCACCTGCTGGCTCGCCTCACGGGCAACGGGAAGCGTCACTGGCCGCGCGACGATCGCGACTTCTGGGCGCTGCGCCACATCAACCTCGAGATCCGGCAGGGCGAGACGGTCGGCGTGATCGGCCACAACGGCGCCGGCAAGAGCACCATGCTCAAGCACTTCGCCCGCATCATGTGGCCGACCGAGGGACGGATCGAGGTCAACGGCCGGCTGTCGGCGCTGATCGAGGTCGGCGCCGGCTTCCACCCGGACCTCACCGGCCGCGAGAACGTGTTCCTCAACGGCGTGATCCTCGGCATGAGCCGCGCGGAGATCGCGCGCAAGTTCGACGAGATCGTCGAGTTCGCCGGGCTGGCGGAGTTCATCGATACGCCGATCAAGCGCTACTCGTCGGGCATGTTCGCGCGGCTCGGCTTTTCGGTCGCGGCGCACCTCGATCCGGACATCCTGGTGATCGACGAAGTGCTGAGCGTCGGCGACTATGCTGTTCCAGCAGAAGAGCCTGCAGAAGATGCGCAGCATTGCGACGAGCGGCGCGACGGTCGTGTTCGTCTCGCATAACCTGAAGGCGGTGTCGGACCTGTGCGCGCGCGCGATCCTGCTCGACGGCGGGCAGGTGGTGGAGGACGGCCGACGTCGCACGTGATCCAGACCTACCTGGACGCGAGAACGCAGCAAGCTGGCCGGCCCGAGGGATGGCGACGTGGTGATCCGTTCCGTGCGGCTGCGGGGGGAAGACGGCGACCGCACCCACTTTGCGCCGGGCGAACGGGCCTGGGTCGACATCGAGTTCGAGGCGAACCGACGCAGCGAGAAGATCGCAGTCGTGCTCGATGTGCTCGACGAGGGGCTGAACATGGTGTTCAACACCTCGGACGAGCGACTCGGGCAGCGTCCGATCGACCTTGATGCCGGGCAGCAGTCACGGTGAGCTTCGAACTCACGATGCACCTGGCCGCCGGCACCTTTCACCTGGCCGTCTACCTGTACCGGTACGACATCAGGCGCGAATACGACCGGGCCCTTCCCGCGTCTACGTTCTTCATCACGTCGGAGGTCGATGTCCGAGGTGCCGCCAACCTGTACCCACGAATCGTGAGCGATGCCCCGCCCTTGACGGAGTGAGGGTCGGGTAGACAATCGGGCCTATGGCCTCGCCTGATCCGCCCGCCGCGGCGCGTGCCGGCAATGAAGATGCCGACCTGCAACGCCAGTTCTGGAATGCCTGGAATGCGAAGTTCCGCGAGGAAGGCATGCAACTTCCGCCTCCCAATGCGCGCCAGGCTCAGACGATTCTGGGATGGTTGAAAGAGACCGACCGCGGCCCGCGGACGATCGTGGAGCTTGGGTGCGGTTCGGGCTGGCTGTGCGATCGAATGACAGAGTTCGGCCGCGTCCGCGGCATCGACCTGTCCAACGAAGTGCTTGCGCGATCGCGCGCCCGTTTTCCGAAGGCGACTTTCACGGAGGGCGACTTCATGCAGATGGAGTTGCCGCCCGCCAGTGCCGACGTCGTCGTGGCATTGGAAGTGCTGTCTCATGTAAGGGACCAGCCGGCGTTCATGTCGCGCGTCGCTCGCCTGCTCGGCGAAGATGGCCTGCTTATGCTTGCCACGCAAAATCGATTTGCGCACGAACGAATGTCGGGCGTGACACCACAGGCGCCGGGGCAGGTCCGTCAATGGGTCGACGCGGCTGAACTGCGGCGACTGCTCGAACCGCACTTCGAAGTCCTGCGCCTCACTTCGCTTCACCCGACAGGTCACCTGGGTGTGCTGCGATGGGTCAACTCGTGGAAGCTCGAATCGCTGCTGCGGTCGGTCGGACTGGCCAATGCATGGACGTCGCTGCGAGAGCGGTCGCTTCTGGGCCATACCTTGATCGTGCTCGCACGGAAGCGCCGCCGCCGGAGCGATGCGAAGGCGCACTAGCCGCGCGCCATCCACTGCAGTCGCAAGGCAAGCCAGGCGAGGCGGATTCGCTCGGTCCAGGACACTTTCTGCCACCACGCGAGTCCGGCCACAGCGCGGGCGAGCAGGGCGAGGACTGTGCGTCCGGCTGCCGATGCCTTCAGTGGCGCGAATGACTTCAACGCTTCGCCCGGTGTTTCACACAGGGGAAACGTGAGATAACGCTCCTGCATAGCCGACTTGAGAGATGCGGCCATCCTCGGATCAACAACAGCCCCGATGCGATCCGACACTCCGCAGAGCGCGATCGCGTCCTCGGCGACCTCGGCCAGGAGCCCTTTGCCGGCCATTACCTGCAAGCGGGCAAGCAGCGCCTCGCGCATCGAGGGCAGATCGAGCTCGCGGTCCGTTGGCAAACCGAGGTATTCAGCCAGGCCATGCGTCGACCGAATCGATCGGCCGATTGCGGCGTCGCCGTCGGCGAACTTTCGAAGCCGCTCGCTGGCCGAGTAGTGTTGGCCGTGCGGTCCGCGCTGCCCGCCGTGCTGTCGAAAGATGAAGGTCGGTTCATCGCAAATGGCAATCTGCTCGCCACGTGCTGCGCGCAAAGTGAAGTCGTAGTCCTCGGACGTCAGCAGGTCGGTGCGGAATGCTCCGACTTCGGCGATCCGGTCACGGCGGATCAACGCGCCGTTCAAGTGCGCGAAGCAGGTCCGCAGGAACTTGAGATAGAAGTCCCGGGCGGTGAACTGCGGCCATTGAAGCGCCTCGCCCGCAACGAGTTCGCCGCCGGTGCCATTCTTGCCCCAGATGAATCGACTGATGACCAGCCGGGCATCCGGCGCGGCAGCCAGTGCCTGCAGGCGTGCCTCGATCGAACGCGGCAAGGCAACGTCATCGTCGTCAAAAAACCAGATCCATTGTCCGATGGCATGGGGCAATGCGAAGTTCAGGGCGGCCGGCTTGCCCGCGTTCGATTGTTGGAAATACCGGACCGGCGACGGCATGCGGCGTGCGACCGCTGCGGTGTCATCGGTCGAGCCATCGTCGACGATGATGATCTCCAGTGGCGGTTGCGTCTGGCGCAGCAGCGATGCCACGCACTCCTGGAGCATCTGCGACCGATTGAAGGTCGGAACGATGACACTGACGTGAGCCGTCATCGAGTCGCGCGCGTTGATCGTCCGCGCGCGTGCGCAACGATGCACGGAGGCGGTGCGAGGACAGGAAACGCTTGGCTGCAGGGTTTCACGGGGGCGATTCGGTACCGAGGATTCGCCGATATGATGCACTGGATCATTCAGCGCCGTTCGCGTTCCCACTGAGGGATCAGCGAGCCAGGTCGAACGCCTAATCCGGAGCAGTGGCTGTTGCAGATCGATTGCGGACTCCTGTCAGACGCGCCGGGCAGTGGAAGCAGTGCAGTTGCCGCGCCGCTGGTCAGCGTGGGTCTGCCGGTCTACAACGGCGGGACTTCGCTGCGGACAGCGCTGGATTCACTACTGGCTCAGACGTTGACGAATCTGGAGCTGATCGTCGCCGACAACGCCTCCAACGATGCCACGGCGGACATCTGCGCGGAGTACGCGCGGCGGGATGTCCGCGTCCGCGTGCACCGTCATCGCGAGAACATAGGCGCGCCGGGCAACTGGAATTTCGTCGCGCACCAGGCGCGGGGGACATACTTCAAGTGGGCATCGGCGAGTGACCTCTGTGCTCCGACGTTCCTGGAACGTTGTGTGGCCGTGCTTGAAGCCGAACCTGACGTCGTCCTGTGCTTTCCTCGCACGGAATTCGTGTCAGGCGACGGCATATCGGTCGGCACTCTGTGAGGCTGACTTCGAGGTGTTGTCGAAAAGTCCCGCCGAGCGCTTCGCGGAGGTCTGCGGGCGGATGACGGTGAACAATGCACAAAGTGGCGTTATCCGGCTCGCAGCGTTGCGAAAGACGCGGTACGACCGCTACTACCCGCACGGTGACCTGGCGCTGATGGCGGAGCTGGCGCTGCTTGGACGCTTTCGCCTGCTGCCTGACGTCCTGCTCTTCCGGCGGGCGGACCGGGAAAGCTGGACGGGACATCGCACGCCGCTCGAACTCGAACGACTGTTCGTGCCCAAGGCGACGCGCCCGCGACGTCTGCTTCGGCTGCGCCGCCAGCTCGACTATCTGTACTCTGCCATGCGTGCGCCCATCCCTGTTGGCGACCGGATGCCGCGCGGCATCGTTCTCGCTGCGTCACTTTTATTGGAACCGGCAGGAGATCGCCTCCGAAATGCGGTCGATGTTCCTTGCGAAGTGAATACCCTTGAGCGACGCAGCGAGAGCAGGTTCGAGAGCGTCATGAGCGATAGCGATGCCATCGACTCCGGACGGCGTTCGGCGCGAATCGGTCTGCTCGGGCAATATTCGAGCCGGAATCTGGGCGACGCGGCGATCGTCCACGAGATCATCCGCAACGTGCGCAGCCGCATTCCGGGCGCGGAGTTCGTCGGCATCTGCAGCCGGCCCGACGACACGGCGCACGCGCACGGCATCGCCGCGTTTCCGGTTTCGGGACACGGTCCTGCCTTCCGGCCCGATGGCGCCCACTGGAGCGAAGTCGATCCTCCGCCCGGCCCCGGGAGCGGAACGCGCCGCATTGACAGCGTGGTCCGGTCCCTGGATCTGCTCGTCATGGCAGGCGGTGGCCAAGTCGATGACTACTGGGGCGGTGCCGGCGAGCAGCCTCGGTTTCTCGCTACCTGGACGGTTCTGGCGCGGCTGCGGCGCGTGCCGGCCGCTTTCTTCTGCGTCGGGCTGGACCAGTTGTCGACGAGGACGGGGCGCTGGCTCTCGCTCCTCGGTCTGCGAAGCGCCGCGTTCCTCAGCTTCCGGGATGAAGGGACGCGTGACCTGCTGCGGCAGATGGGACTGCGCAAGCCGAGTGCGGTGTATGCGGATCCCGCCTTCGGGCTGCCCGGTCCAGCGCAATCGAGTTTTAGGCCCCTACGGCGCGTGGTGGTCAGTCCGATCTGCAAGCAGAGCTGGCCTGGCGCGAGCGATGAAACATACGAACGCTATCTGCGGGAACTGGCGCAGTACGTGCAAATGGCCATACGGTCCGGGCTCAACGTGAGGTTCGTCTGCTCGCAGATCTCGATGGATCCCGAGGCGGTCACGCGGGTTACGGCAATGATTCCTGCAGGGCCTCGCGATGCCTGGTCCGTGGCCGAGGTTGCGACCTTCGAGGACTTCGTGCGTGAAGCGAGTCTTGCGGACGCCGTCGTGACTTCGAGACTGCACGGCGCGATCCTCGCCCTGGTGGCCGGCACGCCCGTGATCGCGGTTTCGGTTGCCCGCAAGGTGAATGCCGTCATGGCTGAGGCGGGACTCAACGAGTACTGCGTCGAGGCATCGAGCGTCGACTCCGCAAGGCTCTTTGCGCTGCTAAACAAGGCTGCGCGCGAAGGCGCCGAAGTGCGGCAACGGATCCAGGCGTCGGCGCAGCGCCTCGCCGGTCGACTCCCCGGTGCCTACGACGCACTCGTGGCGCTGGTGAGACTCCGCCAGCATCACTGAGAGCAGAAGCGGTGCAAGTTCGCGTCTATTGCGGGCTAGCGACCGTACGCTTGGGCAACTGCCCGCGGGCCGGCAAAGCGCGCCAGCGCCAGCGCGCACCGCAGATACCGCCGCCGGCGCGGCACGCTCCCGCCGGACGCGTGACGAATCTCGTAGAAGAGGGCTCGTGCGACACAGGCCGCTGCCTCGCGCACCGCAGGTAGGCGTGGCAGCTGACGTAGCGAGTGCGCCACCGCGTCGGGCGCCTCGGCCACTCGAGCCAGCCAGCGTGCGTTGCCCCCGGTTCTGATGATCAGCGCGCGCTGGTCAGGGGCAAGGTGGGCGTCACGCGGCAGGGCCGCGAAGGACGCGCCAAGGTCTTCTACGAACTCCTCGACCAGGCCCTTGGTCGCCATCACCGCGGCGCGATTGAATAGTGCTGCCGAGCGTTCGGCCGCGGAAAGTTCCGTGGAATTCGAGCGCGGGACCAGGAACTCGCCGAGGGCACAGGACGCGCGTACCTCACGTCCCAGTAGCGCGTCGAATATTTCCCAATGGCGGTCACGTTCGTGGGCGGCATGCGTCAGCTTGGCCGGCCCACGTTCGCCGGCGTGCTGGCGCCAGGTGAGAACGGGCTTCAACACCCGCGTGGCGCGAAAGTGGCGGACCAGGCGAACCATGAGTTCGTAGTCCTGCCCACGCAGATAACGCTCGTCGAGCGGGCCAACGCGAGCAAAGCAGCTGCGGCGAATCAGCATGGCCTGCAGGCGAAAGCAGAATCCTTGCAGCACGTTGAGTAGAAGCCCGGCGTCCGCCTGCACCGTGGGCAGGACTTCGCGGTGATCCACAAGGCGGCCGTCGGGCGCCTCGTCGGCTATCACCTGACCGCCATAGGCCAGATCTGCACCGGGCTCGGTCTCCAGAGCATCGAGCAGCAGCCGAGTGGCATCTGGCATGGCGATGTCGTCATCGTCGAAGAGCCAGATCCATTCTCCCTTGGCGCGGGCGAGGCCCAGATTCACGGCGGAGGACTTGCCGCCGTTGGGCTTGTGTACGTACTCGACTGGCGGCCCGTATTTCCGGACCCGGGCGGCCGTGTCATCGACGGAGCCGTCGTCCACGACGATCAACTGCCGGACGGGTTCGTGCTGTCCAAGGATGCTGTCGATCGCCTGCTCGATGTAACGAGCCCGGTTATAGGTGGCGATGATCGCGGTGACTGAGCGATCCATGGACGGGGCGGCGGTCATCGGGCGTGTGGTTCGGTCGCGGTGCCAGTGCGCCCGCCTGGCGGCGAGTACACGGGAAACGCCCTTGGGGTGTCAAGTCGATGCAAGGGATCGACTTCAGTGGGTCCTGTCCGATAGGCGGGACGGCCATCCGCGCCCTCGTATTCGGACGGGTCGCATGCAGTGCAACCGCGTGCCGTTCGCAGTGTTCCTGGACGGGCGGCATCCGGCGACCGTCGGTCGGCGCCGGGGCAGAGGCCCCAATCGAGGTCCGCGTTTCTGCGACAATGCGGCCCCCAAGCGCACGCTTGGGGCTCATCGGGTTCGACGGTATCGAGGTTTCCGTTCAGCGTACGCATTAGCGGGCCTGCGGGATTCCGTCAGCCCCGGTCCGGGCGGCCAGGCCGACGGGTATCTGTAGCATTCAAAGGTTGCTGGGCGTTCGCCAGCGACGGACATTCGACAAAGTGAAACGAGGCAACGCGGTTACAGCTGATTTGCTCAGGTCCAGGACATTGGCCCGCCTAAGCGCGGCTGCGCTTTGCACGTCGATGTTGCTTGTCGGGTGCTCAGGCGAGGGATCCGCCGATGCGCCTGCGTCAACGCCCGCGCCGGCTGCGCCTGCCCCGGCACCGACCCCGGCGCCTCCGAGCGTCGCATTGGCCGTCGCGCCGGACACGGTCCAGCAGGCCGCGGCAGCCAATCTCCAGTGGACCTCTTCGAACGCCTCGGCCTGCGACGCCTCTGGCGGCTGGAGCGGAACCAAGAATCTCACCGGTGCCGAGTCGACCGGCGCCCTTGTCGCGACTACATCCTATACGTTGACCTGCATCGGTTCGGGCGGCACGGCCGGCCAGACCGTCACTGCAAACGTGACAGCGCCACCGGGGGCTCCGCCGGGACCCTCGGTATCGCTGTCGGCCTCGCCATCGACTGTGAATTCCGGCAGCGCCGCGACGCTGACGTGGACTTCGCTCGATGCGACCAGCTGTTCGGCATCGGGCAACTGGAGCGGCAGCAAAGCGATATCGGGCAGCGCTTCGACTGGGCCGCTGACCGCGAACTCCTCGTTTGCCCTGACTTGCTCGGGCGCGGGCGGGACCGCAACGCAATCGGTCAACGTCACCGTCGTTCCGCCTGCGGCCCCGCCGTTGCCGTCGGTAACGCTCAGCGCGACACCGACCACAGTCGCCAGTGGGGGCGGGACCACGCTCAACTGGACCGTGACCAACGCCACGACATGCACCGCCTCGGGAGGCTGGACCGGGAGCAAGGCACTTTCGGGGTCAGAGGCGCGGTCGGGGCTTGCCTCGACGACCACCTATACGCTGGCATGTACTGGGACCGGCGGGACCGCGTCGCGGTCGGTTACGGTGACCGTTACTCCGCCGAGTGCGCCGCCGTCAGCAACGATAACGTTGAGTGCCTCGCCGACCACGGTCGCGAACGGCGGCACCTCCACCCTCAGCTGGTCGACCACCAACGCTAGCAGCTGCACCGCATCCGGCGGCTGGACCGGGGCCAAGGCGCTGAGCGGTTCCGAGGCACGAACCGGACTGACGGCCACAACGACGTTCACCCTTACCTGCTCGGGTGCAGGCGGGGGCTCGAGCGCGTCCCAGTCCGTTACGGTCTCCGTCTCGCCGCCCGTGACACCGCCGCCACCCGCGGTGACGCTCACGGCCACGCCGAGCAGCATCGCGAGCGGCGGAACCACGACGCTGGGCTGGTCAGTATCCAACGCGACGGCCTGTACCGCGTCCGGCGGCTGGAGCGGATCGAAGTCGCTCAGTGGCTCCGAGGCGAAGTCAGGCCTGACCGCGACAACGACCTATGTGCTGACGTGCACGGGAGCCGGGGGCTCCGGTTCGCAGTCGGTGACTGTGAACGTCACCCCGCCCAATCCACCTCCGACCTTGGCGCTCAACGCCAGCCCGAACGCGATCGTCCAGGGCAATACTTCGACGCTTACGTGGAGCACGACCAATGCCACGTCGTGCGCGGCGACTGGCGACTGGACCGGCACCAAGGCGACCAGCGGCACGCAGTTGACGGGGGCGCTGAACTCCGTCAGGACCTATACCTACACGCTTGCCTGCACCGGGCCTGGGGGCTCGATCACGCAATCGGCGACTGTCGTGGTCAGTGCGTTGCCGCCGGTGCCCACGGTCAATCTATCCGCGAATCCTGCCCAGGTGGCCCAGGGCGGCACATCGACGCTGACCTGGAGTTCGAGCAACGCAAGCAGCTGCGCGGCGTCCGGGGGATGGACCGGTACCAAGGCAATTTCCGGCACGCAGTTGACCTCTGCGCTGGCGCAGACAACGACATTCACGCTGACCTGCAGTGGAGCGGGCGGCTCCGCGTCGAAGGTCATTACGGTCACGGTGACGCCGGCCACTCCGGCACCGACCCTGGCACTGACGGCATCGCCGGGCTCGGTCGTCCAGGGCGGGTCCTCGACACTCAGCTGGACGACAACCAACGCGACCACGTGTGTGGCCAGTGGCGATTGGAACGGCGCCAGGGCCGTGAGTGGCAGCCAGTCGACGGGTGCACTGAGCAGCGTGCGGACCTACTCGTACACGCTTGCCTGTACGGGCGCGGGAGGCACGACATCGCAAACGGCGACAGTGGCAGTCAGCGCGACTCCGCCGGTGCCCACGGTAACGATCTCGGCGACCCCGAACCAGGTGCCGCAGGGCGGCACCGCGACGCTCAACTGGTCATCGACCAACGCAACCTCGTGCACAGCGTCGGGCGGCTGGAGTGGAACCAAGTCGACGACCGGCACGCAGACGACCGCCGCGCTGGCGCAGACGACGAGCTTTGTGCTGACCTGCAGCGGTGCGGGCGGGTCTGCGTCGAACACGGCGACGGTGACGGTCACGGCCCCGCCGCCGACGGCCGCATTCCCGTTGCGCGTCAGCGCTGACCAGCGTCATTTGGTTGATCAGACTGGCAAGGCGTTTCTGGTGGTAGGTGACACGCCGTGGTCGATCTTTACGGCGATCACGAAGGCCGATGCCGAGGCGTATCTGGAGGATCGGCGGCAGCGTGGCTTCAACGCGATCATCGTCAACATTGTCGAGCACTTCTTCAACGGGCCGGTGAACCGCGACGGGCAGGCGCCGTTCGCGAAGACCGGCGCCGTGTACGACTTCTCCAAGCCGAACGACGCGTACTTCGCCAACGTCGACTACGTACTCGGGCTCGCGCGCGACAAGGGCATGCTGGTCCTGATGACGCCGGCGTACCTCGGGTATGGCGGTGGCTCGGAGGGCTGGTGGCCGGAGATCAACACCGCCGTCAACACCGAAGCGGTCATGGAGAACTACGGCCGCTACCTGGGCACCCGCTACAGGACGTTCAACAACGTCATCTGGGTCATGGGTGGCGACTATTACGCCGATGCCACGCTGGCCAAGACGCGCGCCCTCGTGCGCGGCATCCAGGCCACGGACCAGGCGCGGCTGTTCACGGCGCACAACGCGCGCCAGGAATCCGGCCTGCTGTACTACACCAACGAGTCGTGGTTCACGGTCAACACCACGTACTCGGACTGCAGCCTTACTCCGCAGCGCTCGATCGAGGACTATCAGCGCGCCCGGGTCATGCCCTTCGTCTACTTCGAGGGTCGCTACGAAAACGAGAGTGCGTCGGCGGTCTGCCTGCGCAGCCAGGCGTACTGGCCCGTGCTGCTTGGTTCGATCGGGGCGTACTTCGGTAACTTGCCCATGTGGAAGTTCGATGCTGGCTGGCAGGCGGCCCTGGGTTCCGAGGGCGCGCGCGGCATGAGCTACTTCCGCAAGCTCTTCACCTCGCGTGCCTGGGAAAAGCTGGTTCCCGACAACTCCGCGACAGTGCTCACCGGAGGGCGCGGCGCGCTCGGTGCCGACTATGCGGCCGCCGCCCGCACTTCCGATGGTGCCAGCGTCATCGTCTATGCGCCGTCGCAGCGCGCCCTGACGGTGGACATGAGCAAGGTCTCGGGCACGTCGGCGCGCGCCTGGTGGTTCAATCCGTCGACGGGGGCCGCCACGCTGATCGGTGACTTCCCGACCTCGGGGGCACGCAGCTTCACGCCCGCCACCGCCGGTGACTGGGTGCTCGTCATCGACGACGCCAGCCTCGGCCTCGCCGCGCCTGGACAGTAACGGCTGCGCTGCGCCTTCACGACGAAGGCATATCTGCTGGCGGACGGGTTGGAGTTCAACTTCGCGATGGCTCGGCAGACCGGAATGCATAGCGTGACAGTCCAATCGAAGCCAGTACCCAAGCGCGGTTCCGCTCGACTATTGGCCGTCGTGGCAGGCCTGCTTGTGGCAGCGGTCAGCGGGCTGGCCGGATGCTCCGGTGGCGGAACCGAGCCGTCCAATGCTCCTGGGCCCAGCGTACCGGCTGTCCCTGTGGCGCCGGTGCCGCCTGCGCCATCACCGACGCCGGCTCCGACACTGAGCCTGGCAGCGATGCCAGCCTCGGTGCTGCAGGGAGCATCGTCCGTACTGAGTTGGACGACCACCGATGCCACGTCGTGCCTCGCCAGCGGCGACTGGGCGGGCGACAAGGCGACCAGCGGGAACGAGTCGACCGGCGTTCTCACTGCGGTGCGCAGCTACTCGTACACGCTCGCCTGTACGGGCGCGGGTGGCACGGTCAGCGCATCGTCGCTGGTCTCGGTTTCTGCTGCGTCGCCTGCAGCGCTCATATTCCCTCTGAAGATTGCGACCGATCAGCGTCATTTGGCTGATCAGACTGGCAAGGCGTTTCTGGTGGTAGGTGACACGCCGTGGTCGATCTTTACGGCGATCACGAAGGCCGATGCCGAGGCGTATCTGGAGGATCGGCGGCAGCGTGGCTTCAACGCGATCATCGTCAACATCGTCGAGCACTTCTTCAACGGGCCGGTGAACCGGGACGGGCAGGCGCCGTTCGCGAAGACCGGCGCCGTGTACGACTTCTCCAAGCCGAACGACGCGTACTTCGCCAACGTCGACTACGTACTCGGGCTCGCGCGCGACAAGGGCATGCTGGTCCTGATGACGCCGGCGTACCTCGGGTATGGCGGTGGCTCGGAGGGCTGGTGGCCGGAGATCAACACCGCCGTCAACACCGAAGCGGTCATGGAGAACTACGGCCGCTACCTGGGCACCCGCTACAGGACGTTCAACAACGTCATCTGGGTCATGGGTGGCGACTATTACGCCGATGCCACGCTGGCCAAGACGCGCGCCCTCGTGCGCGGCATCCAGGCCACGGACCAGGCGCGGCTGTTCACGGCGCACAACGCGCGCCAGGAATCCGGCCTGCTGTACTACACCAACGAGTCGTGGTTCACGGTCAACACCACGTACTCGGACTGCAGCCTTACTCCGCAGCGCTCGATCGAGGACTACCAGCGCGCCCGGGTCATGCCCTTCGTCTACTTCGAGGGTCGCTACGAAAACGAGAGCGCGTCGGCGGTCTGCCTGCGCAGCCAGGCGTACTGGCCGGTGCTGCTTGGATCGATCGGCGGCGTACTTCGGTAACTGGCCCATCTGGAAGTTCGATGCTGGCTGGCAGGCGGCCCTGGGTTCCGAGGGCGCGCGGGGCATGAGCTACTTCCGCAAGCTCTTCACCTCGCGTGCCTGGGAAAAGCTGGTTCCCGACAACTCGGCGACGGTGCTCACCGGCGGGCGCGGCGCGCTCGGCGCCGACTATGCGGCCGCTGCCCGCACCTCCGATGGCGCCAGCGTCATCGTCTATGCGCCGTCGCAGCGCGCCCTGACGGTGGACATGAGCAAGGTCTCGGGCACGTCGGCGCGCGCGTGGTGGTTCAATCCAGTCGACGGGGGCCGCCACGCTGATCGGCGACTTCCCGACCTCGGGGGCACGCAGCTTCACGCCCGCCGCCGCCGGTGACTGGGTGCTCGTCATCGACGACGCCAGCCTCGGCCTCGCCGCGCCTGGACAGTAACGGCTGCGCTGACGGCGCGCGGTACGAATCCGGGCCCGCAGTGCGTTCGTGCGCTTCTCTCGACGACCAAGGGACTCGAGCGTGGCTGTCGCATGGGCAGCCAGACAGTCGAGAGCCGGCAGCACGTGCTCGGCTAGACTCGGCCGAACGTGGGCGAAACTCAATCGCAGACCCGCGCGCCGGTCCAAAACCGCAGGACATCTCTGATGCGTGTACTCGTCACCGGGACCGAAGGCTATATCGGTCGTCGGCTCGCCCCATACCTAGTTCATCGCGGGCATGTCGTTCGCGGTCTCGACACGGGCTTCTATCGTGATGGCTGGCTCTATTCGAGTGCGGCAGCCGAGGAGGGCGTTGTCGAGTCGGTGAGCAAGGATCTCCGCCGCCTATCGGCCGCCGATTTCGACGGAGTGGACGCCGTGCTCCATCTGGCGGAACTGTCGAACGATCCGCTGGGTGAGAACAAGCCCGAGGTCACGTACCAGATCAATCACCAGGGCTCGGTACGCATGGCGGAACTTGCCAAGGCCGCGGGCGTGCGTCGCTTCGTCTACGCCTCGTCGTGCAGCGTCTATGGCGTGGGTACCGGCGAGTTCCTCGACGAGGCATCGCCCGTCAATCCGCAGACGGCCTATGCCCGCTGCAAGGTGCTGGTCGAGCAAGACGTGGCGAAGCTTGCGGACGCTGCCTTCTGCGTCGTGTTCCTGCGCAACTCGACGGCGTACGGCCCGTCGCCGCGCATGCGCTTCGACATTGTCCTCAACGATCTGTGCGCGCGCGCCTTGACGACGCACACGATCGCGATGACGAGCGACGGCACGCCCTGGCGACCGGTGGTGCATGTCGAGGACATCTGCCAGGCGTTTGCATGTGCGCTCGAGGCGCCCGCCGACGCAGTCAACGGCGAGATCTTCAACGTGGGTTCGACTGCCGAGAACTACCGCATCCGCGAACTGGCAGAAATCGTCGCCGCGGAGTTCCCAGGCTGCGAGGTCGAGCGTCGGGCCGAGTGGCGGCGACAACCGCAGCTACCGAGTGTCGTTCGACAAGATCGCGACCCGGCTGCCCGGGTTCGCCTGCCGCTGGACCGCGCGCCAGGGTGCCGCCGAGCTGCATCGCCTCTTCAGGCGCATCGAGTTCGACGAGGCGACGCATCAGTTCCGTGCCTATACGCGGCTGAAGCAGTTGCGCTATCTTTCGTCGCACCGGCCAGATCGACGATCGATTCTTCTGGGTCGCGGAGCCCGGGCAGGCGGTGCCGGGGTGAGCGAGTCGCCCTCGGCACCACTCAACTCCGGCGACGGCCGCGGCCGAGCACTCACTGAACTGAGCGCCGATGCGATTCACGCCCACTGAACTCAACGGTACTTGCTCGCGTCGATCCAGAGCCCGTCGATGACAAGCGCGGTTCTTTCGCACGACTGCACTGCGAGCGAGAATTCGGGGCGCACGGCCTGCCGGCGCGCCTGGTGCAGACGAGCCTCTCCCGCACGGCGCGACAAGGCACGGTGCGCGGCATGCATTTCCAGTGGCCGCCGGCGCGCGAGGGCAAGCTCGTGCGGTGCATCCGGGGTCGCATCTACGATGCCGTGATCGACCTGCGGCCCGGATCGGACACCTACGGCGCGGCACTTCGCGCTTGAACTCAGCGCCGCCAACCGCATCGCGCTTTGCATCGCGCCTGGAATGGCGCACGGCTTCCAGACGCTGGAAGACGACTGCGAAGTGCTCTACCAGATGAGCGACTTCTACGCTCCGGACCTGGCGTCGGGCGTACGCTGGAACGACCCCGCCTTCGGCATCGCCTGGCCCCTGGTGTGTGCGGCGATCCACGAACGGGACGCCACCTACCCGGACTTCGATGCAGCCGCACACGCCCGCGAGGTGGCTCGACGCTGCGGCTGGGGCGCGCCTGCATGAGTGCTCCGTTCGACTCGGTGCGGTCGATGGCGGATGCCGCGGCGCTCGCGGAACGCGCGTTCGCGCTCGCGACGGAGATCTATCCGATCGCGCGCAGCATCACCGGTGACGGTGTGCGCGAGACGCTGCGTCGCATCGGCGGGCGCGTTCCGCTGGAAGTCTTCGAAGTTCCGTCCGGAACGCCGGCGTTCGACTGGGAGGTCCCGCCCGAGTGGAACGTGCGGGAGGCATACATCGCCGACAGCTCCGGCCGACGGCTGGTCGACTTCCGCCACCACGCGCTGCACCTGGTCGGGTACTCGATGCCGGTGCGGGCCCGCATGACTCTGGAGGAGCTGCGGCCGCACCTGCATACGCTGCCGGAGCAACCCGACTGGATTCCCTACCGCACCAGCTACTACCGGGACGCCTGGGGCTTCTGCCTCTCCGAGCGTGAGCTTCGGACCTGGCCCGAAGGCGATTACGAGGTGGTCATCGATGCCGAGCTGAAGCCGGGCCACCTGACGTACGCCGAATGCCTCGTGCCAGGCGCGACCGACCAGGAAGTGCTGATCTACACGCATACCTGCCATCCGGCACTGGCGAACGACAACGCCAGTGGCATGGCCGTGGCGGCCGTGCTGGCCGAGGAAGCCCTGAAAAGGCGCCCGAATCTCACCTATCGGTTCGTGTTCGGCCCCGGCACAATCGGATCGATCGTCTGGCTTGCGCACAACGAGTCGCGTTTGCCGTGCGTGCGCGGTGGGCTGACCATCGGACTTCTGGGCGATGGAGGGCCACTGACCTACAAGCGCAGCCGGCGTGGCGCGACCGAAGATCGACCTGATCGCGGCGCAGGTGGTGCGTCGAGCTGGACCCGAACGCGAAGTTGCTCGATTTCTCGCCCTATGGCTACGACGAACGCCAGTTTTGCTCCCCGGGCATCAACCTGCCGCTGGGACGCCTCACGCGGTCGGCCAATGACGCGTATCCCGAATACCACAGCTCGGCCGACAACCTGTCGCTGCTGCGCGCCGAGTCTCTGGCGCAGTCGATCCTGGCGATCGCGACGGTGCTCAACCGCCTGGATGGCAACCGGCGCTTCCGCAACCTCAGCCCGAAGGGCGAGCCACGCCTCGGCAAGCGAGGGCTGTTCCGTTCGACCGGAGGCACCAACCCCGGCGAGTTCGAGCACGCGATGCTATGGTTACTGAGCCTGTCGGACGGAACGCATGGCTTGCAGGATGCGCAGGCGGCGTCGGGCCTGAGCATGGAATTGCTGGAGCGCGCGGCGGCCGCCCTCATAGAGGCGGGGCTGCTGGAGGAGGTGGCAGGGTGAAGCCAGGAAGTGGGCGGGACGGTGTCGTCCTGTCCCGGTTCGGTTCGTACGATGGACGCGGCGCGACGGCGCAGGCGGGTCGATGAAGGTCGTCCTCTTCTGCGGTGGCCTCGGCACGCGCCTGCGCGAGCACTCCGACACGATTCCCAAGCCGCTGGTCAACGTCGGCTACCGGCCGATCCTCTGGCACCTGATGCGCTACTACGCGCACTACGGCCACAAGGACTTCATCCTCTGCCTCGGCTATCGCGGCGACCTGATCCGCGAGTATTTCCTCAAGTACAACGAGTGCATGTCCAACGACTTCACGCTGAGCGAAGGCGGGCGCAAGGTCGAACTGCATTCGACCGACATCCAGGACTGGCGCATCACGTTCGTCGACACCGGCCTGCATTCGAACATCGGCCAGCGACTGCTGCGCGTGCGCGAGCACCTCGCAGGGCGAGGAGGTGTTCCTCGCGAACTATGCGGACGGACTGTCGGACCTGCCGCTCGACGAGCACATCGCCGACTTCCGGCGCAAGGACGTGACGCGAGCTTTGCGGCGGTCCGTTCGTGGCAGAGGTTTCACACCGTGCAATCGAGCGACGACGGCTACGTCAACCGGCGATCGGCCAGGCTCGGCAACGGCGATTTCCTGATCAATGGCGGCTTCTTCGTGCTGCGGCAGGCGGTCTTCGATGACATCCGGGAAGGCGAGGAACTGGTCGAGCAGCCGTTCCAGCGGCTGATCGAGAAGCGCCAGCTGGGTGTGTTCCGCTACCGCGGGTTCTGGCAGTCGATGGACACGTTCAAGGACAAGATCACGCTCGACCGCATGGAGGCGCGCGGGGATTGTCCCTGGATGATGTGGAAGAAAGCACGCGACGGGCTAGGCGGGAAGCGCCGCACGATGGAAGGCATCGGCGCATTGCTGGGCCGCGCGAAGCGCACTGCAGGTGCTGTGCATCGGTGCCCATTGCGACGACATCGAGATCGGCTGCGGCGCGCACGCTGCTGCGTCTTGCCGGCGAGCGCGCGCTCGACGTCACTGGGTGGTGCTGAGCTCGACGCCGCCGCGGGCCGCGGAAGCCGAGCAGCCAGCGCCACTCGATTCCTGCGCACGGCGCGCCGGCGCGAGGTCCGCATCGAGGCGCTTCCGCGACGGTTACCTGCCGGCGCACTGGGCGCAGGCCAAGGACATCTTCGAGGCGCTGAAGCGCCTGCCGCGTCCGGACCTGATCTTCACGCACGAGCGCGAGGACCGGCACCAGGACCACCGCGTCGTGAGCGAACTGACGTGGAACACGTTCCGCGATCACACGATCCTGGAGTACGAGATTCCGAAGTACGACGGCGGGCTGGGGCAGCCGAATCTCTACGTGCCGGTGACGCCAGCGATCGCCGACGCGCAAGGTGAAGTACCTGCGGTCCGCGTACGCGAGCCAGCGCAACAAGCGCTGGTTCTACCGAGGACGCCTTCCTGGCGTTGATGCGCATGCGGGGGATCGAGTGCAATGCCGCGCGCGGCCTGCGCCGAGGCGTTCCATGCGCGAAAACTCGTCCTGTGAGGCGGTGCGACGCAATGAATCCAAGCGCCGCCAGCACTGTGTTTGTTGACTCGACCCTATCGGACGATCAACGCCGGGCGATGCTGTATACGGGGCAGTTGTTCGTGCAGACGCCTCGGGCGCCGATTCTCGCCTTCGTTGAGTTTGCACGGGGCTTGATCCGCGAAGCCTTTTCCCCGCGGGATCCGGAGACGGCGCAGTTCGAACTGCCGGTCGCCGACTACGCGGAATTGCTCGGTCGGCTCAAGCCTCACTTCATCCATCATCCGGACTCGAAGCGCCACGTGCGGGCGATACTCGAGGATCTGGGCTGCGATCCGGAACTGACTTATTTTGATGTTCCGAGACTGCGCTCATCGACGAGTGATGGCTATCTCACGACCGGCATTGCCTATGCGTGGCACCCCCATCGGGACACCTGGTATTCGGCGCCCGCATGCCAGGTCAACTGGTGGCTGCCGGTTTTCGAACTGTCGCCGGACAACGCGATGGCCTTTCATCCGCTGTACTGGAACCGCGCGGTATTGAACGACTCGGCGGCATACAACTATTACACGTGGAACAAGCTGCATCGCGGAGCGGCGGTCGCTCAACTGATCAAGGAGGACCCGCGCCCGCTCCCGAAGGCAACCGAGTCGTTCAGCCTCGAGCCTCAACTTCGGCTTGTCTGCCCAGTGGGAGGATTGATCGCCTTCTCCGGGGCGCACATGCACTCGAGCGTGCCCAATACTTCGGGCAGGACGCGGTTCAGCATCGACTTCAGGACGGTTCACCTCGACGACGCGCGTTCGCGGCGCGGAGCGCCCCGCTGCGATGAGCAGTGCACAGGGTACAACGATGCGAGATTACCTGCGCTGTACCGACCATGAACGCCTGCCGGCGGACGTGGTGTCGCTTTACGACGACGGCACTGTCGCTGGCGGGCAGGCGCTGTACCAGCCGGCGGGTGCATGAGTCCGGGCGACACTCCTGTGGACATGCCGGTATCGGAGGGCGGCATTCCTCCTGTCGATGGAAACGCCACTGCGACGCGGATCGAACCGGTCGGCGAACAGGCGCAGGCCAGCGGCGTCGCCGAAGAGTTGCGTACCCGCGCGCACCGGCTGATTCCGGGCGGTTGCCACACCTACGCGAAGGGCGACGATCAGTATCCGTCGAATGCTCCCGCCTTCATTGCTCGCGGATCTGGCTGCAAGGTATGGGATACGGAGCGGCCGTGAGTTCATCGAGTACGGCATGGGTCTGCGTGCGGTCACGCTCGGCCACGCCTACGCACCTGTGGTTGACGCCGCGGTCAGGCAGATGCGACTCGGATCCAATTTCAATCGACCGTCACCCGTGGAAGTTGAATGCGCCGAGGCCCTGCTGGCGGTCATTCCGCGCGCGGACATGGTGAAGTTCGCCAAGGATGGTTCGAGCGTGGTCTCGGCCGCGGTGAAGCTGGCGCGTGCGCACACGGGTCGCGTCAAGGTGGCCATTTGCGCGGACCATCCGTTCTTCTCCTACAACGACTGGTTCATGGTTACCACCGGCATTCCCGGTGGCATTCCTGCCGACGTTGCCAAGGACACGCTCAGCTTCCACTACAACGACCTCGCGGGCGTTGAAACGCTCTTTGAGGAACATCCGGGCGAGATTGCCTGTGTCGTGCTCGAGCCGGCGCGGACGGAGGAGCCTGCCGATGGGTTCCTCCACAAGTTGCGCGACCTCGCCCATCGCCACGGTGCGCTCTTTGTGCTGGACGAGACCATCACCGGATTCCGATGGGCGATCGGCGGTGGCCAGGACGCCTACGACATAGCGCCGGACTTGGCCGTGTTCGGCAAGGCGCTGGGAAACGGTATTTCTGTTTCTGCCCTGACCGGGCGGCGCGAGATCATGGAACTCGGCGGGCTGCATGACACCCGCGAGCGCGTGTTTCTACTGTCGACGACGCACGGAGCTGAGACGCACAGCCTGGCCGCCGCAATCAAGGTCATCGAGATCTACCGCACCGAGGACGTGATCGGCACCCTGTACCGTCAGGGCGAGCGCCTGGCGCAGGGCGTGCGGCAGGTCGTTACGTCGCTCGGTCTCGATGCCTACTTCACCATTGCCGGCCGCCCCTGCGCGCTGCTCTACGGCACGCGCGATGTGAACAGATCGCCCTCTCAGCCATTCCGGACGCTTTTCCTGCAGGAACTGGTGAGACGGGGTGTGCTGGCACCTTCATTCGTCGTGAGCTATTCCCATCGCGACTCCGACATCGACCGCACCATCGAGGCGGTCGCTGGCGCGCTCCAGGTCTACCGCCGCGCGCTCGACGATGGCATCGAGCGATTCCTGGTGGGCCCGAGCGTCAAGCCGGTGTACCGACGTTTCAGCTGATGCGCGCCGAGCCGTCCACTTTCGAGCCCGCGGGCCGAGTCCTCGGCGACTCCGCCGTCACGTCGGACCGGGGACCTCTGGCCGGGTGCGTGGTCAGTGGCGACGTCGCCTCGTTACCGGTCATCGTGCTGTCGGGCGGTGTCACGGCGCTCGGCGTGATGCGGGCATTCGGGCGCCGCGGCATCGATACCTATGTACACCCGGACACTCTTGACTACATCCGCTACTCCCGCTGGTACCGGCCGTTGCTGGCCGAGAGCGATCGACATGCGAGCCGCCCGACCGCCGCGTCGCTGCGCGACACGCTCGAGCGTTCGGGCCTGGAAGGTGGACTGCTGTGCGCCTGCAGCGATGATTGGAACCGGGCGGTGGCGGACTTTGCCGAAAGCTCCGATCCACGTTTTATCAGCGTGGTCCCCCGGCCGGCTGCGCTCGATCGCCTCCAGGACAAGGGCGGACTCGCAACGTTGCTGCAGGAATTGAAGGTGCCGATGCCGATGACGCGGCTCGTCCGCGGTGTCGATGACGTCGCCGATCTGCCGCAGTCGCCCGACACGTTCTACTTTCTCAAGCCCACCGACTCGCAGCGCTTCCTTGCGCATTTCGGCACGAAAGGCATGCGCGTGCCGACGGCGGACGAGGCGCGGCGACGGTTGGCCGACATCGTGACGGCTGGCATGAGCGTCGTGCTCCAGGAGTACATACCGGGGCCGTTCACGGAGCACTACTTGTCGATGGATACGTTGACCGCGGGGGGCAGGTCAAGGGACTCTTCGCGCGGCGTCGGCTGCGGATCTATCCGCCGGATTTCGGCAACAGCACGGCGATGGTGAGCGTGGCGCTGGAAGATGTGAGCCAGGCTGTGGACAGCGTGAGGCGGGTGCTCGGAGCGGTGGCCTACCGAGGGATCTTTTCCGCGGAGTTCAAGCGTGATCCGCGGGATGGACAGTTCAAGCTGCTCGAAGTGAACACCCGGCCGTGGTGGTTCATTGACTTCGCCGTGCGGTGTGGCGTCGATGTCTGTCGCATGCTTTATGACGACGCCCAGGGCAAGTCGGTCCCTCCCGTCGAGCACTACAGGGTCGGAGCGACCTGTGTCTTTCCGTACTACGATTTCTTTGCCATGCAACCGCTCTTGCGAGACGGCAGCATGACCTGGGGCCGCTGGGTGCGCGAGCTCCCGTCCGCTCTGCAACCGGTCAGTTGCTGGGACGATCCGCTTCCTGGCCTCGTTGCGCTGAGCCGCGTCATTCGATCTGCTGTGCGCAACCGATTGCATCGAACGAGCCTGGCTGGTCGCTGAATGACCGCCGCTTCACCAAATGCTGCGCGGGTCGCCACGCGCGAGCTCACGACATCGGAATACGAAGAGTGGTCGGCACTTGTGGCGGCGTCGGCACATGGCAGCGTTTATGCGTTGCCCACGTACCTCGAGGCGCTTTGTCGGGCGACCGGCGCCGGCTTCAAGGTCGTAGGCGCCTTTCTCGATGGCAGGCTGGTCGGTGGCGTGCCGCTGTACGAGCGCGGGCGCGTTAGGGCTCTACGTCTCGAACCGTCTGCTGCTTTACTACAACGGCATCATTCTCAAGCTGCCGCCAAAGAAGTTTCCAGCCGACGCGACGGCGCAGGAAATCGCCGTGCTGGATTCGCTGGCCGAAGACCTGGGCCACAGGCCGTACGTCCACATCCAGCTGCACAATCGAACCACTGTGCAGGACCTCCGCCCGTTCCTGGCTAGGGCTTGGCGGCCCGGACTGTCGTATACGTACATCGTCCCGTTGAACGATCCTGCAGCAGCAGTGGGAACGGGTCGACCCGAACCTGAAGCGACTCATCGTGCGCTGTGAGCGCGATGGCGTCGAATACCGCGAGGACGATGACTTCGGCGCCTTGTTCCGACTTCACCTGGACACGCACCGGCGCAAAGGGACGCCGCTCTACCTCCCCGAAATGGTGTTCGCAAACTTCTTTGCCGAGTTGAAGGCGGCGGGCCTGGCGCGGCTCGGTCACGCCGTGTTCGAGGGCAAGGTCATCGCTTCGCAGTTGATGCTCACCGGCCCGCACGCTGTGGCCCACACCGTCTGCGCCGGGGCTGACGACGACTATCTGCGCATGGGTGCAAGCGCGTTCCTGCGCTGGCATGGCTGCCTGGCTCTCGCGCGCAGCGGGTACGCGGCCAACGATCTGACCGATGCCGCGCTCAACCCGGTGACGCGATTCAAGAGCCAGCTTGGCGGCGAACTCACGCCTACTGGTCGATCTCTCGAAGCGACTCGATTGCCTACCGGATCGAGTCGGCCGTGCAGCGCTGGCGGCATGGCGCCGCCCGGCGGCGTGCCGAACAAGTCCGCAGGACTTGATGAACGGTGCGGAGCGCATCTGCGCGACGTTGGAGGCCCTTGGCGTCCGGACGGTGTTCGGCTTGCCCGGGACGCAGAACGTGCTGCTGTACGACGCCTTGAGGCGATCGTCGCTGCGCAGTGTGGTGGCCTCGGATGAGGGCGCGGCGGCGTTCATGGCCACGGGATACTCGCGTGCGGAGGGCGGCGTCGGCGTGCTGACAACGATCCCCGGGCCGGGCTTCGTCTACGCGCTGGCAGGTGTCGTCGAGGCGCGCCACGATTCCGTGCCTCTGCTGTGGCTGACCCTGTGTCAGCCCGACGACGGCCAGGCGTTCCCGCTGCAACGGATCGATCAGGTGGCGATGGCGACCCCTGTCGTGAAGCGCTGCTTCCTGATCGAAGCGCCGGAGCAACTCGCCGACGGCCTGATGGCGGCGCATCGGGAGGCGCTGGCCGGTGAGCCAGGTCCGGTGCTGGTCCAGATCGCGACTCACCTGCTGCTGCAGCCGGCCCCTGCTGTGGCGGTCGGCGCGACACCCGCACCTCAGGATTGGGCGGCGCCTCCCCGACTCGTCGAACGGCTGAGCCATGCACAGCGGCCCGTGCTCTTCGTGGGGCAGGGCGCGCAAGGCGCTGCCGACGGGGTGGGGCAACTCGTCAAGCGGTGGCGGGTGCCGGTACTTTTCACCAGCAGCGGCCGAGGCGTGATCCCGGATGCGGACGCGCTGGCCTTCGTGCGGGACTTTTCGTTCGGAGTAGGCGAGGCGTTGCCCGCGCTGATCGACCGATCCGATCTCGTGCTTACGCTGGGTTGCAAGTTCACGCACAACGGCAGCGCGGGGGGGCGACTGCGCCTGCCAACAGAAAAGCTGGTACGCATCGATGCATCGCCGGAAGTGCTCGCGGCGAACTACCCGGCGAGCCTGGCGATCTGTGCCCGCGTCGAGGAGGTCGTGCCCGCCATCGTGAATGCCGTCGCCGTGCCGAGCCAATGGTCGGACGACGAACTCACCGCCATACGCGCTCGGTTCTTGCTGGAACGCGCAGCGAGTCGACAGAGCACGAGCCGACTATTGTGACTACCGCAGGCGCACAGCCCGTGGCGCGGCTCTTTGCCGCGATGAGCAAAGCATTCGGCCGCGACGTGATTTACACGACTGATGCCGGATTGCACCAGGCCCTGACCCGGCGCTATGCCGACAGTCGTTTCGCCGCGCGGCTTGCTGTGCCCGTGCGATTTCCAGTCGATGGGCTTCGGACTGCCAGGCGCGATCGGCGCAGCGCTGGCGCGACCGAGGGCAACTGTCGTGGCGTGCGTCGGCGATGGCGCCCTTGCGTTATCCCTGGGCGAGCTGCTGACAGCGGTGCGCGAGGCCGTGGACCTGGTCGTTGTGGTGTTCAATGACGGTGCGTATGGCCTGATCCGCCGCCAGCAACTGCAGACCTTCGGCCATCCTGCAGGAACTGATTTGCATCGGCTGGACTATTCGGCGCTCGCGGCCGCCGTGGGATGCTCGTACTTTCCGCTGGACACCGATCCCGACGATGTGATGCAGGCGGTAGCGCGGACGGCCGGCGTGCGATTGGTCGAGGTCGCCTTGGGCGAGTCGACATCGCTTGGTATACGGGGCGCCAAGGCCGCGCTGCGCGAAAAGCTGGCGCGCTCGCTGCCGGACGGAGCGTTGCAGGTCCTCAGGCGCGCGCTTCGGCGCTGAACCACCTCAGGCGGTTGCGTCCCAAAAAACAAGGGGCCCGCACGCGCGGGCCCCTTGCCCGGTCATCAACGCAAGCTCAGTCGCGTCGACTCCGCCCCGCCACCCCCAAACCAGCCAAAGCCAACCCAAGCAGGGCCAGCGTTCCCGGCTCGGGCACCTTGTATGTCGCGGACACATAGTTCTGGAAGCCGGTCCGCTGCTGTGACTCGGGTGTCGGGCTCTCGAACTTGTAGAGCGTCCAGTTGAGGTAGCCATCGCCGGCGTAACTGCGCCACCTGGTCCAGCAGAGCCTGGGCCGCGGTGCTGACGGCGCTCGATGCGCCTGTCCACTTGAAGGATCCGCCCGCGAGACTCAGGTCGCTGTCGAAGTAGATGTTCCAGACCGCGACCTGGAATGCCGCGGCGCTGTTGGCATCCGCGAAGTCACCGAAATTCGTCGCACCGCCGTTCCAGAAATCGCCGGCCGCCTTGTTCGGGTAGGCAACGTCGTAGAGCTTGCGCAGTTCATCATCGCTGAGCGGGCTCGACGATAGGGATTCGGGCCCGTGTTGGCATGCTCGCCAAGCTCGATGCAGAAGAAGCGGAAGAACGAATCCGCCGGCTTGACGCCCGCATCCCAGAAGTTGCCGTTGAACTGACCGCCGACGCCGCCGTAGCCTGTGACGCTGACAGAAGCGAACCCGGCGCCTCCGCCAGGATTGTTGACCGACAACTGGCCGTTGCCGGGGATATACGTCCAGAACTCCGCCGCGCCCGCGGAGGCTGTCGCACCGAGCAGTGCGATAGCTGTAACTAACTTTCTGAGCTTCAACTTCATTGCTTGCATACCCCAGGTTGGCGGTCCCGCGTACTTGGTATGCAGGAGCTATGCCAGACTGGTCAACTTATTGATTTATTGGGAAATTGCTTCGACGTCAAGCTTGAGCGCCGCGGGGATGTAAGCCGATCCGACAGTAGGGTATTTCAGTTTTCAGACGAACGTCGGATGGTCGTCCACTCCTGTAGCGCGTACTGCGTGGAATGCCCCGGACAACGCCGATGTTCACATGATCAGTTGGGACCGCAGAGCGTGTTCAAGAGGATCGCGGAGTCGCCACAGCAGCGGCACCGTTGCAAGGAAACGGATGTAACGGAGCGCAGCGGCCGCTCGCCGGCTCACCGGAAAGCTGCGCTCGATCGCGCGAGCGACCTCCGGCTGATGTTTCTGAAGGGCGAGGTCCTGTACCTCCCGCATCAGGGCGCGTTCGCTTTCCCGTTCGGAGAACACACGCGAAAGTCGGGTCGGATCGAAGGCCCCTCGCGGAAATCTGGGGCAGCGATCGAGTGCGCCGAGCAGGTGCAGCGTCGCCATGGTTCGGTAGCACTTGACGCAAGCTCCACAGTTGCAGAACGACTTGGTCTCCCAGCAAACCTGCAGCGACTGAAGCGCCTCATCCGACTCGGCGATGGCCGCCGTCTTCTCGACCCGGCTGTATCCCGAGCCGTGATGAATGATGCGCGTGCGCCGGGTAGAGAGCAGGGGGTCCGTCAAGGGGTGCGAGCCCCACGGCGATTGGTCGTCGTACCGGTGCGACGATGGAATCAGCACCCGCGAGTAGCGGTCCTCAAAAGTGAGCGCGATGCTGGCGAGTCCGCAACCGTGTGCCAGGTACCCCCAGTCGGCCCGCTTCCACCATTGCGTGTCATGCAGGTTCGTCGCAACCTCAACAAGCTCGGCGCCCAATCCAACGGTCGACCGCGCCAGCGTGTCGCGCATGCGCCGAAACTCGCCGGGATGTTCAAGGGATACGTCGAGCCCCCAGATGCAAAGCAATTCATCGATCTTTCGCCAGCCTGGAAGTCGTGCACTCCCGTTGTTGGACAAAAGCGTGAACCAGGCATCTACCCCGCCGGAAAAGAAAGAGGAGGTCAGACCGACATCCTGTTCCGGGACCACATCGAGTTCATCAGCTTCGATCGGCACTGGCCGCAGGTTTGGAAACCAGCATTGCCATATCCGCATCAATTCATGGACGTTGGCCAGAAGATCGCGATCGACGGGCTTGGTTATCCTGAGTGACTCGCCAAGATGCACCGCGAGGGGCGCAAGCAGCACGAGCCAGGCATTGCCCGAGGTGCCGGGCGCACGGGCATGCGTCGCTGGAAGGTCGAACCAATAGACTTCAGGCGGGATCGACGGATCGTCGCAGACGACTTCTCCACGTAGCCGTACCCGTCCTGCGGCGATCGGAGAAGCAACTACGTCGACATCACGTACGAACATCGGAGCAACAGCACCTGGCGCAAAGTGACCTAACGTGCCAGCGGCGACTGTTCGCCGGATGCAAGACCAGTTTTGCCGCTCAAATCCCCGGCGGAGATGCAGCGCGCAGCTGCAGGCCGCAGACAACTTTCAAAGGCTACCACTTTCGTCGGAGAGGCTTAATCGCCGAGTCGCGTGTGTTCTGCGCTGGGCGAATCGGCGCCCGGACCGAATCTTGACGTCATATCTCTAAGTGACGGGACAAGGGATCAAATGACAAGGAAGGGAGTGCTGGGGCATCCGACCATGCGGATTGGGCTCGCCTGACCTGCCCCCTTTAGCCGTACCAGTGTTTCGTAGCGGAGTCCTTGGTTTGGGAGATTACGTGATCTCCTGTTGATGTTGCGCATCGCCAGCGAGCTGGCGATGCGCGGCGGCGAACTGTGCCGGCGGGATGCGACCGATCGCGCTGTGCGGACGGACCTCGTTGTAGTCGCGGCGCCAGCGTGTGATCTCCTGTCGTGCCTGGGCCAGTGTCTCGAACCACTGCTCGTTCAGGCACTCGTCGCGGAACTTGCCGTTGAAGCTCTCGATGTAGGCGTTTTGCGTCGGGCTGCCAGCGTCGTTGAGCAGATGGCGCACGCCGCGACTGTGCGCCCAGGCCATGAAGGCGCGGCTGGTGAACTCCGGCCCCTGGTCGGTGCGTAGTGCCGCGGGCAAGCCACGGAACTGCCCCGCTTGGTCGAGCAGACGCGTGACGTACTCGCCACCGATGCCGTGGTCCACCGCGATGTCCACGCACTCGCGGCTGAAGTCGTCGACGATGGTCAGACACTTGATGCGCCGGCCGCTGGCCAGCGCATCCATCACGAAATCCAGGCTCCACACCTGGTTGACGGCCGTAGGCCTCAGCAGCGGCTGGCGGCCGTTGCTGATCCGCTTGGCCTTGCGGCGCTTGTGCACCGCGAGATTGTTCTCGCGGTACAGCCGCCACACGCGCTTGTGGTTGACTGCATGGCCCTCACGGGTGAGCAGATCGTGGATGCGCCGATAGCCAAAGCGCCGGCGAACATGCGCGAGCTCGACAATGCGCGCGCTCAACGCCGCGGTCTGGGCGTCCGCCGCGGGCGGCTCGCGATAACTGGTCCGGGATAGCCCCACAAGGCGACAGGCCCGGCGTTCGCTGATGTCGAGAATGTCGAGCATCTTGCGTACCGCCGCGCGCCGCACTTGCGGGGCTAGCGCTTTACCCCGAACCCGACCTTGAGCGCTTCGATGTCCAGGTGCGCTTCGGCCAGCAGCTTCTTGAGCTTGGCATTCTCGGCCTGGACGTTACGCAGCAATCGCGCATCGCTGGCTTCCATGCCGCCAAAGCGCGCCCGCCACTTGTAGAAGGTCGCATCGCTGAAACCGCCCTTGCGGCACAGCTCCTTGACCGGCATGCCGGCCTCGGCCTGCTTGAGAAAACCAACAATCTGCTCGTCCGTGAATCGGCTCTTCCTCATGTCCGTTCCTTCCTCCGGAAACGGACTCTACTAACCTTCGACTGGTACGCCCTACGGGGGGCAGGTCAATCCAGACCTCCTTCCTCGTCAGAAGGGGGTTAGTTCTCAATGTCGCCCGGGGGGCAGTTTTTCATGTCGCCTGACAAGCGGCTTGCGCCGCCGCCTGACGAACCCGCGCCGAACCGTTCAGTGGTAAGGGAGCAGCCGTTTCGCAGGGACACGGTCGGAATTAGGTGCAACGCTCTATGCAGTCTTGCAAGCCAGATTACGGATGGTCGGGTTAGCACCATGTTCGAGCAGTCGCTGAATGGCAGCCTCCTTCCCCTCCGCTGCGACCCAGCGGAACAAACCATCATTCGCCGCCCTTGTCGAATTCACGTGCGGCCAATTCAAGATGAGCGCACGGCACAGAACAGAAGTCTAAAGCTCACGCGAACAAGCTTCGGCTCGCCCTATTGTTTTTGTGTCGGGGGAGGCAAGAGTTCCCAGGCTTGGAACCCCGCAACATCGATTGGCCCAATGACACTGTAGCGCTGTGTCATATGTGACATCAAATCAGGTCGGCGAAGGCCTCTCAGGGTGACCCGCATTACCGGCCCACGCCAGTCGTAGGGGTCCAGCGCGCGAAAGACGAGTACGCGTCCGCCCCTCGCGTGCGCGGCCTCCACACGCCGATCGAGCAGTTCAAGCAACTTTGTAGTGTTCCCGCTCGCATCCTGTTCTTGTACGAGGTCGATTCGAAACCGCTCGATCCCGCGCAAATCAAAAAGGCTCGAGTCCGGTTCCCCCGGGTAGCCCGCAAAACCGACGTACAGGCCCTCGCGCCCGAGGGCCTGCTGAAGTTCCTGCTGACGTTCGACCAATTCGAACTTTGCCTTGGAGATTCCATATCCCCACAGGTTGACAACCAGAAGTGTCGGCATCCAAACGGCGAGAACCAGGCGATCGAGCCAGAGTCGATTCACCTGTACCGCCAGGAAAACTATCGGCATCGTGAACTGAAACCAATGTTCTGGGTCGTTCAGATTGACGTATACGGAAAACGCTGCCGCTCCGAGAAAGAACGCCGACGCGTTCACAAGGCCCGAGGCCGGCCGCGCGATCGAAGCGGCCGTCATCGCGAGGGTCCCTGTGAGTGCTAGTACGGCCAAACCAGCGAGAAAGGCCTGGCCGATCAGTTCCCACGCGACCTGCCGAACGTCGGGAAGCAATCCCCACAGCCATGCCCGACCAAGCGGACCAAGTGAAGGTAGGTATTGGAAGTTATTGATCAGGCTGTAGGCGAATCGAAAGGGAGTCTCTCTCCAACCCGCGAAGCCGATATGGAGGTCCTGCTTTTCCTTTAGTCCCCCCCAGGACAAAAGTCAGGAAATTCGTTGCTCGAGTCGATTCTGAACTCAGGGCCGTCATATATGCCAGTAAGAGCAGACTTGCACCGGACAAAGCAAGCGCCGCCGCGAACGGAAGCACCCTTGCTGTTGCCTCGCCCCAGCTTGCCGCGCCTGCCTTCCGAATCTTCCAAAGCGTCATGGCGCCAACGAAGAGACCTGCCGGCAGGACGCTTACGAGAAGATTCGCCCCGACGCCCAGCCACGCACCCGATGCAATTGCGTGAAAGCTAGAAACCTTACCGTTCTCGATCTGCTTCTCCCACAAGACTGCGTGGCGAAGTGCCAGCGCGAGGGCGGGCAAAACCAGCAACTTGATGTGAGCGGTTGGACCAAGGGAGAGCAGGTTGAAGCTCACAGCCACCAAAGCCGTCGCCGCGCCACATTTAATGGCGCCATGTCCGTATCGGCCAGCAGGTCGTAAAAGACCCCGCATCCGATCGCGACGGATGCGACATTCAACGCCTCCAATGTGCCGATGATTCCAAGAGTGCGGCCGGACAGCCGGTACACGACCAGCGCCAATGGCTGCATCCAAACATGGCCAATGTCCCAGTAGAACCGGTTGGCGTCCAATTCGTCGATGTAACGCTGAACATCGTCGACCATGATGGGCGAGAGGAGCCATGCGTAAGCGGCGCCAACTATTGCGACAACGGTCAACACTTCGCCCCAGAGACGGAGTCCGAATGTGTCGAATCGTCCGTTCACCGCTGCACCCAAAGCCCGGCTAGGGCTCCGACCTGATCGCGCGGTCGCGGTTCGGTTGCTTCGTAGACTTTGACGAGGTGCTTGTCGATAGAAGCTAGGGCGAGCCGTTGGATGCTGCCGAGGAAGTACGTCTGCCTTACCGTGGACGTCCAACCGGGAAGCGCCTCACTGGTGAGTAATCGTACAAACATAGAACCCACACACTCATCCCACGCTAAGAAGCGATACGACAACACCCAGGCCGATAATCACACGCAACGGCGAAGCGGAAGACGAGATCACACGTCGCCGAGCGAGCGAAAGCATTTTGTTCAAGGAATGTCTTGTCTCTCCGGCAAAGCTTTCGGCGCAGTCGCACATGATCCGGAGCACGCAGCTGCCCGACCGAATTTGTCTCAAGACGCGCGAGCTGTCCCCACTAGCAAGCGTTGGTCGTCCCGCGCGCTGGAACCTAGGCCCCGTAGAAAGCAATTAGAAAGAGACCCAGAAGTACGAGCAATACTCCGCCGACGCCCGCTGTAGTCATTGTTTCGTTGAGAAGGACGACTCCGCCAAGGTATACCAAAACGAAGGTCAGCCCTGTGAAAGCGAATACGTTCACAAGCTTTTCGATGGACAAGGCGTATATCCATATCGCAGTTCCAAACGCGTACAGGCCGAGTCCGATGAGAATGTATATGTTGAAGAATTCGACAAGGTGATGCCTCTCATGTGCGCCGACCTTGAACAGCAATTGGCCGCTCGCGGCAGACAACGCTGCAGTAGTGAGTAACAAGACGCTAGTCGGCGCCATCTTGTTTAACGAGCTGTGACTCGTGCGCCTCGTTTGCGCGCAACGACACGTTCCTTTAGCTTGGCCAGCCTCGTGGCCAGAGGTGCGGGCAAGGTGCCAACGATGCGTTTTCGAACTCGGTAGAACCACGGACTGAGGTCACTCAGTTGTGCGTCGTTAGACACCCGAGTTTTCTGAATTTCGAGCGGTAGCGCTAATACTCTGGCAGGAGAGGCGTACAAGAACACATTGAAACGATACCAAGGTTCTATTTCGCCATCCAGTGCGACAAGGGGGCGAATGAAGTCAAACACTTGATATCCGTGCCTCGCAAAGTGTGCTCGCCAATAATCGAATGGCTGCTCGTTAACGTGGTTATCTCCTCCCTGACCCTTCGGTGCGGCAGAGAATAGACAGAGGTCACCGTGGGCAACGAGGCTGTCGATGAACCCCGCTGCGCAGGACTCGGGAAGATGCTCGGCAACTTCAAGGGACTGCACAAGGTCAAACTTCCGGCCAAGGCGAAATCCGTTCGCGAGATCCGTCGCCTTGAAAGCGCTTTCTGCTACGAGGAGTTGCCGCGATCGACGTAGTCTCCGTCGAGGCCGAGAAGGTCCTCAACTCCCAGGCTTCTCCAAGCTGACAGCCACGCGCCCTGACCACAGCCTACGTCCAGAACGCTTTTCGCATGAATATGTTCCTGCAGCTTCGGAAGCAGTCGGTTAGCCGATGTGATTGAGCCGGAATTGACGTAGTCGAAGAAAGCGGAGTCATAGTTCATTAGGGAAACCGTTTCGATCTGTGCGGTGCTCCTTGTTGCCGCGATGTTTCATGATCGTCGGCGCGAGCGGAGTTTCATCTTGCCATAGGTCAAAGGGCGCGAGCGAGTGGAACAATCGTGCGCGAGTTGCAAAGAGCCTCAACGCGAGTCGCTTGTTGAGCACACTGCCGATTGCTAAGTCTTCATTCGGCGCGTGAGGGCGCGTACCGTTTCGTCCACGGTCAAGCAGAGTACCTAGAAACAGTGATTGATCGACTGTTGCTTGATTTTCGCTGCCAGTTCCTTGATGCACGCAATTCTCATCGGCGACGTTGTCACAAAGTTCTCTAGCTGGCAGGCAGTGCAATTGTGTCGAGAACGAGGTGCGGCGTTCCCTCCGTAAGGGACAAACACTCTGCGAGCCCCGTGAGCAATTGCTGCCCGCTGCAGGATAAGTTATGGCCTGACCCGCGTCGACTACCGCCGCTTACGAAGCAGGGAGGGCACGAGTCCCTTGCGAACGCGCCGCCGGGTAACCAGGGATTTAAGCGTGCTGAGCGACGACGATAAGGTCGGGCGCGATCGCGGCGAAGAGTGGGCTGCCGTAGCGCCGTTCATTGGTAACCGCCGTGGGGTCGTCGGGACGAAAGCCTCCTAGTAGCTTGGAGCGGTACATCCAGGCGCCTATGGGCTGCAAACGGCGGATCTTCAGTGCATGGTGTTCCATCGGCATCTAAGCTTCCCGAGATGAAGATCCATGCAATGGTCCGCGCCACCAGTAATGCGATGCAAAAGTTCATGGAGCGCACGTGGGTTGCGGTGACTATCGGCTATCAGATAGGACCCTGGCGACATCCGCTTCACAATGGCAGCCAAGGCACTCTCGCGCAGTTCGTCTTGCGCATTCCCCAAAAAGCGAAATGAGGTAACCAGATCGAAGGCGCCGAGTTCGACATCATCCTTTGTAAGGTCGCACACGTGAAATGAAACGCCTGGCACCTTGCTGCGTGCCATCTCAATCATCGAGGGCGAAACGTCTATGGCAACTGAACTCCGGCTGAAAGGAGCGACCGTTGCCGTAATTCACCGGTGCCACAGGCGAATTCGAGGTGGCTGCTTACGCCATATGGGAACAAGTCGCGAACGATTCGAATGAGATGGTGCCGCTCCCAATCGGCCATATATGCGTCAAACGGCGACGCGGAGAGGGTCGCATCATAAGCTTCCCCGCGCTCGAGATGACTTGTTCGATAGTCGGTCACGCTGCACGGACGCTAGATCCCGCAATAGCGACGCTTGGGATTCGCGGGGTTTGCGCGTAGGTCAGGATCAGGCTAGTCAACCTCGGCAGCGAAAGGCCCATTTGCTACCAGTTCGCCATAGGCTTGTGATCTCGCAGAGCGCCCAAGCCGAAGGTGACGCTAACGATGGTCCGGGCGTTTTCTCGAACTCACGTTCGAGGCTGGTTGAGCTTGGACGAGACAAAAATCCACAACAGGCCGACCAGAAGCATGGCGGCTGTGCTTACCTCAGGCACTGAAGTAACGATCCCATACTGCCAGTCTCATACATTGGCTTATAGAGGAACACATCACCCGCCAGGCGGGGTCAATGACTCCGAGGTAAGCGCTGTACTCCTCCATATAGACCCACTTCCCGAAAACGCCTGTGTATCTTAGGGATGGTCATCTGGGTTCCAACGCCCGATACGTCAATCATTTTCAACTGCCACCCCGTCGCAACGTCAAGTATGCCGTGGTTGTTGGAGTCGAGATCCTCAGGTGGCGTCAGCAGCCAGACGCCACTGCTTCCATCCCACATCATGAAGGCGCCGAGCGTCGGGTCGAACTGCACGCCGAAGTTGCGAAAGTCGGGCAAGTTTGCGCTGCCCTCGACGTCGGGAATCACCTTGATTTCCTCGGTTGTGAAGTGAGCGTCAGGGTCGTCTAAGTCCCAGAAACCGAACGAGTCTACAGGTCAACGCTTTGAGATAGATGTTATTCGTGGTGTCAATCGCGGCGGCGCCCGGTCCGGACTCACCAGTGATGGGCCGCCGACCGATCTGCTCCCAAGTGTCATTTGCGGGGTCAAGATCGTGCACCGTGTAACGCCAAAGGTTGTCATACATCTCGGTTACGTAGACAACGTCGTTCCCGTTCACGTTGACGTAGGCTGACGTACCTCCTACATGAGTACTCCCAACCATGGGCTTGTCCCTGTTCTGCCACATCTGTCCGCCGATTACACCGGGAAAGGCAGTCGGGTCGACCTGGGAGCTCGTCAATCCCGACACCTTGTTCGGATCAGCCTTAGCAGGGTCCCAAAAATACGGACCCGTGTAAAGGCCCGTGCTGGGCATCTCCAAGTATTGGCTGTTCCGTGAAACGCCGATAACGGCCATGCGATCAACGTTGTTCAGAAAGACAACGTTGTCCCAGCTTTCGCCGGACAGTGGTGCGTTCATCACGCCGTCTACGGTATGCGCTATTCCATTGGTTGAAGTGATCTGGCTGGGCAACGAGCCGCGACTCCACGGGGCCGATCTCCCCACTAAAAATGTAGACTTCATTGCCTTCCTCCTCGCCGGATGTCGCCGCCCCAGATGTACAGGTTGCTTCGGCCGGATCCCAGGCTGCACCACTCCAAGCCGAAATGTTCGTGCTTGGGCTCCAGCGCGATGATGGCCGCTGGGCTTCGGGCGTCCACACACTCTGAAAAGTGTTGATGTTGAGCTTTTGCCAACTGTTCGCGGACATGCCGCTGAGAGCATCCTCGATGTGATCCCGGACGATGCTTGTTCCGGGTATCGACAGGAGGCAGACGCTCAGTGCCGCGGCAATGGGCGAAATTGTACGAATCTTCATCTCAGAATCCTCAATATGGGCACGATCAACAGCTAGATGGCGCAGCTGGTCGAAAGAGAAAAATCCAACTTTCGGCATCAACCGATGGACCAGCGCCAGCGCGATCAACTACCGGCTGCACATTACGCAAGATCCGCGCCCACGCGAAGATCGAACGCAATATCAATGACTTCAAGAAGTCAACGGTTCGACTAGAGAATATGCATGTAAGCGACGTCGACAGTGACCGTCGCGGCGCTACTTCGAAATTAAGCTCGACGCGACTAATCACGATGTGGCGATTCTGGAACTGAGCGCTTCAGCCGATAGTGGAGTTCCCAGGATTCAGTGGACACCCTCTCGACGCCGCTTGGAGGCGATCTCAAATTGCTCCGGACTGACGCCGCCGAGATGACTGTGGCGACGGGTTCGATTGTAGAAGGCCTCGATGTAGTCAGCGATGTCGGCGTTCGCAAGCTCGCGGTTCTTGTAGATCTGTTTCTTGATCCGTTCCTTCTTCAAGCTTCCGAAGAACGACTCGGCGACGGCATTGACGCTCCTATGTCAAGCCGCCCGCATCGCCTCTCTCAAGTCGGCCAAGAGCAGCGGGTAGAGTTCACGGACGATATAGCGCTTGAGGCACCGATGAATTTCTTTCTTTGAGGGGCCCTCACGCGTACGCTTCGCGACGTATTCCGGTGCGAGCATCGCTTCGCATTCGGGTCATCGCGATGGTCCAGAGTGCATTGTTCGCGTGCCGACTACCCCCCCGATTCAATCGGTGTCGGCTCATCTTGCCCGAGGATGCTTCGAGGGGGCTGACGCCGCACAGGGCCGCAAGCGCGCCTTCGTTGCGAAGTCGCCTGGGATTGTCGCCGGCCGTCGACAACAAGGTTGCTGCGGTGTGTGGTCCGACGCCGAAGTCGCGCGAGCACGCTGGGGCGCGATGGTCTTGGTAAGCATCGCGAGCGTGCTATTCAGTTCGCGGAGTTCGTCGTTCAAGCAGTCCAGCGGTTGGCCAGCAATTGCAGCGTCGTTTTCAAGACGTGGGGCAAGGACGGGGTCATCGTCGAAAACCTGAAGCGTGCGCGCAGGCGAACCAATGGCTCCGGCTTAGCCTTGAGGACCACTCGCGGATGTTCGCGGGCGCGTGACCAGCAGGCCCGAAGTTGATTGCCGGCCTGCGTCTGAGCCTTCACGGCACTGCGGCGAGCGACCATCACCGCGCGAAGGGCTTCGCCAGGCCGCTTTGTGCTTTCGGTGCGCCGCGGGCGTCACCGGCCAAGTACGGCCCGTGCGGCATTCTCGGCATCCGTCGGATCGCTTTTGCCCGGCGCCGGCGTCGGGAGCGGTCGGGGCGATTGACCTCGACACCTGCAATCCCGCCGTTCGAGAAAGCGGGCGATCCGGATGCCCCATAGGTCCCCGTCCCTTCCACCCCGGCCCGATTCAACGTGCCCAGTGCCTTGAGCCCAATCCAGCAGCTGTGCGGAGCCGCCGGGATTGGTCGCGATCGCGAGATGCCGCAGGTACACGTCCGAGAGCATCGATGACGGCGCCGACGTGCGCATCGAGGTGCGTATCGACGCCAAGAATCACTTCTGGTTCCGGTCTTTACTTATCAGGGGCTCCTCTTCGGAGGGAAGCCGTCGTCAAACGCTACGGATGGACAGGACACTCAGGGTGCAACACAAAGCTCCTATCAGGTCACATCGCAGCATGCGACGGCATGTCGAATTGAGCCTGAGACTACGGCCGACGAGTCAACGCAAAGGCATCCAGGCCAGTCCCAGCACGGGTCAAGCGGCAATCGGGCTCACCCGAATCATGAACTGAGTGTCCCAGCAGTTCCCTTTCCGGCTCATGCTCGGCTCGAGATGATTGGACTTGCAAAATCGCCTCCAGGCGTCGCTGCCGTATTGCGTGCCCTGATCCGAATGAATCAACGTCTCTTCGCGGTCGGCGGCGTCGGACGGCCATGAGCACGGCATTGAGGACGAGCTCGCGATGGATGGTCGGGCTCGTCGCCCAGCCGATGATCAGGCGAGAGAACAGATCCATCACGACGGCCAGGTAAAGCCAGCCCTGCCACGTCCGAATATAGGTGATATCGGTAACCCAGGCCTTGTTCGGTCGCGTCACGGTGAATTGCCGCTGCAGCAGGTTCGGGATCAGCACCGACGGCTTGCCGATCGTCCAGCGCCGGATGCGGTACCATGCAGCGCGCGCAGATGGGCTTTCGCGCATCAGACGCGCAACGCGATGCTTGCTGCATGTCTCTCCCGCTTCACGAAGATCAAGGAAGACCCGAGGGGCCCCATAGATGCCATGACTGGCGATGAACGACGCGCGGATCAGGCGCAGCAGCCGTGCGTCCTCCTGAGCATGGTTCGAAACGGGCTCTCGAAGCCAGTCGTAGTAGCCGCTGCGAGCAACCTCGAGGACGCGGCACATCCTCTGGACGCTGTATTGCTTCTGATGCGCCTCGATAAACTTGTAGATCTCCCGGACTCGGCTTGCGCTTCGCTTGTCGGACATGGTGATTTCCTTTCAGGCAAGACAAGCTCGCCATCACTGTCCACTGAATCCTGGGAACTCCAATCGCGGCCCGAGCTAGGGTGCGCGTACTGGCCAGCGCGAGCCCGGCGCGTACGATGAATGATCGAGACACTTTTCGCGATGGCGCTCGTCGTCGTCGGTATCTCGGACGGTGACACGCTCACCGTCCAGGAAGGCGACATCACGAAGTTCTCCGCCTCGCGGAGATAGACGCATCTGAGTGAGCAAATGCGGCTCAAGCAACACTGAGGGAGACAAATCATGCGAGAAGCACGCCTTGTGAAAAGCATGCTGGCTGGGGGGCCTTGCTGTTTGCCGGGATGGCTTCTGCCAATTCCATACCCATACCAGTGCCAGCCAGCATGCCCCTGGAGGAAATGCGTATCCAGATTGACAGTCACCGGCATGCGGCCTTCCATGGTCGTTTCACATTTGACTTTATCCCGACCGATGTCGTGGAAATGCTGTTTCCCATTCCGCCAGAAAATGCCACGAATATCCAGGTGTCTCAGGACTCTAGGTCACTGCCCTGGATGCCGAGCCCGGCTACCTATCCCACGGTGCTACCTGAGTACTCTTCTTTATCGATGTTCAAATGGAGCGGTCCCTTTCCAGAGAATGGCGCTGTGTTTGACGTGAGTTACGAGCACGATCTGTTCTTGCGTGATGCCCAAGCGGTATTCTTTTATTCCCTGGGCACTGGCAAATACTTTCCAACGTACGAGAAGATCACCACGGCTATGTTTGACGTTCACTTTCCGTCTGCGTATGCCCTCGTTGACATCCTTCTAGACGGGGCGCCAGTGGATCCGAGCCTGTACAGGCTGACGGACACCACGTTGGATATGACGCTGACCTCGGAGTTCGGTCCATTCACGAAGGACCTGATATTGGTTTTTGTCGTGGTCCCTGAGCCTGCAACCGTGTGGCTCTTGGGGACAGGCGTTCTGGGTCTGGCAGGATTTTTTTTGCGCAGGCAGAACGGCACGACCGCGTGGATATCGTCTTGCTCGTCAAGTAGAACAAGCACTTGCAGCCGATCGCCGTCCCCGTTGCATTACGGTTCCCCGACTGTTTAGACAATCAGCGGCGGCCAATCGCTCCGCAATCGCCCGCAGAAATCAGACGGTTTCCATAAGGTCGCCGCTTGGCTCTGTCACGAGCCTTCACGCGCACCTACTGGCGTGCACGTGAAGTGGCGACAGGTCGCAGACGGGTTGGCGTGGTGCTTCACGAAGTATCTGAAGCAGCCGGAGTATGTCTGCCGCTTGAGAAGGCGGCGGCGCGAGGAGGGAAGCGAGGGCTGTGGCCCGAACCGGAACCGATGGCGCCGTGGGACTTTCGCGCGGCAAAGCGTGATCGGTGACGCGGGGATGCTGCGCCTACTGGCAACGGGAACCCGGAAGCGATGACGAGTGACGCTGGCTCCCGGACCTCGACCCACACGGCGATCTGCGAAGCGCCGTCACGAAGTAATCTAGATCGCGTGGATTTGGAGGAGGCCAGCAATGACTCCTGCAATAAATGGCCCCAGCGTGACAGCGTTCCACGTGTAACTGCGCCAGAAATAGCCAGTGAAGTCCGGTTTAGGCTTGCCGTCGCATGCGGCGTCGCGCCGCTTGAGCGTGCGATGCTGAGCCGGAAAGATGCTAAAGGCGGCGACGCAGAGACCGGCGACGAATAGTGCAATCGGCCAGACTTTCCATGCGGGACTAACACTGTGCGAGGCGAGACTACCGGTAACGGCAAATGTCACGCCAACCGCGCCCGTGTTGGCGGGGATGGAAAGGCGCTCGCTTGTCGGCGAGCTCTTGTGAGCGCTTTTCGAGTCCGACCGCTTCGTCGGACATGGCGCGCCTCGCGTAACGGCCCCTGAACTCGCTCAAATGGAAAAGGTTAGCGTCCGCTTACCTGCTAACCCTCGTGGTTCTTGGCTCCCCGACCTGGACTCGAACCAGGGACCTGCGGATTAACAGTCCGTCGCTCTACCAACTGAGCTATCGGGGAAAAGGCAAGCCTGCGAGTATAGCGGCGCGCTCCGGGCGTCGCAAAACCGGAGCGTCCGCTAAAGGACCTTGGCGATCGCGTCGGCGACGTAGTCGACGTTCTTGCGAGTTCAGCGCGGCCACGCAGATGCGTCCGGTCGACACGGCGTAGATGCCGAACTCTTCGCGCAGCCGCGTCACCTGGTCGGAGGTCAGAGCCCGGTGTAGGAAAACATTCCGTTCTGGCGCTCGATGAAGGAGAAGTCGCGCTTCGACGTGCGGGCGGCGAGGCCCTGCGCCAGTTGGTGCCGCATCGCCTTGATGCGGGCGCGCATCTCGCCGAGCTCGGCTTCCCACTCGGCGCGCAGCTCGGGCGTGTTGAGCACGGTGGCCACGACCATTCCGCCGTGCGTCGGCGGCGTGGAGTAGTTGGCGCGTATCACGCGCTTGAGCTGGCTCAGCACCCGCGCCGACTCGTCCTGGCTCTGGTCGACGATGGTCAGTGCGCCCACCCGCTCGCCGTAAAGGGAGAAGCTCTTCGAGAACGAACTGGAAACCAGGAAGGTCACGCCCGAATCCGCAAACAGGCGGACTGCGGCGCCGTCGGCTTCGATGCCTTCGCCGAAGCCCTGATAGGCGATGTCGAGGAAGGGAACGAGGTCGCCTGCTTCTGACGGTCTCGACAACCTGTCTCCACTGGTGCAGCGAGAGGTCGACGCCGGTCGGGTTGTGGCAGCAGGCATGCAGCACGACGATCGACCGGCGGGCAAGAGCCTCAGGCCTGCGAGCATGCCGGCGAAGTCGAGCCCCTGCGTACTCGCGTCGTAGTAGGGATAGCTGACTGACCGGTGAAGCCCGCGCTTTCGAAGATCGCGCGATGGTTCTCCCAGCTCGGGCTCACTGATCGCGACGGTCGAACTCGGCAGCACACGGCGCAGCAGATCGGCGCCAATCCGCAGGCCGCCCGTGCCACCCAGCGCCTGCGCGGTGAGGACGCGGCCCTGTGCGATCAGCGGCGAATCGGCGCCGAGCAGCATGCTCTGCACGGCGGCGTCATAGGCCGGGATGCCTTCGATCGGCAGGTAGCCGCGCGCCGAGGGCTGCGGCCGCGCGGCGGCGCTCGGCCTCCGCCACCGCGCGCAGCACCGGAATTTTGCCGTCCTCGGTGAAATAGACGCCGACGCCGAGGTTGACCTTCTTGTCGGGCGCGTGTCGTGGTTGAAGGCCTCGATCAGCCCCAGGATCGGGTCGCGAGGGGCGGCAGGTCGACGTCGGCAAAGATGGAGCCACTCATGAATGTCCTGTTGCGCGGCAGAGCGCCGCTTTATTCAATGATCAGATAGTTAGCCGAAGTTGCTGAGAAATCTTCTGATGCTTGACGCAAGTTCGCTGCAGCGCGAGCCATCCGCGTGCCGGACGAGAACCTGGCATGCGGGACAAGGCGCAACCAAAAGTCAAGCCCAATAACAGTTCCCAATACCTTCGTAAGTCTTTGATTTTATTGGATGTGGCCACCAAGGCGCCCTCCCCATAAGGTATGGGCTTTTTTGCATCGCGATGCTAGCATTCGCGCTTGCCTTCGCGCTATTGCGGTGCAAAAAGAGCGATTCGTGTTCCTGACGTTTCCCGACAGCCCTTTTCAGTTGCATCAGCCGTTCGAGCCGGCTGGGGATCAGCCGCAGGCGATCGAAGCGCTGTCGCAGGGACTTATTGACGGCCTCGCATTCCAGACGCTGCTGGGTGTGACCGGTTCGGGCAAGACTTTCACGATGGCAAACGTCATCGCGCGCGCCGGATGCCCAACTTTGGTGCTTGCGCCGAACAAGACACTGGCCGCGCAGCTGTACTCGGAGATGCGCGAGTTCTTCCCGAACAACGCGGTCGAGTACTTCGTCTCCTACTACGACTATTACCAGCCGGAAGCCTACGTTCCTTCGCGCGATCTCTATATCGAGAAGGACTCGTCGATCAACGAGCACATCGAACAGATGCGCCTGTCGGCGACCAAGTCGCTGCTCGAGCGGCGCGACGTGGTGATCGTGGCCACGGTTTCGGCGATCTACGGCATCGGCGACCCGTCGGACTATCACTCGATGGTGCTGACGCTGCGCCACAAGGATCGCTACAGCCAGCGCGACATCATCGTGCGGCTGACGCAGATGCAGTACAAGCGCAGCGAGCTGGACTTCTCGCGCGGCACCTTCCGTGTGCGCGGCGACACGATCGACATCTTCCCGGCCGAGCACGCTGAGCTGGCGGTGCGCGATCGAGCTGTTCGACGACGAGATCGACTCGATGCAGCTGTTCGACCCGCTGACCGGTCGCGTGCGCCAGAAGATCCCGCGCTTCACGCTCTATCCGTCGTCCCACTACGTCACGCCGCGCGACAACGTGCTGCGCGCGATCGAGACGATCAAGGCCGAGCTGAAGGAGCGCATCGAGGTCTTCGTTGCCAGCGGCAAGCTGGTCGAGGCGCAGCGCATCGAGCAGCGCACTCGCTTCGACATCGAGATGCTCAACGAGCTGGGCTTCTGCAAGGGCATCGAGAACTACACGCGCCACATCTCCGGCGTCACTGCCGGGCGAGCCGCCGCCGACGCTGGTCGACTACCTGCCGCCGGACGCGCTGATGATCGTCGATGAATCGCACGTCACGATCCCGCAGCTGGGCGGCATGTACCGCGGCGACCGCGCGCGCAAGGAGACGCTGGTCGAGTTCGGTTTCCGGCTGCCGTCGGCACTCGACAACCGGCCACTGCGCTTCGACGAGTTCGAACGCAAGATGCGCCGTTGCGTGTTCGTCTCGGCTACTCCGGCGGACTATGAGATGCAGCACTCGTCGCAGGTGGTGGAGCAGGTGGCGCGGCCAACCGGCCTGATCGACCCGGCCGTCGAGGTGCGACCGGCCCGTACCCAGGTCGACGACGTGCTCTCGGAGATCAAGCTGCGGACCGATCTCCGCGAGCGGGTGCTGATCACCACGCTCACCAAGCGCATGGCCGAGGACCTGACGGAGTTCCTGTCGGAACACGGCGTCAAGGTGCGCTACCTGCATTCGGACGTCGAAACGGTGGAACGGGTCGAGATCATCCGCGACCTGCGTGCCGGGGTTTTCGACGTAGTGGTGGGCATCAACCTGCTGCGCGAGGGGCTGGACCTGCCGGAAGTGTCGCTGGTGGCGATCCTGGACGCGGACAAGGAAGGCTTCCTGCGCTCCGGAGCGTTCGCTGATCCAGACGATCGGGCGGGCGGCGCGCAATTTGAACGGCAAGGCGATTCTCTACGCCGATACCGTCACCGATTCCATGCGACGGGCGCTTGACGAGACCGAGCGGCGGCGCACGAAGCCAGCGCGCCTTCAACCTGGAGCACGGCATCGTGCCGCGCGGCGTGGTGAAGGAAGTGCGCGAGATGATCGACGGCGTCTACGACCCGAGCGCGCAGCGCGAGCAGCAGGCCGCGATGGCCGCAAGCGCCGGGTACGAGGTGATGTCCGAAAAGCAGGTTTCGAAGGAAATCAAGCGGCTCGAGAAGCAGATGTTCGAGCACGCGAAGAACCTCGAGTTCGAGAAGGCCGCGCGGGTGCGCGACCAGCTGGCCCTGCTGAAGGAGCAGGTCTTCGGGGCGGGTGGGGCGACCAACGTCGTGCCGCTGGTGCCGGGGGAGAAAGTCTGCGTGATCGGGGCCGCCGCACGCGGCCAGGGTCGTGGCCCCGCCCGATGGTCGGGTCGACGTGAACTTTCGGCGGTTTGGCGGGTCTGCGTGGATTGGTGTCGTCCAGTCGTGAAGCGGGCGAAGCGTTGACGGTTTAGGGAAAGGACGTGCCTGCCGTCAGGGGCACGCTTGATAAATGGGCGCGATGAGCGGCCAACGGGAAAGGCGAACGAGGCTATGACCAAGATCCTCTTTGTTTGCATGGGCAATATCTGCCGCTCGCCCACGGCGGAAGGCGTGTTCCGCAAGATGGTGACCGACGCCGGGCTGGACGACAGCGTCATCATCGCCTCGGCCGGAACCCACGCCTACCACGTCGGCGAACCGGCGGACGTTCGCGCCCAGCAGGCTGCCCGCAAGCGGGGCTACGACCTCGGGGAGTTTCGCGCGCGCCAGATCACGCAGGACGACTTCCGCGAGTTCGACCTGATCCTGGCGATGGACTGGGAAAACCTCTCCCTGATGCAGCAGCAGTGCCCGCGCGGGAACAAGCACAAGCTGCCCTGCTGATGCGCTTTGCCGGCGAATTCGATGCCGCGACGGTTCCGGACCCGTACTACGGCGGGCCGGAAGGTTTCGGCACGGTTCTCGATTATGTCGAGGACGCCTGCCAGGGCCTGCTCGAAGTCGTGCGCAAGCGCGCGACGATGTACGCCGCCGCCTGATTCGGACCCTGGGCTTCGGCATCCCTGGACGCGAGGCGCCCCGGCGCCTCGTTCGTTTCCTGGCACGGATCGGGGTCAGTTCGTCTGCGCATTGCGGATCAAGTCGCGCGCCGCAGGTAACCCATGGATCCCAAGCAGTTCTCGAGTACTGGTTCGGCGCCGACGAGCGCCGCATCGGAACGCCGCGTGAATTCTGGTTCAGCAAGTCCGAGGCCGACGGACGCGGAGATCCGCGCGCGCTTCGGCGCGGCCATCGAGACCGCGCTGGCCGAGAAGCGCTCGACCACTGGACGCGACGCCGGAAGGGACGCTGGCGCTGATCCTGCTGCTCGACCAGTTCACGCGCAATGTGTTTCGCGACACTCCGCGCGCGTTCGCGGGCGATGCGGCCGCATTGGGCCACGCCGCGGCACTCGTCGACTGCGGGCGCTCGATCGGCGCTTCGAGCGCGCTGCGGCGCTGGTTCATCTACATACCGTTCGAGCACTCCGAGCGGCTCGCCGACCAGTACGAATCGGTGCGGTTGTTCGGCGAGCTGGCGGGCGACGGCAGCAAGGGCCGCTCGAGTGGGCGCGGAAGCACTTTGAGGTCATCCGCCGGTTCGGCCGCTTCCCCCATCGCAACGACATCCTCGGCCGGGCGTCGACGCCCGAGGAAGTCGAATTCCTAAGTCGGCCCGGCTCTCGTTTCTAGAGTTTCGTCGCGACCCGCGGCGTGCTGTTCGCTAGCGCTCGCTAGAATTTGCCGTCGGCGAATCCGAGCCGACCGAGGATTTCCACTGCATGACTATCTCCGTCGCCTGCTTGCGCTCGATACCGCGACGGAAACATGCTCGGTGGCGCTGCTGAAGGACGGAGCGTCACCGTCCGCAGCGAACTCGTCGGCCAGCGGCACTCGGAGCGCGCGCTGCCGATGGTGGATGAGCTTCTGCGCGACACGCGCACACGCTGAGCGACCTCGACTTCATCGCCTTCGGCGCCGGGCCCGGGTCCTTCACGGTCTGCGCATCGCCTGCGGCCTGGTGCAGGGACTGGCGTGGGGAGCGGCAAGCAGGTCATCGCGGTCGGCAACCTGCTGGCGCTGGCGGCGCGCGTCTTTGCGCAGGCAGCACGACTGCCGCACGGTGCCTGTGCGTTCGATGCGCGCATGCATGAGGCCTACTGCGCCGTCTATCAGCGGGGCACCGAAATCCTCGAAGTGCAGCGCACCGCGGCTGGCGCGGCCGCACGAACTGACGAACTCGCGCGCGAGTGGACGCCGTGGCGGGAGATGCGCTGACGGTATTTCCCGCAGAGCCTGGCCCGACCTGCCGGCAACTGCGCCGCTTTGCCTGGGCTGCGCGCCGACGCCGGCTGACATCGCACGCCTGGCGCGAACGGAGCCCGCCATGCTGGCGCGCGCGGTTGCAGCCGCAGGACGCGATGCCGCTCTACGTGCGCGATCAGGTGGCGATGACGACCGGAAGAGCGCCGCGCGTTCCGCGCGGCGGCCGCATGAGCGCGCAACTGCGTCCCGAGACCGAACGCTATGCGCCGATGACCGAGCGCGACCTCGACGATGTGGTCGAGGTCGAGCGAGCAGATCTATCCGTTCCCGTGGACACGCGGCAATTTCGCTGACTCGCTCCATGCCGGTTACAGCTGCTGGGTGCTGCGCGACGCCGGTGGCCAGCTGCTGGCCTATGCGATCGTGATGCTTGCCCTGGACGAAGCGCACCTGCTGAACCTGAGCGTGGCGCGGGACGCACAGCGAGCCGGACTGGGCTGGCGTACGCTGCAATGGATGGCCGAGGTGTCACGCGAGCACGGCGCGCGCACGATGCTGCTCGAAGTGCGGCCAAGCAATCCGGCCGCACATGCGCCTGTACGAGCGCTATGGCTTCCAGCACATCGGCATGCGCCGCGGCTACTACCCGGCGAAGGACGGGCGCGAGGATGCCATCGTGATGCGTATCTCCCTGTGACGCTGGACCTTCGCCGCGCTCGGCTGTGGGAGGCCATGGGTCTCGGGCCTGTCTGGACGTTGCGCGCAGCCGCCACGACGAGAACGCCGACATGCGGCGATGACCTCGAACGCAAGGTGGGACGAATGGACGACGTTCGCCTGTGCGCCTGCGAGCTCACACACGCGAACGCAGACGGTGTTCGGCGTGGGGAACCGCAACGCGGAGTGGATGCTGGTCGGCGAGGCGCCGGGCAGCCGAGGAAGATGCGCGCGGCGAGCCATTCGTGGGCCAGGCGGGCCGACTGCTCGACAACATGCTCGCCGCGGTCGGACTGACGCGCGCGGGAACGACGCCGCGCCGGTCTACATCGCCAATGTGCTGAAGTGCCGGCCCGCCGGGCAATCGCAACCCGGCGCCGGACGAGGTTGCACCGTGCGATCCGTTCCTCAAGCGGCAGATCGAACTCGTCAACCCGAAGCTCGTGCTGGTCATGGGTCGCTTCGCGGCGCAGTCGCTGCTTGGCACCGAGGCGAGCATCGCGAGCCTGCGCGGGTCAAGGTCCATCACATCGAGGTCGGCGGCAGGCGCGTGCCGGTGGTCGTGACCTATCACCCAGCGTATCTGCTGCGCAACCTGGCCGACAAGGCCAAGTCATGGGCGGATCTGTGCTTTGCGCGCGAGGTCGTCGCGCGGCGAGCTAGTGCCTCGGCTTCGCCGATCAGCGCCACGGAGTCGAACTGGCGCTGGTTGTAGCGATGGCGCAGCATCACGAGCACCATCGAGACCGCGACGAACAGGCCGAACAGCAGCATCACGGCCTGGATCGACAGGTTCAGCCAGATCAGCAGCGCGTAGAGGCCCAGCATCACCAGGATGCTCAGGTTCTCGTTGAAGTTCTGTACCGCGATCGAGTGGCCGGCGGACAGCAGCACATGCCCACGGTGCTGCAGCAACGCGTTCATCGGCACGACGAAGTAGCCGGCGAGTGCGCCGATCAGCACCAGGATGGCGCACGCGATGATCAGGAAGTAGCTGGCCGACAAGCGAGCCCAGCTGTACCGCGCCGTCGGGCACGATCGCGGGGCTGTAGAGCGAGGCGATGGCGACGATCACCCCCATCGCGACGCCGACAGGCAGCACGCCAAGCGAGCGCTTCAGCGAAACCCGGGCGGCCGCGTAGACCGCACCCACCGCGATGCCGACCGCCACGATCGCCTGCAGGATCGCGGCCCTGCTCAGGTCGAGCCCGAGCACCTGCTCGGCCCACTTCAGCACGATGAACTGCAGCGTCGCGCCGGCGCCCCAGAACAGCGTCGTCACGGCGAGCGAGATCTGCCCGAGCTTGTCGCGCCATAGCACGCTGCAGCAATGCGCGAAACCGACAAACAGCTTCCACGGGTGCACATGCTGCTTTGCGTAGCGCGCGCCGGTATCGGGAATCAGGATGTTCACGAACGCGGCCATCACGTAGATTCCGGCGATGACGGCGATCGCCGATTCGGCCGGGTGATCGATCTCGATGTCGACCAACGGCATGTCGAAGGCGAGCAGCCAGACCGCCACGTTCGGACTGATCAGCATGCCGCCGAGCAGGAAGCCGAGGATGATCGAGATCACCGTCAGGCCCTCGATCCAGCCATTGGCGACCACCAGTTGCTCCGGTGGCAGCAGCTCGGTGACGATGCCGTACTTGGCGGGCGAGTAGGCCGCCGCGCCGAAGCCGACGACCGCATAGGCGAGCAACGGGTGCACGCCGATGAACATCAGCATGCAGCCGCCGATCTTGATCGTGTTGGTCATCGAGCATGACCCGGCCCTTGGGAACGAGTCGGCGAAGGCGCCGACGAAGGCCGCGAGCAGCACGTACGAGATGACGAAGAACAGCTTCAGCATCGGCGTCATCCAGCTCGCCGCCCCCATCTCGCGCAGCAGGGCGATGGCTGCGATCAGCAGGGCGTTGTCGGCAAGTGACGACAGGAACTGCGCCGCCATGATCGTGTAGAAGCCGCGATTCATCGGCCGGGGCGGGCGCGCAGTGCGGACAGGAGAGGCAAGGAGTGGGAGCGCGATGGACGCCGCGGCGCGAACTGCAGCCGACGCGGTCGTTATAGCACGCGGTCTTGCCGATGAATCGCGCGACGTTGATCGCTATGCTATGGCCGTACGCCACTCTTCGCAGATGCCGTACCCGTGCCCCGTCCGATCCGCGCGCAGATCGACCTTGCCGCAATGCGTCACAACCTCGCGGCAGCACGCACGCGCGCAGCCGGGCGCAAGGTCTGGGCGGTGGTCAAGGCCAACGCGTACGGCCACGGCATCGAGAGTGCCGTGCGCGGATTCGAGCGCGGCCGATGGCCTCGCGCTGATCGACCTGAACGAGGCCCGGCGCGCGCGTGCCGCCGGCTGGAGCGAGCCGATGCTGCTGCTCGAAGGAATCTTCGATGCCGCGGACGTGTCGACGTGCGCGAACTGGGACTGACCGCCGTCGTGCATCACGACGGACCAGATGCGGATGCTCGAAACCGCGCCGCCGGCGCGCCGGTCGGCGTCACATCAAGCTGAATACCGGCATGAATCGCCTCGGATTTGTGCCGGACGAATTGCCGCGGCGTGTTCGAGCGACTCGCGCGCGCTGCCTGCGGTGCGCATCGACGGGCTCTCGATGCACTTCGCAAACTCCGACCGTGCCGACGCGGATGAGGGCCCGGTCGCGATGACCGACCAGCTGGAGCGCTTCGAGGCCGCTGTCGTGGCCTGCGAGGTCCGCGGTGCCTCTCGAACTCGGCGGCGCTGTTCCTGCATCCGCCGATCGCAGAAGCGTGGGTGCGCCCGGGCATCGCGCTCTACGGCGCAACGCCGGACGGCGGAGCGTCACGGCCATCGCAGCTCGGTCTGCGGCCGGCCATGACGCTGTCGACTCGCACTGATCGGCGGTGCGCAACGTTGCGGCCCGGCGATGCGGTGGGCTACGGCTCGCGCTTCGTGGCGCAGCCGACCCACGCGCATCGGCGTCGTTGCCTGTGGCTATGCGGACGGCTATCCGCGCCACGCGCCGGATGGCACGCCGGTGGTCCGTTGCCGGGAACGCGCGTGCCGATGGCCGGGCGCGTGTCGATGGACATGATCACCGTCGATCTGAGCGAGGCGCCGCAGGCGCAGGTCGGCAGCCCGGTGGAGCTGTGGGGCAGCGAGGTGCCGATCGATGAGGTGGCAACCATGCCGGCACTGTCGGTTATGAGCTGATGTGCGCGCTTGCGCCGCGCGTCGCGGTGGAAACGTGAACTGAGATGACGCATCGACTGAGCGATCCGGCGCAGGGCCTGCCGCACCTCAGTAGGTACGCTCAATGTCTGCGCCGAATGCGGTGGCACCAGCGCTCAAGTGGCAGGGACAGTGCCCGCACTGCAATGCGTGGAACTCGCTGGCCGAAAGCCGGGTCGAGGCGACGAGCGAGCATCGCTACGCGGCGCTGGCGCCGACAGCGCCGGTCCAGTCGCTGGGCGAGGTGCAGGCGCGCGAAGACGCCGCGGCTGCCGAGCGGTGTCGAGGAGTTCGATCGCGTGCTCGGCGGCGGACTCGTCGAAGGCGGCGTGGTGCTGATCGGTGGCGATCCGGGTATCGGCAAGTCGACGCTGCTGCTGCAGTCGCTCGCCGCGCTGTCGGGCACGCACGCCGGTGCTGTATGTCAGCGGCGAGGAGTCGCCGGCGCAGGTGGCGCTGCGCGCACGCCGGCTCGGGCTCGACGCGAAGAAGATCCGCCTGCTGTCGGAGATTGCGCTGGAGCGCGTCGTTGCGACGATCCGCGAGGAGAAGCCGGCCGTCGTCGTCATCGATTCGATCCAGACGCTGTACACGAGTGAACTGACGTCGGCGCCGGGTTCCGTGTCGCAGGTGCGCGAGTGCGCGGCACATCTGACGCGGCTGGCCAAGCAGGCAGGGCTTCATCCTGATCATGGTCGGCCACGTCACCAAGGAGGGCGCGCTCGCCGGCCCGCGCGTGCTCGAGCACATGGTCGACACCGTGCTGTACTTCGAAGGCGACACGCATTCGTCGTTCCGTCTGGTCCGCGCCTTCAAGAATCGGTTCGGCGCGGTCAACGAACTCGGCGTGTTCGCGATGACCGATCGCGGATTGAAGGGCGTCAGCAATCCGTCGGCACTGTTCCTGTCGCAGCACGGGCCCGGATGGCCACGGCGGCGAGGTGCCGGGGTCGTGCGTGCTGGTCACGCAGGAAGGAACGCGGCCACTGCTGGTGGAGATCCAGGCCCTGGTAGACACCGCGCATGTGCCGAATCCGCGTCGCCTTTCGGTCGGCCTCGATCCGCAGCGACTCGCCATGCTGCTGGCGGTGCTGCATCGGCACGCCGGCATCGCCGCCTTCGACCAGGACGTATTCATCAACGCAGTCGGTGGGGTGCGCATCGGCGAGCCGGCGGCCGACCTCGCCGTGCTGCTGGCGATCGTGTCGTCGATGCGCAATCGGCCGCTGCCGCGCGGCCTGGTTGCGTTCGGGGAAGTCGGTCTGGCCGGCGAGATCCGTCCGGCGCCGCGCGGACAGGAGCGGCTGCGCGAGGCAGCCAAGCTCGGCTTCTCGCTCGCGCTGATCCCGCGTGCCAATGCGCCCAAGCACGCGATCGAGGGGCTGGAGGTCGTCGCGGTGGATCGGCTGGAACAGGCACTGGCCAGCGGTGCGCGACTGACCGCACCTAGTCATCTGCAATTGTCTTCGTGAGCTAGCTTCAGGGGCCTCACGTCCATCGTCGGCTGATCCACAAAGTCTGGTCGTGGAAGGGCCGATCCCTTATCTCGCCATCGGGCACGCTCGGTTCTGAGTGAGGACAGGCCGGTCAGGGCCTAGACGCTCAGACGGGTTGCGCCGTAAATTTGACTCCCAGTGCGCGCGCGACTTTCATGACCGTTTCTAGGCGAGGCTTGGCGCCGGGCGCAAGCGCTTTATAGAGACTCTCTCGCCCCAGACCGGCATCCTTGGCTACCTGGGCCATACCTTTGGCGCGAGCCACATCGGCCAGTGCGAGAAGCAGCAGGTCCGGATCGTTTTCCTCAAGGACTGCGGTCATGTACTCAGCGATGGCTCCATCCTCGGTGAGGTAGCGAGCAGCGTCGAAGGCGACAAGTTTCAATGGTGTCTTGGCTTTGGTCATGCGTCATCTCCGAGTTCGGCGACAAGTTTGAGAGCGCGGCGGATGTCACGCTTCTGGGTTGACTTGTCTCCAGCAGTAAGGATCACGACGACGATCATGCCCATGCGAGTGAAGTAAAGGCGATACCCCGGACCATAGTCGACCCTCAATTCGGCCACCTTTCCTTCGATCGGCCGCCAATCGCCGAGGTTCCCAGCTTCGATGCGCCGCAGTCGTGCAGCAATACGAACCTGAGTTCTCTTGTCTTTCAGGCCGTCAAGCCAGTTGGCGAATTCTTAAGTCTGGCGGACCGTGTACATTGGGCAATTGTATTCAAGTGGATACAAATCGTCAATGGTTCAGTGCTCGACTTCGGTCAAACATGCCGCCTCTTCCTGGTCACCTGGGAGACGATGGGAAGGCCAGACGAGGATTAGGAGCCCAGTACCAGCTGAAGCAATAGCCGGTGCCTGGTCCTAACTCCGATGTCTGGTGCGGGGGTCGCCGGACAGCAAAGAGTCGCTGGGTCTAAGCGCGACTTCCTAGTCTCGAGAGATCAGGGCGATGCCGTCCAACCCGCCTTGCTGCAACCTACGCCACGCTTGTGCCCTCAGGCATCAGTCCGCGGGCATGGCGCCGATCGAGTGCGCCGCGGCCAAACCTGAACGCACAGCGGTTTCGAGCGTGCAGGGATACTCGGAGGCCGTCCAGTCGCCCGCCAACGATAGGCGTCTCAGGCCGGTTGACGATGCAGGACGCTCGAGATCCGGTACGCAGGCGAGCGTGGCTCGTCGTTCGATGATGGCGCGCGCGGCGCGCGGCGTCGGCAGGCCGTAGAGATCGGTCAGCTGCCGTGCCGCAGCTTCGCAAAGGGCGTCGAGGGTCGGCTCTTCATGGGTGCCGCCGGTGCTGATGACCAGTGCCAGCACACCGGCATTGGCCGCATCGAGCGCGCCGCGATTGAACACCCACTGGCCGTGGTGACGTCGCGCGGCATCCTCGACGAGCGCGTTGAACAGTCCGGGCATGCGTGACGCAGCCTGACTGGCGTACTTCAGGTACACGGTCGTGATGGGCTCGTAGCGAAACCGTTCGATCATCCGCAACGGCGTGCGCAAGGCATCGGCGTGCAGTCCGAAAATGCGCTGCAGCTGTGCTGGCGGGGCCGCGTACACGACGCCGTCCACGTCCAGCGAGGCGTGATCGCCACCGCTGCGAACTGCCAGTGACCAGCCGCGTTCCGAGCCGCGGGCGAGATCGACGCGACTGTTCCGGCGCACGTCGCCGCCGTGCACGACGAGATAGCGCTCGACGGCATCGGGCAGCGCGGCGGAGAGGTCAGTACGTGGCAGCCACATCTCGGCCGCGGCCGCACTGGCGCCGAGGCTGTCGCGCAGCACTGTCGCGAGGACCTGGGCCGAGGCTTCGGCGAGCGGCGTGTTCAGTGCAGCCAGCGTGAGCGGCCGCCAGATGCGCTCGACCAGCGCGCGGCGTCTGGCCCAGTTGCACCAGCCATTGCTCCGCGGGACGATCCGGGAACGACGGCCCAGCCGAGGCCGCGTGCACGCGGCACGAACGCGGCCAAGGCAACCCGGTCGTGCCAGCCGAGACCGCGCGCGGTCAGCAGCGCCAACGCGAGATGCCACGGTGCGGGCAGGCGCGCGGCACGCAGGCGCATCCCGTCGGGGTAGGTGATCTCGAAGGGGCGCCGCTCAAACGCGTCGTCCAGCGCGACGCCCACCTGCGACATCAGCGCGGCGGTCGCCGTGTAGGCGCCGATCAGCAGGTGCTGTCCGTTGTCGAGCACATGCCGTTCGCCGCCCAGTTCGAGTATCAGCCGGCGCGCGCGCCCGCCGAGTTCGGTGCCCGCCTCCAGCAGCGTGACCGGGTGACCCAGACGAGCCAGTTCGGCCGCCGCCGCACAGCCGGCCCAGCCGCCACCGACGACCGCGATGCGGAGTGGCTTTGTCACGTGGAGACCCAGGTCTTCCACGCGATCCAGAGCTTGCGCAACGGCGTCAACGCGATGCGCTGGTGCAGGACCTGGAAGTTCTCGCGCTCGATCTCGTCGAGCAGGGCGGCGTAGATCGCTCCCATGATCAGTCCGGCCCGCTGGGATCTTCGGTCTTCCGCCGGCAGCAGGGACAGGGCTTCGCGGTAGTGCGCACGCGCGCGCTCCGCCTGGAAGCGCATCAGTGGCGCGAATCCTTCCACGTAGCGCGCGTTCAGCAGGTCCGCGGCCTTGACGCCATGCCGCTGCAGTTCGTCCAGTGGCAGATAGATCCGGCCGCGGCGCGCGTCATCGCCGACATCACGGATGATGTTGATGAGCTGCAGCGCGCGGCCGAGTTGGCCGGCATACTCGATCGTCCGGGTGTTGATGAACCCGAAGATGGACGCCGACATCTCGCCGACGACGCCCGCGACCAGATGGGCATAGCGCTGCAGCGCTGCGTAGTCCAGGTACCGGTTCTGTCGCAGGTCCATCTCCATGCCGTCGATGATGGCGCCCAGTCGCTCGTGCGTGATGCCGAGCGGCGTGTCGATGAAAGGCTGCAGCGCTCGCGTCACCGGATGACTGGGTGCCTACGGAACAGCGCGGCGAGCTCGTCGCGCCACCACGCGAGCTTGGCCTGCGCGATGCCGGCATCGCTGGTTTCGTCGACGATGTCGTCGACTTCGCGGCAGAAGGCGTAGACGGCCGTGATGGCGCGTCGGCGTTCCGGCGGCAGGAACAGGAACGAGTAATAGAAACTCGAACCGCTGGCGGCGGCTTTCTGCTGGCAGTAGTCGTCCGGAGTCATGGCGTGAGACGCGCGTCGCGTGGCGGCGCGCCCGTTCAGGCGTGAAGCGCATTGCCTTGCAGGCTGCGCCATCCCATGAGCAGCCAGTCACGGGTCGCGAGCAGCGGCCTGCGACGGAACACGTCGCCGCGGCAGCTTTCGATTCGCTCGAGGATGCGCAGACCGCCGTGGACCACCAGCCTCAATTCAAACCCGATGCGACCCGGCAGGGCTCGTGTCAGCGGCGCGCCGGAGTGCAGCAATCGTCGCGCGCGCTCGACTTCGAAGTGCATCAGCGCGGACCAGGCGTCGTCGACGTGGCCGGTATCGATTTGCCCTTCGGTCACGCCGAAGCGTTGCAGGTCCTCCAGCGGCAGGTAGACCCGACCCTTGCGCCAGTCGACGGCGACGTCCTGCCAGAAGTTGGTGAGCTGCAGGCCGGTACAGATGGCGTCCGACCACGCCACCGCCTGCTCGTCGCCGCGGCGGTAGAGCGCGAGCAGCAGCCGGCCGATCGGGTCGGCCGAGCGCCGGCAGTAGTCGCGCAGGTCCTCGAACGATTCATAGCGCGTGGTCGAAACGTCCTGTTCGAACGCCGACAGCAGGTCGCGGAATCGTGCGAGCGGCAGGGTGTGTGCCTGGATCGCCGTGGCGAGGTCCGGCCAGTCGCTGGCATGGCCGTTCTCGATCATGTCGAGCTGCTCCGCAGCCCGGCCAACGCGCGCAGCCGTTCTGCAGGCGCCGCGTCACCCTCATCCGCGAGGTCGTCGGCCGTGCGGGCGAAGCGATAGATCGCCTGGATGGCAGGGCGCAGCTCCGGCGGCGCCAGCAGCGATGCAACGGGAAAGTTCTCGTAGTGACCGACACCCATGCGAATCACGCTAGCACAGCAGGTCCGCGTCTTCGGCGCCGATCGCCTTCCGCTAGAATTCGCCGCTCGTTCCGCGCCGTGCTGGCATGCGGCCGCGGCGCGAAGGTGGCGAAATTGGTAGACGCACCAGGTTTAGGTCCTGACGCCTTCACCGGCGTGGGGGTTCGAGTCCCCCCCTTCGCACCAACCGATTCTTACCTGCCCGCACACCAGCGGCTCTCGAAAAGAACCAGATCATGCAACAGACGATGCAGACCCCGGGCGCGCTTGAGCGCCGGCTCGACCTGACCGTTCCCGCGGTTACGATCGAGAAGGAAGTACAGGCGCGACTGGCCAAGCTGGCGCGCACCGTGAAGATGCCGGGCTTCCGTCCTGGCAAGGTGCCGATGAAGATGGTGGCCGCGACCTACGGCCCCCAGGTGCAGGCCGAAGTGCTGAACGACAAGGTCGGCGAGGCGTTCAACTCGGCGGTCAACGCCGGCAAGCTGCGGGTTGCCGGTGCGCCGCGGCTCGAACCGCGAGCGGTGGAAGGGTCGAGTGACCTGGCGTTCTCGGCCACGTTCGAGATCTACCCCGAGATCGCTCGTCGGCGACCTGTCGAGCGTCGAAATCCAGAAGGCCGTCTGCGCGGTGGCGGATGCGGAAGTCGATCGGACGCTTGACATCATGCGTCGCCAGCGGGCGACCTACGAGGATGTTGCGCGCGCCGCGGCCAGCGATGATGTCGTGCGGGTCGATTTCGTCGGCTCCATCGACGGCACGCCGTTCGAAGGCGGCAGCGCGACCGACTTCGCGTTCACGGTCGGGCCAGGGACGGATGCTGCCGGAGTTCGAGGCGGCGGTCGTGGGCATGACGCGCCGGCGAGAGCAAGTCCTTTGCCCTGACATTCCCCGCCGACTACAACGCCAAGAATCTCGCTGGGAAGCAGGCGGAGTTCAAGGTGACGGTGAACAAGGTGCAGCAGCCGGTGTTGCCGGCGATCGACGCAGAGTTCGCGAAGTCGCTCGGCATCGCCGACGGAGACCTAGACAAGATGCGCAAGGAAGTCCGGAGCAACCTGGAACGCGAGGTCGGCACCCGGCTGAAGGCGCGCACCAAGGACAGCGCACTGTCGGCGCTGCTCGCCTCCACCAGCTTCGATGTGCCGAAGTCGCTGGTCGAGGAGGACACGCAGCGGCTGGCGGACATGGCACGACGTGACCTCGTGGCGCGCGGCGTCAAGGCCGAGGAAGCGCCGCTTCCGCTCGAACTCTTCACCGCCCAGGCCGAGCGGCGGGTGCGGCTCGGACTGCTGGTCGGCGAACTCGTGCGGGCCAACGGCCTGCAGCCCAAGCCCGACCAGATCCGCAAGCTGGTCGAGGAGCTTGCGCAGAGCTACGAGCGGCCGCAGGACGTCGTCAACTGGTACCTCTCGGACCGCAAGCGGCTCGCGGAACTCGAGGCGACCGCGCTGGAGGACAATGTGACGCGCTGGGTGCTGGACCACGCCAGGGTCGTGGATGCGCCGGTCGCGTTTGATGAGCTGATGGGCCACAACCAGCGTTGACGAGTTGCAAACAGGAGACAGTCGGATGAAGAGTCACATGAGCCCCCATGCCGCCGCCCAGGCGATGGAACCGCAAGGGCTGGGGATGGTGCCGATCGTCATCGAGCAGAGCGGGCGCGGTGAGCGGGCCTATGACATTTACTCGCGTCTGCTGCGCGACCGGGTCATTTTCATGGTCGGTCCGGTCAACGACCAGACCGCGAATCTGGTCGTCGCGCAGATGCTGTTCCTGGAGTCCGAGAATCCCGACAAGGACATCTCGCTCTATATCAATTCACCGGGCGGCTCGGTCTATGCGGGCCTGGCGATCTACGACACGATGCAGTTCATCAAGCCGGACGTGTCGACGATCTGCGTCGGCATGGCGGCGAGCATGGGCGCGTTCCTGCTGGCGGCGGGCGCCAAGGGCAAGCGCTTTTCGCTGCCCAACTCGCGCATCATGATTCACCAGCCGTCGGGCGGCGCGCAGGGCCAGGCAAGCGACATCGAGATTCACGCTCAGGAGATCCTGAAGACGCGCGAACGGCTGAACAAGATCCTCGCCGAGCGGACCGGGCAACCCGATCGAAAAGATCGCCAAAGACACGGATCGCGATAACTTCATGACCGCGGACGATGCAGTAAGCTATGGATTGATCGACAAGATCTTCGTCAAGCGCGGCGAGCAGCCGTAAGCCGCGAAAATCGGGGGACGATTCCACACGTATGTCGGACAAGAAGGGTTCCAGCGAGAAGCTTCTCTACTGTTCCTTCTGCGGGAAGAGCCAGCACGAGGTCAAGAAGCTGATCGCCGGCCCGTCGGTGTTCATCTGCGACGAGTGCATCGACCTCTGCAACGACATCATCCGTGACGAGACGACGACGGACACCGGCACCGGCGGCGTCAAGTCCGACCTGCCGACTCCGCGCGAAATCGGCGCCATCCTCGACCAGTACGTGATCGGCCAGGACAAGGCCAAGCGCATCCTCTCGGTCGCGGTCTACAACCACTACAAGCGGCTCAAGCATCTCGGCACCAAGGACGACATCGAGCTCGCCAAGAGCAACATCCTGCTGATCGGCCCGACGGGATCCGGCAAGACGCTGCTGGCGCAGACGCTCGCGCGCCTGCTCAACGTGCCGTTCGTCATCGCCGACGCCACCACGCTGACCGAGGCCGGGTACGTCGGCGAGGATGTCGAGAACATCATCCAGAAGCTGCTGCAGAACTGCAATTACGAAGTCGAGAAGGCGCAGCACGGCATCGTCTACATCGACGAGATCGACAAGATCTCGCGCAAGAGCGACAACCCCTCCATCACGCGCGACGTCTCGGGCGAAGGCGTGCAGCAGGCGCTGCTCAAGCTGATCGAGGGCACGATCGCCTCGGTGCCGCCACAGGGCGGCCGCAAGCATCCGAACCAGGACTTCGTCCAGATCGACACGACCAACATCCTGTTCGTCTGCGGCGGTGCCTTCGACGGACTCGAGAAGGTCATCCGCAACCGCTCGGAGAAGAGCGGCATCGGCTTCGGCGCCGACGGTGACGAGCGCCAGCGAGCGCGTCGGTCGGCGACGTGCTGCGCGAAGTCGAGCCCGAGGACCTGATCAAGTTCGGCCTGATCCCGGAACTGGTGGGCCGGCTTGCCCGTCATCGCCACCCTGGACGAACTGGGCGAGGACGCCCTGGTCGAGATCCTGGTCGAGCCCAAGAACGCACTGATCAAGCAGTTCCAGCGACTGTTCCATCATGGAGGGCGTCGAACTCGAGATCCGGCCGGAGGCGCTCAAGTCGATCGCTCGCAAGGCGATCAAGCGCAAGACCGGAGCGCGCGGCCTGCGTTCGATCGTCGAGAGCGTGCTGCTGGATGTCATGTACGACCTGCCCAGCACGAAGAACGTCGCCAAGGTCATGGTCGACGAGAACACGATCGGTGGCGGCAAGCCTCTGCTGATGTATGCCGACCAGCCGAAAGTGGCTGGCGGGCCACGCTGACCGGACGGCCTTTCGTCGTCCGTCGTGCGGGGCCGCGACCGTTCGCGTCGCGTGCTAGATTGAATCCAACGTGAAGATTCAGCCGGGCTTGCATTGACCGGGCCCGCACCCATATCCAGCGCTGAATCTTCCATTTAAGGGGACATCCCGATGTCGACCCAGATCCTGCCCCCCGAACGCATCACGCTGCCGCTGCTGCCGCTGCGGGACGTGGTGGTGTTTCCGCACATGGTCATTCCGCTGTTCGTCGGGCGGCCGAAGTCGATCAAGGCGCTCGAGGCCGCGATGGAGGCGGGCAAGAGCATCATGCTGGTGGCCCAGAAGAACGCTGCCAAGGACGAGCCGACCGCCGAGGACATCTACGAGATCGGCTGCGTCGCCAACATACTGCAGATGCTGAAGCTGCCCGACGGCACCGTGAAGGTGCTGGTCGAGGGCGCGCAGCGCGCGCGCATCGAACGCATCGAAGATGGCGCGAGCCACTTCACCGCGGACGTGGTCCCGATCGTTCCCGACGTGCACCCGACCGCCGAGGCCGAGGCGCTGCGGCGTGCGATCGTCAGCCAGTTCGACCAGTACGTGAAGCTCAACAAGAAGATCCCGGCCGAAATCCTGACCTCGATCGCCGGCATCGACGAGGCCGGGCGCCTCGCCGACACGATCGCGGCGCACCTGCCGCTCAAGATCGAGCAGAAGCAGAAGATCCTGGAAATGCAGGGTCTCAACGAGCGCCTCGAGCATCTGCTGGCGCAGCTCGAGACCGAGATCGACATCCTGCAGGTGGAAAAGCGCATCCGCGGCCGCGTCAAGCGGCAGATGGAGAAGAGCCAGCGCGAGTACTACCTGAACGAGCAGGTCAAGGCGATCCAGAAGGAACTCGGCGAAGGCGAGGAAGGTGCGGATCTCGAGGAACTCGAGAAGAAGATCAAGCGCGGCCCGCATGCCCAAGGCCGCGCGCGACAAGGCGAATTCGGAGCTGAAGAAGCTCAAGCTGATGTCGCCGATGTCGGCCGAGGCCACCGTCGTGCGCAACTACCTCGACACGCTGGTCGGCCTGCCGTGGAAGAAGCGCAGCCGCATCAACAACGACCTGACCAACGCCGAGAAGGTGCTGAACGACGACCACTACGGACTCGAGAAGGTCAAGGACCGCATCCTCGAGTACCTCGCCGTCCAGCAGCGCGTCGAGAAGGTCAAGGCGCCGATCCTGTGCCTGGTCGGCCCTCCGGGCGTCGGCAAGACCTCGCTCGGCCAGTCGATCGCGCGCGCGACCAACCGCAAGTTCATCCGCATGGCGCTCGGCGGCGTGCGCGACGAGGCCGAGATCCGCGGCCATCGCCGGACCTACATCGGCTCGATGCCGGGCAAGATCCTGCAGAACCTCGGCAAGGCCGGCGTGCGCAATCCGCTGTTCCTGCTCGACGAGGTCGACAAGATGGGCATGGACTTCCGCGGCGACCCGGCTTCGGCGTTGCTGGAGGTGCTCGACCCCGAGCAGAACCACACGTTCCAGGATCACTACGTCGAGGTCGACTTCGACCTGTCGGACGTGATGTTCGTCGCCACCAGCAACACGATGAACATCCCGCCGGCGCTGCTCGACCGGATGGAAGTCATCCGCCTGTCCGGCTATACGGAAGAGGAGAAGGTCCACATCGCGCTGCAGCACCTGCTGCCGAAGCAGATGAAGACCAACGGGCTGAAGTCCGGCGAACTCGCCGTGGCCGAGAGCGCCATCCGCGACATCATTCGCTATTACACGCGGGAGGCCGGCGTGCGCTCGCTCGAGCGCGAGATCAGCAAGATCTGCCGCAAGGTGGTCAAGCAGCTGCTGCTGAAGAAGCAGGACCGCAAGATCCAGGTCGCGGCCAAGAACCTCGACAAGTTCCTCGGCGTGCGCCGCTACAGCTTCGGCATGGCCGAGAAGCAGAACCAGGTCGGCCAGGTCACCGGACTGGCTTGGACCGAGGTCGGCGGCGACCTGCTGACGATCGAGGTGGCGACAATGCCGGGCAAGGGCAACGTGCAGCGCACCGGGCTCGATCGGCGACGTCATGAAGGAATCGGTCGAGGCGGCCCGTTCGGTCGTGCGCGCGCGGGCGCGTCGCCTGGGACTGCGCGACGAGATGTTCGAGAAGACCGACCTGCACGTGCACTTCCCGGAGGGCGCCACGCCCAAGGACGGGCCCTCGGCCGGCATCGCGATCACGACGTCGATCGTCTCGGCCCTGAGCGGGATACCCGTGCGCGCCGACGTCGCGATGACCGGCGAGATCACGCTGCGCGGCGAGGTGCTTGCCATCGGCGGACTGAAGGAGAAGCTGCTTGCAGCCCATCGCGGCGGCATCAAGACGGTCTTGATTCCGGAGGAAAACGTCAAGGATCTCGCGGAGATCCCGGACAACGTGAAGAACCGGCTTGAAATCGTGCCGGTCAAGTGGATCGACAAGGTTCTCGAGGTGGCGCTCGAGCGGCAGCCGGTTCCGCTGACCGACGAAGAGGCTGCCGCCGGCGCCGCCGAAGCCTGCGGACACGGGCGCCGGCACCGAAGTCGTCAAGCATTGACGCAGCGTGCAGTCGTGCGCCCGCGCCGCGGGCGCACACTGCGCATCGCATTCTTGCTCAGAGCAAAAAATCGTTTGCTTGCGCTTGACACTCCCATAGCGCGCGATGTTGAATAGCCTTCCAGTTTCCGAAGCGCACCCTCGGCCGATAAATAAGAACAAATTTCGCTGCGACGGCCGCCACGCGCTGACATTCCGAAGACCAGTTGAAAGAGGGGGTTTACGTGAACAAGACAGAACTGATCGACCACATCGCCAAACAAGCAGACATTTCAAAAGCGGCGGCGGGTCGGGCCCTCGAAGCGATCGTCGGTGGAATCCGCGGCAGCCTCAAAAAGGGCAACTCGGTGACGCTGGTCGGCTTCGGCACGTTCACGGTCGGCAAGCGCGCTGCACGCACCGGCCGCAATCCGCGCACCGGTGAGCGCGATCAAGATCAAGGCTGCCAAGGTGCCGAAGTTCCGGCCTGGCAAGGCCTTGAAAGATTCGGTAAACTAGCGGGCTTCGCAGCCAAGCAGCCGCTGCGGTAGCGGTGCAAGGGCAGCGACCTCGTCGCCGGACAGGGTTTCGCCTGTGGATGCGCGGGTGCTTAGCTCAGTTGGTAGAGCGGCGCCCTTACAAGGCGTAGGTCGGGAGTTCGAGCCTCTCAGCACCCACCACCGAGCGACTTGGTGAGATGCGAAGCAATTGTGCTGAGTTCGCGCGGGAGTGGTAGTTCAGTTGGTTAGAATACCGGCCTGTCACGCCGGGGGTCGCGGGTTCGAGTCCCGTCCACTCCGCCACACCACGAAGGCGAACGCAAGTTCGCCTTTTTTGTTGTCCTCTGCCGACAATGAATCGACTGAGGAGCGAGTCCGCCCATGTTCGATTCGATCCGCTCGCATCGCCGCTGGCTGATGTTCTTCATGCTGGTGCTGATCTTCCCGTCGTTCGTCTTCTTCGGCATCCAGGGCTACAACCGCTTCATCGAGCAAGAAGGCGCGCTGGCCACGGTCGACGGCAAGTCCCGATCACGCAGCGTGACTTCGACGTCGCGCAGCGCGAGCGGGTACGAACGACTGCGGCAGCAGTTCGGTGCCGAGTTCGATCCCGAAGGTGCTCGACACGCAGGAGGGCCGCGCCGTCGATTCTCGACGGACTCGATCATCGACCGCGCACTGACGCGGGAGGTCGAGCAGGGCAACCTGATCGTGACCAACGACCGGCTGCGCGAGGTCATCGCCGGCATGCCGGCTTTCCAGGAAGACGGCAAGTTCAGCATCGAGCGCTATCGCGCCTACGTGACTTCACAGGGGCTGACGGAGCCGCAGTTCGAGGAGCGCGTGCGGGCCGACCTGCGCAAGCAGATGCTGGTGCAGGCGGTGCTCGAATCGGCGATCGTGCCGAGTCCAGGTGGCCGAGCGCATCGATCGCGTGCTGCTGGAGACAGCGCGAAGTCCGGGTCCTGCCGATCCGCGCCGACGCGTACCTTGCGCAAGGTCGCGGTCGCCGACGCGCAGGTCGCCGAGTTCTACGAGAAGAACAGGAAGGACTTCGAAACCCCGGAGAACGTCAAGGTCGAATACCTCGTGCTCAGCGCCGACGCCATCGCCGGTGGCGGCACCGGTCGCCGAGGCGGACGTCAAGTCGCTACTACGAGCAGAACAAGGGCCGCTACGGCAGTCGAGGAGCAGCGGCGCGCGAGCCACATCCTGATCACGCCCGAAGGCGGCGACAAGGCGGCGGCGCGCAAGAAGGCCGAGGGCATCCTGGCTGCGCTCAAGGCCGAATCCGGGCGACTTCGCGAAGATTGCGAAGGAGCAGTCGAAGGATCCGGGTTCAGCGGCCCAGGGCGGTGATCTGGGTTTCTTCGGCAAGGGCATGATGGTCAAGCCGTTCGAGGAGCGGCGTTCCGTCTGAAGGCGGGCGAAACGAGCGAGATCGTCGAGACCGACTTCGGCTTTCACATCATTCGCGTCATCGAGATCAAGCCGGCCAGGCCAAGCCGCTCGCGGAAGTTCGCGCCGAGATCGAGAAGGAACTGCGCACCCAGCAGGCGCAGAAGCGTTATGCCGAGGCCGCCGAGCAGTTCACCAACCTCGTCTATGAGCAGGCCGATTCGCTGCAGCCCGCGGCCGACAAGCTCGGCCTCAAGATTGCGACGCAGGACAACGTGACCCGTGCCGGCATGCCCGCAGTGCCGAACCAGCCGCAGCTGCTTAACGCCGCGGATCATCGAGGCGCTGTTCACGGAAGACTCGCTGAAGAATCGGCGCAACACGCAGGCGATCGAGGTGGCCCCGAATACGCTGGTGGCCGCGCGCGTGGTCGACCACCGGCCGGCGGCGGTGCGTCCGCTTGACGAGGTCAAGGCGGCGATCCGGCAGCGGCTCGAGCAGCAGGAGGCCGCCAACTCGCGCGCAAGGCCGGAGAGAGAAGCATCGTCGAACTGACCAAGCAGCCGAACGGACACGGGCTTTTCGCCCGTACTGACGGTGTCGCGCCGTGCGCCGCAGGGCTTGCCGCCGAAACTTCTGAATGAAGTGCTGCGCACACGCGCCGACAAGCTGCCGACCTTCGTCGGCGCCGACATCGAAGGTGCCGGATTCCTGATCGCCAACGTGGTGTCGGCCAAGGAAGGCGCCGCGCAGCCGCCGGCTCAGCGCGAAGCCGAGCGGCGTGCCCTGCAGCGGCAGGCGGCGGCCGCCGACGAAGTGGCGTATGCCGAGGGACTGCGCGCTCGACACAAGGCGAAGGTCCTGAAGCCGGAATTCCAGCGCGAACCCGCCAAGGCAGCGCCGGCAGACACCAAGGCCGCAACAAAGTGACGCGGCGCGGCCCTGCGGCCGTCAGCCGCACAGTTCACGTGCCGCGGCGGCGTAGGCGGTAACCGCTCGGACGCGAACGGCAACACGCGCGCATTCGCCAACCTGCTTGAAATTGCGCGCGATCGACCTGGCATACACCGGGATCGTAGTGATCCAGCAGCAGTTGCTCGACCATCCGGTCCCACGAACGGTCGTGCGCCAGCGCTTTCCACTGGCTGATCTGCTCGTGGCCGTGCAGCTCGACCAGGCAGTCGAGCTGGTCGTCAGTGTGTCCGGGTCAGCTCGAAGTGCGAGTATTCGTCGCGCAGCAGGCGCACTCGCACGTCAAGTGGCACCTCGAGCGCGATGCAGGTGACTCTCGCATGCGCGCCAGCAGGGCATCGGGCACGCGCAGGCTGCCGACCTTGCGGCTTTCGGATTCGACGTAGACCGGCACGTGCGGCGTCGAAGCGGCGCAGCCGATCCCACAGCAGGGACTCGAAGTGCTTCTGCCCAGGCTGCGGCTGCGAGGGCAGTCCACCCAGCACGGAGCCGCGGTGGCAGGCGAGCGCCTCGAGGTCGAGCACCTGCGCTCCCGCCGGGCGAGTTGCTGCAGCAGGCGGCTCTTGCCGCTGCCGGTTGCGCCGCAGATCACCCGGAACTGCAGTCCTGCCGGAAGGGCATCCAGCTGCTCGATGACCGCGCGCCGATAAGCGCGGTAGCCGCCCGCGCAGCTGCGGGCGCGCCAGCCGACGCTGCCGAGGATGTGCGTCATCGCGCCGCTGCGGTTGCCGCCGCGCCAGCAGTACACGAGTGGCCGCCAGTCACGTGGCTTGTCGGCGAACTGTGTTTCGAGGTGGCGCGCGATGTTGCGCGCGACCAGTGCGGCTCCGCGCCGCCGCGCCTCGAACGACGACTGCTGGCGGTCCATCGTGCCGACTTCCCTGCGTTCCTCGTCGGACAGGACCGGGCAGTTGATCGCGCCAGGCGCATGATCCTCCGCGTACTCGCTCTCACTGCGCACATCGATGAGCGTGTCGTAGGCGTCGAGGTCCCGCAGAGCCTCAGCCGCTTCAACAATGTCGTTCTCGGGCCTCATCGCGCCTTGGCGGCGCCGGCGCGCAGCAGCGGCTTCAGGTGCGGCCACACGTTGTCGAGCATGCGCGACTGCGCTGCCTCGTTGGGATGGATACGGTCCGCCTGGAAGAACTGCAGCTGTTCGGCGAAACCGTCCAGCAGGAACGGCGCAAGCGGCGTGCGCAACTCGCGCGCGACCGCCGGGAACGTGCCGAAGAACCGTTCCGAGTAGTCGCGTCCGTAGTTCGGCGGCACGCGCACGCCGACGAGCATCACCGCAGCGCCGGCAGACTGGCTCGCTTTCGCCATCGCGACCAGGTTGTCGCGCATGGTGTTGAGCGGCAAACCGCGCAGGCCGTCATTTGCGCCGAGTTCGATGATCACGACGGCCGGACGATGCTGCTTCAGCAATGCGGGTAAACGAGTGCGTCCTCCGCTCGTGGTTTCACCGCTGATGCTCGCGTTCACGACCGTATAATTGAACCGATTGCTGCGCAGTCGCTCGGTCAGCAGTTGCACCCATCCAGTCCCGCGTGGCAGCCCGTACTCCGCCGAAAGACTGTCCCCCACGACCAGTATCACAGGACGTGCCGATGCGTGATCCGGCGCGGGCGCTGCCTGCGCCTCGGCCGGCTTGGAGTGTCGGGCGAGCGCGAGCGCCGGGATCAGCGAGCAGACGGAGTTGAGGAATGTCCTGCGCGAAGCAGAGGAGCTGGTGAAGAACATCGCAGTGGAGGCGCATGGCCTCGGCAAGGTCGTGCAGGATGCCACGGGCAGCCTGACGATACTTGATGATATCAATCTGGCCATCGACGCCGGTGAAACCGCGGCTATCGTCGGTGCTTCAGGCTCGGGCAAGTCGACCTTGCTCGGACTACTGGCGGGCCTCGATGTTCCGACCGCCGGCCAGGTCAGCATCTTCGGCGAGGACATGTTCGCGCTCGATGAGGACGGGCGCGCGGCTCTGCGCGCACGCTCGATCGGATTCGTGTTCCAGTCGTTCCAGTTGTTGCCACACCTGACGGCTCTGGAAAACGTACTGCTGCCCCTCGAACTGACCGGCCGGACGCCCGAAGGTGAAGACCCGGTGTCCGCGGCGCGTGGCCTGCTGGCGCGCGTCGGGCTTGGCGAACGCTTGTCGCATTATCCGAAGTACCTGAGTGGTGGAGAGCAGCAGCGCGTGGCGCTTGCGCGCGCGTCGTGCTGCGTCCGCCGCTGCTGCTCGCTGACGAGCCAACCGGCAGCCTCGACGCGCGCACCGGCGAAGCGGTCATCGACCTGATGTTCGAGCTCAATCGCGAACGCGGCTCGACACTGGTACTGGTCACTCACGACGCAGGCATCGCGAGTCGCTGCGCCCGCCGCATCGAGCTGGCCGCCGGGCGGATCGTCAGCGATTGAGGCCGGCACGCAGCCGGCGCAACTCATCGGCGGCGCGCGCAGCGACATCGCTGGCGACGAGCCCGATGTCGCCCGCGTCCTCTCCCGCACGACCATGCAGCCAGGTGGCGGCAACCGCGGCATCCCACGGCGCATAGTCCTGCGCGAGCAACGCTCCGAGCAGCCCGGCGAGCACGTCGCCCGTGCCTGCCGTCGCGAGCGCCGGCGAGCCGGTCGGGTTGATCGCATATTGGCCATCCGGACGCGCGATGACGCTGCCCGCGCCCTTGAGGATGGCGATCGCGTTGTAGGTACTGGCGAGGGCGCCTGGGCGGCGGTGATGCGGTCGTGCTGGATCTCGGCGGCGCCGCACCTCAGCAGGCGCGCGGCCTCGAGCGGATGCGGCGTCAGTAGCGTCGGGGGGCATGGCGATGCTGGATTCGCTCCTTGAAGTGCGGCATCGCCGGCCAGCAGATTCAGTGCGTCGGCGTCGAGCGACGATCGCGACGTCGCGTTCGATTGCGCCGGCCAGGGCCGCGCATGTGCCTCCGGGTCGACGCCGAGGCCACACCCAACGACGATCGCCTGCAGGTCGTGTCAGATCGGCGGAGGCCGGCGGAACATCAGCTGGGGCTGCAGCGGATCCACCCGGAACTCCGGTGCTCCGATGGCATCGACGTCGACCCGCCCGGCGCCGAGCCGCAGCGCAGCGCGCCCGCAGAGCAGCGCGGCGCCGACCATGCCGCGGCCACCACCGATGACGAGGCACGTTGCCGAACGTGCCCTTGTGCGTGTCGCGCCGCCGAGGCCGAAACAGTGGACCGAGTTCGGCGGCCTTCGATCAGGAAACCTGCGCCGGGTGGGCTCTGGATCCCTATCGCATCGACGACCACCGGTGCCGGCAGCGTCGACCCCCGATGCCGTATGCAGGCAAGGCTTGTCGCCAATGAACGTAACCGTAGCCGACGCGATGACACCCGGCACACCGCCGACCCAGGCGCCCGTGTCGGCATCGAGACCGCTCGGCACGTCGATCGCGATGACCCGAGCCTGGGCAGATTGATCCACTCGGCCGCGGCGAGGGGAAGTCGCCGGCGAGCGGCCGCGAGAGGCCAATGCCGAACATCGCGTCGATGACCGCATCGAAGCGGCGGTCCGGCGGGAGGAGCGCGTTCATCTGCCCGTCCGCCGCCTCCGCATCCAGTTTTCATGGGCGCGGCGCGCATCCTGCGTCGCCGGCTGTCATCGAGCGCCGACCGACACGCAGGAAACGGCATGTCCGCGCGCTTCGAGCTCGCGGGCAACGACGTAACCGTCGCCGCTATTGTTTCCGGGGCCGCAGACGATGCAGAACGATCGGGGTTGACCGCTGTGCTGCGCATCGAACCATTCGGCAGCCGCCTGTCCTGCGCGCGACATCAAGGGTCCCGGGCGGCAACTGCGCATCGGGCGGTGCGCTCGATCGCGCGCAGCTCATCGACGCGATAAAAGGAATCGAGTCATCTGCCAAGACTAGGCGGCTGCGCCGGCCAGGTACCTGTCCCAGCGTCAAGCCCTCGAGGTCGATCGCGGGCGCGCGACCGGCCAGTACATCGGCCACGATCTGTCCCGACCCGAGCGGCCATCACCCAGCCACTGGAACCGTGACCGGTGTTCAGGAACAGGTTGCCGACCGGCGTGCGGCCGAGCACCGGCGGGCCATCCGGAAGCATCGGCCGCGAGCCAACCCAGAATTTGCCCTGGCGATAGCTGGCCGCGTAGGGAAACCAGTCCTGTGCGACCTTCAGCAAGGTCCGCAACGCGCTCTCGCGCAGCGTATTGCCCCGTGTGCCGAGCTCCGCTGTGCCGGCGACGCGCATGCGATTGCCCATGCGCGTTATCGCGACCTTATAGGTCTCGTCCATCACGCTCAGGAACGGCGCATGCTCCAATGCCGTGATGTTTGCCGTTGCGGAATAGCCCTTGACGTTGAGCAGTGGCAGGCGGATGCCGATCGGGGCCAGCAGGGCGGCGCTGTCGACGCCGCTGGCGAGCACGTAAGCGTCCCCGCGCACCGGACCGCTGGCGGTCTGCAGCGCTTCGACCCGGCCCGGCGCCATGTCGATCCGCTCTATCTCGACGCCGAAGCGGAACTCGACGCCATCGCGGACTGCGATGTCCTTCAGCTGGTGCGCGAAATAGGCGCAGTTGCCAGTCTCGTCGTCTGGCAGGTGGATGCCGCCGGCCAGCGGCGTCACCGGATGCAGCGTCGGTTCCAGCACATAGCACTGCGCCGCGTCGAGCAGCATATGGCGAACGCCCAGTTCGCCGAGCAGCGTTCGCGCCGGCGCCGAGGCCTCGGCTGCCTTGTCGCTGCGGAACAGTTGCAGGTAACCCGTCGCCTGCTCGTAGTCAATCGCGTGCGCAGCCCGCAACACCTTCAGTTCGGCCTGGCTGTAGAACGCCAGACGCTGCATGCGCTCGCGGTTGCGCCGGATCGCGTTTCAAGATCGCACTCGCGCAGCCAGCGGCGCAGCCAGCGCCACAGCGCTGGATCAAAAGAGGGTGCGGAAAATGACCGGGGCTTCTGGGCGCAGCAGGGTACGAGAGCACCTTGCGCGGCATCGCCGGTGACGCCCACGGCCCGACGTAGCCCGGCGCCATCACGCCGGCGTTGGCGAAACTCGCCTCCTGGGCCACGCCGGAGCGGCGTTCCAGTACGGTGACGTCGAAGCCTGCGCGACGAAGGGCATAGGCAGTGCAGACGCCGATGATGCCGGCACCCACCACGATGACGCGCATTGAGCTTCTTGTTCAGAATCCGTGCGGCGCGGATTGTAGCCGCGCGAGGTGCGTCGCAAAGAGTGCTTGGGCGACCCATGGCCGCCTAAAAGGTCTCCTTGACCCGCGATTGATAGTGATCGTGGCGAAACCTGCGAAAGTGTGGCGACTGGCGAGCCCGAAACCAGTCGCCTTCGCAGAATGGCGCCTGACAGCGTGTTGCCCAAGGGCGCGTCCCATCAATGCCCGTCGCAGGCGTGTGTTTGCTGTGTTCGCGCGTGGCGTGACACACATGGTCAATCTGTCCGCTTGGATTCAGAATGTGTCGCGAATCCATGGAGCACGCAGACGCTGAGGAGTCCAATGGCTGAGCCCGAGGTACTGCATCCCTTGCGTCCCTTCCTGAAGAACTGGGTCTGGGAACACGGGCACGTCGGCACGCGCTATCTCGATTGCAGTGACGGTCAGGTCAAGTTCGACGATGGGAAGAAGGCGCGCTTTGCAGCTGAAGGAATCTTCTATGTGCCTCTTGGCGCGGACACGGACGTTGCGGCCGGCGCGACGGCGCCTGCGATCCACGAAGGGGCTTTGGCCCGTTTCCTGCGGGCGGCCCAACTGGGGAAGCCGGACGAGGGCGGTTCCGTGGCAGACATCCAACGCGCGGCGCAGGACTGCGTGGACCTCGTCCTCGTGTGTGCCTACCAGCAGGAAGCGCAGCGGGCCCTTGCGACCTATGCGCTCGAGCCGATGTTCGAAGACGAGATCTGCGCCGCGGTGATCCATGACATTCGAAGCAGGTACGTCGGCCTGCGCACACAATTGGAACTCTATGACTTCACCGTCTTTTCATGGGCTGCCGTCGCCGCTGCTGATCAGCGAGGCGCCGTTCATAGACTGGCGCGTGCGCGCGCGTCCAGTGCAACCGTTCGTATCGCTGCCGCTCGGGCCATACTGCATTCTGGTGGGTACGCCCTTCCGGCAAGAAGAGTCGGCCGGGCCCTGTGCTCTGGAAGACCGTCGGCGCCATGGGGCCATTCAAGGATCACAACAGATACCTTGTGGAAGCTGCACGCTTGTGGATCGTTGCGACGACGGACGACCAGCTCGTGGCCATCCAGGAACGCTTCGCCCCGGCAACGGGCGACAAGCCGGCGACCGGCAACACCTGACCGGCGTCGGCGCGATGTCAAGAGTTGAGGAAGCCACAACCCGCCAGCACCGGTCGAATTGCGTGCCGGGCCAGCGCGCCGGGAAGGTGTCAGAGACTCATGGAGACCATCGGTAGCCAATATGAGAATTGCCGCGAACGTTCGAAACGCCGGCAGCGAGCACCGGGTAACCGTCAGCACGGGCGGCGCCGTCCAGGATCTTCGGATCAGCGCAAAGGCAACCGGCAACGGCTCGAGTGTCAATGGAGGCGAGTTCCTGATGCTGGCTCTCGCCACGTGCTACTGCAACGATCTCTACCGCGAGGCCGCGCAGCTCGGCATTGCGATCGATTCAGTCGAGATCGAAGCCCAGGCCGAATTTGACGGAGTGGGTCTCGCGGCGAAAGACATCCGCTATCGCGCGCGCATGGATTCGGCGGCGCCCATCGCAAGCATCGAGGAACTGTTGCGCCGCA